>CAJPFH010000017.1 GCA_905339165.1 Flavobacteriales bacterium
GCCCAGATGATGGCATCAAGATTGGCCGGAGCAATCGAACGCGGCCTGTACTTCAGGAAAGCCGGCCATAACATGCTAAGAAGAATAATGGAATCAGGAGCTCTCGGATGCGAAATTGATATTGCCGGCAAATTGACAGGCCCCAGGAAGAGGACTGAAAAATTCGTGGCAGGCAATATGCTCCATGCAGGTAACCCTGCAATGGAACTGGTTGATAAAGGCTTTGCCATTGCGATAAAGAACCTTGGAGTTATCGGATGCCGTGTAAGGTTAATCCGGCCAAGCGTTAAACTTCCGGGCAGGTTTAAGACAACAGAGATCGCAGTTCCACAGGAAGCTGCAGCTGCTGGAAAGAAACCGGAAGGCATTAAAGAACTCGTAAAGGCTGCACCTGTTCCTGCCGAAAAAAAACCGGAGATAAAACCGGAGATAACCAGACCAGCACCTGAAACAGCAAAGGAAACAGTTCCTGAAGAGATCCATACTGGTAATATCGAGGAAAGGATGCATGGCGATGTCTTAGAACATAAACATGCGCAATACGATTACTGGCACCCGGCATCACGCACTCATAAGATGGAGGAGTAGTCATGGCAATATTGAGAAGTGATGAAATACGGAAAATGAACAATGATGAGAGGCAAGAGGAACTGGATAAAATATTAATGGAGTTGATCAGGGAACGCGCTATTGCTTCAGCAGGCGGCGCACCTGAAAGTCCGGGAAAAATGAAAGAAATAAAAAGAACGATAGCAAGGATCAGAACTATCCAGACGGAGAAAAATAAATAATGAAGCTGACACCACACAATATCATACACCATGAACTCATAGGTCTTGATACACAGGTAGTGGACAGCACGAACATGTCCCTCATCGGAATTGAGGGAAAAATAGTTAATGAAACAAAGAATTTACTGACCATAGAAACTGATGTCCAGGAAAAAAACATTCCAAAATCCTGTTCATCTTTTAGATTCACAATTCCGTCGGTTGACGGCAAACGTTACTTGCCTTTGACACTAAAAGTTGACGGAAGATTATTGCTCTCGCAACCCGAAAACAGAATCCAGACAAAATTCAAGAAGAAATTCAGGAAATAAAAGAGGTATAATAATGACACGCGATATTGGGTTGGATGTTCAACCGCCAACAAAAGAATGCATAGACCCGAATTGTCCATTTCATGGAACCCTGCCGGTCAGAGGGCAGGTTTTAAGTGGAGTAGTTGTAAGCGACAAAATGGATAAAACAGTGGTCGTACAG
>CAJPFH010000018.1 GCA_905339165.1 Flavobacteriales bacterium
AAGCGAGAGGCCGATTTAAAAATGTCGACCGCGACAAACGTGTCATTTTTTTTAAATTAAAAGGAAAGGGGCAAGAAAACAGTCTGCCGTTAGACTTTTCAAATTTTACGATACCGTCTTCGTCATTTATTGCCACTAACGGGCCGCGTATTGGCGATGGGCGGGGATTTTTAGCACTACTGTTCATTCGGAGAACAGAAGTTGAACCTTGCACTTCCGTTGATACGAAGCCGTTCAGCCCGCCTATTGCCAATGCGATGTTATGTGCTGTGGTTCTGTATTTTGTCAACGTTGCCATCCTTCAATTTTATAATTTTTTTCGGTCAATTTTCTTTCCTTTCCTTTGTCGGGTTGATACCAAACTTCAAATCTTGCTGCATAAGGCTTTCCCCAATCACCTTCATAAATCGTAAAATGGTCTTGTGTCCCAAACTTTTTAATTTCGTCTGTTGAGTTTTCAACTCTTATTGAACTCCTATTAGTCAATCGGTCTTTTGAAAGTCTATCGTTTTTTGTTATTTCATACACTTTCAAAAAAACAGTTCCACTGTCAATTTTACCTAACCAAATTTCATATTCATAGAGCCCTGGTTGAAAGGAATGAAACAATTCAAAGTCCAATTCTTTTGCTTCTATGTTTGATTTTGTTGTGTCTGGTTGATAGTTATAAAACCCGTCACCATCTCCTTTTGGCTCATTTATTTCAATGTTGTCAGGTATTTTTAAACTGTCAGCATATCTGTCTGGCATTGATTGGGTAATCCAAAATTGAGCAATAGACAAAAGGAAAAAACCAATGATTCCAAGTCCAAAAGCCATTATTGTCAAAAAAGCAAAAAGCCATTTTTTCTTTGTCAGTTGGTAAACAGTCGAAATTAAAAGTCCAAGAAGTCCGAATGCAAAAAGGTAAAATGCAAAGTCAATGAGTTTATGGTTTTGGATTATTTCACTAATTCCAAAAAATAAAGTTGTCAACCCGAAAAAAATTAAGGGTCGCCACCATTTGTCAAAGCAATATTTAAAAATTTTGGTCATCGTTTTTGTTTCTTAGTGGGTTCCTTCCATAGCACATAACGGATTTGGGCTAAAAGATGGTGGGCAATTGATAACCACTTCATAGTCCACCACGACAAAAGTAGATAAAAAACACCAAAGTTTAATAACCTACAAACGCCCACTTGTTTTTAGCCCATGTTGTGTGTATGTGCATTAGTTTCGTGGTGCGGTAGGGTGGAAAGCTTATTGGCAAAACTTGTCCCGACTTTTCGGGATTTATTTTGACAATGTGCTTGACACAGAAGCGTTGGCATTGGTATTTCTGTCAAATAGTTTGTTAAATTGGTTAAAAATACGCTGCATAACTCTCAAGTCCTGCGTTACAATCTCTGCTGTACCAGTCATTTCGGGTGTAAAAGTCAACTGTTTGTTGTACGAACTGGACATGCCATTGGATAAAGTTATTTCTACTTGGTAGGTACTTTCGTTAGGAATTTCAGTCAGTTTAGAAACAACACCTTCTAAAAATCCAAATTCGTAAGGAGGATAATTATTGAGTTTTATTCGGGCTTTTTGTCCTGTTTGTATTTTACCAAAACCAGTAGCAGGAATAGTCGCCAAAGCTATATATTTTTCGTTATTGGTAGTTATTGCAAAAAGATTTTTACCTGCTTCTATGAATTGGTTTTGATGTATTTTTTCTAACCAAACCAATTTTCCAGAAACAGGAGCTACAAACGAGTAATTTTGTTGCCAGTTTTCAATTCCGTTTTCAATTTCTAATAAATTTGCTTGAATATTATTTATCATTGTCCTTTCGTTTTCTTGGTATTGAAATTCAGCATCGTTTAATTCTTGTAGTAAATTGATTAATGTTAATTGTTGTTCTGATGCAGATTTTTTCAAATTTTCTACATCCATTTGTTTTTGACGAAAAACAGTTTCTTCTCTATAAAATTCCATTTTAGCAAGCACTCCCTTTTCGTATAAATGTTGGTCTGTTTTGTATTTATCAACGGCATTTTTCAATTCTTGTTCTAGTAAAATGAGTTGATTAGATGAAATCGAAATGAGTTTTCTGTATTGAACAATTTTACTTTTTAGGTTATTAATTTTTTGAATGGAAAAATTATTTTGTTTTAGGTCTTGTAAATTTTTGGAGTTTTTCTGTAAGTCATTAAAATTAGTTTGCATTGTACCAAAAACAAAAGTTTCATTTGTTAGAGGTAACTCTGAATTCTTGTTTGATAAATAACCTCTAATTTTCAATACATAATCTTTTAAAAATCCTATTCCGTCTTGCGTTACAGGGCTTTCCATTTCGGCTATGACTTGATTTTTCTCAATCGTTGAACCATCTGCAAGTAAGATATTAGTCAATTTTCCAGAGCTTTTAACAACCAATTTTATAGGTGGTTCTACGGTTGTCAATGTTGCGTTTCCAAAAATAATATCGGGATATTTTATCAACCACGATAAAGAGATAAGCATCACAATTAATCCAAAAATTAGCGTAATTCCCCAACGTATCATCCAACTTGGTACAGCAGAAATAATTTCTTGCACTTCATCCGAACGGATTTGTTCTATTTTAGGCACAACGACTTTTTTAGCAATATCGTTTTGGCTCACATTTTTTAAAGTTTCTTTTGCTATTTCGGTAGTTTCAGGCATTTATCTTTTCTAATTCCAATTGATTTTTAACTAGGTTATAATAACTTCCTTTTTGTTTTATCAATTCATTGTGTGTTCCTTTTTCGATGATCTTACCTTTGTCTAACACTACAATTTGGTCGGCATTTTTAACTGTGCTTAAACGATGAGCTATAACAACGGCTGTTCTATTCTTGAAAAATTGATTTAAGTTCTCCATAATAATTTTCTCATTGTGAGCATCTAAAGCACTGGTAGCTTCATCAAAGAAAATTATTTCAGGGTTTTTATAAACTGCACGAGCTATTAAAAGACGTTGTTTTTGTCCTGTACTCATACCTACACCAGACATACCAATTTTAGTATTGTAAGCTAGGGGTAAATTTTCAATAAATTCTTTGATGTTGGCTATTTCAACTGCTTTTAATAGTTTTTGCTTATCAACAATTTCTTCGCCAACAGCAATGTTATTAGCAATGCTATCATTAAAAATAAAGCCCTCTTGCATTACGCTTCCACACTTGCTCCGCCATGCATATTGACTAATGTTGCTAAGATTAATGTTACCAACCTTTATTTCTCCTTGTATGGGTTCATAAAATTTTAAAAGCATTTTCATTAAAGTGGTTTTTCCGCTTCCGCTTGCCCCAACTATAGCAGTAACTTTATTAGCAGGAATGGTTAAATCCAAGTCTTTAAGTACCAATTCATCACTACCCAAGTAGCGAAAATTTATTTTTGAAAGTTGGATATCAGAATTAAAAGGAACATCATATATTTTTTCATCTCCTGTTTGCTCTTCGTCTTCTTTACTATGAATTTCAGTTAAGCGTTCTAATGCTATTTTGGCATCCTGATAAGCGTATATAAAACCAATTAATTGTTGGATGGGAGCGTTTAACTGACCAATAATATAACTTATTGCCATCATCATACCCAAGGTAATTTGTCCATCAATAACCAATTTTGCTGAAAAAATGGTAATAAAAATGTTTTTAATTTCATTAATAGCATTAGAACCGATACTTTGCGTTTGCTCTAACACTAAACTTTTTATTCTAATTTTAAATAAGCGTGCTTGTAAATATTCCCAACTCCAACGCTTTTGCTGTTCGGCATTGTGGAGTTTAATTTCTTGCATACCATTTATTAGTTCAATTACTTTGGTTTGTTCTGCACTAAGTTGCGAAAACCGTTTATAATCTAAATCTTTTCTACGTTTTAGAAATAAAGCTATCCATATAAAATAAAGTGAGCTTCCGACAAAAAATATAGCAAATATTTTGAAATCGTACCATGCCAATACAATACTAAAAATGATTAAGTTAACAAAGGTGAATAGTGTATTGAGTGATGTAGTAGTTAGCAGTTGTTCGATACGTTTATGGTCGTTAATCCTCTGCATAATATCCCCAGTCATTTTGCTGTCAAAAAAAGCAATGGGTAGATTCATTAGTTTAATAAAAAAGTCTGAAACTAACGAAATATTAATACGTGTACTTAAGTGTAATAAAATCCAACCTCGTATCAATTCTACACTTATTCTGCCAAAAAACAAAAATAATTGAGCAATTAAAATAAGGTAAATAAAATTGATGTCTCGATTTTGTATTCCAATATCAACGATACTTTGGGTTAAAAAGGGGAAAATAAGCTGCAATAAACTTCCTGCTAAAAGTCCAATGATTAATTGGAAAAGAAATTTTTTGTATTTGAACAAGTATTGGTATAGAAAAGAAAATCCTTTTTTAGCCTCTATGTTATCGTCAGGTTCTGCTTGATTTAATTTAGGGGTTAGTTCGAGCAATAAGGCAATACCTTCTTCGGTGCTTGAATCAGCACTGTTGCCTATCCAGTTTTTTATAAAATCAACTTTAGAATATTCTAATAAGCCATGAGCTGGGTCGGAAATATAAATCTTATCTTTTTTTACTTTATAAACTACTATAAAGTGTTTCTGCTGCCAGTAAATAATGCAGGGTAGGGGTGCGTCTTCTACCAGTTTTTCAAAACTAACTTTTACACCAAGTGTACGAAATCCTATTTTTTCAGCCGCATCTGCTAAACCTTTTAAAGAGGCTCCTTCTCTAGTGGTTTCCGTTAACTGCTTGAGTTTAGGGAGCGATATGTTTCTACCATAGTGTTTAGCAATAATGCGGATACAGGTAGCTCCGCAAGCCATTTGATCGGGTTGGTTATAGTGAATGAATTTATTAAGCATTTTCTGTTTCTTCTTCCCACAACAACTTGTTAATGGAAACAATTTTGTCAAAGTCAATACTAAAAGCGTCTTTATTGCTTATTACCCCACATTCTTCAAGTGTTTTATACCCTTCTTCATTTTTCCATTTACAGATGTAAGGATTATAGTTACATTTTGAAGGACGGGAATAAATGTCAGTAGGATTATCAGTATAAGCCCTACAATCTGAGCAAACATATCTATATTCACAATCTAAACAAACATTAATATTATCTTTAGTAATCTTATTAAATTTTTGAAAAGAAGTCATATTTAATACATCTATTAAAGAAACATCTTTAATATTACCATAACTCTCTTTCATTGATGGGCAATTTTTTACCTGACCTTCTTTATCAATAGAGATTTTGCAATTTAAACAAGAATTATATTTTTTTGAATTTATTACTGTTTCTAAAAAACTACTAAAGTATTTTACAGATGTATGTCCACACAGGTTGTAATCATTGAGTACTTTACTCAAAAATAAAAACTTTGAGTTTCTTTGAATTCTTTCATAATTTGAATTAAAAACAAATATTTTGGTGATAAGTTGATTGTTTTCTAAATATGAAATATTTTCTTTTGACATCATCGAGTATAAAGTACTGCTAAATAGGAATTCAACCGTATAAAAAGAAAATGATTCAATTAATTGAATTATTTTTTTCAGTTGAGAAAAGCTTATATCATTCAAAAATCTAAATTGTATATTAGAAATCTTAGCAAGGCTTAATTTTTCTATACTTAGTTTTAATAAACTGAAATTATAGTTGTCAACATCAATAATTGAGTTGGAAGTAAACGGAATATTTATATTACTATCTATTGGTAAAAAATTATCAAGATTTTCTTTTTTTATAATTTGACCTAAATTATTTCTCAACAAGTAGTTTAAAAAAATAAATCCTTCATCATTACTTTTAATTGAAATGATTTCTAAAACAGAGTTAGTTTCCAATTCTTGAATTAAATTATAATGGCTATTACCTATGTAAAACAACTTTCTTTCATCAGTGTCAATTATTAATGACCTGGAATAACCTTTTACAGCAATACAGGAAGGAAATAATCTAAAATAATCCTCTTTTGTAAAACTCATTCGGTAATAAATTTTGAAATAGGTATTCTTAATCCATTTCCTTTAATAGTCATATTTTCATTTTGTAAGCTATTCATCTTTCTCCCCTTAAAAAAATGAGCAGGTTTTGAATTAGAATGAATAACAAAAAAGAGATTATTGTAAGAAAAAGGGAAAAAATTCATATTTGACTCCTTTAATAAATCTTTAAATTCTACTTTTTTCTGTTTCATATTTTTTCTTTAAGATTGTTGCTATATCATAATGTAAGTTTGGAAAACAATACTCAGATAGCCATTCTATTTGTCCACAAGGATTCACTTCTAAAAAATAATAAATTAAATTTTCATCAACCAACATATCAATAGAACCTGTATTTAACTGTAAATCTGCCATTAACAGTTTAAGTTTGTCAGATATAGAATTTGGTATTTTATAAGGCATCATTCTTTTTTTATTTGGATCGTTTTTATCTTTAACTATCATTGCTGAGAAGTATTTATCCATAATAAAAAAAATTCTTAATTCAAATTTTATATTAATTGTATTTTGGAACAAAGAGTAATTGAATTTTTCATTTTTTATATCATCTAAACTTTTAGTAATATTTCCCTGTGTAATTAAAATTTCATTTTCCGGAATAAAATAGTTTAAACAATTACTTATTGGTTTAGAAATTACTTCTTCCTTTTCATTAATAATCTCTTTTATAAAAGATGCTTCTTTAGTAACACAAGTATTAGGTATATTTAGACCATGCTGCATAGCTTTATCCAATACAATAAGCTTATTGATATTATATAAAGATGGATTTCCTATGCAATAACTACTTGTATTTTCAACAATATATTCTAAAAAAAATTTCAAATAATTTATTTCGGTCTGAATATGAGATTGAAAAACATTCTCTATTCCCGAGTACTTAAATTCATTACATAAATCAGGCATTTTGAATTTAAAAAAACCTCTTCGTGCCCAAATTAACTTAAAATCACGAATAGAATATATCTTATTTCGTAATCGGAATTTAATATCAAACTCATTATCAATTGTTTTAATATAACAGAGATTATCATTATTTAGATCAGTATTAAACCTAACAACAGGTATATCAAATTCATTTAGATAATTTATTACTGCATTTGTAGAATTATCATATGATTCACTAAATATTAGAACTGACATAATTATTCTATTTCTTTTAATTTACCATTATTAATATAACTTTCAATTTTTTTTAATAAAGCATCTGGTATCAAAGCAATCTCATTCTTTTTAATAAAGAATAAATTTTCATTCTGTTTTTGATAAATTAATTCTTTTATCCTTTCTTGTATTGGATTAAGATATATTTCCTTTCTATTTTTATTAATCTTTTTCATCTCATCTTTACTAAAATTAGGATAGGTATGATGATTCCCATATACCCAATATAATTTTTCTCCATAAATATCTCCACGAATACATTGAATTTCTTCTGATTTTTTCATAGCTTCACAGAAACGACCAGCTAAATAAGCAAATAATCTATTATCCACTTTACCATTTTTAACTAACTGTTTTAATTTTTCTGCAATTAAAAATGACCTGTTCCATTGACTATTGTGGAGAATAATAATATAAATGCTATTCCATCCTTCATTACCTATTTCGTAAGCACTAAATTGTTTGTCAGAGATAATATTATTTAGTTCATATAAATTCAAGGAATCTACATACATTATATTGCTTTTAGGTTCAAATAAATAATATTTATCTGTACCGTATAAATCTTCCATTTGATGTCTAATTTCTTGATCTTTTTTTATTAGGGCTTTTAATTTATTTCTTGTTATTATCGCATAATTGCTTTTTTCTATCGTATCTTTTATTATAGAGTCCCATTCTATTTTAAAAAGATTTTTATAATAACCTATGCCTTTATCTGAAATAATCTCGTCTTTTAAATTTTTATCAGATTGATACATATATAGTTTATTCCATTGTTGCAAATCTTCTATATTGACTTCTGATTTTAGCATACATATTGAGGCAACATATAAATCTTTAGAAAAAGGATGTTTTAGGTATGTGAATGCTTTTTTGTAACACTTAGTCGCTAAAGAAAAGTCTTCATTTAATATAGATTTTTCAGCTTTATGAATGTACTTATAATATTTTATTGTATTAGAATAACCTGTACATTTTATGCATAAAAAAAATGTACACAGAATAACAAAAATAGATTGTTTAAACATTTTATTGAATTTAAGACGATAAGGATTTTCCTTATCGTCTTATTAGAGTTAATTTCAGTTGAATTAATCTACTGACCCAACAAATTCGTTGGCATCTAGATATAAAATTGTCCCTGAACCATCTGGTTGGTCATAATCACAACCATAACTTACAGTAGCATCATTAAAAACAGCAGTTCCGCCTCTAGTATCGCCTCCTGTACCTCCATTAAACATTGACATTTCGTTCATGTCTAACGCATTTTCTTTTAAATCAATTAACTTTTTCATAGGTATAAAATTTTAAATTAATAAATTCCCTGATTTAGAGTTATGGGTTACTTCTCATGTTTGTTAATTCTTTCGCGAAAATTTTTAACGACACAAATATAAATAGTTCAAACCGTCATTTTCAACGATTAGTATGTTTTTTTTATCGATTAATTATTTTGTGTCTTTTTAATATCTTGCAATACCTTATATTAACTCCATTTTTTCGTAACTGTTTTATCATTCTTTCTATTGTAGATTTACTACAATTCAATTGATTGGCAATAGTTGCAACTTTATAGCATCTACCTTTTTCAACCATTTCAAACAAGTATTCTAATCTTTCTTTTCGTTCTCTAAAATTCATTGTCTAACCGTTTTTTTTCGAGCGTTGGCAAAAAGCAAATGTGTACCTTTTTCAGGTGCTTATTTGCTTGTGTTTCGGCTTTTTTATGCATTACACACAACTTGTTTATACCCGATTGAAAACTTCGCTAACGAATCCATTTTGGGTGTATTGCCGCCATAAAATGGCTTCTGCTAATTTCCAATTCTCCACTCCCAAATGTAATTCTTTTATCATAAATAATCAAATGGCGATTTAATTTGTCGTATACTTTTTGTGCTTACATGGGTATATATCTCAGTCGTTTTGCTACTTTTATGTCCTAATAATTCCTGTATGTACCGCAAATCGGTGCCATTTTCCAATAAATGGGTGGCATAGCTATGTCTTAACCAGTGCAAGGTAACGGGCTTTGTTATGCTTGTTTTTGCAACACTCTGTTTCAATACGTTTTGCAAACTGCGTTCATCATAGCGAGTTCCTTTTACTTGTCCTTCAAATAAAAATAGTTTCGGTTTTGCAGCCTTATAGTAATCTCTCAAAAGGGCAACAATTTTTTCGCTAAGCGGAACAATTCTATCTTTTTTCCCTTTAGCGTTCTTAATATGCAAAATCATTCGGTCCGAATCAATATCGTTCAATTTTAGAGAAAGCAATTCCCCGCAACGCAAACCACAGGCATAAATAAGACTAAGCATGGCCTTGTGTTTAATGTTTATAGGAGCATTAAGTATCTCTTTTACATCTTCTTTGCTAAGCACATTCGGTAGTTTTTTTGTACGTTTAGGCCTATGTATATTTTCTATATTCAGGTGCGAATTTTCTACCGTTTTAAAAAAAAGTTTTACCGCATTTACCACTTGATTTTGGAAAGATTCCGAATAATGATTAGCCAAGATATACTCATTGTTGAAAATAATCAAATCCTCGTTGCAGATTTCCTGAATATTCTTTTCAGAAAAAAAGCGAAGAAACGAACGCATCGCATCGGTATACGTCTCAATAGTATTGGGGCTGTATCTTTTCGACCGAAGCCAAAACCTGAATTTTTCTATTTTATCCAAAGCCTCTTTACTTAATTCTTCATTTTTTAAAGTGTCTGAAGTAAAAACCTCCGGCTTTATTACAGCATTTAATTTCTGATGAGCATTTGTAACCTCGCTGTAATCAATCCAAGCCTTGCCCTTAAAAAGGGTAAAAACATCTGATACAGAATACTCTTTTTGCGGAATGTGCCATGCACGCAAAGTACTACTCCATCGTGCATCTTTAAATTTTTTTACTAGTTGAATAAGTTCTTTATCTTTCGGAAAAAAAAGCAAAATACGAGGTTCGTTTTTGTGTTCGGCAGGTACTACTTTAACGGAAATTAATTTTGGCATAAGCAACGATATAATCAAAGCTATGAAAGTAAAAAATATACCGTTTACTACCAAATAAAAACAGCATAATTTATACACAGAGACAAAATAAAAAATCAAAACTCATCGAAAACAAAAATTAATGGTAGGGTTTTAAAAAAATTAGTAATCTTGCGTCCGTTTCATTCACAAACACATTCGGGGCGTAGCGTAGTCCGGTTATCGCGCCTGCTTTGGGAGCAGGAGGTCGCAGGTTCGAATCCTGCCGCCCCGACAAAAGCTCAAATTCCGGTCCCGTAGCTCAGCTGGATAGAGCAACTGCCTTCTAAGCAGTAGGTCACAAGTTCGAATCTTGTCGGGATCACTTTATTGCTTTCCCACAAAAAAATATCAAATTTGCCCCCTATTTCAGCGTATGTGTTTTTTATAAATCCCTATCTTACAAAAAAATAAATGGGCGAACCTTTAATTATAGAAGATAAAAAAATTTATCCCGGAGAAAACAAAATCATCGATTTACAAATAGCCCGTTTAACCTCGGGCACCTGGATAGATATGCCGGTGTACGTATATCGTAGTAAAAAACCGGGCCCGGTACTACTGTTTATGGGTGGCCTGCATGGCGATGAAGTAAACGGTGTAGAAATAGTGCGTAGGCTAATTGTAGAAAAAACCTTAGAAAAACTGAATGTTGGTAGCGTGCTAGCCATTCCCATCCTCAATGTATTCGGGTTCCTCAACTTTTCTCGTGATGTTACCGATGGCAAAGATGTAAACCGTAGTTTTCCGGGAAGCGCCAGTGGTTCGCTTGCCAGCAGAGTGGCCTATCGTTTTACGAACGATATATTACCAGTCATCGATGTAGGCATCGATTTTCATACCGGAGGCGGCAGAAGAACCAACTACCCTCAGGTTCGCTATTGGCCGGAAGATAAAAAAGCCGAAGAAATGGCACAGGCCTTTGGAGTGAAGTATTTGCTCCATTCCAAATTAATCCCCAAATCATTTCGTTACCAAGCCGCCAAAATGAAAAAGCCAATTGTGGTGTACGAAGGGGGAGAATCACTTCGTTTCGATGAATTAGCCATCGAAGAAGGAATAAAAGGAGCCAAAAGAGTACTTCACCATTTCAACATGAAAGAAGAATACATTTTGCCCGAAACCGAAAAATTATTATTTTCGAAAAGTTCATGGATAAGGGCTAAGCGTTCCGGCATGTTTCGCCTGTTTGCCCGCTCGGGCGAAAAGGTAAGCCGAAACAAATTGTTAGGCATTATAAACGATCCCTACAACCAGTACGAAATAAAAGTATATGCCCATAAAAGCGGGCATATTATTGGGCATAACAACAGTCCGGTAGTGTATCAGGGCGATCCGCTCTTTCATATTGGGCTACTGTAAAAATTTGTACCTTTGAGAATCAATCATTACTGTATATGAAGAAAAAAGTTTACTACTTTACTGCTCTGCTGCTTAGTGTGTTCTTTCAACAGGCCGTAGCTCAAAAAATAGCAGCCGGATTAAACCATTCCCTCATGCTTTGTTCTGATTCTACGGTTTGGGCCACCGGGGACAATATGTATGGTCAATTGGGCGATACCACGTATTATTTTAAAACCGTTCCAAAAAAAGTTTTTTCTTTAGCTAAAATAATAGCCGTAAGTGCAGGTGGACACCATTCGGTAGCCCTGCACAAAGATAGTACCGTTTGGGTATGGGGGCGTAACGATGATGGCCAACTAGGTGCCGAAAATTACAATGGCACCACCTTTCCGGTAAAAGTACCCTTTATAAAAAATGCCATTGCCATTTCGGCAGGCGATATGTTTACCCTTATCCTTAGAAGAGATAGTACTGTTTGGGCTGCCGGCAACAACCAATATGGGCAACTAGGCGACAGTACCTTTGTTTCAAAAAATAAATTTACCAAAGTAAAAGGCCTTAGCGGAGTGGTACGCATAGAAGCCGGAGGCCAACACGCATTTGCCATTACTGCCAATGGCACTCTATACGTTTGGGGACGAAACCAACACGGCCAGATAGGAGATTCTACCACAATAAACCGTTTTGCTCCGGTTAAAAACAATACCATAGAAAATGTAATTGATGTGGCAGGAGGTTACTGGCACAGCTTGGCTTTAACCATAGATGGTAAAGTATATAGCTTTGGTTATAATAATGACGGGCAACTTGGTTTCGGAAACTTTTTAAATTGCGTTTTCCCTAAACAAGTAAATACACTGGGCGGAGTTATTATTTCTGATGTTGCAGCCGGATATTACCACAGCATGGCAGTAAGCGGAACCGGGAGTTTATATGCCTGGGGGCAAAATGGCGATAGTCAATTAGGCGATGGCACTACTACGCCCAGAGATATTCCGGTACTTATTGCCGGAGTAAATAATTTACAATATACCGATGGCGGGCATGGGCACACACTAGCCAAACAAACTTCGGGTGGGGTTTATAGTTGGGGAAAAGGCGTTAACGGACAATTAGGTTTAGCGTTTACCAACACAAAACAAACTCCACAGCAAATGATGGATTTAGGTAACTGCTCGCTTGTATTCTCTGTGACGGAAGAAGCGTTTGCTGAAAAAAATATTACTGTTTATCCTAATCCGGCTAACGATTTAATAAATATAGAGTGGAAAGAAAATTCAATACAACTGTTAGTGCAGATTTTTACTCCTGAGTTAAGAATAGTACAAGAAAATCAAATTACAAAATACAATAATCAAATCAATCTTTCAGAATTGCCAAACGGTGCTTATTTACTAAAAGCGAGTGATAAGTTTGGTTTCTCGAAGTTTCAAAAAATTATAATTGCCCGCTGATTCTAAAACTGAATACGGTAATAGAACAGGGGTAAAAAGCCCAACTGATAATTTTTTCTGAAAGGCGTTGCACCGGGATTTCCGGGTACAGGGGCATAGGTTAGGCTTAAAATATTTTTGTGGTTGGTAAGGTTTACTAAATCCAGAGCAAATTCATGCATGGCTTTTTTGCCGTTAATCACGTAATTAATCTTAAAGTCAACTCTAAAATAAGGTTCAAACTGAAACTCGTTGTATAAACTATCTTGGTACACAATTTCTTTCTGAAGGTTAGAAAGCAAGGTATCTACCACCCCAAATCTTCGTCCACCGGCCGTAGTGAGTTTAGAACCTATACCAAGCCTGTGTTGGTTTTTAAAAACAAATTCTTTTCCAATTAAAAAATTGCCTGCATAGTTTCCGTTAAAATCGGTATTTCGTTCAATGCCATCGCTTCCTTTGTACTTTGATTCAAAAACAGCCCCTGTAACAAGCATAAAAAAATGGTGACTGAAAAATTTTTCTAAAGTAATTTCTGCTCCATAATTATAAGCCGTACCCATATTGATTACTTTATTAGGAAAAAAACGACTAAATCCGCTTCCCTGGTTTATCATAGAAAATGCCGAAGAAAAGGTTTCTACCGGAATGTTGTACAAGTATTGGTAATATGCTTCGGTTTTTATACGGGAGTTTTTTCCTAAATAAATTTCGTATCCGGCTACGTAATGGTTGCTTTTAGAAAACCCCATGTTCCTGTTGTGCAAAATGGCGTTTCCTAAGGCATTATACTGCCTGTAAAAATAGGTGTAATAAGGCTGCACCTGACTGTGAACACCGGCTGCAGCCGTAAAAAAGTGCTTTTCGCTTATCTGCCATTTTATTCCTGCACGGGGCTCAAACCAAGAGGCTGTTCCGTTTAAACTAAAATACGCACTGTGCAGCCCAAGGCTTAAAGAAAAAGTTTCTGTAAAGCGATGTTTCCATTGGGCATAGGGTTGCAGTATGGCTGCATTTTCAGAGTGATTCCAGCGAACGGTCCATTGCGGAAAGGGAATGGCTTTAACGCTATCAACCATATTAAAGAAAAGATAATCGAGAGTAAAACCTATTTTAAAAATATTTTTTGCCGAAAATTTAAAATCGAAGAAAGAGTGATGTGTTATTTTTTGAGTACTGAATTTAAAATCGAGCAGAGGCGAAAGGCTATCTACATGAAAGATGCCGAGCGAATCTACTTTTCGGTAAATGTAATCGTGGTGACTGCGTTGTTGTTCGTGTGTAAAGGCGGTAGTAGTTTTAAAAAATATTTTTTCTGAAATGGGTTGAATGAAACTTATTCCTGCAATACTCATTTGAGTGCGGAAGTATTGGTCTCGGTCATTTTCGCCATATAAATCAATTTCGCTGGTATCTTTTTGTTCGCTAATCACAATGTCTACTTTACTTTTTCCGCCCATGGCAAAAACAGAAATATTTCCACCTTTGGCAGTAGGTAGATTTACTTTGGCAAAAAAATCTTGATACTGCGGAATAGAATTCGTTCCAATAGGAATGTTTAATGCCCCAAACAAAGCAAGGGTAGAGTAGCGGTAGTTGAGCAAATAAGAAGCTCCGCTTTTTTTGTTTAGAGGTCCTTCGGCAAGAGCTTCTGTACCTAAAAATCCGAATTGCCCCGTAAATTCGTGCTTTTGGGCATTTCCGTTTCGCAGTTTAATATCAAATACACCTGCGAGAGCATTGCCGTATTCCGAAGGAAATGCTCCTGTAAAGAAATCGGAGTTGGCCATTACTTTGTTGTTTAAAATAGAAACCGGTCCTCCGGTACTTCCCGACACGGCAAAATGGTTGGGATTAGGAATATCTATACCTTCTACCCGGTACAAAACACCCAGGGGGGAATTTCCTCGAATAATTAAATCGTTTCTGGAATCATCGGCTCCTTGTACTCCTGCATAATTTGCTGCCATGCGTGCGGGGTCGCTTCGGCTTCCGGCATAGCGTTCGGTTTCTTCAATAGAAAAAGTGCGGGCACTTACAGTAGCCATTTGGTTTCCGGCTTCGCCTTTGTGTAGGGTAGAACTTACTTCTACTTGTTGAAGTAGGGTAATGCTTTCTTCCATGGCAATTTCTAAAAAAACTTCTTTGCCCGATTGTACCAGCACATTCCCATTTTTGTGTGTGGTGTATCCAATCATGGAGGCTACCAGACGATAGCGGCCAATTTCAACTTCTTCGAAAAAGAATTGTCCTTTTTCGTTGGTAGAGGTGCATTTGTATTGCAGGGTATCTTTAAATAAACAAACGGTAGTGCCGGGCAAGGGTATGCGGGAATCGGTGTCTTTTATAAAGCCTTTTACTACCTGCGTGTTTGATTGTGAAGAGGAAAAAATAGAAATTAGAAGAAAGGATGCAAACAGAAAATAACATTTCATTATTCAGAAAAAAAATTAGCTGTTGGTTAATTCTTTGAATGCGTTTACGAGTCGGTCTAAATCGGAAAGTTTGGTGTACACATGGGGAGTAATGCGAACACCATTTACTTTCTCGTATTTAACGGGCGTAGTGTGAATGTTGTATTTAGAAAGTAAGGAGCTTTCCAATTCACCGGCATCTTTTCCTTCAATGCCAATGGTGGTTAAAGCACAAGAAAATTCAGGTTTGGAAGAAGTGTAGAATTTAACGCCCTTCATGGGTTTTACTTTTTCCATCCAATAATTTTTTAAAAACCGAAGGCGATCTTCTTTTCTTTTAGCCCCTATGGCGTTGTGAAAATCGATGGCCTGAGAAATGGCTTGTTCGGTGGCAAAAGAGCGTGTGCCAAGTGCTTCGAATTTTCTGATATCCTCGCTTTGAGGGTTATCTGAAGGGAAGAGGGGCCAGAGGTTTTTAATTTTTTCTTTTCTAACGTACAGTAAACCTGAGCCAAAAGGAGAACATAACCATTTATGTAAACTGGTGCCGAAGTAATCGCAGTTTAGCTCGTTTATTTTAAATTGGAGGTGAGCGAAAGAGTGTGCCCCGTCTACCATTACTTCAATGCCTTTAGCTTTTGCTGCATCGGCTATTTTTTTTGCGGGGAGTATCTGGCCTGTCCAGTTAATGATGTGAGTAATTAAAACAAGTTTGGTATTAGGAGTAAATTGTTCGGTGTATTTTTTTACAATGATTTCGTCATTTTCTGTGGGCATATCAAGTTCTACCCATTTCAACACAATGCCGTCTCTTTTTTCTCTTTGCTTGAGGGCGTTCATCATGTTGGGGTAGTCGTATTTTGAAAGTACAACTTCATCGCCTTTTTTAAGGTTGAGCCCAAAAACTACTGTGCCCAAGGCTTCGGTGGTGTTGCGGTTAATACAAATTTCTTCGGTGTGGCAACCGGCTAAATCGGCCAGTTTGGTGCGTAATGACTCTCTGCCCTTGTCTAAAATTCGCCACATATAATAAGAGGGGGCTTCGTTGCACATGCGGTTGTAGTGCTCAAATACTTCCTGAACCGTTTTGGGTTGTGGACTAACACCTCCGTTGTTTAGATTAATAAGTGAAGGCGATTCAGTATAGGCCTCTTGCACCCATGCCCAGAAATCATCATCAGCACTTGGTGGCGAAAGCGGAATGCCTGTTAAACTAGAAGAACTGTGTGTAAACGAAGTGGCCATGCTGCTAAGTGGAGCTAAACTTAAAAGACTTCCGGCAATTCCGGCTTGTTTGAGAAATTCTCTTCTTTTTTGCATAAGAATATATTAATTAGAGGCGTAAATGTTGTTATAAAGATTTTTGTATTTTTTTAAAATATTTTTCCGTTTAAGTTTAAGAGTAGGTGTTAGTTCCTCTCCTTCAATACTCCAAACGGTAGGCGTTAATTCTATTTTTTTTATTTTTTCGTATTGAGCAAAATCTACATTGCACTTTTCCACTTCTTGCATTATTCGTTCCATTACCTTGGGGTGCTGTGCAATTTCTTTGTTGGTTTGGCAGGTAATTTGTTTTCGTTTACACCATTCTTTAATGTATTCAAATGCGGGTTGTATAATGGCTGCAGGGTGTTTTTCTCCTTCGCCTACTACCATTATTTGTTCAATAAAAGGCGATTCTTTCAGTTTGTTTTCTAGCACTTGTGGGGCAATGTATTTTCCTCCGCTGGTTTTGAAAATTTCTTTTTTACGGTCGGTTATTTTTAAAAATTCTCCGTTTACTAGTTCTCCAATATCTCCTGTGTGCAGCCATCTTTCGGCATCTATTACATCGGCTGTGGCTTCGGGTTTATTGTAGTAGCCCATCATTACGCTTGGTCCTTTTACTAATATTTCTCCGTCATCGGCAATTTTAACTTGTACATTTTTCAATGGTCTTCCCACAGTGCCAATCATAACGCCCTTATTTTTTTCGCAGTTAACGGCCACAACGGGCGAGGTTTCGGTTAATCCGTAGCCTTCCATCACCGGAATGTTGGCCGATAAAAACACTCTAGCCAATCTGGGCTGAAGGGCTGCTGCTCCCGAAGCAATGGCTTTTACGTTTCCTCCGAGGGCTTCTCTCCATTTATTAAAAATGATTTTGTTGGCAATGCGTAGTTTCAATTCGTACCATGCACCATTGGCTCCATAGAGTTCGTATTTTAAGCCCAAATTGAGGGCCCAAAAAAATAGGGCTTTTTTTATTCCAGTTAGCTCAGTGCCTTTGGCTACAATTTTATCGTACACTTTTTCTAATAGTCTGGGAACAGCCGTAAAAATTTCGGGTTTTACCTCGCGCAGGTTGTCGCCAATGGTTTCCATATTTTCGGCAAAGTAAATCGAAACCCCTGAGTAGATGTAGAGGTAACAAACCATTCGTTCGTATACATGGCATAGGGGTAAAAAACTGAGGGCTTTGGCATTTTCGTTAACGGGTAATCTTTCTCGGCTTGCCATGGCATTGCTTACTAAGTTTTGATGCGAAAGCATTACTCCTTTAGGTACTCCTGTGGTTCCTGATGTGTAAATGAGAGTAGCTAAGTCGGTTTCTTTAATTTTTTCTTTTCTAATTTCAATTTCGTTAAGTAACTCAGCATTATTAATCAAAAGTTCTTTCCAGTAAACAGAACCTTCCATGGGGGTAAAGCTGTAGATTTCTATAAGGGAGGGCACATCATTTTTAATGCTTGTTACTTTTTGAAGTAATTCTTTATCGGAAACAAAAACCAATTTACATTGAGAATCGTTAAAGATGTACTTGTAATCATCGGGAGTAATGGTGGGATAAACCGGAACATTAACGGCTCCAATCAACAAAATGGCGAGGTCTGTAATGTGCCATTCGGAACGGTTGTTGGTAGAGATGATGGCTACTTTATCACCCGGCTCGATGCCTTTTTGTATTAACCCGCAGGCTAGTCGGTTTGCCGTTTCAATAAGCTCTTTGGTCGAATATTTTATCCATTTGCCATTTTCCTTCGTACAAAGGCAATCGGACTTAGGATAGTGTGTAAGTTGGTGGTAATGTAAATCAAAAATGCGGTAATGATTCATGTTTTTCTAATTAGAACTTTAAAAATACCAAAACAAGTTTACATACAAGCAAGGTGGGTAAAGAAATTTAATTTATTTTTATGTTTTATTAAACTATCAACATGAAAAAAATCATTCTCATCATCAACCTGCTTATTGTGGTGGGGGCGTCTGTTTTTGGGTATTTGTATTTAATAAAACCGGGGTTAATGAATTACCATTATGCTTATTTGCAAATGAACGAAGCTGAGATTATTGATTTTAACCCGCACATATTCGATTTGATGATTACCTTTAAGAAAATAATTGGAGGAATGTTTTTCTGTGTAGCTCTATTTACATTAGGTATAATATACTTAAATTACAAAACAACATACGACAAAGCCAATAGTTTTATATTATTTGCAGCCTTGTGTTTCGCCACTATTCCTCTTACCATTCTTAGTCATCGTGTAGCCGAAGCCATCCCCGATGGAGAATCTAAACCATTGTGGTTTTTGCCGGCCATACTCATTTTACTAGCATTCATATCTATGATGGTTGCACAGTTTTCTAAACCAGAGTCCCGTTTTTGAAAAAATATTTCGACATAAAAGAAACTCCTTTCGGGTACGATGAAGCGGCTACATACCGGGCTTTATGCCTTTTTTCGGGTATTATGCATCTTATTTTTCATTACATCTACATTTTTACCATTAAAGAAGCCATAGACCCCTTTTGGCAACGCATGTTGGTAGGGTTTGTGCCTCTTATCGTACTTTGGTTAGAATCGAATATAGCTTGGGTAAAAAAGCATTTTATTCTACTTTGTATGATTATGATTCATGCAAATAATTTTTGGTTTATCTACTTAATGTATATCAATCAATTTATGCCCGAGTATTATACGGGATACTTTATTGTGGTAATGGCTATTGGTTTTACTTTTTCTCGTTTATCTCAGCTATTTTGGTTTGTTGTTTCAACTACGTTTTATTTAATTGCAGCATTTCTTTTATCTACGGAAATACATATTTCTCCAATTCCTGCTTTTTCAATTATAGCAGCAATTTTCTTATTGGCTTGGATTCTTTTGCATTTAAAAATTACATTTAATAACCGATTGAATGAAAAAAATCTGCAGTTAGAAATTAAAAATAAAGAAATAACCGATTCTATCAACTATGCCAAACGAATACAAGATGCTATTCTGCCCTCGGCAAACCAACTGAATAAATACTTGAAAGATGGTTTTGTTTTGTATGTACCAAAAGATATAGTAGCCGGAGATTTTTATTGGATGGAACACGTAAATGGTATTACATATTTTGCTGCAGCCGATTGTACCGGACATGGAGTGCCCGGAGCGATGGTGAGTGTGGTTTGTTCAAACGCACTCAGTAAGGCAGTTACCGAAGAAGGGCTTAGCGACCCGGGTAAAATATTAGACCGCACCCGCGAAATTGTGGTATCGAGTTTTGCCCGTAATGGAGAAGATGTGAAAGATGGAATGGACATTTCCTTTTGTAAAATAGATTTAGAAAACTTGAAAATGGAATGGGCGGGAGCAAATAATCCTCTATGGATTTTTAGAAAAAAAACAACAGAAGAAAAAGAAGCAGAACAGAATAGCCCAACGACTACAGAAAATTCTTCAGAGTTTAAATTAATGGAAATACGAGGAAATATTCAACCAATAGGTAAAATAGACCATCCGAAGCCTTTTACAACCCACCTCATTGATTTGAAAAAAGGCGACTCTATTTACCTAATTACCGATGGTTATGCCGACCAGTTTGGGGGCGAAAAAGGAAAAAAACTAAAAAGTACCAATTTAAAAAAACTGCTCATAGGTATGCAGCACGTACCAATGAATCATCAAAAAGAACGATTGCTAGAGGCTTTTCTTAAATGGAAAAGCGATTTTGAGCAAGTAGATGACGTTTGTGTTATTGGGGTTCGGATATAGGCCATTTTCTCTGAAAGTATTGTTATTCCCCTTTTAAAAAATAATTTATTCTGTTTTTATTTCGTTAAATCCATCCAAAAAAATGTGTTTTGCCAAAAATGTTTTTTCAAAACCATTTGTTATTTAAACAAAAGAATGTAGTTTAGTGGCATATGAAATTTTACTTTTTTCTTCTCATACTTTTTTGGGTTCATGGAAAGGATTTATTTTCTCAGGATACGGCAAAAATAGATTCGCTTAAAAATGAAATAAACCTTTCGGAAGAAGATACTAATAAAGTAAACCAACTGATAGAATTATCTTCCTATTACAACTATCTTTCTTCTACCGAAAAAATGCTTTATTTGAATGAGGCTTATCTTTTAGCTAAAAAAATAGGCTTTAAACGAAAAGAAGAATTTACTTTATTTGTTATTTCTAAAGTGTATTTTGAAAGAGGCATGTACGACCTCTCCTTTGCCTATGCCATAAAATATATAGAATTTTTAGAACAAGAAAATTTAGCCGATAAATTACTTTCCGCTCAAAATTTATTAGGGAATATTTATCAGAAACAAGGGAAGTTTAATGATGCGAAGCAATGTTTTTTAAAAGCGGCTCATCATTACCAATCTACTGAAAATTATCAGCGATTGGGAATCACCTTGAGTAATATGAGTATTCTTTTTTTAGATTCGTTAAAGCTTGATAGCGCACTAAGTTATTCTGTGAGTGCATATAAAATATTAACTCAGTACAAACAAGATAGTTCTTCTATAGCCAACGTACTCAATTTGATTTCAAGTATAGAAGCATTAAAGGGGAATTACCAATCGGCATTAAGTAAATCGAACGAAGCCCTTTCTATTTACTCTAAAATAGGGGTAAAACTAGGCGTTGCTCTTTCTTATATGACTATTGGAAATGTTTATTTTAAAATACAGAACTATTCCGAATCTTTAAAAAATTATAATTTGTGTTTACAAAATTTATCGGGCGAGCATTGGTTGGCTCAACTGAGAGAATGTTATTCTGCCTTGGCAAAATTACATGCTGCAAGAGGCGACTTTAAACAAGCGTATAACCATTTAACCCTTTATAATTTATACAGTGATTCGATAGCCAAAAACGAAACTTCTTCTAAATTTTTAGAAATGGAAGTAAAGTACGAATTGTCTAAAAGCGAAAAATTATTGGCAGAAAAAGAAAAAGAAGTGATAGAAAAGAAACTCGAAATCTCTAAGAAGAATACGCAAAGAAACATCCTCATTTTATCCTTGGTTGGTATTGCTCTTCTGCTTTCAATAAGTATTAAAGCATATTACCAAAAACAAAAAGATAATGTGTTAATTAAAACACAAAAAGAAATAGTTGAAAATAAACACAAAGAAATTACCGACAGTATTAATTATGCCGAGCGAATACAACGCAGCTTTTTGGCCACCACCGAAATGTTAGATAAGTATTTAGGCGTTACTTCGAGCAGCCATAGGCATGAGGGCGTATCGAGAAGTGAATGTAATTACTTTGTATTTTTTCGCCCTAAAGATGTGGTAAGTGGCGATTTTTACTGGGCATCAAAACTCAACAATGGCCACTTTGCTTACTGCTGTGCCGATAGCACCGGACATGGTGTACCCGGAGCCATTATGAGTATTTTAAATATTTCGAGTTTAGAAAAGGCCATAGAAACAGAGGAAAGTCCCGACCAAATTTTAAATAAAACCCGAAAAATAATTATTGAACGATTAAAAAAAGATGGCAGCCCCGAAGGTGGCAAAGACGGCATGGATTGCAGCTTGTTGGTATTAGATAAAGAAAGAAAAAAACTTTCGGTTGCCTTAGCCAATAATCCTGTTTTTATTGTACGTTCTGTTGCTTCGAATAGCCCAAAGCAGGAGGGCGTATCGGGAAACGATGCCACTGAACTCCTCGAATTTAAAGCCGATAAGATACCCGTAGGCAAACATGAGAAAGACCAAGAGCCATTCCATCTGCACACCATACCATTACAACCGGGCGATACCATTTACACGCTTACCGATGGTTTTTCCGATCAGTTTGGAGGCAGCAAAGGCAAAAAATACATGATTAAAAATGTAAAAGAATTGTTTTTACAAATAGCGAATCTTCCTATGTCCGAACAAAAACAAAAACTATCCGAAGCATTCGACCAATGGAAAGGCAGCAACGAGCAGGTAGACGATGTGTGTGTGATTGGTGTGAGAGTATAA
>CAJPFH010000019.1 GCA_905339165.1 Flavobacteriales bacterium
AGGTGAACTTAAAGCCAGGAAAGTGATAAGAAAACATCGCCTCTCAGAGCGCCTGCTTACGGATATTCTGGGTTTTAAATGGGATAAAGTTCATGAGGAGGCATGCAGGCTTGAACACGATATAAGTTCTGAGATGGAGGACAAAATCGAAGAGAAACTGGGCAATCCCAGAACATGTCCGCATGGTTATCCGATACCTGATAAAGAGGGATTGATAGTCCAGGATAATACTGTAAAACTTTCAGAACTCAAAGCAAATGAAAAAGGAGTTATTATAAGCGTCTTTGAGGAGAACTCTGAGATGTTGCAGTATCTGGGCAGTCTTGGATTATATCCTGAGATAGAAGTAAAAGTAAAGAGTGTCGCTCCTTTCGGAGGACCGATCCTTATCAGGGTGCCAGGGTCGGAAATATCAGTAGGAAAGGAACTCGCAGAAAAGATAATGGTGCAAAGGAAGTGAACCCGGGCAACAGTTATACTGAGCGCCCGGCTTAACAGAACCACATCTATCCCAACTCTTTCTATATAAATTCTTTCAGGTTTTATGCGCCCCTATGGATGGTCTCTGGAATACTGGCAGGAATGATCCCTGCTTACCATGAGTCGAAACTAAGGCCAGCTGATGCCTTAAGATATGAGTAAAGGGAATTAGGAAGTATTATATAGGATTCACAACGATTTATTTAACACTTCCCGGCTATATCTGAGAGTAGTAGTAATTGGGGAGGAAGAGGAGGAAAATATATGAATAATAAAAGATTAGCTGAATTGCTTCTGGTATCAATAGTAATTCTTATAGCAACACCGACAACTTTTGCAAAGCCCGAGTATCTTACAAATCTTACGGCAATTTATGGCGCAGGTTCATGTGATACCTGCCATATTAATGGTGCAAGCGACGGACCACGTACCGGTTACGGAACATTATTTGAGAATCAGGTAGATCACCTTACTAATGCCAGTGAAGCCCTGATAGCTATAGGGGCACCGCCAACCGCAACTGTTACATCAACTGTCACAACGACCATGGCAGCAACTCCAGGGGTTACCACAGGAACAACACCAGGAATCACAGAAACAGAAATACCAGGAATTATAGAAGAGACAGAAATACCAGAAGAGACCACAGAAATACCAGAAGAGACCACAGTAACAGCCACAACAACACCCAGATCTCCCGGATTTGGAATTATAATTTCTATAGTTGGATTATTTGCCTGGGCTATTCTTGAAAGGCGAAGAAATAAATAATTGGGGCAAATTCTGCCTCAATTTATCATATTTTGTCAGTATCTTAATGATTAATACATACCAGATGCATATTGGTATCTATGGCAAAAGATAGACATGTTATGGAAGCTCTCGGAAAAACCCGGGTAGTTGTTGAGAATGGAAAAGTCATTGAAGTCGGTGAACCCCAGACAGAATACTGCCCTATATTTGATAAGGTGCGCGGGATCAAGAAATTCACCTCAAAGTCCGCAAAGGAAAATATCGAGTTCAGGATTAAGGATTTTGGCCTTTTCACGAAGGACAGGGCTGTTGAAATGGAAATATTCGTAGGGTTTGGGGCAAGTGAGACTTTCATGACAGGACTGCGCCGGAGTCTAATTGATACCAGCGTGACTGCATGCGACGGCGCCGGCACTGTGATCACGAACAATCCAAAACTTGCACAGGGTATGGGGTCTCGCATTTCAGGATTGTCCGAGACTACGCCAATACCTGAGCTTATTGAACGGATACAGGAAGTTAATGGTATTGTTCTTGACCCTGCAACCGCTGCTCTTGACCAGGTAGCAGGTGTGAAAAAAGCGATAGAACTGGGCTATAAAAAAATAGGGGTATCCGTAACAAATGTCAGGGATGTCCGGGAAATAAGGGAACTTGAGAAAAAACACAATGTCCAGATAATCGCATTCGGTGTACATACTACAGGTATGCCTGAAAATGAAGCAAAAGAATTCGTAGACCTTGTGGACATGACCACAGGATGCACTTCAAAATGGATCCGGGGCTGTGTGGCAGGGAAGACCATCGCCCAATTCGGTACT
>CAJPFH010000020.1 GCA_905339165.1 Flavobacteriales bacterium
CCTTTTTTCAAACATTTTTACCTCTTTTAATGAATTTATTAAAGTTCATCCCTTCTTGCTCTATAGTATATATACAGCGTTCCTTCAACAGCAGAACCTCAATTCCGCATCAACCTGGCCCGCAATCGCTACATATCCCACAAGGTCAATATCACAGCGGGGACAACTCCGGAACACCGAAGGCCTAAGAAGGACTGCGGGAATACCTGAGAAAAAGCGGTATCAGGCAGATGGCGAAGAGCCTTGTAGGTGGTTTTGACAGGGGAAGCGCGAGTAAGAGCAATCAATAAAACAAACTATTTATAAATTGGCAGCAAAGTTATACATATGGAAACGGTTTCTCTAAAATTGGATGATGAATTCTTAAGGGCATTAAAAGAAATAAAAGAGCCCCGCATGAAGAAACAAACTTTCATAAGACACCTTCTGATTTCTGGACTTAAGCAATATCAAATTGACATGGCCGTAAAAAAATACCTTGATGGGGAAGTAAGTACCTGGAAAGCATCAGAAATAGCCGGTGTATCACTAAGAAAAATGAATATGATCCTTCATGAAAAAGGGATCGAATTACATTATTCTGAAGATTCATTGAGAGAAGATCTGGAATGATCGTCTCCGATGCTTCGCCCCTGATAAATCTTGCAAAAGCGGGGAAACTTCATTTATTAAAGGATTTATTTGGAAAAGTGCTCATTGAAGAAGAAGTGAAGCTTGAGACAATAGATCGAGGTAAAGACGAAGGCGCTCAGGATGCTGAATTAATTGAAAATGCATTAAATGAAGGATGGATTGTAGTTCATAGGATCAAAAATACAAAAATCATCCAGGGAATTCATCAAGGAGAAAGTAATTCTATTTTGCTTGCAAGAAAGCATAATTGCATAATATTGATTGATGAAGAAGATGGCAGAGAGGTGGCAAAAGCAATGGGGCTTGAGGTCAAAGGAACCCTTTACATATTGAAAAAATCCGTGGAAAAAGGGATAATCAGCAAACAGGAATCAATTCAAGCTTTAAATGAAATGATGATGGATGGTTTTAGAATATCTGCAAGAATTTATGCAAAATTCTTAGAGGGATTAGAAATCAAATATCATTCGTAAAAATTGTGCTCAAGAGTTTGAAAAGAGAGAATGGGAGCTTCAGTGACGTGATAGGAAAACTTACGACGTGCAGGATATGATCGTCCTTAATATGAGCATTATTATCGATTTTCTGCATTTACCTGGCCCACAATCGCTGCACATCCCACAAGGTCAATATCACAGCGGGGACAATATATAAAAAATCAATCATTCCTCAATGCCCTTCTCCGGTACCTTGATAATTCAACGATAATTATCGCTTCGATCAATTCTTCTTCTTTTACCGACCTGAGAAATTCCCTTAAACGTTCGTTTATTTCTTTTGAAGTGAATCCGTAAGGCAATCTTAAAATAATAGCTCCTGGGTGCTGTGGATATCGAAGTACTTCTCCAAAATCAGTGTCTCTCGTGATGATAATCTTATTATTTTTAAGAGCATGATCCATTATTTCTCTATCTTTAGCTGCTCTCATACCAATATCTCTGACATCTTCTATTTCAAAACCAAGGCTCCGTATGACTTGCGCACTTGATTTTGGCATATCGGCATCCAGCAGGAATTTCAAATTATGCATATGCTACAATCTCTTCATTTGCCACTATTTTCATAGCATATTCTGCTGCTGCCTGAACATCTTCCTTTGTTATTTCATAATCTTCTATGATTTCTCTTATCTCCATGCCGCCAGCCAAGGAGCCTAATATAACCTCCACAGGCACCCTTGTACCTTTTATAATAGGTTTACCATGCCTTATTTCAGAATCAATAATTACCCTTTTTTCAAACATTTTTACCTCTTTTAATGAATTTATTAAAGTTCATCCCTTCTTGCTCTATAGTATATATACAGCGTTCCTTCAACAGCAGAACCTCAATTCCGCATCAACCTGGCCCGCAATCGCTACATATCCCAC
>CAJPFH010000021.1 GCA_905339165.1 Flavobacteriales bacterium
AAGCCCAGCCACTAACATGCGTTTGGCGTCATGCGGGGTGAAGTGCTTAAATTCAAGTGCAGTTTTTCAAATCAACTTTAGTGCTGGGTTGACAGTTTTGTGCCCTGAAATACCGCACGAACGCCAAGCGCCAAAACGTTATCGGTAATTTTAACAGACGACACAACCATTGACAGACAGTTATCAAAACATATCAAAAGCAGACTGCACTCGTATATCTAACAAAATTAGAGACGACATCTATAAACCTGCATTCAACTTCAAGACAACTGTGTTTTTATGTGGTGCTGACATAACTCAAAAAGACAAAATCAGATATAAAATTGCAGAAGCATTAAAATGGAGATTTTGGGCGGACATTATTTACCCAGAAGACATATTTGACGAATTACTTTATAGCTCCAAGACAAAAGACCTACTTTCTCTTGAGGGGCTTTTAGCCGACAGTGTTGATGCAATTGTATTAATTCCTGAAAGTCCAGGCTCATTTGCGGAATTAGGGGCATTCGCAAATGATGAACAATTGAGAAGCAAACTAATTTGCATTGTTGACAAGAAATACAAAAAGGACAAAAGTTTTATAAATCAAGGACCACTTAGGCTGGTAAAAAAGGCAAATCAATTTGGATTAATATTTATTGATCCCGATGAAATTGATGACGAAATTGACAAGCTCATTTCATCATTAAGAAAGATGAAAAAATCAAGTGCTAAACGTGGAGACAAAATTTCCTTACTTCAGTTAGAGAACTTCTTACTGCCATCAATTTATCTTTTAGAACCAGTTTCAAAAGAGACATTGGTTAACCTTGTAGCCGCTGCGACAGAAGATAAATTAAACTCCTTTCAAACGACAACGACAGCATTGACAATTCTAATAAAAAAGAAGCAAATACAACTTACGGTAAATGGGTATAAATTGACAACATTAGGACTTGAAACTTTTTTTGCCTTTCAAAAAACTAAATCACGAATTAAAAGGCAAGATGAAATAATAGAAATTGACAATCTAAGACTTGAAATATTAAATTTAAAATACAGAAAGAAAAAATTGAAGGCATAGGGTAAGTTCTTTTTAGACGCTAAGTAAATTGTGTTATGCAATTGAAAATGCGAGTGGGTGTTGTTTCGGCATCCGAGTTTAAAACTCAACTTTATCATCGCAAACTTTAATGATAAAATCCAGTAGGTTTTATCATTAAACTTCACTCAAAAATTGTGAAGTAAAAAGAACTGCCCGACCTCCTTCATAACTTTAAAAATATGGCAAAGACAGAAATTATAAAACTGAATATGCTTGGGTTACCTGTAATCCAAAGCATTGATGATTTTTCTGTAGTAACCCATATTTCAAAATATACAATTTTCCAACTGTCGCATCATTCTGACAAATACTATAAGACATATGAAATACCCAAAAAATCAGGAGGGAAAAGGACAATTTGCCAACCAAGCAAAAAATTAAAAGGACTTCAATCGTGGATATTGGTAAATATTTTAAATAAAATACAAGTTTCCCCTTCGTGCAAGGGTTTTAGAAAAGGTAGTTCTACATTAGACAACGCAATGCCACATATTGGAGCAAACACAATACTAAATCTTGACCTAAAAGACTTTTTTCCTACAGTAACACCAAAGCAGGTTTACAATGTTTTTAAAACAATTGGCTACAACAAACTTATAGCAACAGTTTTTACAAATATCTGCACTTATAAAAAAATGCTACCGCAGGGCAGTCCATGTTCTCCAATGCTTGCTAATTTGACAGCTTGGACATTAGATTTAAGAATTCAAGGATATGTGGGTAAGCGAGGCATTAGTTATACTCGGTATGCAGACGATTTATCTTTTTCGGGTCTAAACCCATCTAAAGTGGTTAAAATTATTCCTATGATTAAGACAATAATTGATGACGAGAATTTTATTGTTAATCATAAAAAAACGAGAATAGCAAGTTCTGCAAGAGCAAAAATTGTAACAGGACTAATAGTTAATGAAGACAGCGTTGGTGTTGGCAGACAGAAATACAAAGATTTAAGAGCAAAAATTCATCATTTAACTTTTCCAACAGAGCAGACAAATGAAAAGTTACTTTATCACGTTGGAGGTTGGCTTTCCTACCTAAACAGCGTTGACAAAGAGCGATTGAAAAAAGCAAAAAAATACATCAGCGAATTGACAAAAAAGCATCCGACAACATTAATAGCCCGACTGGACAGATGAAAAAAACTACCGATAACAGCACATTTGCAATAGGCGGGGTTTCGTGCTCCGCAGACAGTTTAGTGGTAGCCGAAAGTTTTGTGCTCCGCATCAACATTAGTGGTAAAAATCCCGCCCATCGCAAATCTGCAAACCGTTAGCGGTAATTTTAAAAGACAACGCAATAATGAGTAAATTGACACTATTAATAATGACAATAATTTCATTGCCTTTATTCGGACAAAATGGAATAAGGGGCATAGTATTAGACAGCTTAACAAAAGAACCAATTCC
>CAJPFH010000022.1 GCA_905339165.1 Flavobacteriales bacterium
CTTATAACGCTTATAACGCTTATAACGCTTATAACGCTTATAACGCTTATAACGCTTATAACGCTTATAACGCTTATAACGCTTATAACGCTTATAACGCTTATAACGCTTATAACGCTTATAACGCTTATAGGGCTTATATAATGGCAGTATATTGTAAAAAAAACGTTAATAAAAGTTATAATGCCTTATAGAGCCTTATAATATAAATACTTGGAAGTTGTGATTGGTAGTAAGAAAGAAAAATCAATAACACAAAGAAGGTATTCAATGGAAAAATTTATAGTCAAGAGAATAATCGAAATCCATGACGACATCATAAAAGAATACGGTGGAACCAGCGGGTTATTAACCCAGGGAACTCTTGAATTATTGGTTTATAAGGTGAACCGTGAAAAGGATGTATTCAAGCAGGCAGCCTTAACCTTACATACTATAGCTGCTCAACATCCTTTTTTCGATGGAAATAAAAGGACTGCATTTGCAACCGCAGAAAACATTCTTAGAGATGCTGGATATTATTTGCATGTAGATGATGACGAGGTTGTCAATTTGATGCAGAAAATAGCAGAATACAAATGCATCGTTAAAACCATAGAAAAATGGATCAGAGAGAAAGCCAAGGCTACATCTGGGCCAATCTTCTGAAAGCCTTATCGTGCCTGCTTTTAGTTTCTTCTAGGTGTTTCCTTTGTTTAGGTGTCAGCCCCTTTTCATATTTCTCTTCTTCAACTATTATGGGCTGATTTAATTCATCGGAGATATCCTGAAGTTTTGTTCTTGATTCTCTCATTACAAATACCAATTGAACATCATCCTATATATGGATATAGTAAATCTTCTAATAGCCTCTCTTAGCGCATTTATGGGAGCATTTATACGATGTATAAACGAAAGTACAGGATATGCCTTAGATATCGTTTTCAGATAGCGATCTCGTGAGAACTGAATATAATTTATCCTTTTATTCAGTTTACCTTCTTTATTCCTTTGCAATGAAGGTGATCCGGGGTAGGGAGGATTTTCAAACGACTCGTTTATGAAAATAAGTTACATATTTAAAAATATGTGAATAGTAAATACTTTATATTTATAAGGTCAAATGGAAGTTATGGAAATAGAAAAAACAAGAGGATACGGAATAGCAGCAAGTGATGCAGAAGGTAGTTGGGATTCTGCTTTTAAATTAAAACTTAAAAAGGTTGCGATAAAAACAGTAATGAAGCAAATCACATTTTTGCAAAAAATTCAAGTGTTGATTTGGTTTTATAAAGAAAAAAAGAGAGCCTTAAAATTAGATTTATCCGATATACGAGCAAAAGGCATGACGAATGAGGCTTTTATCAAGCAGCAATTAGAATATATTTCATTGTTTTCTGCACTGGCAAAAGTTCTTAATAAAGAAAGTGCTTTAAAAATAATGTACAGTGTTATGGACGCTACAGCAACAGAAGCACTTTTACTGTCTCTGCCAGAAATCGATGATGTTAAAAAATTTGGAGATTCTATTGAGTTTTTTAGGAAATATATGTCTGTCTTTCCAGAAGCTTCAAAAAAAGCTGGTTGTCATGAAATAACAATAACCGAGGATTCGACTAAGAGCCTATCCGAAAAGTCCGGATGCTCTGAATGTTATCCATGCACATGCGAGGTGTAATAATGCAAGATAGTTTTCAAGCTTTTTATCCCATCTGATAAGCAGTCTTCTGAAACGATTCAGCCATGAGTGTGTCCTT
>CAJPFH010000023.1 GCA_905339165.1 Flavobacteriales bacterium
TCAGAGCGATTATATCCAACAACTTCATTCGAATTCTTACGCTCGATAATGGTTCTTAGATCGTATAATTTTCCAAGACCCCTATGATATTCCCTGGGAATATATTCTCCTCTAAAACAGTCTACATCATGTGTTTTTATAACATCCCCCACACTATTATTTCTTGCAGCTGTTATGGGAATAATTGTATCCTCTTCAAAAACAATGGTAATACCAATAGTCAACAAATGAATTTCGACTAATCTTCTAATATTTTACCGCATTTTGCATAATCTGAAACCCATGAATTATCCATTCTCTAACAATTATCTTTATAACTCAATGCCGATGACTTTTTACTTCCTATTAGTTCCGCAAGTGAAGGCATCTTAAAACTCTTACTGACTCTATCATTGAAATATGCATAAGCACTCACCCCTAACTTCTTTGCAGTCTGAACAATAGTTGAAAAGGTATCATTAGCTTTTGTACCTTCTTCCGTCATCGTATGGAGACTCACATCTCTTTTACGAACCTGTGCCCTCGCTCCCAGTTCAGCAGGATTATTGTGCAAAGGAATTTCAGGATATTTCAATGTAAGCAATAGTTCAGATTTAATATCTTTGGTCTTTTTAATCAGCTCATTCAATGCCTCGTAATTGGTTTCAGTAGAAACTAACTTGTCAAATTCAGCTGATAATTTTTCAGCATTTTCCTGAGACGGATCTTGTTGGAACTGCAAAAGCTTCCCGTAATATGTCCAATATTGACTCCTAAAATCTTCAAGTTCTTTTTTGTGGAAAGGAATCACAGGTACTAATTTTGTGTAGTCTCTGCCATCATGAATCCAACATAGAGCCTGTTCCTCTGTAAGTTTCTTGTATTGAGGAGCGGCATCACTCAAAAGTGCCTTTATTACAGGAAACTCCGTTTGATTATGATATGCTGCTATGGCTCCTGCTTCCATGATTCTTGTTTGCTTATTCTTGCCTTTGGTAGGATCAGAAAATATATCTTCCAAAAGCTGTTGCATCTGTTTTTCATCTAATTTTTTATCAAAAACAGCATTTTGAAGTTTGTAGATCATTTTTCTTGAAAGTCTGAAGGATTCCAGCAAGGTAAAGGCTTCATCATTGAAAAAATAAGTTCTGGGATTTCCACCTTGTAGTATTTCCAGAATACTCAGACGATCTTTGCGGGGGATTGTGAAATATGCAGTATAGAATGGATTACATATAATCTGAACATAGTGGTTTTGCCCTTTGACTTTAGCACCTGTATCGTCTATATGCTGATATATTGTAGATTTCAATCCAGCCATGAATATATCAGCTTTTTCTAGATGGAAAAGATCGAGATTTTTCGTGAGAATTCGGGATATTGTGGCTGGTGATATGTAAATTCCTATATTCTCAAGAAATTCATGTATCTTTGGCTCGGATACATTTGAGTCGTGTTTTAAAGTGATGATCAAAGACTTTACACCTGGGCCAAATTCTCCTTCCACTCCTGTGGGTAATTCTCCAGTGAAAGTCTTTTTTTGGGATGGGGAGTAATAAACTTCTTTTTTATAAAGTGTGTTCTTTGTTGATATGATAATGTCTTGAACAACTACTGGGTCATAGTCTTTGAATACTGCATCTCCGGGTAAGGTGCTTTTATCGACGGGACACACTTCTGTAAAGTCAATTTTGATCTTACTTAATTTTTCTTTTGACTTTTGTTCAGAAGGAGGAGTCTGGGATTTTCTATCCTTTTCTGATGAAAAGTCAGTCGATTTTGGTTTTGATGTCGGAATTTTAGGTTTACCCTTTTCCCCTTTTAATGTGTTTAATTCATCACGTGTTTTTTGGAGTTCTTCCTCTAATGCATTAACTTTGAAGTTTAATTGCTCAATTATCCTAAACAGGATACGGAATGCGTCCGCTTCCTTTTTGTTTGAAATAGCATCTGGATTGATTTTTAGCGAATCTAAAATATTTGTTATTTCAGATGAATTCATTATAGATACTGTAATAATTCTCTTATTATTTCTATATTTCTATTGCATGAAGGCTATTGCTTGGTAATAATCAAAAAAAAAATGATATTTTATCAAAGATTCCGTAAAAATATATTTTTTCATTTACCATTTAATTTGAAGAGGATAC
>CAJPFH010000024.1 GCA_905339165.1 Flavobacteriales bacterium
CCTTTTCAGGATATGTGAAGAATGCCCTGTTCACCGGGCTGTGTGTAGCGCAAAATGAGGTTGCTGAGAATGTATGGCGAGTTGCCTTTGTAGTTTCCAACAACCGTTGCGCCAGTTGGCGTCGCATTAATGTATGACAAGCGTGCCATACGTGTGTACCGGGTAAATCAGGGTGTCGGTTTACATGGATAGCCCAATCCCCGCAGTTAGGAAAAGTCCAGACTGAATTTGGAAAAAACACCTTAGTCTGGATATGCCTCAGTTATGCTTCTACCTTCAAAGCATCAGAAACAATATTTAATACCCTTAATTCTTCTTTTGGAAGTAAAATCTCTATACCTATTGCTTTTCCATTTTTATCAATATCGATGATGACATTGTCTGCTAATGGCTCAGATTTATCCACTTTACCCTTTTTAAAGCGAATATACATCGCATTTACTTCGGAGTCAATTTCTACTGAAACCATATATAATCTATCTTCACTTTAGGCTTCTATAAGCGGTCTTTCTCGGCAGAATGTCGTAGACAATAATTAGTTTGTTCTTTTTATCAACATTATAGATGATTCGCCAATCTCCCAAGCGTATTCTGTAAGATGTATGACCTTTGAGTTTTATAATGTCCAACCTGATGGGTGCAAAAGAGTATTGAAGTTCTTCAAATATATCCCCACATCTGCTTTGTACGTCCTCAGGAAGCGCAGAAAAGCTTTTTTCAGCTCTTTTTGTTAAAACTATTTTATACATTGGAGCTTTTTCTCGTTTTTAATGCTTTCCAATCGATATATTTACCTGCTTTATATTCTTTTTCACCTTCCCTGATGGCCTCAAGCTCATCTTCTTCAGGCTCAACTTCAGGAACCAGCAGGTTTTTTAAATCTCTTATTTCAGATCTTAGATGTTTGAGTTCTCTATAAATATCTTCATTAGTTGCAACCATGATAACCTTCTCCGAATATCACGTACTCTGAATATTTAAATGTGACCGACTCATGATAGTTTCGCTTATGTATATCGAAATTCGGCCTTCAACTATTTTTTCTTTGAATTTTTTACCGAGTGTTGTTTCTATGAAATATTCTATCCAGACGCCGGTATCAACTACGACTCCGGGATAATCGCTCAAATCTTTTTTCATCCAGTAA
>CAJPFH010000025.1 GCA_905339165.1 Flavobacteriales bacterium
TGTATGGTAGCTCCTGCGGGTACTGTCCAGTTATAGTTTTGAGCAAATGGCATTGCAGGCACACTATAGGTTTGTGTGCTGCCTTCACACACTGTGGTGGGGCCGTTCATATTCGGAATAGGGGGGGGAGGGGGGCAGCAATTATAATAAATAATAACTCTTCCAATATTGTACCAAGCTTCTGTCCAAATATTAGCAGGCGGTAAACCAGCCAAATTAAATTGAAAACCGCTTCGAACTAATGTTGTAGGTTGCCCATTGATGGTGGTAGCACAATTGGGATTACCGTAGCTGTTAACAGCATTACCCCTGGAACCATATACGCCAATTACATCACCTTGAGCCACAACAACATTACAAGGAATCATATTATTAGGAACATAATTTTGTTGAAGAAAAAGTTGAACAAAGGCATTGGTGGTTCCCGGCCAGGCTGGAGGGGGTGTATTGTTATTAAAACGAACAATGGCTACACTTTGTGCGGCCATTGACATATTTGTGGGAACATAGATTCCGCAAATTGTAAAATTAACGGGAGATACAAACCAGTAGCCTCTAGTCATCCCTGTAAAACTGTTTAATTGCCCACAGATAGGTACGGGAGTTTGTGCATTTATTTTTTCAACCGAAAAATTAAATGCGATGATGAGCAGAATAAGAATCTTGAATATTCTTGGCATATTACAGAAGGTTTTTATTTATTCAATATTGTTGTTGATATTTAATTTCTTGTGCAGGGCATCTCTGTCTTTGTAAAGTTGTTGAATGATTTCGGGGTTTGCTTTTATCCAATTTTCCAACTCTGCATTAAACTTCTTTATCTGTGCCGTTGAATTTCCTGTTTTTTTAGGAAAGTTCGCTTTGTTTAAATAGGGTTTAACATAAGCATTATCAGCCCTGCTAAATTCTATTGCATCGTTGAAAATAGCAATAGTCTCGTTCATATGTGCTTTTTCGTCAAAAGGAATAACCTCTTGGTCGCTAGGAGCTATTTCATTATTTAATTTACTAGAACTTATCTGAACCGAGCCGCTTTGTGCTAGACCTATTTTTGTTAAAATAACAAGGGAAAGAATGAATGTTAATTTTTTCATAGATATATTGTTTTTATCTCGTAATACAAACTGGTTCCAAGACGGTTCAATTTTTATTTGGTTGCTTAAGTTTTTAAAATAAAAAAGGGCGATATATCGCCCTTTTTTATTTACTATATTATTCATTATCGAACTAAAGTAACAGTACCTCTAAAGGTGTGCTTTTGTGCATTAGTATCGGTAATTGAAATGGAATATACAAAAGCTTCAGATTCTAATTTCTTGCCGTTTAATGAGCCATCCCATCCGTTTGCTAAATCATTGGTTTCAAAAATCAATTCACCCCAACGGTCGTAGATTTTCATGTTGTACTGATTAATATCTGAACTAAGGTCGAATCCAAATCCAATTCCGTTAAAGGTATCATTAATTCCATCTCCGTTTGGAGTAAATGCATTTGGAATGTAAAACTGGAATTCAGGACGAATTGTTACAGAATATACAACCGTATCGGTACACCCGTGTTCATTTTCTACAACAAGTGTAACATTAAAAGTTCCGGTGTCTCCGTAGGTATGACTTGGATTAATCAAATCCGAAGTATTTCCATCGCCAAAATGCCAGCTTACTTTATCGTAGCCGTAAGAATGGTTATAAAATTTAAAATTTGGATTTAGAATAGTTGTTGCATAAGGATTAAACGTAAACTCAGCAGTAGGTTGAGGGTAAACGTCAACCAAATCTTTTACAATGTAATAACCTTTGCAACCCAAATTGCTGGTTACAGTTAATTCAACAGAGAATACTTTTTTCTCTGGAGCTCTATTTACAAAACAATGAACTGGATTTTTTTCAATAGAACTGATGTTATCTCCGAAATTCCACAAATAATTTTGTATCATGCTATTGTACATGGAATTTATGGTTGTTTGGTCGAAGAAGTTTACACAAAGTGGTGAGCAACCCACTAGCTCATCAGAGTATATAAACTCAACTTTTGGTTTTGGAAAAATATCAATCTGTTTAGTTAAAGAGTTTTTACAGCCTTTATCCGAAACCAATGATAAGGTAACCGTATAGCTTCCGGGTGTATAATAAAAATTAATCGGGTTTTGTTGGTTACTCATAGGAGAACCATTTCCAAATATCCATTCCCAACCTGTAATATTTCCTATCACAATGCTTGACAAATCTGTAAATACAACGGTATCGTTTTCGCAAGTATTATTTAGTGAAAATGCGGGTTCAGGAATAGCCCAAACTTCAATGTTTAAAAAGGCTGTATCTACGCAACCGCTATCAGAAACAGACACTAAATAGGGAATAAAGTTTCCGGGTTGCTGATAGGTATGAGTGGTATTATAATTATTATCGTTATACCCATCTCCAAAATACCATTGTGCAGTTTGGTTTCCTTGGGGTATGGTAGATAAATTGTTGAACACTGTAGGTTCTCCTAAACAAACATTATTAGCCGTAAACAAAGCGGTTGGTACAGGGTGAACAACTACAACCTTTGTAATAGTGTCTTTGCATCCCTGAGATGATTCTACGATAAGTTGTACTTGGTAGTTATTGTAGAAAGAATACTGATGAGTAGGATGCTGAACATTTGATGTGTTATTGTCTCCAAAATTCCAATTCCATGTGGTTATTGAAGCATTTCCTACGGTAGATTGATCAAAGAAATTTACCGCATCGTAAAGACACTTATTGGGGGCATTAAAATTGGCTGAAGGATTTGCGTAAATCTGAATAGTCTTGGTTAATGAAGTAGTACACCCACTATCTGATGTTACAGTTATTGTTACGTTGTACAATCCAGGACCCGCATATTGGTGAACAGGGTTTACTAAGTTAGAGGTGTTTCCATCACCAAACTGCCAATCATAAACATCAATAGTTCCGGACAATATATTAGAGGTATTGAAAAAACTTACAGGTAATCCGTCACAAACATTGTTTGCCGTAAAGTCAGCTATAGGCATTGGGTTTACAACAACGGTTTTACATACTTTATTTGTACATCCGTCTGTTGTAGTTAAGGTTAAACAAGAAGTATAAATGCCTGGTATAGCGAAGGTGTGACTGAAATTTGGAACATTATAATCAATTATTCCATCATTATTTATATCCCAACTGTAATTAGCAATGGTGGTTCCATTATTATTACTTGTATTCACAAAATTGGTAGGTGTGCCGAAACAAACGTAGGTTGCTGTAAAATTGGCAATAGGAACAGGGCTTACAGTTACGCAAATAACTGATGAGTACACTATATTATTACAACCCGATATTTCAGCTTTATAGCAACTACTCATACTAAGGGCAGGTGTTTGGTAGATAGAGTCGGTTGCTCCAGGGATTGGGTTCCACGTATTTCCCCCGTCAGTAGAAACCAGCCATTGTATAGAACCAAATGAATTATTAATCGTAACCTTAACAGAATCGCCATTACAGATAGAGTCGTTTGAAATAGAAACAGGACCCGCCACCGGGAATGCAGGCACATAGGTAATTGTTACAATACCATCGTTAGTATTACCGGTAGAGCAGCTACCGCCAAAAGGCACAAGGGAAGATCCTCCGCCACCGGCACCGCCCCCGTTAGCACCAATACAACAGCCATCGGCACCTCCACCGCCTCCACCATATAAACCACCGCCTCCACCTCCACCTGCAGCGTATATAACTATATTATCCATACCTCCTTGACCACCTACTGCAAGAACTCCAGGAAAACCGGCCTGTCCCATTCCCCATCCTGCTCCTCCTGCCCCTCCTGCAACAGTGGTTCCACCTTGTCCGCCTTGTCCGTATGTGCTTCCGCCAGGTAAACCATTAGGGCAACCGCCATTACCTCCGTTAATTGAGGTGGCAGTCCAGTTATCTCCACCGGTTCTTCCTCCACCTCCTCCGGCAACTATTACTCTATCAGCTAAAGCATAAGGAGTTATGCGTACATCAGAAGCTCCACCACCACCACATGCTAACAATTGTCCTCCATAATTTCCTTGTGGGCCACCGGCTCCACCACCGTTCCAACCTGGGGTAGGGCAATTTCCTTGTCCCCCCACATTTATTTGAAGAACTTGGCCAGGAGTAACAGTCATATTACTCGTTACAGAGGCTCCCCAGCCTCCATTGTTTCCGCCTCCGCCTTTTCCGCCTTTTGCAACAACGGTTATGGTGTTTACACATTGTGGCACCGTCCAAGTTTGGGCAGATCCTGTGTAGTTAAAAGTTACAGTGGTTTGGGCTATTGAACCTGCTGAATATAAAGTTGCAGCAAGAACAAGGGAAATTAGTTTTATGGATTTCATAACAAGTGTCTTTAACGAAATTTATGCAACTATGACGATAAATTGACGATAAGGTTGCCTTTAAATTTAAAAACCCTTCAATTGAAGGGTTTTTGTGGGAGCAACAGGATTCGAACCTGTGACCCTCTGCTTGTAAGGCAGATGCTCTGAACCAGCTGAGCTATGCTCCCTTTTTGGGACGGCAAATATACAGGTTTTTTTATTTCTTCAAAAAAATTAATGCATCTGCCACTACAAATGTGCTACCTCCCATAAAAATCAGGTCGTTAGCTTTTGATTTTTTTATGGCGATTTTCGTAGCCTCTTCGACACTTACGAATGCCTCTCCTTTTAAATTGAACTTTTCTGCTTCGTGTTTTAATATGTTGCTTTCTAAACCACGGAGAACAGAAGGTTTGCAAAAATAATAGTGAGCTTTTTTGGGTAGTAGTTTCAGAATAGGTAAAATATCTTTATCATTTACCATTCCGAATACCATGTGTAAATTACGATGCGGGGTTAACCTAATTTGTTTTACGACCTCTTTTATACCTGCACGATTATGAGCTGTATCGCATATTATTAAAGGGGAAGTGTTAATGGTTTGCCAGCGACCTTGCAACCCTGTATTCTTAATAACATTTCTAATGCCTAGATCGATGTGTTTTTCACTGATTACCCATCTTTTTTTTGATACAATTTTACATGTTTTGTAAACAGTTCGAATATTTTTTTGCTGATATAACCCTTTTAATTCGCAGTGGAATTTTGGTATGGAGAATTGGTCTGCAAAAAAGATAGGTGCGTTTTTTTGTTGGGCTGTTTTTGTAAATATAGGGGCTGTATTTCTTTGCGTTTCTCCAATTACTACGGGAATATTTTTTTTTATTATTCCGGCTTTTTCCTGTGCAATTTTTTTTATGGTGTTTCCAAGTAATGCCTGATGATCTAAGCTAATGTTGGTTATCACCGAAATTTCAGGGGTAATTACATTAGTAGAATCGAGCCTGCCACCAAGCCCTACCTCAATAATAGCAATATCTACTTTTTGTTTCTTAAAGTAATAAAAGGCGAGCCCTACAGACCATTCAAAAAAAGATAAATGTATTTTTTTGAATTCAGTTTTGTAACTTCTTACAAAAGAAACTACTTCTTTTTTGCTGATGGGATTGCCATTTATTTTTATTCGTTCTCTGAAATCAATTAGGTGTGGGGAGGTGTATAATCCTGTTTTGTATCCAGCTTCTTGAAATATAGAAGCCAACATATGAGAAACGGAGCCTTTTCCATTTGTACCGGCTATGTGGATGGTTTTAATTGAGAGTTGTGGATTTTTTAGTATACGGCATAACTCTATTGTGTTGTTTAAATCGGCTTTGTATGCAATTTTGCCTACCCTTTGATACATGGGTAGTTGAGAGAAAAGATAATCCAACGTTTGTTGGTAATTCATAGACTAGTTGAGAATGAAAACAAAGGTCATTTGACCTTTTTGCTCGGGCATATTAGGATTGGTACTAAATTTTGTTTGTAAAGCGGCTTCTTGTGCTTTTTTAAGTAGATGAGTGCTATTGGTGGTGGAGCCTCTTGCTCCGGCAATGGCTTTAATAACATTTCCATTTTGATCTACCACAATATCCACCACTACTTTTCCTTGCTCTTGAGAATTGTCTGTAACTTTGGGATATCCTTTTATGGTTCTTCCGGCAAGAGAAAAATCGATACCGTTTCCTCCCTGTCCTCCTGTGTGGCTTTTGCTGTTTTTATCTCCATCAGACTTTCCTTGATCTCCGGGTGTGCCTGTTTCCCCTTCACTTCCTTTGTCTTTCGATGTATTTTTCCATTTTTCCATTAACTCCTGAAGTTCCTTGCTTATTTTTTCTTCTTCTTTCGTTTTTGTGTCTTCAGTTGGTTTTTTCTTGGGTGTTTTTGGTTTTTTTATTTCAACGGTTTCTTCGTTTTCTTGAGTTAAAACTTCTTCTTCGCTTGATTCTTTTTGACTTTGAGGGATAACATTACCCACTTCGTTTTCCGGTTGAATTTGTCCCATGCCCTCATCACTTGTTCCAAAATTTACTACAATACCTTGCTCCGGAATGGGTACTACATAATTTAGTCCAAGTACAAAAAAAAGGAGTAGAATAAGGGCATGAAAAACAATGGCTCCTACTAATCCTATTTTTTCTTCTTTATGTTGGAGAGTGCTCATTTTAATTAGGGCTGGTAGCAATTACCATTTTAAAATTATTTCGATTGGCGATATCCATAATTTTTACAACAAAGCCGTGTGGTACCATAACGTCTGCTTTTAGTACAATACCCGGTTTATCTACTCCTTGCATCATTGTTTTTAATTCAGATTCTATTTCTTCAATATTAAAAGGTTGTCCGTTTATAAAAAAGTTTTGATCGGAAGTGATAGTAACAGTAACCGTTTTGGGATTATTGTTCCGTTGGTTGCTTTTCGGAAGAACTACATTTAAACCGTAGGGAGTTATTAAGGTAGAAATAACAATAAAAAAGATTAAAAGCAGAAATACAATATCTGTCATGGAAGCCATGCTGAATTCTACTTTTGTTTTGTTTCTTGAACGCAATGACATGTTTATTTATTTAGCGGGTTCGTGAAGTAAATCCATAAACTCTAAAGTTCTTGCTTCCAACTTATAGACCACTTTTTCTACTTTAGCCACCATAATATTGTAGCCCATGTAAGCAACAATTCCAATTACTAATCCTGCTGCTGTGGTTATCATGGCTTGCATAATACCCCCTGCTAAGTTTGAAATTTCAACCTGATTTCCAGCGGTACTCATATCGTGGAAAGTGCGAATCATTCCGATTACTGTGCCAAGAAATCCAATCATAGGAGCGGCTCCCGCAATGGTACCAAGCCAGGAAAGACCCTTTTCTAAGCGAGCAACTTCGAGCTTCCCTACATTTTCTATAGCGGTATTAATATCGTTTAGGGGCTTTCCTATTCTAGAAACTCCTTTTTCTATCATTCTAGAAACGGGGTTGTTGGCTACTCTGCACAAATTAACGGCAGATTCTATCTTTCCATCGTGGATGTAATCACGAATTTGATTCATGAAATTGGTATCTTCTTTTTGGGCTTTGTTTATGGTAAGCAATCGTTCAATGATAATGTAGATAGCTATAAAAGAAAGCAGAGCTAAGGGAATCATAATATACCATCCGCCTTGTACTAAAAGCTGAAAAATGGAAAGTGTTTCTTCTTTAGGAACCACAACGGGTAAATTTAGATTTGAGTTGAGCGAATCGCCAACAACATTAATTTGCAATAGAAAAGAGTTTGTCATAAAAAATGATATGTATTTTAGTTGCCTAAATTAAAATCAATACCAACTTAGATTTTACTTAAGCGGGTTTAAATGTTAACAAACTTATGTTAGCTTTATTGTTTAAAGTCCGAGATATTCTTCTATTATAAATACCCCGATACCCGCAAAATAGCCTAATAAGGCAAGAAGACTGATGCGTTTAAGATACCAGATAAAATCAATTTTTTCCATACCCATAACAGCAACTCCTGCTGCTGAGCCTATAATTAAACAGCTACCACCAGTGCCGGCACAGTAGGCCATAAAATGCCAAAAATGATGATCCATAGGAAATTGTGCCAAGCTATACATTCCCTGTGAAGCGGCCACTAGAGGTACATTATCAACTATAGAAGAAAGCAAGCCTATGGTTATTACAATGAGGTTTTCATTGCCTATAGATTTATCTAGAGAATTTGCTAAATTGCTTAGTATACCGGTTGCTTGTAGACTTGTTATAGCAACTAATATTCCCAGAAAAAATAATACACTAGAGGTGTCTATTTTTTTTAGCACACTTACCACATTGGTGCTGGAAGTGGCGTTATGGTCGGCATTTCGGTTTAGTATTTCCGAAACAATCCATATAATACCCAGGCTGAATATCATTCCCATAAAGGGAGGTAAATGGGTTATTGTTTTAAAAATAGGAACAAACAATAAGCCTCCTACTCCAACAGCGAAAATTATTTTTTGATGTAGTGGGTTTACATTATGAGAGGTATCGGAGTGCAAACTCTTAGGCCGTTCTATTGCTCCTTTCATAATAAAACTTAGGTAAAGCAAGGGTACTACTATGCAGACTAAACTAGGTAAGAATATTTCTTTTACAATGCTCAATGCGGAAATTTGCCCTCCTATCCAAAGCATAGTGGTAGTTACATCACCAATAGGCGACCAAGCACCTCCTGCATTAGCAGCTATAATAACTATGCCAGCAAAAAACATTCGGTCTTTTTTGTCGGAAATTAATTTGCGTAACAGAGAAATTAAAACGATAGAAGTAGTTAAATTGTCTAATGCGGCAGACAGAAAAAAAGTTAAAAAACCCACAATCCACAATAGTTTTACTTTGTTTAAGGTTTGAATTTTTGAAGTAATAAGCGAAAAACCTTCGTAAACATCAACTAGTTCTACGATAGTCATTGCGCCTAATAGAAAAAATAAAATACTTGCAATTTCTCCTAAATAGTGGAGTAGTTGCCCTTCCACAATGTAATGTGTCATTTGCTCATGTGCGGATCCCTCAGGTATTCCTTTGGTTGCGGTAAATTGTGTAAACCATTCAGGAATATCTACATGTTGGGCTAATAAGATGTAGGCTGTCCAACAAAGTACGCCTGTAACCATGGCCGATGCGGCTTTATCAATTCTAATAGGGTGTTCTAAAGCGATGCATAAATAACCTATTACAAATATGGCAATCATTAGTGCTTCCATTGTGCTAGTTTTTTGTTTTTTCTATATATACCGATGTAGATGGAAATGCAAAACTGCTATTATTTTTTTCAACAATTTCCATTATTTTAAAATTTATTTCTTCTCTTATGTTTAAATAGGTTGGCCAGTCCATGGTGTCTATAAAATAGTTTACAAGTATATCAAGAGAACTGCTGCCAAATGCGTGAAATTTTACCACCCCTTCCTGATTAGTATGAGGGTGTTCGTCTATATATTTCTGAATTTCAGTTACTATGTTTTTTATTTGTGAAGCAGAGGTAGAGTAGGTTACTCCAATATTGAAATTTACTCTGCGAAAGGTTCGGAGAGTTAAATTATCAAGCTCAGAATCAATCATTTTTTTATTGGGAATAGTAACAAAACTTTTTTCTAATGTTCTTAGTCGAGTGCTTCTTAATCCCACCTTTTCTACAACACCTGTAATTCCGTTTACATTCACTAAGTCGCCCACCGTAAAGGGCTTGTCCATAAAGATGGTAAAAGATCCGAGTAAATTTTCCAAAGTTTCTTTTGATGCCATTGCGATGGCTAAACCTCCAATACCTAAGCCGGCAACCAACGAACCTACATTGATATTAAAAACAGTACTAAGGAGCACCAGTAAGCCGAAAAGAGCAACTATTACTTTTGCAATGTCTTTAGCAAAAGGTATCAACTGGTCATCCTGCTTCGATTCAGTTTTTTCGGCTTTTTTCATTAGTACTAAACCAAGACAATCAATCAATCTTGTGGAAATACGAATGATAGAAATACCCAATAAGAGCTGATATAGAGTATGAATAATTTTTTTTAATCCGAATTTTTCTACTGGAGCTAAATTCCATTCACTCGGAAAATTAATGTGAGAGGAGGCTATAAAAAGAAACAGTACAAAAATAAAAACACGTATGGGTTTACCCAGTAAATCAACAAATTGTTGTGGGTTAATTTCAGAAGTATGTTTTCTAAATATGCGGTGAACTAATTTGCTCAGAATTTTAGAAAGGTATCTTTGAAAAAGGAGAGAAAATACAATCCAGCCTACAAACCAGCAATAATCTTCAATTGAATTGCCGAAATAAACGTTATTTAATACTTCTTTCATTTATTTGGTAAGTTGCTCTAAAGCAATAGAAAATGCTGTTTTTGAAATATTTGTTTTATCAGAATTTAAATCGTGTACTTTTTTTAGTGCGTAGTAAATAGTGTTAGATACATCGTTGAAAATAGATGCGTCAGATAAGTCTACGTGGTTTTGCATCATATAGGCAAATACGCGAGCCATGCCGCAATTTGCAATAAAATCTGGAATTACGCTAACGGCTGAATCGGCATATTCGGATATAGGGCCATAAAAAATTTCGTGGTCGGCAAAAGGAACATTGGCTCCGCAAGAAATTACCTCCATTCCTGCATTTTTGAGGGAATCAATATGGTCTTGCGTAATTAATCTGGAGGCGGCTGCCGGAATAAATATCTCTGCTCCTATACTCCATATTTTTTTATTTATTTCTTCCGAAGGAATAAGGTTGGAGGCGATTAATTCATTCTTGTTTTTTGTATTAAAGAGTGTTTTTATTTCTTCAAAACTAAAACCATTCGAATTAATTAGGCCTCCGTTTCGGTCAATAATACCCACAATTTTTACATCGTATTGGGCTAGGTAGTATGCTGCTGCAGAGGCTACATTTCCCCAGCCTTGAATGATTGCTTTTTTTTCTTTGATATTTTTCCCGTAAAGGGAGTAATAGTGTTTTACTGCTTCCGCAACACCGTAACCGGTAATCATATCGGCCACTACATACTTCCTTTTTAAATCAGGCGAAAAATAAGAGTCTTCTATTATTTTGGAAACACCCATTCTTAGCTGGCCTATTTTGGTAACCTTTTCAATTTCGCTAGGTTTAAAATGTCCTGTTAGTACGCCTTCCTGAGGATGCCAAATGTTGTATGCTTCCGTTATTGGAATTACTTCGTGTATTTCGTCAACATTTAAATCGCCTCCTGTACCGTAATAATTTTTTAGCAGGGGTTTTACAGCTTTAAACCATCTTTCTAATACGCCTTTTTTACGTGGGTCGTTAGGGTCGAAATTTATACCTGATTTTGCCCCTCCAATGGCAGGCCCGGAAACCGAGAATTTTATTTCCATTGTTTTAGCCAGGGAAATTACTTCGTGCTTGTCTAATCCTTTTCGCATTCGTGTACCACCACCTGCAGCTCCGCCTCTGAGAGAGTTTATTACAACCCAGCCGATTGCTTCGGTTTCTGCATCGTGCCATTCAAATACAATCTCCGGATTTCGTTCTTCAAATTTCTTGAGTAGATTTTTCATATCTTTTTTAGGGTGGGCAAATATAAATATTTATGAGAGGGTTTAATAAATTATTGAAACTATTGTGTTACATGCCATAGACAAGGCCTGCACTATGATTTTTTAGGCTTCCTGTTACGCTCGATAAGATATTGATTTTGTTTTCAACCTTTAATACTCCTAAGAATGCAAAAATCATCGCTTCCTTATAATCTATGAGTAAGTGATTTGGAATAATGATTTTTGTGTTGGTTTTTTCTTTTATTAATTCTATTAAAAAGATGTTTTTTGCGCCTCCACCTGTAATGAGAACTTCTCCGTTTTTTAAATGATTGGAAATTTGAATAGAAATATGTTCGTACAAGGTTCTAAGTACATGGTGTGTTTGTTTATGATATTTTTTGATTAGGGGAAAGATGAAGTGTTCAATATCTTCGCGGGCTAACGATTTTGGATATTTTTGCTGGTAATAGCTTAACAGATTAAGTGAGTGAAGCAAGGAGGGGATAATTTTGCCCTTTCTGCCTTCTTTTCCATCTTTGTCAAATTCTTTACCCAAACTATTTATTACATGGTTTAATAACATATTTGCTGCACAAATATCATAAGCTATTCTTTTGCCGTTTTTCTTAAACGAAATATTTGCAATTCCTCCAATGTTTAAGCAGTATTTATAGTTGCCAAAGAGGAGTTCATCGCCTATAGGTACTAAGGGGGCTCCTTGCCCTCCTAAAGCAATATCTTGACTGCGGAAATCGCAAATAACCGGCCGCTTTGCGGCCGCATATATGCATGCCCCATGGCCTATTTGTAACGTAAATTTACGAGTGGGCTGATGAAAAATGGTGTGCCCGTGTGAAGAGATAAAATCCGCCTTTTTTTTTCGGGCATAGAGAAAATTGGCTACCATTTTTCCTATAAAAAAACCATATTCAGAATGTGTACTTAATAGTTCTTCACTTTCTTTTTTACACAAGTCGGCTAATTTTTTTTTCCAGTATTTCGGATAGGGTCTCGTAGTAGCATCTATTATTTTATAATTCCATTTTTTATTTTCATTTTTAAATTCGCAGAGAGCAATGTCTAGTCCATCTAAGGAAGTTCCCGACATTACTCCAACTATTTTATAGCTTTTATGTTTGTTTATATAACTCGGCATTTGCAAAATGTTATTTATGGGGTATATTTGTTGCACCTCAAATTAACGATATAATATTTTAAATTATAAAAAATGAATATTGAATTTACCGAAGAGCAATTAGCCGTTAGAGATGCTGCTAGAGATTTCGCACAAAATATACTTAAGCCTGGGGTTATAGAAAGAGACGAGCAGCAGCGTTTTCCAAAAGAAGAAATAAAGCAACTGGGAGAACTTGGATTTTTAGGTATGATGGTTAACCCTAAATACGGAGGAGGAGGAATGGATACCATCTCGTATGTATTAGCAATGGAAGAAATATCGAAGATTGATGCCTCTGTTTCTGTTTGTATGTCGGTAAATAACTCCTTGTATTGCTGGGGTATTGATAAGTTTGGTACAGAAGAACAAAAGCAAAAATACTTGGTGCCGGCTGCAAAGGGAGAGGTTATTGGGGCATTCTGTTTATCGGAACCGGAAGCGGGCTCTGATGCTACTTCTCAGCGTACCACAGCAATAGATATGGGAGACTATTATTTGCTGAATGGTACAAAAAACTGGATAACAAATGGAGGATCGGCCTCTTATTACATTGTAATAGCTCAAACCTATCCGGAAAAAAAGCATAAGGGTATAAATGCTTTTATAGTAGAAAAGGGAATGGATGGTTTTGTTGTAGGGGCAAAAGAAAATAAATTAGGTATCAGGGCATCGGATACGCACACTCTTCTTTTTAACGATGTAAAAGTGCCAAAAGCGAACAGAATAGGGGAAGATGGATTTGGATTTACTTTTGCCATGAAAGTGCTTTCGGGGGGAAGAATTGGCATTGCTTCTCAAGCCTTAGGAATAGCTTCGGGAGCCTATGAATTGGCTTTAGCCTATTCAAAAGAGCGGAAAGCTTTTGGAAAGCCTATATGCGAACATCAGGCTATTGCTTTCAAACTGGCCGATATGGCTACAAATATTGAAGCCGCTCGCTTATTATGTTTAAAAGCAGCATGGCAAAAGGATATGGGATTAAATTTTGACCAGTCGAGTGCTATGGCCAAATTGTTTGCCTCTAAAGTTGCGATGGATACTGCTGTAGAAGCGGTACAAATTCACGGTGGATATGGTTTTGTAAAAGAGTATCATGTAGAGCGTTTAATGCGAGATGCAAAAATTACTCAGATTTATGAGGGCACAAGTGAGGTTCAGAAAATTGTAATATCTCGATCCGTACTTCAGTAATTTCAGAGATACTCCAAAATATTTTCGAGTTTTATCCCTCTAGAACCTTTGATCAGTATTGAGTACTTGTCATTTTGTTTGCTCAGGTATGTGCCGGCCTCTTTGTAATCTTTAAAATGTAAGTAAGGCCTAGTGTTAATAGAACCAAAAATACTGCCCACCAGAATCGCATTATTCAATCCTACTTCTTGCAGTAGTTGTATAATGTGTTGGTGTTCGCTTATACTCTCGTTACCCAACTCAAGCATATCGCCTAAAACACAAAGTTTGTTTTTGGTATTTAGTTTGCCGAAACTTACAATAGCTTCTTTCATACTGCTCGGGTTGGCATTATATGCATCTAGTATAATTGTATGATTATTTTTTTCTATAATCTGAGAACGATTGTTGTTGGGAATATATTCTTCTAACGCTCCGTTTATTTGGGTATTTTCCAAATTGAAATAAAGACCAATACAAATAGCAGCCATTATATTGTGAAAGTTATATGTGCCATAAAGGTTAGTTTTTGTAATATTAGATGCCCCATTGTATTGCCACTCTATTTTCAGAAAAGGAAAATCTTCTATGATTTTTCCCGTACAGTAGGCATCAGAACTAGTTCCGTAGCTTATTTTTTCTAGCTCTTTAGCATGAGTATTCAATAACTCATCATTTGCGTTTATAAAAACTTTACCATTAACTTCTTTTAAAAAGCGGTATAATTCGGTTTTTGTTTTTATTACTCCTTCTAAATTTCCGAATCCTTCCAGATGGGCCTTTCCTATATTTGTAATAATACCAAAAGTAGGTTGTGCTATCCGGCATAAAAAATCTATTTCATTTGGGTGATTGGCTCCCATTTCTATAATAGCGATTTCATCTTTAGGTAAGATGGAAAGAATGGTAAGAGGTACTCCGATATGATTATTTAGATTTCCTTTTGTAGATAGTGTTTTGTATTTCTTGGATAAAACTATTTGAATCAGTTCTTTTGTTGTTGTTTTGCCATTGCTTCCGGTAATTCCAATAATTGGAATACTTAATTTCTTGCGATGAAAAAGAGCTAAATCCTGAAGGCATTTCAGTACATCTTCAACCAAAATAATATTTTCAGAGGTTTTATAGGAAATTTCGTCAACTATTGAATAGTTGGCACCCTTCAACAGAGCATCTTCTGCAAAAGCATTTCCGTTAAAATTTTCACCTTTTAAAGCAAAGAAGATGGAATTGGAAAGAATGTTTCTTGTATCGGTGGATATCCTTTGGTTTACCGAAATAAATAAGTCGTAGATTTCTTCAATACTCATAAAAACGAAATAAAAAAAGCCTCTGAGTGAGGCTTTTTTTAATAAGATTTAACGTCTTCCTAAGCCAATGGGGCTTCCCACTCTTGTCATTGCACAACGAAACCCAATATCTGAAGTGCTTTGGTCTTCGTCTAGATACCTTCGTGTACCAGGAGCTAGCCAATAAGCTCGGTCTTTCCAAGAACCTCCTTTGTACACTTTTGTGCGGTTACTTATCAAGGTGTTAAAGTTTCCATCGCCTTCGCTGGGATTATGGTACATTGCTCTGTTCGCAATTTCGGCAAAGTTGTCTGCACTTTCATAAAAGATGCTAGACTCTCTGTCTCCGTCTAAATAGTTAATATTATCTGATTGTCTGTAATTTCTTCTTTGGGCTAAATTATCTAACTCGGGGGTTACATCTCTGTAAATTATTTTTCCTAAGCTATCTTTTTCAGCAATGGCACCATCTTCATCTAACAATTTAGTTTGGAAAACATTTCCTCTAAAAGGGCGGAAGTCATCATTGTCTTCTAAAGATAGAGGGCGGTAAGTATCCATAACCCATTCAGAGACGTTTCCCGCCATATTGTATAATCCATAATCATTAGGCCAATAGGAAAATACTGGGGTTGTAACATCTCCGGCATCATTTAATTTTCCGGCTACGCCCATATTGTCGCCACGGTCTCGTTTAAAATTGGCTAAAATTTGTCCCATGTATTTATTGTCGGCATTTCTTACAGCATGTCCTGTCCAAGGATACAACTTGCGTTCGGTAATCAATTCTGCGGTTGTGTTACCAATTAAACTGAAAGCGGCATATTCCCATTCGGCCTCTGTTGGTAGTCTATATTTTGGAAGTAATATACCATCTTCCATTCTTACATTTCTGTATTCATTGTTAGGGTTATAGTCGGGAAGCCCATCAATTCTTTTTCCGCTTTCATACTGCCCAAGCATATATGCTTCAGTATTAAAGTTATCTTCGTTAATTTGGTTCGAGTTCCATTCAAATAAACCCTCGCGGATAAGAATTAACTCGTTTACCCTGTCGGTACGCCAAGCACAAAAATTGTTTGCCTGTAACCAATTTACTCCCACTACAGGATAATCTCTGTATGCGGGGTGACGTAAATAATACTCTACATAGGGTTCGTTAAAAGCTAGTTTTTCTCTCCAAACAAGCGTATCCGGTAGGGCTTGCTTAAATACCTCAGGATAATCTGCCGAGTACACTCTATTTAGCCAATACAAATATTCTAGGTAAAAGAAATTGGTTATCTCTACTTCATCCATATAAAACGAAGACACAGTAACGGTTCTTGGTATATTGTTCCATTCGTAAGTTACATCTTGTTCGGTTCTACCCATTGTAAATCTACCCCCTTCAATTAAAACCAAGCCGGGTCCGGTTTCTTGCTCTAAATAAGGGGCCTTTTGGAAGCCTCCGTTTTTAGGATCATTATAATTCCAACCAGTAGCTCCAGATCTTTCTTTTTTACAAGACGTAAAAGCGGTAGGTGCTGTTAAAAAAGCTACTAATAATAGTTTAGAAATGTTTCCTTTCAACCTCATAACTTTTGAATTTTTATTTTATAACTAAAATGATGGACAACTTATTGTTCTGAATCTTCGTTTTTTAGGTTTACAGTCGAAATTTAAACCAACTGAAATTTCATGAGAACCTGCCGTTTTATTGGTTAGTTTAGACGTAGTTATGTCATAACTGTATCCAAACTTAAATACATCAGCCTGAAAGCCTAGAAGCGCGATAAAAGAATCTTGGTTCCTGTACCATAAGCCTCCAACAATAGGCCCTTTGGTAAAATACATCCCGAAAAGAATTTGCTGAAAATCTTGTTGCTTTTGAAATAATAAGTTAGGCGATAAGGTGGCCGGTTCCCCTCTGCTTTCTAAAGGAATTATAGCTCCTCCATGAAAGGTGTATTTCCTAGGTAATTTGGTAGTTGGATTTTGAATAACGGTTTCATTTGGCTGAGTAAGGTGGTGTACGGCAAATCCTGCAAAGTACCTTTCACTGTAGCCTAGAATGCCGGCAGAAAAATCAACAAAATTTCCAGGTTGAGCTCTCGGTATTTCCTGAGAGGTATAAACAAAACCCCTTCTAGGGTCAATCATATCACCAAAGGTTAATTTATCCCAATCTACCTTTTTTTGCCCCCACATTGCCTGTAAACCAAATTTCATTGAAAATCTTCTGTTTACAGGTAAGTGATAGGAATACATTCCGCTAACATGAGTAGTGGTAAGTGTTCCGGTTCCGGCTCTATCTGTAAGTACATGTAAACCAAGTCCGCCCGCAAGAGCATCAACGTGCTGATCGTAAGAAGCACTGTAAGTTACAAAATTCCCTGAAATACCTGGCCATTGGTTGCGATAGTTAAGGTTTACCCTTGGACAACGAATGGTGCCTGCCATGGCAGGATTTAAGTATAACGGATTAGCATAAAACTGGGTAAACTCAGGGTCTTGTGCCCATACCTCAGAGGTTGTTAAAAAGCACGAAGTGAGTGCTATTAATATAACTTTTAGTCCTTTTTTTAACATAGGTAGCCTAATTGTATGCTTCGTTGGCAAAACTGCTTTAACGAAGGTTTAATATTCAAAGTTTCAAATGTATGAAAATATCTGTTAAGAAAAATGCAATAACTACAAAATTGTTTCGTTATAATTGTGCTTGTGTTAAGTTTCTCCATTTTCGAATTATAACGCAATTTTATAAAATATATTTGTAATAATGAAGAATTCCCCCAATTTATTATTTTTCCTTTTTTTCTTTTTTGCGTTTATTGTTGTTGGGCAAAACCCAGAACAGCCAATATTTCTTAATTGGCAGCAACCCATCGTTAATAAAATTTCAGAGAATAAAAGTTTAAGATTCTTGTATTTTGAGGGTGCTTATTTTGCTTCAGAGTACAATTATTTGCCTTACTACCTTGAGGAGGTAAATCTTAAGAAAGGTCAAGAACTAGGGGGGGTAAGTTTAAAAGAGGTTGAAGTGTCTGATATTGATTATAATACAGCTGATATAGTGGGGGTAGAAAGTATAGAAACAGAGTTTAAGATAACTTACAAGACAAGTTATTTCAAAAAGGAACCTAAGGGTTACATCTTAGTTTTTCCGGTTAGAAAAAATGTTTCCACAGGAAAAGTTGAAGTGTTGACGAAGTTTTCGATTTCATTCAAGGAGCAGACCATAAAACAACCGCCAGTTACAAATAATAAAACAGCTACCACTTCTGTATTGGCATCAGGCGATTGGTACAAAATAGGGGTAACATCATCAGGAGTTTTTAAGTTAACATATAACTTTCTTAAAAGTGCAGACATAGACGTAGATAATATTGAACCTAAAAATATTCGTGTTTTTGGAGGACAACAAGGAATGCTCCCGGGTAAAAATAATGTGCAGAGAGTAGATGATTTGCAAGAGATGGCTATTGCTGTTTATGGCGAAAATGATGGAAAATTTAATAAATCAGATTACATTCTGTTTTACGGAAACTCTCCTAATGTGTGGGCTTTTGATGCAATAACGCAACGTTTTATTCATAAAATACATGAATTTTCGGATACTACTTTTTATTTTATTACATTCAATAACGGAGCGGGAAAAAGGATTCTAAATCAACCATCAACTCAACTTACTCCAACCCATTTTACAACTACTTTCGATGATTATCTGTATTATGAAAAAGATAATACAAATCTTATTAAATCCGGCAGAGTATGGTTGGGCGAAAAATTTGATGTGATAAATGAACATAATTTTAGTTTCAACTTTTCGGATATTGTAAGTGGAAGTACCATTTACCTGAAATCGAGTGTTTATGCTAGGTCGGCTAGCGTTTCTACATTCACTATATCTTCCGGAAATAATGTTTTTAGCCAAATGGTTCAGGGTACACAAGTAAATAATTATTATGATAGTTATGCCCAACCATCAATCAGTGAATACAACTTTGCAGCCAGTAATTCACTTGTAAACATCAAAATGAAATTTAATAAGAATTCAGCTCAGGATATGGGTTGGCTCAATTATTTAGCCTTAAATGTGAGGCGAAACCTAAAACTATCGGGCAATCAAATTGTTTTTAGAGATAGAACTACCGTAGACATTGGAAATATCACCCAATTTACACTTAGCGGAGTTAATAACCAAACCTCTGTTTGGGACATAAGCGATTTTTTTAATATTAAAAACCAAGAGGGCATGTTGAGCGGAAACACTTTCGTATACAGTTTGTCAACACCTTTTCTAAGAGAATTCATTGTTTTTAATACCCCCGACTCTTTAGGAATTACTTACAAAGGGCAAGTGAAAAATCAAAACTTACATGCAATGTTGCAATCAGATCTAATTATTGTAACACATCCAAATTTTTTGTCGGCTGCTAACGATTTAGCTTCATATAGAAAGGGCCAAGGAATGAGTGTTAATGTGGCAAGTACTCAAGATATATACAATGAGTTTTCTGGGGGGGCTACAGATATAGTGGCCATTAGAGATTTTGTGAGAATGTTTTACGAACGAGCTACCAACCAATCGGAAATGCCCAAGTATCTTTTATTATTTGGCGATGGTTCTTATGATAATAAAAACAGAATTAATGCCAATAGCAACTTTATTCCAACACATCAGTCGGCCAATTCGCATAGCCCTACCGATTCTTACGTTTCAGACGATTATTTTGGCATGCTCGATGTAACCGAAGGCGAATGGAAAACAACAGATAACGATATAGCCGATGTAGGTATTGGTCGTTTACCTGCAAAATCATTAGAAGAAGCTAATGCCATGGTAAAAAAAATAAAACACTATGAAAGTGTGGCAACTATGAAAGATTGGAGAAACATACTGACCTTCGTAGCCGATGATGAAGACGGAGTGTTGCACATGGATCAGGCAAACAAGTTATCTGTAATGGTTGATACAACCGAAAAAGCGTATAACTTAGAAAAAATATTTTTTGATGCCTATAGGCAGGAATCTACGCCCGGAGGAAGTCGATATCCTGATGTGAATAAAGCAATAAACGAAAGAACAGAAAAAGGAGCTTTAATTGTAAATTATACAGGACACGGAGGGGAAATAGGTTGGGCTCACGAAAGAGTTTTAGGTATTCCCGATATAAAAAGTTGGAATAATTTAGACAATATGCCCTTGTTTTTTACGGCAACTTGTGAATTTAGTCGCTTTGATGACCCAGAGAGGACATCGGCAGGCGAACTCATCATGCTTCATCCTAATGGTGCTGGTATAGGGCTTTTTACCACAGTGCGTTTGGTTTATTCCTCTCCGAACTTATCCTTAAATCAAAGTTTTTATAAAAATGTATTCAAGCCAATTAATGGAAAAATGCCATGCATCGGAGATGTATTCAGAATTGTAAAAGCTTCGCAAGGAGGAAGTGTAAATACTAGAAATTTTACCCTCCTGGCCGACCCTTCCATGCAATTAGCTTATCCGAAGCATTTGGTTGAAAGCATCGAGATCAACGGAAAACCCGCTGCACAAGGGGATACCATACGAGCCTTAAGCAAAGTAACCATAAAAGGTTTTGTAAAAGACAAAGCTGGCCAGAAGATAACCAACTTTAATGGCGTAATATACCCAACGGTTTATGATAAACTTAGCGAAATAGCCACTCTAAATAATGATGGAGATGGAGTGTTCAACTTTAAAGTAAGAAATAGTAAGCTTTTTAAGGGGAAAGCAAGTGTTATAAACGGAGACTTTTCTTTCTCATTTGTAGTCCCTAAAGATATAGCCTATACGTACGGAACAGGGAGAGCTAGCTATTACGCAGAAAACGGACAGGAAGATGCACATGGATACTACGAAGGGTTTATTGTTGGGGGAACCAGCTCTAATTACGCACAAGATAATACCGGCCCGGAAGTAAAACTCTATATGAATGATGACAATTTTGTTTTCGGAGGCATTACAGACGAGAACCCTGTTTTTTACACAAATGTTTTCGATGAATATGGAATCAACATGACGGGAAATGGAGTAGGGCACGATATTACTGCTGTATTAGACGGAAATGTAAACGATGTGCTGATTTTAAACGACTTTTATGAGTCGGAACAAGATAGTTACCAAAAAGGAAAAATTAAATACCCTTTTAAAAATCTAAGCGAAGGAAAGCATTCTCTTACTCTCAAATTGTGGGACGTTTACAATAATTCAACCGAAGCCAGCTTAGATTTTACAGTAGTAAAAAACAAAGAAATAGCATTAGATAAAGTGTATAACTACCCTAATCCGTTTACCACCCATACTGAATTTTGGTTTGAACACAACCAGGCAGGAAAATATTTAAACACACAAATCCAAATTTATACCATTTCCGGAAAACTTGTAAAAACCATACAGCAAGATTTATATGCAGAAGGATACAGAGAAGATGCTATTGTATGGAATGGATTAGATGATTTTGGTGATAAACTGGCCAGAGGAGTTTACATTTACCGTTTAAAAGTTCGCTCTTCGAACGGAACAATTGCTGAGAAATACGAAAAACTAGTAATATTGTAAATTCGCTTAATGTATAATTAATGAGAAAACTTTTTATAATACTGCTTACCATAGGATTTGTTAATACAACATCCTTTGCACAGTTTGCTACCAACCGAGATCGATTTACCGATTCCACCCTGCAACTCAATACCATTACCACGGCTGTTCCTTTTTTATTAATTACTCCCGATTCTCGTGCCGGTGCAATGGGCGATGCCGGAGTGGCTATGTCGGCCGATGCCAATTCAATACATTGGAATCCTGCAAAGTTGGCTTTTGTAGATAAAGAAATGGGTTTTGCTATTTCGTATGCACCATGGCTAAGGCAGTTAGTTCCAGATATTAATTTATCGTACTTAAGTGGGTTTAAACGCCTCGATGATATGTCAACCCTAGCAGCCTCTCTTAGGTATTTCTCTTTAGGTGATATCACATTTACTGATAATGTTGGAAATACTATAGGTCAATTTAGGCCAAACGAGTTTGCCTTAGATGTTGCTTATGGAAGAAAACTTGCCGACAATTTTTCAGGCGGAATAGCACTACGTTATATCTACTCAAATTTAACCGGTGGTATTTCTGCTAACGGTACAGCTACTACAGCAGGAAATTCTGTGGCTGTTGATGTATCAGGGTTTTACAATAATCAAGATATGGAAATATTAGGTAAAGACGGAGGGTTTGCAGCCGGAATAAATATTTCAAATATTGGTGCCAAAATGTCGTATACCGAAAATGCACAAAAAGATTTTATTCCAATTAATTTACGTATGGGGCAATCCACTACCATCCGATTCGATGATTACAATAGCCTCTCTTTCCTTCTTGATTTTAATAAACTCTTAGTACCAACTCCTCCGCAATATTTAAGAGATTCAGCCACCGGAGCTTTGGTGTACGATTCTAACGGTGAAAAAATTATCTCTAAGGGTAGAAGCTCTAATGTTTCTGTTGCTTCCGGTATGTTTGGCTCATTCTCCGATGCTCCTGAAGGTTTTAAAGAAGAGTTGAGGGAATTTAATATTTCGGCAGGTATGGAATATTGGTACAATAAACTCTTAGCCCTTCGAATGGGATATTTTAACGAGCATATAACCAAAGGAAATAGAAAATATTTAACTTTCGGAGCCGGTTTGCGATTAAGCGTATTTGGTTTAGACATAGCTTATTTAGTAGCTACTACACAACAAAACCCATTGGCAAACACCATCCGATTTACGCTTTCTTTTAATTTCGATGATTTTAAAAAGCAGAATAAAGATACTAACGAGTGATTTCTTTTAGAATAGGTTTTGGTTTCGATGTACATCGTCTAGAAAAAGATTATCCGCTTTGGTTGGGTGGTATTCGCTTAGAACATACTAAAGGAGCCGTAGGGCATTCTGATGCCGATGTACTCATACATGCTATTTGTGATGCTTTGTTAGGAGCAGCCAATTTGCGAGATATTGGTTTTCATTTTCCTCCCGATAATTTAAAATATAAAGGAATAGACAGTAAAATACTCTTAGGCGAAGTGATTCAGTTATTAAATGAACACAATTATCTAGTAGTAAATATTGATGCTACGGTTTGTGCCGAACGGCCTAAAATAAATCCTTTTATTCCCCAAATGCAGCAAATATTATCTGAAGTAATCGGCATAAATGCTTCGGAAATTTCTATAAAGGCTACCACTAACGAGAAACTTGGATTTATTGGCCAAGAAGAAGGAATAACCGCTTATGCAGTGGTGCTGATAAACAAAAACTAAAGTTTGTAGTATAAGCCAATAGATACGATGTAATCTTTCGGTGGATTGGAGACGCCTACTGATTTCTGAAATATAAATGCCGATGAAACCGAAATCTTTTTACTCGCCTTTAATTCGTTAGAAATACCAAGTCTATATCTGTCTATTATTCCTGCCGCATCAGAACCTAAATTCAATGGGGAGTAGAAATCAGCGTAAATGGAAGGGTTGATGTAATTGTTTACACTGTATGCAAACGCTATTTTGTTTCTGCTGTAAATAGCATTTTCCCTATCTCCTCTGTTATCGCTAGTGTTTTGAAAACGAGTGCGAAATGTGAATGCCATTTTTTTTATCTTATACCGATAAGAAGCATCAATGCTGTAACGATTGCGCATATAGTGCCCAACCCTTTCATTGAACCGATTGGATAGGCGGTAACTTCCGGCAAGTTTAAATTCTTTGGTTAGTTTGTATGATACGCTAAGTTCTGTAAATGCATTGTTGAGGTAAGAGTAGTTTTCTATAAAACGAAATTGTTGTTCGAGTTCTGCATTAATTCTTTCGTTTATTTTTTTTTCAATACCCAATGATGACCACAATACAGCATCCTTACTGTTTTGTGCATACACATTAAGAATGCCAATAAATACGATGGGTAAAAGTATAAATGGTTTCATGAATTATTGGTTGGAGTTTTCATAAAACTCTTCCGACTCACGGAATTCATTCTCAAAATAAAAGATACGTATAGAGGCCGTATCTCTCAAAAAATCAATTTTCCCAATTTCTACACGGTGTATTTCAAGTCCGGTTCTAGCTTTTAAATCTTCTATTAGTTCTACTCTTTTTTCGGGTGTAATTAATTCAATCCGTTCGTATAAAACGGTTTTTCTCGATTCGTGTTTTATCAAAAAAACTTTCTCTAGTAAGTAGGTAACTAATAGAATGATTCCGTTTGTAAAAACAATTTCTGCTATACTTATTTTTTTATTGGTTAATGAATTTAAAACAGCAACAGCAATAACCATAAAAAGATAGGTCATTTCGCGAATAGGAACGGCTTCGGTACGGTATCTAAGAATACCAAAAATGGCAAATAATCCAAAGGCAAAGCCTATGCTTAGTTTTATATTACTTAAAAGATAACAAAGCAGAAAAATGAGAATGTTGAATAGAAAATAAGTGAACAGATAATCTTTCCTTTTTTGCGAAGGGTAGTATAGCAAGCGAATAACAACAAAGGCAACGAAGATATTTATTGAGAATCGGAAAAACAATTCAAAAAAATCTTTAGAATCGAAAAGTTCGCTACCGAATATTTTAACAAGCAGGGCGTAGTTCATGGTGTATAATTTTTTCTATTAATCTTAGTTGTTCTTTAAAGTTGTTGTGTTTAATGTATGGTTTTAGTAAAATCGTTCCTAAGCAATATTTACTAATACCTTGTGGGGTAATATGGTTTAATCGCATGGCGTCTAAAAAAGAAGAAGCCGCATTTAACTTGTCTTTTTTTACTTCTGCAATAATAAGTTCTTCAATAAAAACTTGTTTTTCATTGTATGAGAAAGATACCCCTATATCAACGGTAACGCGTTCAGGAGATGTTTTGTTTACTAGGGTTAAGCGATGGAAATGGTTAGAAAGCATAGGCTTTAATTCTGTTAAGTCAGAAATTTCCAGTTCTTTTTTCAGGAACTCTAGCGAATTTTCAGAGAGGGTATTTTCAATCTCTTTTGCTTTTATTCTGGTTTTTATAGTTCTCCCCTTATTGTTTTTTTTCTTTACCTCTAAGAAAGTAAGAATAGAATTTACATAATTCCTGAAGCGTATTTTATAACGATGTGTTCTGCCATTTTGGTGTAATTTAAAGAGTTTTAAATCTTCGGTATCGTAATAGAGGGTGTTGTATTCTGCTACGCGTGTATTGTTTATTTCTAAAATTTTGTAGTTATTTTTTATTTGAGAAAGTATGGGTGGGAGCAAGTCTGCACTGAAAACAAATTTTGTATCGGTACGGTTTAGTAGTTTTACTTCGTCCATTTCGGCCAAGGAAATAGGAAGGAAAGAGGCTACTTCTGATTTTATTTTTTCAATAAAGGTCGTATCCATTTAGCGGTACTTATATTCAAAAGTGCGTTTTTCTTTTATTTTTCCTTTGGAATCGTACTCTGTTCTTTCCGACTTGTAACCTTCAGCATTGTACTTAAACTCTAACTTACTTAATATATTTCCTTTGGCATCTTTTGTAGTTTCTGAAATTTTTCTTCCGTCCTCGTTAAATGTGCTTGTTTTATGTTCTATTAGAGAGTTTCCTTTGTATTTTTTTTCGTCCGTTAATTTTCCTTTGTCGTTGTATACATTCACTTCTTTTTCTAGTACAACATTTTTTCCGTCTGTTTTAATCATTTCTGTAATCTTTCCTTTGGGATTGTATTTGTAAGTTGTCTTACTTTTTATAGTACCTTCTTTTGTGTACTTTACTACCTCGGTTTCATCGCCATTTTCGTTAAAAGTGGTTACTGTTTTTCTTTCTCCACTTGGTTTTCCTAACTCGTAGGGAGTAATTTTTTCTGTGGTGCTTTTAATTTTTTTCCGTTTCTCTTTTGTATCCGAATCATCCTCTTGTGCTTTGCAGTAAAACGAGGTGAATACTAAAGCGATGATGAGAAGAGGGTATGACAACTTTATCATTCTGTAAATATTTTAAAATCGGGCAGAACAACTACTTCATTTTTTCCTGTAATTTCAACTGTTTGCTTTATTGGTACCAATTTTTGATAATTTTTTTCTACCGTATCAATACTATATGTGTAAATGGTATAAGTGCCTTTTCTTAAATAATTAAATTCGTAAGTTCCGTTGTAGTCGGTGTCAGAATCATCATCGTACATACTATTTTCTGTGCCATACACAATGTAAACTCTGTAATCCGGAATGTAATATTCGCCCTGAATTTTGGTGTATTCTTTATTAAAATCGGTTGCAAATACTTTGCCTGTTATAGTGTTAGAGCCTCCGGTACCGGCTTCTTTTTTGCAGGCATATAAAGCAAGAAGAGTAAACAGCAGTAAGGAAAAGGTTTTTAGGAATTTCATTGGATTGTTATTTATGTGTTATTTTTTTGTAAATTGTTTGCTAAAATACAATTTTAAAATTTAATAAGTTTTGAGGTATTTATTTTTCCATTGCTTGTGGTTTTTACAAAATACAGGCCATTTCTGAGGGTTTGAATATCTACGGTGTGTGTGTAGGGCTGAATGTCGTTAAATGGAAAGCAAAATACCACTTTTCCAATGCAGTCGGTAATTTCAATATTTTCAATTGAACTATTTTCGCTTTCTATCGTTAATAAAGCGTTAGCCGGATTCGGATAAATTTTTAGGGTGTTATCTGCTATAATTTCTGTAACGGAAACATTCGGATAACCTAACTGCATGAGTTGTGTGTTTACACAGTTTCTTCGGTTGGTAATAAACGATTTTAATCCGGCAATATTCCCTCCTCCAGGTCCACCACCTACACTTATGTTTTGATTTATATTATCTTCGAAATGCTGATTGGTATACATTTTCTTTGTGTCGGCATATACGTAACTTTTAATTTTGTTGTATAAGCTGTCAATAGTGGGAAACAAATAGTTTTCAGAAAAATAATATTGTATAAAATCGTTCATATGCCAAGTATATTCCAACTTTAGTGCTGCATTATCGAGTGTGTTTTTTGCGAGTGGGCTGTTTGTTTGCGGATTTGGAATGTAAAAAATATCCAAGCACTCAAGCTGGGGTATCGTCATACCCATATTAAAATTCCCAAACGCTTCATTTACATCCCATGGTAACCATTCAAAGCGGTCACCTAGTGTGTCATGGTACAGATAGTAGTTATGTTTTGAGCCATCGTATGAATCTAGGTTGGCAAATAAAATATTCATGGCTCTGTTGCGTATATAACTACCCATATTCAATACGTTTTTCATTTCGTTGTAATAATTGGTTGGCCCGGAATTATTTATTTTATCTATAAGGTTTATTAAATCCGACCAATCGTTTAATGTTTCATTATTTTTTAATTCATATTTCGGATAATAAGAAGCGGCTAAATATCCAAAGAATTGGAGAGAGCCTTGGGGGTCTCCTTTAAATAAATTGCCATCTTTATTGCTAAAACGATTTTTTAAAAAGGTAGCATCTATTTCCTCAACGGCAACGTAAAGTCCCCAGTTTTCATTGTTTATATAAAGGTTTGCGTAGGTGCATCTGGGCGAGTTTATCCATACATTTCGGCAAAAATCGTAGGCTAATTTTTCTCGCATCATGGTAGGGTCTTTAAACGAGTTGTTTAAATTCATTTTTTTTACGCCATCGTACTTTTGCCCCGATTTGTATTCGTTAAAATCTAATTTAAAAGGTTTTTTATTGGTTGGATAAGAGTTGTAAGAAGAATTGCCTTTTAGTCGCACTCCAATAGAGTCTAAAACATTGCCATCAATTTCTACTTTAGCAACCATGTAGTAGTAGGTTCCGCTTAAATCGCCTTGTTGTTTATAGGTGGTTAGCGAATCCCAAAAAGAGGGTTGATTAAAAGTAAGTTTAATTGTATGTACATTTGACGAGTTAAAGAAATTATCTCCGGGTGCTTGTTGTGCGGAAATATTGTGTAATAAGAAACAAACTAAAGAAGTTGCCCAAACTATATTTTTCATAAATCGCGATTTTAAGTTTTTGTAGATAATAAATAATCAAAAAGGTTCAACCAAAGTTAAGAAAATGTTAAAGTTATGAATAAAAAGACATTGGAAATTATACTAGAAGAATATCATTCTGTTTCAGAATTACAAGAAATTGAAAAATCTCTTGTGCTGTTAGCAAAAAATGCAGCGGAAAATGCATACGCCCCTTATTCAAAATTTAAAGTGGGTTGTGCTGTGTTACTAGATAATGGCAGTATTATCACCGGAAATAATCAAGAAAATATGGCCTATCCATCGGGCTTATGTGCCGAAAGGGTAGCTCTTTTTTCAGCGATTGCTTTACACCCCGATAAAAAAATTATTTCGTTGGCAGTGGTTAGTGCAAGCAAAGAGTTAAATAAGAACGATGTATTCTCTCCTTGTGGAGCATGCAGGCAGGTAATGCTAGAGTACGAACAAAAGCAAAACAGCCCCATCATTGTGCTGATGCAACAAGCGGATAAAAAAATTATTAAGTTTCATTCGGCTTCTATCTTATTGCCATTTTCATTTCAAATTTCAACACTTCAAAAAAAGGGATAAACTTTTTAGTCGCTCGCTTGTTTTGGCTTTAAATCATAAATTTGCAGACTATTTAGGAATTTGTATGGCAATCAAAACAGCAACAACAAAAAAGAGCAAAAAGGTAACTACAGAACTTTCGAAAGAAACATATTTGTTTTGGTACGAAAAGATGTTACTCATGCGGAAACTGGAAGAAAAAGCCGCACAATACTATATACAACAAAAAATAAGAGGCTTCCTTCATTTGTATAACGGGCAGGAAGCAATAGTTGCAGGATCTGTAACAGCCACAATGCCTAGTGATAACATGATAACAGCCTACCGTTGCCATGCACATCCTATTGGAAAAGGTTTACACCCTAAATACATTATGGCCGAACTTTTTGGAAAAGTTACCGGTTGTTCTAAAGGAAAAGGAGGCTCAATGCATATGTTTGATGCCTCTCTTCACTTTTATGGAGGGCATGGCATTGTGGGGGGGCAAATACCACTAGGGGCGGGGCTTGCTTTTGCCGATAAATACAAGGGCAATAATAATGTAACCCTTTGTTTTATGGGCGATGGAGCCATTAGGCAAGGTTCTTTTCACGAAACGTTGAATATGGCCATGAACTGGAAACTACCTGTAATTTTTATTATAGAAAATAATAATTATGCAATGGGAACATCGGTTGAAAGAGTATCTAATGTTCATGATTTGTACAAATTGGGATATGCTTACGAAATGCCCTCGTTTCCGGTGGACGGAATGAGCTGTGAAGCGGTTCATTACGCAATTTTAGAAGCAGCCGAAAGAGCTAGAAAGGGTGAAGGCCCCACTTTATTGGAAATAAAAACGTATCGATATAAAGGTCACTCCATGTCGGACCCTAGGAAATACCGAACCAAGGAAGAAGAAGAAAAATACATTCAAGAAGACCCTATTTTGAAGGTAATGAATACTATCAGAAAAAATAAATTTGCGAGCGATAAGGAACTAGAGGCCATAGAAACTCGCCTCGACTCAGAAATTCAAGAAGCAATTCAATTTGCAGAAGAATCGCCTTTTCCTTCTCCAGAAGATTTATACAACGATGTATATGTTCAAAATGATTACCCTTACATAAAAGAATTTTAACCATGGCCGAAGTAATTAAAATGCCTCGTTTAAGCGATACCATGACAGAGGGCGTAGTAGCCAAATGGCATAAAAAAATAGGTGACACTGTAAAATCGGGCGAACTTTTAGCTGATATAGAAACGGATAAAGCTACCATGGAATTTGAATCATTTAGCAATGGGGTGCTTCTGCATATTGGCGTTCAAGAAGGAGCTAAAGCGGCTGTAGATTCGATTCTGGCAGTATTGGGAGAAAAAGGAGAAGATGTAACTTCGCTTCTTGCTGCAAATTCTCAAAAAGAAGTTATTTCAGAAACAAAAATTGAAAAACAGCCAGTTCCTGAGAATAAAGAAAAAAATACGTCTATTCCTGCAATATTACCCACAACACAGAATAATACGCCAAGTTCTAAAATCGCTACGAGTGGAAAATATAAAGCCTCGCCACTAGCAAGAAAACTAGCTGCCGAAAAAGGATTAAATATATCTTTTGTAAAAGGTAGCGGAGAGGCCGGTAGAATAGTAAAACGGGATATAGATAGCTTTTCGGGAGGAAATGCTTCTTCTTTTTATGCGAGCACCGAAAGTTACGTGGAAGAAGAGGTTTCACAAATGCGAAAAACCATAGCCAAAAGACTTTCGGAAAGCAAATTTTCTTCTCCCCATTTTTACCTCACTATGGAGGTAGATATGGACGGAGTTATAGAAGCTCGTAAGATTATTAATGAGACAAACCATACTAAAATATCTTTCAACGATTTTGTTATTAAAGCCACAGCGGCAGCCTTGCGTCAACACCCGAATGTAAATTCTTCTTGGTTGGGAGATAAAATAAGAAGAAATAATCATATTCATATAGGCGTGGCAGTTGCGGTAACCGATGGGTTACTTGTACCCGTAATACGTTTTTCCGATGGAAAAACGTTGAGTCAAATAGCAGAAGAAGTTAAACAATTGGCCGAAAAAGCAAAGCAAAAACTATTACAACCTAAAGATTGGGAAGGAAATACTTTTACCATTTCCAACTTAGGTATGTATGGAATAGAAGAGTTTACGGCTATTATAAACCCTCCCGATGCGTGCATTTTGGCCGTAGGTGGTATAAAGCAAAAACCAGTGGTTAAGAATGGATCGGTTGTTCCCGGAAATGTAATGAAAGTAACTCTATCGTGCGACCATAGGGTGGTTGACGGTGCAACAGGCTCGGAATTTTTAAATACATTTAAGCGGTTAATAGAAAACCCAGTATTACTACTGGGTTCTCAAAACATTTAAGAATTAGGTAAATAATTACTTCACTAGTTTTGAAACATGGTAAACTTCTCCGTTTTTATAAATTCTACAGAAATAGATACCTGCACTTAGTTCAAAGTTTAGCGAGTTCACACCATTTTGTAAGGGAACAAAAATTAATTCTTGTCCTGTAACATCAAATATTCGAACGGAAAGATTTCCTTGTTCAACGATGGAGATATTTAACTGTTGCTCAAAAGGAATTGGGTATATCTTAACTTCTGTTTGTTTTTCTAATTCTATTTCACCTACATTACAATTGGTATTGCAGTAAGTAACTGTTCCGGCTATTGTGCCGGAATTGGCATCAATATTTCCACCGGTTTTATCACAAAAATCAAGTGTTCCGGTAATGTTTCCCGAGTTGGCCGTATAGTTTGCAATGCAAAACTGACCGGTTCCGTTAACATCCTCTGAATTAAACCAGTTGTTTCCTACAGATACCAATCCATTGTTAATAAATTCAGCAGTATTCATTAAACTGTCTCCATTATAAAAATTTTGTTTAATATCCATAATCATGTTATTCGTAGCATCTCCAGAATTTAAAAAATCAAGATTAACCGTAACCCATCCATTATTATTAAATACGGTATTGGTGTATAATATTGACGAAACATACAAGTTGCCATTGGTATTGTTATCATACGTTCCGGCATTTAAAAATGTAGCCACATTAATGGTTCCTGCATTGTTGCTTATAGTTCCTTGAATTCCGAGTGTATCGGAAATATTAATTAATGAGGAATTGGAGAAAGTGGAACCGGTTGTAACAAGTAAATTGGCGGTAACGCCTATGGTTCCGGTGTTAGAAAGCGAACCGCTACTGGCTAATAATAAATTTCTTATAGTTAAAGTTCCTTTATTGTTTAGCACACCGGTACCCCCCACAGAAATATTTCTGGTGGTTAAATCTTGGGTAAGAGAGGCTCCCTGATTGATGGTTAGAGAACCGGACAAATACCCCCAGTCTACATCTAGTACTACATTGTGGTTAATTATCAAATGTTCTCCGGGTTGAGGTAAACAAGTGCAATCCCAAATAAGAGGATTGGTTGCATTTCCGTTAGAAACAGTTGTTCGGGTTGATTGCGAATAAGAACCAAGCATTGATGTTAAAAAGGCAAAGAGTAATAGTTTTTTCATAGTTGTAATGTTTTTAATGGTTTATAAAAGTTTAACAATTAAAAAAAAAGATGAGTTACATAATTAGATATAAAAAAGCATTTCCGTTTGTTTTTCATAAGCGAAACATTTATTCAATTATAATTTTTTCTGCCTTCTTCCCTTCTTTTGTAGACAAAATAATAAAATACATGCCTCGATTAAAATTAGATAAATCTAAATCAGTACGAATGCCTGAATGAGTAGGAGTAACGTGTTGTGCAAAAACGATTCTTCCGGTAATATCGGCTATTTCTATTAAAATTGGATTATTATCTTTTGCGGTAAATTGAACCGAAATGAATCCGTGGCTAGGATTTGGGTAGACAGTTAAATCAGAAAAAAGAGAATTTTCACCAATGGAACTCAAACAATTTTTTACCAAAACCGAGTCTATTGCTGTATCGGAGCATGTTGCATTTATGGCAACAAGCGTTATAACAAAAGTACCAGTAGAAGAGTAAGTATGGTTTGCATTTAACGAGGTTGAAGAATTACCATCTCCAAAATACCATATTCTAGAGGTGCTGTTCAAACTGGTGTTCAACAAGCCTAAGTTGGGATTTATGTCTAAACAAAGCGTGTCACTTGTTTTTAAGAAACTGGAAGTAGGCGTAACCTTTACGGTTACATATACCGAATCTGTTTTAGAACAGTTATTGTTATCTGTTCCGGTAACAAAATATTTGGTGCTGCTTAAAGGTCCAGCCAATGGATTAGGGCAATTAGTACAACTTAAGCCTAAAGCTGGAGTCCAAATATAATTAGAGGCTCCCGTTGCATTTAATTGAACATTAGAATTGTAGCACACATTAGTATCAAGACCTGCATCTACATTAGGTAGAGGGTTTACTGTTACCGTTTGTTGTGCAGAAGCAGAGCAATTGTTAATGTTTGTTACAATAAGGGTATAAGTTCCCGAAGTGGATACTACGATAGATTGTGTTGTTTCGTTTGTAGGCAGCCACAACCAGTTCATATTATTGGGCCCTGTAAGTGAAACAGAACCGCCTTGGCAAAAGGTAGTAGGTCCGTTAGCTACAATACTGTTAATTGGAAGTGAATTTACAGTGATGGTAATGGTATCGCTATCAGTACAGCCAGAATTATTCGTTGAAGTAATTACATACGTAGTAGTTACCAATGGTTTTGCCCACGGATTAGGGCAGGTTGTACAACTAAGTCCTAAAGAGGGAGACCAAGAATAGCTAATGCCTCCAACTGCATTCAGTTGAATACTGTCGCCTACGCAAATAGCAGTATCTTGTCCTGCTGAGGTTTCGAACTGGCACCATTTTATGGTATTAAAATCGAATCCGTTCCCCGGAAACTTGCTTCCTCCGGTAACGTATATATTCTCGTTTGCATCTAAGTCCATAGAATAAGCTTGGTCTGCATCATTGGCAGGACCGTTGTAGCGTGCTTCCCAAACGATATTTCCATTTGAAGTATCATACTTCAATGTTATATAATCGTTATTGGTTCCAAATATGGCAGAGGTTCCATTTACGTACAAAGCACCACTGTTTCCTAGCATTATATTTCTTCCTTCATCAAAACCATTTCCCGGACCGTTGTACGTATTTAACCATTTTGGAGCACCTCCATTGGAACCGTACTTTATGGTAGTAATATTTTGTCCGTTGCCAATACCTTTACTTCTTCCGGTTACGTACACGTTTCCGTTGTTATCAATTGTTAAATCGTAGGCATTGTCTTCTTCACTTAGTGGTCCATTGTACCTTTCTGCCCACTGTTGCACACCCGAGTTGTTGTACTTTATAGTGGCATAATCATTATCCAATAACTGGCCGCCATAACTGAATCCCGTTATATACACATTTCCGGAGCCATCTACCTTAACTTTTGTAGGACTATCGAAACTATTTACAGGGCCATTGTAAGAGGTAGCCCATTGCTGCACTCCGCTATTGTTGTACATAACAGTTCTGTAGTTTAGGTCTTGTCCGGTTTGAAAACTTCGTCCGGTAACAAATACATTTCCATTTGCATCAAGGGCAATGGCTGTAGCCGCATCAATATTGTTAGATACACCATTGTGCTGAACACCCCAAACCATATTTCCGTTCGAAGCATCGTACTTAATCGTATAATAATCACTTCCGGCAGCAACGAAATCGGAACCTCCGGTTACATAAACAAATCCTGTATTATCAACGGCAATAGCATACGCTTCATCGTAAGAGCCCGCCAGAGGGCCATTATGTTGTACCGCCCATTGTTGAGTCAGAGAATTGTTATATTTTATGGTGATGTAGTTTACATTACCTCCTGTTGCTGTTGTTAATCCTGTAATGTACACGTTGCCCATATTATCAATAGCGAGGTCTCTCACTTCATCTATTCCGTTTCCTGAGCCATTAAAAATAGCAGGAGATCCTATTTGAAAACCATTGTTATCATACTTTACGGTAACGATATCATAACTATTAGAACCCGTTTGGAATGAGGTGCCAGAAACAAAAACATTTCCTGAGCCATCTAATTTAACAATTGATGCAATATCCTGATTTAAACTGGAACTAGTATACTGTGCATCCCATAATACATTGATTTGGGCATTCAGAATAACCGAAAAAAAGACCCCTAGACCTAAAAATTTTAACTTTAAACTATTCATAATTCGTGCAACGAAATTTGTATTACATTAGTCTTTAATTTCCAAATGTAATAACAAAGCATAATATAAAACAAACAAAAGCTATATTTTTTAAGATTAAGGCTTATTTTTTTTCGATGTATGATGCTGTTTCTATATTATTTTATAAATTTACCGTCTTAAATTTTTGTCCATTATGAAGATACTTACCAATTGGCGATTAAAAATTTTATTATTGTTACTTATTGTTCCTGCATTTGTTAGTGCAACTCATATCGTGGGGGGATCGTTAACCTATGAACATATTTCAGGAGCAACCTATAGAATTACTGTAAAGTTATACAGAGACTGTAAGCCAGGTAATGCAGCTTTTCCAAATCCATTAACAGTAGAAGTAAGAAATGGGTTAAATGGTAATACATTTTCCCCAACTAAAAATGTTAGTATTCCACTCACTAGTACTTATATCTTAGATCCTCCAATTGATACCTGTGCCTTTAATCCTGGAATTTGTGTTCAGGAAGCTATATATACAAAAATTGTAAATAACTTGCCACCTAATTTAGGAGGCTATCACTTATATTATGGGTTTTGTTGTAGAAACGGTACTATTACAAATCTTACCAATCCACTTAGTCAAACAGAAAGTTTTTATACTTACATTCCTGATAACAATATCTATTTAACCAACAGTAGTCCGCAGTGGAAAAATTATACTCCGGTGTTTATTTGTCAGGGGCAACAACTAACCTTTGATCATGGAGCAACTGATAAAGACGGTGATTCCTTAGTGTATTCATTATATCGTCCATTTCAACAAGGGCCAACTTGGGGTCCTTGGCCAAATTTTCCTACCTTCCCCTTAGTAAACTATGCCGGAGCATACACCTATTTAGATCCATTAGATCCTGCTCAAATGGGTAATTTTGGTATAGACCCTCAAACGGGTGTGTTTTTTGGAGTGCCTCCTATTTTAGGGCAGTTTGTTGTTGGAGTAAAGTGTACAGAATACCGAAATGGCCAATTATTAAATACAATTTATCGAGATTTCCAATTCAACGTGGTAAACTGTCCACCTATTCCCATTGCAGATATTGGTCCTGTTAATGCTTGTGCCGGAACTACAATTCAGTTTGATAACCAAAGTGTGCCCTTAAACAATAATAGTTTTTATTGGGATTTTGGCGATGGATCTCCCCCTTCAACGCAAATTAATCCAACGCATACTTATCCGGGTTTAGGAACATATACCATTATGCTTATCGCACAATATGGAACACCTTGTGCCGATACGGTTTATAAAACGATTACTCTTTCGTGGGCAAATGCCGATTTTACATATAGCGATTCAACGTGCGTTAACACCATAGAGCAATTTTTAGATGCTTCCACAACGGCTCCGGGTAGTTCAATCAACTCATGGCAGTGGAATTTTGGGAATGGAAATACAAGTAATACACAGAATCCTACCAATGCGTGGAGTGTGGGGGGAACATACAATGTTACATTAATAGTTTCCAACACCGATGGATGCGTTGATACGGTTACAAAAAACATGTTTATACAGGCTATGCCCAAAGCCAACGCAGGTATTGACACTTTTTCTTGTATTAGCAACCCTATCATAAACTTAAATGGTTCGGTACAAAATTGTGGAGGAGGAATATGGCAGGGAGCAGGAACATTTATCCCTAATAATACAACCTTAAATGCAGGGTACAACCCTACTCCGGGTGAGTTATCCAATGGGTTTGCACAACTTATTTTATTTACTACCCAAAATGGTTTCTGTCCGGGGCATTCCGATACGGTAATTATAAACTATACCACAGGAATTGAAGTAACGGTAGGGCCAGATTTATTCGTATGCAAAGATTCTACAAATATCCCTATCAGTGGTACTGTTGTTACAGCTACCGGAGGGCAATGGAGCACTAGCGGAACAGGTTATTTTTTACCAAACTCTTTTGCCTTAAACGGATTTTACATGCCTAGTTCAGCTGATACGGCTGCTGGTTGGGTAATGCTGATACTTAATTCTATAGGAAATGGTAACTGTGTACCTGATGCGGATACATTGTTCATATATTTTTCTTCTACTCCTTCAGTAAATATATTATCGGGAGATACAGCTTGTGCCGGAACGCAACTTATTCCCATTAGTGCTACCTCAACTACAGGAACAGGTTATTGGACAACCAACGGAGATGGCTATTTTACCCCCGATGACAGTTTGCTTATAACCAATTATGTGGCAGGCTCGAACGACAATACAAATGGTTATGTTACTTTGTATTTTACCTCTACCGGAAATGGAGGTTGCAAGGCACAAGTTGATTCAGTAACCATATTGCTAATACCTCCGCCTATTGCCGATTTCAGTTTTATAAGCGTATGTCCCAGAGATTCTTTATTTTTCTCCGATAGCACAACATCTTCAGCTCCTATTGTAGGATGGAGTTGGAATTTTGGCGATGGCAATACCAGCAATTTACAGAATCCATTCCATCTTTATGGTAGTTCTGGTATCTATAATGTAACCCTTATTGTTACGTCAAGTAATGGTTGTGTAGATAGTGTAACCAAGCAAGTAGAGGTGTATCCGTTTCCAAATGCAAATTTTGGTGTAGACGGTATTTGTGTTGATGTGGAAAGCCAGTTTAATGACAGTACTACTATAGGAAGTGGCTCAATTGCCTCATGGTATTGGACATTTGGAGATGGAAGTAATTCTACCAGCCAAAACCCTATACATACTTACGCTAATTCGGGAACATATACCGTAACACTTATAGTAACATCCATTCATGGATGTTCGGATACTATCACAAAAACCATTTTTATCAACCCTCCTCCTGTTGCTGATTTTGAAAGTTCTCCGGCATCGGTTAAAGTGTTTGAAAAATTCTCGTTTACCGATAAATCGTACGATGATATTATGGCTTGGTTTTGGGATTTTGGCGATAATATTGGAACTTCAAACGAACAAAACCCTCAATACGGTTATGCTTCTTCGGGTAATTTTACGGTTTGTCTTCGTGTTACCGATATAGCCGGGTGTGAAGATAGTGTATGCAAAGAGGTAATCGTATTTATGCCTCCGAGTGTGCCAAATGCTTTATCGCCAAACGGAGATGGAGTTAATGATATTCTATACGTTTTAGGTGGACCTTTTAAAGAGTTAGAGTTTAATATATACAATAATTGGGGCGAATTAATTTTTACCTCTAACGACCAAAAATATGGTTGGGATGGGAAACGAAAAGGAGTAGAGCAGCCTCTTGGGGTATATGTTTACACCGTAAAAGCCACTACACTTGATGATGTTAAACACGAAATAAAAGGAGATGTAACCCTTTTAAGATAAAGAAAAGAGAAGAATGAGAAAGACAGTTTTAATTAGTTTGTTTGCGGTATTCTGCATATGTGCAGAAATAAAATCACAAGATTTCCACCTTTCGCAATTCGATGCAAACGCGATGTATTTTAACCCCGCATTGGCAGGTAAGTTTAATGGCGAATTTAGATTGCATGGGCATTACCGAACCCAATGGTCTGCAATTGCAACAAAGCCTTTTACCACAGCTGCATTAGCCTTTGATATGCCTCTTAAAAATAAAAAGTGGGCGGTAGGAGCAATGGTAATGAATAACAGAGCGGGTGCCGGTTTATATAACGTATTAAGCGTTATGCTAAACGGAGCATACGATTTTGCTGTTGATAAAAATAAATTTCATCATATTTCACTAGGCCTTCAGGCTGGTATTATACAAAAAAGCATAGACGAAGAGAAGCTATACTTTGCCTCACAATACACGCCCTTTGGAGGGGGTACATTTGATCAGGCTATTCCTAGCGGAGAAAATTTAGGAGGTGCAAGTTTTATAATTCACGGGGTAAATGCAGGGTTGTTGTATTATTATGCGAACGAGCAAAGTCGTATCAATCCTTTTGTTGGATTTACTACATACCATTTAACCGAACCCAAAGAAACATTTTACAATACCAGTAACAAAATACCCATGCGGCATGTGTTACAAGTAGGAACCAAAGTAAATATTACAGAAAGAATACAGGTAATACCTAAAATTCTTAACATGTATCAAACTAATGCAAAAGAACTTTTGTACAGCGTTATAGGTCATTATTATCTTAAAAATAGTGATACCTATTTAATATTTGGCCCTACATTCCGATCTAAAGATGCTGCTGTAGTAGAAGCCGGCATTAGGGTGGGAGCCTATACAGGAAGGATTAGTTACGACATAAACACATCGTCATTAAAGCCCTATACCGACAGTAGAGGAGGTTTTGAAATTTCATTAACTTACATACCCCGAAAAATAAATCCAAATCCAATTTCTAATTGCCCCAGGTTATGATACGTTCGAGAGCAGGAATATTTTTTAGTTTTTTACTACTATTTTCTTCGTTACTTTTTTCTCAAAGCAGAAGAGAATTAATACACCTTGGAGATGCGGCTTTCAAAAATGAAAATTTTGCATCGGCAGCGCATTTTTACCGTTTGGTTGTAGAAAGAAATACATCGGAAAATACTCAGAATACCTTTCCATACGAAATCAGATATTGGAAAGGTAACGGAAAACAAAAAACAACCGATACAACTTCGGTTAAAAGTGAGGAAGATAAAAACGAAAAGAAAACAGAAATTTCTCTAGAGGATCATTACGTATATCACCAAATAGCCGAATCATACAGAAGAAATAGTGATTACAAGAATGCTGAGATATGGTACGAAAAAATAAAGCATTTAAAATCGGAACAATTTCCGGCAGAGAGGGTATGGTATGCAGACTGTTTAATGAAAAATGGCAAGTACGACCATGCTATAGAACAAATAGAACTCTTCAGGGAAGACACATCCTCTTCCATTACACCTGAATTAAGCCTCATAGCCGAAAAGTTAATGATGGGCTGTTATTTTGCCAATGACCCGGAATCCGATAATCCCAATATGCGAGCTAACTTGCTAGACTCATTAATTAATTCTGGTACCGCTTCATACAGCATTAATTACTTTGGCGATGAGAGGAAAATAATTTTTTCATCGGCCAGACAGGGAAATGTTACCGGAGAGAACGAACTCAACAATCCTTCTTTCCTTAGTGATTTTTATTTGGGCGAATTTAATGACGGAAAATTAGAGTATGTTACCAATATGGGTTCGCCCATTAATTCTGAAAACATAGAAGGAGCAGGTGTGTTATCGCCCGATAGAAGCACTTTTTATTTTACACGAAAGTCAAATCTCAATTCAAGCGAATGTGCCATATACGTTAGCAAGTTTTTTAACAATCAATGGCTACAGCCTATGAAGTTAGACAACAAGGTAAATGCAGAGGGTTTTAAATCCATGCACCCAACACTAAGTGAAAAAGGAGATATCCTGTTTTATTCATCAAACCGTCCGGGAGGGCAGGGAGGGATGGATATATGGTACTGCACCATAGATGAGTATGGCAGTATGGAGGGACCTTATAATTTAGGATTTGTAGTAAACTCTCCACGCGATGAGGTTTCTCCTTTCTATCACCATAATACAAAAGTGTTATTTTTTAGTTCAAATGGACATATTGGTATAGGGGGATTTGATGTTTTTCAAACCCAATTTAATGAAGACGATGAAACATGGGCGATGCCAAAAAATGCAGGAAGGCCCATCAATTCAAGCAAAGACGATGCATTTTTTGTAATGAACAAAGAATTATCGGGCGGATATTTTTCATCAGATAGAGATGTATGTAAAGATTGCGGAGAAGATTACAAAGGTTCCGAATACTGTTACAAAGTGTATTCTTTTGGTAAAGCACAAATGGAGTTTAGTGTTAGTGGAGTGGTGTACAATGCCGAAACAGATGAGGTAATACCCAACGCCCTCATAACTTTTAAAGATGTGAAAGGGAATTTTGAACCCTTCTTTATTACTACCGATGAAGAAGGAGCTTATTACCAAGAATTACAGCATAACTGGCAAATTTTTATAAAAGCTCAAAAAGTAAAATTCTTTGGCGATGCAGCTACCGTATCTACTATGGGATTAACAGAATCGCAGCATATTATTCAAGATTTTTATTTAACACCCATACCTGCCGGTGAAATTGAAATTCCGGGAATTGAATACGATTACGATAAGGCCACGCTACGTCCTGAATCTAAAAAAATACTTGATGATTTGATTGAATTCTTAAAACTAAATGATAACCTTACCATAGAAATACGCTCGCATACAGACCAACGCGGTAATGATGATTACAATCTCAGATTATCTAAAGAAAGAGCGAAGTCTGTGGTTGATTACTTAATGGCTAATGGTATAGAAAAAGACAGATTGTTTCCAATTGGATTGGGAGAAACGGAATTGTTAGACGATTGTTTTAAAGACCATCCAGAGTGCGGAGAAACAGGAAAAACCGATTGTGATTGTCATCAGAGAAACCGCAGAACGGCATTTAAACCTATTTCGCAAGATTATAATAATATATTTAAGGGTAAATAAAAGGATTGTAGAGTGGCAAAAAAAAAAGCCCTTTCAAATGGAAAGGGCTTTTTTTTTTATAAGTATAGAATCGTTTAAAATAAAGCATTACCGTGAAATTATTTTTTCATTGAACGTAATTCCATATTTTTCAAGTTCAGCAAGTACAGGAATATAAATATCGCTTGTAATAGGAATATGCACTCCGGGTTCAGTAATTTTTTCTTCTAAAATTAATTTAGCAGCAATACCTACCGGAAGGCCTACTGTTTTTGCCATTGCAGTATCAATATGGTCATCGCCTTTAATAACCATAGAACTTTGTATCTCACGTATTTCATCATCCATCCAAAAAACAAATTTATGCCACATCACAATCATATCTTTATCTGAGGCCTCTATTTTCCATTTTTGTTCTAATATGTGCTGAAGAATTTGTGCGGGACTAGCATTTGGTAATCCTATTTTTTTATTGCTAAAAAGGTCGAGCCACTCTAATTTTTCCATTAAGGCAGTATCATCTTGGTGTAGGCCTAGATACTGCATAACTTTTATTTCTACACGGTCGAAAGGGTGATAGGCTAAAAAGGAATTTAAGTATTGCCTGTAAGTCATGTTTTCGGTATTTTCCATTTTATACGAATCGTCTGTAAGACCTAGCTGAACGAATAAATCCCATGCACGACAAAAGCCGGGACGCCTCAATGTTCCTCTGTAAAGAGTAAGAATATCTTGTAAGTTATAGATTTCTCTGTATTTTAAGGAATCGCGGTTGGCATATCCCTCGAATTTTCCGTATCCTTCAACTTCAATAATTTCGGTTCTTCTAAAAAGTTTTTGATAGGGAATGTATTTGTATTGGCCTTCTTGAATAAATTTAACGGGGCCTCCACTACCAGCTAATACCACATTCCGAGGGTTCCATGTAAATTTATAATTCCAAGGGTTGTTGTCGCTTTCGGGAGCAACCAACCCTCCAGTAAAAGTTTCAAACTCTCGCATTTTGCCTCCTTGGTGGCGAATGGTATCAATTACCCGCATTGCCGAAAGATGGTCTAGCCCAGGGTCTACTCCAATTTCATTCATAAAAACGAGTCCTCGTTTTTTTACCTCTTTTTCTAAACCTTTCATTTCTTCAGAAACATAAGAGGCGGTAACCATATGTTTGTTAAACTCAACACATTCCTTTGCTACCTCATGGTGCATAAATGCAGGAAGCATAGAAATTACCAAATCGGATTTTTTTATTTCTTCTTGCCTTTGTTCTTTGTTATTTATATCAAATAGAAACAGGCGAATATGTTCGTTTTCTTCAACTACTTTCTTTGCTAAATCAAGGTTAACATCACCAATAGAAAGGTGATGATTATTTTCTTTCGTTTGTTTTGCAAGGTATTTTATCAGAGTACTAGCTGAACGCCCGGCACCGATTAAAAATATTTTTTTCATGGCAGATTAATCTTTTCAAGGCTAAATTAGCATAATATTAAACGAAAAAAAGGAATTGATTTATTATGAAAAACAGAATACTGGTTTTTGCTGCCTTGTGTGCTTTTATTGCCGTTACCACCGGAGCCTTGGGTGCCCACGCGTTAAAAGACCATTTATCATCTGAGTCTCTTAAAAGTTTTGAAACAGCTTCTCGCTACTTAATGTATCACGCATTGTATCTGCTATTTTTATCCGTAATACTAAATGACGTAAATCGAAAAAAAATAAAAGTTTTATTGTATTTAACGGGTACAGGTATATTGCTTTTTTCGGGAAGTATTTTCTTGTTAAGCACTATACACATCACTAAAATGGAAACATTTAAAGTGTTAGGGCCTATTACCCCTGTTGGCGGTGTTTTATTAATAGCCAATTGGGGTTTATTATGTTATTATGCATTGAGGGTAAAAGTGTTTAAAGAATAAAACGCATGGGGTTTATACCCTAACGCCTATTACGCAAACATCATCAACTTGTTCTAAGTTGCCTTTCCAGTTTTCGAAAGTGTCTGTAATTATTTGTTGTTGTTCTGCAAGCGATTTGCTACTAATAGAAGAAAGGAGTGTTCTAAAGTTTTCGTACTTAAATTTCTTTCCTTTTTCACCGCCAAATTGGTCGGCAAAGCCATCGGAAAACAAGTATATTATATCGTTTTTTTGTAGCTGATAAGAGTGCAATTTAAAAGGTTTAAGTTTGCTTTCGATAAAAGCACCTACAGGTTGAATGTCGGCCTTACAGGTTATCAGATTTTGATTTTGAATGAAATACAATGGGCAGTTTGCCCCTGCATATTCTAGTATAAGCGTTTTTGTATCGAGGCTGCATAGGGCAATATCCATACCATCGTAAACATTCGTATTATTTTGTTTATGTTGGCTTAAGGCATTGCGTATAATATTTCCGAGTGCATCTAGTATTTCGTTGGGTTTGGTAAGGCCATATTCACCAATGCAGCGGTTAAGGCCGTTGTATCCGATGATACTCATAAAAGCTCCCGGCACGCCATGACCGGTGCAATCTACTACTGCAAATTGTATTTTGTTGGCGGTTTTATTAATCCAGTAAAAATCTCCACTTACAATATCTCTGGGTTTATAAAAAATAAAAGAATCGGGTAAACAATCCTTAATAAAATTATCATCGGGTAGTAGGGCTTCTTGAATACGCTGTGCATAGCGTATACTATCTAAAATTTCTTTGTTTTTTTCCTGTACTATTTCTTTTTGAGATTCTACTTCTGTTTTTTGTTTGGTAATCATTTCATTTGCTTTCTTTTTAGTGTTGTACCCTCGGTACAACACTACAGCAAGTACAATCATTAATAGAAAACCGGCAATACCGGAGTATGTATAAAGTTTTTGTCGTTTTAATTCTTCTTCTTTTTTTAGTTCTTCTTTTTGTAATTCCAGTTCTTTTACTTTTTGTTGTTCTGTTCTTCTCATACTGTCTACATACATTTGGCGGGTAAAGTCGAGTAACATTTCCTGTCTGGTAATATCTTGTAGCTTTTGGGTATTTACTACACTATCTCTATATACAATATATTCTTTAAAATAGAAGTATGCATTTTTATTGTCTTTCATTTTGTCGTAAGCCACATATAAACATTCGCAGTTGTACTGAATTCCTTCCAGATGGCCTAACTCTTTCGATTCTTCGAGTGATTTTTGACAAAGCTCAATTCCCTTTTTATGATTCCCTGTTAATACATTCACAAACCCCAAATTATTTTCGGCTCGCATAATGCCTACAGGGTCGTTCAGTTCTTGTTTTAGTTTAAGGGCTCTATCAAAATAGGCCAAAGCAATATTGTAATTTTTTTTAAGGGTGTAGATGCCGCCTAAATTTAATAAGGTAGCCGAAATTCCTTTTATGTCGTTTAGTTCTTCAAAAATATTTAGGGCTTTTTCGTAGGCTTCTAGGGCGGCCGAAATGTTTTCCTGTTTTTCGTAAATGCGGCCTACGTTGTTTAGTGTGTTGGCAATACCTTTTTTGTCTTTTAACTTTTCTTTTATTTCTATAGAGCTGCTGTAATATTCATTTGCTTTTTCAAACATACTAAGGTAAACGTAGATGTTGGCAATATTGGTGTAAGCAGAAGATATTTTGGGTTCATCTTTGGCATCTTCCGAAAGTTTTAGTGCCTGCTGAAAATATTTTAATGCATTCAGATAATCGGAATGAGTTGCAGAGAGTATTCCCATTTTACTTTTAATGTCTATCATTAAACTGTATTGCCCATATTTTACAGCATATTGGTACGCCTCCTGCAATATTTTAATGGCCGAATCGGGCATTTGCGATAATGAGGTGGCGGCATGTTTTAAAAGAATAGCAGCTTTTATTGAATCGTTTGCACTTTGGGCAATTACAACACTGAGTGAATCGGGGGGGTGAGAAAAAGTAGGGGAATTACTAATTGCGGTTAATAGAAGGAATATGACAACTAGTTGTTTCACTTTATTTTTTGGATACTTGTAAATAAAGGTAATATTATTTCCTGAATAATTGAAAAAACAGATATTTATTTAAACATTAAATCGGAAGTGCATAATATCTCCGTCTTGTACAACGTACTCTTTTCCTTCTATGCTTAATTTACCGTTATCGCGACAGGCCGCTTCCGATTTGTAAAAAATAAAATCTTCGAATTTTATCACTTCAGCACGAATAAATCCTTTTTCAAAATCAGAATGTATTACACCTGCAGCTTGTGGGGCTGTCCAGCCTTTTTCTATAGTCCAAGCACGCACTTCTTTTACTCCGGCTGTAAAATAAGTTTGTAGATTTAAAAGTTGATACGCTGTTTTTATTAGTTTGTTTACACCGGGTTCGTCTAGGCCTAAATCTTGTAAAAAAAGTTTTCGTTCTTCGTATGTTTCAAGAGCTGCAATTTCGGCTTCCATAGCAGCTGTAATAACTAACACTTGAGCATTTTCGTTTTTAACGGTTTCTTTAACGGTTTCTACATATTTATTTCCAACAGCCACAGAAGCCTCGTCTACATTACAAACATACATTACCGGTTTTTGTGTTAAAAGGCATAAATCGGCAATGTGTATCCAATCTTCTTTGGCTACATTGGCTGAACGGGCAGAAAGACCTTTTTCCAGATGTTCTTTAACAATACTTAATATCTCAAATTTTTTCTTTGCGTCTTTATCGTTACCGGTTTTGGCTTGTTTTTCTACTTTTTGAATGGCTTTGGAAACACTATCTAAGTCTTTTAGTTGCAGTTCTGTATCAATAATTTCTTTATCTCTAACAGGATTTACAGAACCGTCAACGTGTACTACGTTAGGGTCGTCAAAACATCGTAATACGTGCAGTATGGCATCAGTTTCTCTAATATTGGCTAAAAATTGATTTCCTAGTCCTTCGCCTTTACTGGCCCCTTTTACTAGTCCGGCTATATCTACTATTTCTACTGTAGTGGGTAAGATGCGTTGTGGGTTTACAATTTCGGCAAGGTGAGTAAGTCTTTCATCGGGTACAGTAATTACTCCAATATTGGGTTCAATTGTACAAAACGGAAAGTTAGCAGCTTGGGCTTTTGCGTTGGTAAGGCAATTAAACAAGGTAGATTTTCCAACATTTGGCAGACCAACAATTCCGCATTTTAACGACATATTTTTTATATTTTTAAGGGCTGCAAATATATTAGAAAATTTGGTCGTAACTTTCAAATCCAAAAAAGCAAGAAAAAGAGGGCTATTCGTTTAATAATTTTTGGATAATGGCATCTATGGAATACCCTTCGGCTTCGGCTTTATAGTTTTTTACGAGTCTATGGCGGAGTATGGGCATGGCAACTGCTTTTACATCGGCAATATCGGGAGAAAATTTGCCATTAAGAAGTGCATGGCATTTGGCTCCAATAATCAGATATTGAGAAGCTCTTGGGCCAGCTCCCCAGGCAATATAGTCGTTAATAAAAGTAGGTGTTGCAGGAGTGTTTGGTCGAGTTTTGGTAACTAGTTTTACTGCGTATTCATATACGTTGTCCGGTACAGGAACTTTTCTAACGAGTTGTTGAAAAAATAAAATTTCTTCGGCAGTTAAAATTTTGTTTAATGTTTTTGTTTCTCCTCCGGTGGTGGCTTTTACAATAGCCAGTTCTTCTTCGTATGCAGGGTAATCTACCCAAATATTAAACATAAAGCGGTCTAACTGGGCTTCCGGCAAAGGGTATGTTCCCTCTTGTTCTATTGGGTTTTGTGTGGCTAATACAAAAAATGGGAGGGGTAAAGGGTATCTTTTTCCTCCGGTGGTTACGGCTTTTTCTTGCATGGCTTCTAGTAATGCCGATTGAGTTTTGGGTGGGGTACGGTTTATTTCGTCTGCCAAAATAATGTTTGAAAAAAGGGGGCCTTTTACAAATTTGAATTCTCTTTTCTCGTCAAGAATCTCCGCACCGATAATATCCGATGGCATTAAGTCCGGAGTAAATTGTATTCTGTTAAAAGAAAGGCCTAGTGCATCGGAAATGGTATTTACCAAAAGGGTTTTGGCTAACCCCGGAACCCCTACTAATAAACAGTGCCCATTGCTGAAAATGGAAATTAACACATTTTTTACTACCTCGTTTTGCCCAACAATTACTTTGCTTATTTCTTGCTGAAGTTGGGTGTATTTAGTTAGCAGTATTTTAACCGCTTCCACATCGGAGGGAATATTGGTTTGGCTCATTATTTTAATAATTAGGCAACGAATTTACTAAATTTATTTGCGGTGTTCTATTATCCAAGGGTTAGTAAACTTACAATCGGTATAATCTTCGTTTATGCGAATATGGGTTACATTAATTTTGTCGGTAATCCATTTATTGATTATTTTATTTTGTTTTTCGGACAGAGCAAAATTTTGTATGCGGGCATAATCATCTTTAAGGGTGGCACGGTGTGGTTCTGTTCTTGATTTTAGCAACAAAAGTCGGTACCCCTCTCTGCCATCAGGGGTTTTAAAGGGTACGGGTTGTGAAATTTCTCCCACTTTCATTTTGTCTATTACAAAAAATACCGAGGGCTCTAATTGTTCTATTTCAAATTGGGGAGAACTGCTGGTTGGGTTAACAATCACTCCTCCGTTGTTTTTGGTGGTTTTATCATCCGAATATAACTGCGCTGCCAATGAAAAAGTAAGAGTGTCGTGTGTTAAGATGTCTTTGTGTACTTTTTCTAATCGTTCTTTGGCTTTAAGAATTTCATCGGGTGAGGTAGCGGGTTTTATGAGGATATGTCTTACGTTAATTTGATTTCCTTTTCGGTCTATTAATTGAATGATATGGTAACCATATTCGCTCTCTACAATATCACTCACTTCGTTTCCTTTAAGTTTAAAGGCGGCTGCCGAAAATTCAGGAACTAAGTCTGCTTTAGAAACAAAGCCTAATTCTCCACCTCGTTTGGCAGAGCCTTGGTCTTCGGAGTAAAGAACGGCTAAGGTAGAAAAATTTTCGCCTTTTATAATTCGTTCTCTCAGGTTTGTTATTTTCTCTAAGGCCATTTCTTTTAGTTCCCTTGGTATAGAAGCATAAGCTACAATTTGAGCCACTTCTATTTCTGAGCTAATCAAAGGCAAGCTATCGGCAGGAATGGAATGGTAAAATTCTTTTACTTCGGCAGGGCTAATTTTAACTCCTTCGGTAATTTTAGCCTGCATGCTTTGAATAAGCAATTGCTCTTTCACTAAATCACGAAATTCATTTTTAATTTCGGCTATACTTTTTTTGTAGTACTCTTCCAGTTTTTTTTCGGAGCCGATTTGATTTATAAAATAGCGCAACCTACGTTGAAGTTCTGATTCTACCTGAGCATCGGTAATTTTAATGCTATCTAACTCGGCCTGGTTGGTTAGTAGTGTTTGGTAAAGAAGCTCTTCTAACACAAAACATTGCATATCTTCTTTTACATCATAACCCTGATTAAGATACTGAAGGTATTGATTTTCTAAATCCGATTGCAAAATAGCTTTACCTCCTATTACCGCAATAATTCGGTCTATGGCTACTCCGTTTTGCGAATAAAGTGTAATGGCAGAATAAAACAAAATCAAGGTTAGTAGTATATGTTTAGTTATTCTCATCTTTTTTTCGATTAAAGTAGATTTCAAACTGCTTTTTTGCCAGTGCATTTTCGTAAAGTTCGTTTCGTACCTGCGAAATAAGTTTTAGCTTTCGTTGATTAATGATGATATTTCGAATATCATCGGCAACAAAACTCAAAGGCGAAATGCTGTTCTTAATTTTATAATTTTCTGTTTTAACAAAGTAGAAGTGGGTTTCGTTTTCTAGTTCTGTTATTTTACTTTGTTTCAGAAATTTTTCTACATCGTAGATTTCTACCGGTAATAATTGTAATAAGTCGTTTAGTAAAAACCAAGTGGTGGTATCTAAATGATAGGTTTCGGCATGCTGAATGCAGTACGTTCGTAATTTGTTTTGACTGTCTTCATCGCTTAATTTAAGGAGTTTGCGAAATTTATCGAGCTGAGGGGCTTTTTTATGTAGTTTAATAAACAACGCTTTTACAATGGTTTCTTTCAGTTCAAAATTGCTTTTGTGCTTTTCGTAATACTCGCTTATTTCATTTTCGCTTACAGTGGTGTCTAAGGTTTGGTTAATAAGTTCTCGTTCGTAGGCATAAATGAGCAACGATTTTCTGTATTCCTCTAGTTGTTTTTCAAAATTTTTAATTTCAGAAGTTAAGTTTAACTCTGCTTTTGACAGTAAAAGATTTTCTCTAATCCAGTTATTAATGTATGATTCAATAATGGTAATGCTATCTTCAAGGGTAGAATTAAGAGGAATAATACTTTGAATATCCTCCATATACAATTTTTTATCCAACACGGTAGCAATAGGTTGTTTGGTATTTTCCTCGTTTTTGCTTGTTTTACACGAGTTCGTGAGTAGAAAAATGGCAAAGCAAACAAGTAAAAAGAGCTTGAGAATATATTGTTTTTGTGCTATCACAAGGCAAATCTAAGCAAAAGGCGTTAGAGTATTTTGGCTAACAACCACTTGTTTTCCTTTTTAACTTTTTTTTAAAGAATAGGCTAAAAGGCTACATATCGTTTCAGCATGTTTAATTGTGTTAAATTTGTAAAAAAAAGTATGATAGAAATTAACCCGAATGCTACGCCTATTCCTCAATTACATGCCTATTTACTCGGGGCGGTTGGACCAAGGCCTATTGCGTTTGCAAGTACTATTGACGAAAACGGAAATGTTAATTTAGCTCCCTTTAGTTTTTTTAATGTTTTTAGTGCAAATCCTCCAATACTCATTTTTTCACCAGCCCGTAGCGGAAGAACCAATGCCACCAAACATACATACGATAATGTAAAAGTTGTACCCGAAGTAGTAATAAATATTGTAAATCATAGCATGGTGCATCAGGTTTCTTTGGCTAGTGCAGAGTACCCCAAAGGAGTAAGCGAGTTTGAGAAATCGGGTTTTACTCCTTTGGAGTCAAAAAAAATAAAACCCTTTAGAGTAAAAGAAAGTCCGGTTCAAATAGAGTGCAAAGTAAATCAGGTAATAGAGCTTGGAACTGGAGGAGGAGCCGGAAATCTAATTATTTGTGAGGTATTGTTATTGCACCTCAATGAGGAAATATTGAATGAAAGCAGAATGATTGACCCACATAAAATAGATTTGGTGGCACGTATGGGCGGCAACTGGTACTGCAGGGCATCTGGAAATGCTCTTTTTGAAATAGATAAACCTCTTTCTAAAATGGGAATTGGAGTAGATGCTATTCCGTCCGAAATTAAAAACAGTGCTATTTTAACAGGTAATCATTTGGGGCAATTAGGGAATGTGGAAAAACTTCCAAGCCAAACCGAAGTAGAGGAGTATAAAAAGCAACAAGAATTATTTTTTCAGGAACTAAAAAAAAGTACAAATGCGAAAGAAGAAGTTCACAGAAAAGCTACGGTACTCTTAAATTTAAACAGAGTAGAAGAGGCTTGGAAACTTTTGCTTGCCTTAAAATAGACTATTCCCCGGATTGTTTTTTAATAAAAGCAACCAAATCTTCAGTCTGTTGGTTGCTCATGCGGCTTATGGTATAATGCGGCATATAGGGTCTTTTGCCGGGTACGGGTTTTGTGCCGTATCGTATTGCCTGATACACCGACTTTTCATTATGTAGAGTAAGGTTTTTTGTTAACAGTTTAAACGTAGCTTTTTCATAGTCTAAATTCAAATTACTAAGCCGTTTTTCATCATGGCAAAACATGCAACTTTTTTCGTAAATCCATGCACCGTGCGTGGCATTGCCAGTAATATTCTCGTACCCTTTCTTTTTATCGTAGGGAGCATCTCCAAAAAGAGCCGGTGATTTTTGAGCATATTTACTTTTGAGAAGTTTGATTAAGGAAGCATCTTTTCTTTTTTCTTTAATCGCCTTATTCAGCAGCTCATACTCTTTTTCGTTAAGTCCCAACTCACCTAATGAATAGTCTAAACTCCAGAAGTAGTGTAGTACGGCTTCTATTTCCCATTTTTCAAACTTTCGTCCCTGAGAACATTCAGTGGCACAAAGTTGAATGGCGTTGATTAGCGTATCTCTACTACTTTCTACAGCCTTGCCGTATTTTTTATAATAATCATCATTGTACCATGTTTCTCTGTTTACTATTCCTTTAAATGTGGTTCCTTGCAAAAATGGCAAGTTGTTTTGTATGGCAAATGCCAAGCGAGGTTCAGGTTCAGGCAAGAATAAAGAAGGATCTTCTATTTTCGTATTATGGCAATCGGTACAAACGAAATATTTACTTTGCCGTTTTGTTTTTTTATTCCTAGCGTTAGTGGTTCGCCCGTAAAAAATAATTTCTTTTCCTTTTTTAACCAATTCGGCATTTTTATGCTGAATGTAATGAAGCGGAAATGGCTCTCCTAATGTAAACAGCACATCAGATAAATTGGTTTGAATATTCCACTCGTTTACCTCTACATTTTTTGTTTTAAACGAGAAAATGGTTACAGTAACCAATATAAAAACTATAAAACCTGTTTTCTTCATTAAAGAAAGAGTTAGTAGTCCCATCAGGAATCGAACCTGAATCTTAAGCTCCGGAGGCTTACGTACTATCCATTGTACTACGGGACCCAATAGGTGCACACAAAAATAAAGAAAGCCTCGCATATTTGCGAGGCTTTCGGAAGTTGCGGGGGCAGGACTCGAACCTACGACCTTTGGGTTATGAGCCCAACGAGCTACCAACTGCTCCACCCCGCGATATATTTTTATTTATTTGTTCAGAACTTCAACAATAAGTGCAGTGAAATACTGCTTATCGGGGTGCAAATATAATATTTAGTTACTTTGCAAATACAAAAGTAATAAAAAATAGTGCATAAATCGGGCTTTGTAAATATTATTGGAAACCCCAATGCGGGTAAATCAACGCTTATAAATTTATTGGTAGGCGAAAAAATTAGCATTATCAATGCAAAGGCTCAAACAACCCGCCACCGAATTATGGGCATTGTAAACGACACAGATTTTCAGATTATCTATTCCGATACTCCGGGCTTACTTAAGCCGGCCTATAAGTTACAAGAAGGCATGATGCGTTTTGTAAATAATGCCTTACAAGATGCCGATTTGTTTCTACTTGTTGTTGATATAAACGAAAAAGAACTCAATGACGAAAAAATTCTGGAAACTTTAAGAACATCTAGCACACCTGTTTTTGTACTGCTTAATAAAGTAGATACATCAAGAGCAAATAAAACGGAAGAAATGTTAGCGTATTGGAAAGGTTTATTGCCCAATGCAGAAATATTTCCTATTTCCGCATTGCACCATTTTAATATGGAGGTGGTAAAGGAAAAAATAATTAAAGTGTTGCCGGAACATCCTCCTTTTTTTCCTAAAGAGGATAATGAAATAACCGATAAAACAGAACGGTTTTTAGTGTCTGAAATTATTCGCGAAAAAGTGTTAGACCTTTATCATAAAGAAATTCCTTATAGTACAGAAATTGTAATAGTTGAATTTAAAGAGAAAGAAAAACTATTTTCTATACGGGCAGAAATTAGGGTAGAACGGGATTCTCAAAAGGGAATAATTATAGGGCATAAAGGAGAGGCATTAAAAAAATTAGGAACCATAGCCCGCGAAGAAATCGAAACATTTTTAGGAAAAAAAGTTTTTTTAGACTTGCATGTTAAAGTAGATAAAAACTGGCGAAACGAAGAGCAGAAGTTAAAAAGATACGGATACTGGACATAAAATGGCAAACATCGTAGCAATAGTAGGAAGACCCAATGTGGGCAAATCAACATTATTTAACCGATTAACAGAAAGCCGCTCGGCAATAGTTGATGAAATAAGCGGAGTTACCCGAGATAGGCACTACGGGTTATCCGAATGGGGAGGTAAACAGTTTAGTGTAATAGATACCGGTGGATACATTTCCGGTTCTGATGATATTTTTGAAGAAGAAATTCGTAAGCAAGTGCAACTTGCCGTAGAAGAATGTGATGTAATTATTTTTGTGGTAGATGTTAATACAGGAATAACAGACCTTGACGAAAAGGTAGCCGATTTATTGAGAAAATCAAAAAAGAAAATAGTTGTAGTTTCAAACAAAGTAGATAATTCTGAACGGCAGGTTTATTCCAACGAATTTTATTCCTTGGGTTTAGGAGAAGTGTACAGCATTTCGGCAATTAATGGCAGTGGCACAGGAGAATTACTAGATGAGTTAACCAAAGAATTCAGTGCTCCCACCGAAAAAGAAGATGATTTTGGAGTACCTTATTTTGCTGTAATAGGCAGACCAAACGTAGGAAAATCATCACTTACCAATATGCTGCTCGGTAATGAAAGGAATATTGTAACACCGATTGCTGGCACTACCCGAGATTCTATCAGCACACGGTATAAAGCATTTGGCTTCGATTTTTATCTGGTAGATACAGCCGGTTTAAGAAAGAAAGCCAAGGTAAACGAAGACCTTGAGTTTTATTCGGTAATGAGAACCGTGCGGGCTATAGAAAATAGTGATGTGTGTATTATGATGATAGATGCACAGGAAGGAATTCAACAACAAGATTTAAGCATCATCAGTTTGGTGCTAAAAAATAATAAAGGAATAGTTATTGCCGTTAACAAATGGGATTTAATTGAAAAAAGCACAAAAACCGCTATCGAATTTGAAACCGCTCTAAAAAGCAAACTAGCCCCTTTTACCGATGTACAAGTTATTTTTACCAGTGTATTGGAGAAACAGCGTGTTTTAAAAACATTAGAAGCTGCTCTTCAGGTTTATGAAAATAGAAAAACAAGAATTCCAACCCACCGGTTAAATGAAGAAATGTTACCCATCATTGAGGCCTTTCCTCCTCCTGCATTAAAAGGTAAATACATAAAAATTAAATTTTGCATGCAACTTCCCATGCATTATCCGGCATTTGTATTCTTCTGCAATTTGCCTCAATATGTAAAAGAACCCTATAAAAGATTTTTAGAAAATAAGTTGCGAGAAAAATATAATTTTACAGGTGTACCCATTAAAATATTTATGCGAAAAAAATAAATAAGTATGTTCAAATTCTATTTGTTTTTCAGTTTCTGTTTTTCGGTTGTACTTCTCTCTGCTCAAAACACCATTGTGGGCAAGTGGAAAACAATTGATGATGATACGGGAAAACCAAAATCTATTGTAGAAATAGTTAAAAAGCCCGATGGTAAATACGTTGGTAAAGTAATAAAACTTTTTCGCGAACCTAACGAAGATCAAGACCCGGTTTGCGAGGATTGCTCTGATGACCGAAAAAACAAAAAGGTGTTGGGAATGGAAATTATTAGAGGAATGGTTGCTTCGGGTAGTGAGTATAAATCGGGTACTATTTGCGATCCCAAAAACGGAAAGGTGTACGATTGCAAAATGTGGATTGAAGGAGACAAGTTGCAGGTAAGGGGTTATTTGTTATTCTTTTTTCGCACACAAACTTGGGAACGTATTCAGTAAATCTACATTTTTTCCAACGCTTGCTTTAAATCTTCAACCAGCACATCGGCATCTTCCAAACCAATGTAAAGCCTCACAAAATTCCATGGTAGCTCGGTGGTATAGTTCTCCGAATTGTATAATGCACAAATAGGAAACTGCAACGATTCATAACCTCCCCAAGAGCAGGCAATAATAAAATATTTTAAATGGTTGCAAAATCTTTCTACAGCAGCTATATCATCGGCTTTTAACTCAATAGAAATTAATCCGCCACAAGGTTTCATTTGTTTTTTTGCTAAATCGATTTGTGGATTCTTTTCTGAAAACGGAAAATATATTTTTTTAATCTTTGGGTGATTTTCTAAAAAATGCAATACTTTAAAACTGTTTTCGGTTACTTGTTTTACCCGAATGGGTAGGGTGCGAAGCCCTTTAATTAAAAGCCATGCATCGTTTGGAGATATTGCAGCTCCAAGTGTCATAAATTCCTGTTCAAATATTTTTTTTATTCTTTCTTTAGTGCTGCACAATACACCTGCTACCACATCGCTGTGACCACTTATAAATTTTGTTGCAGAGTGAACAACTATATCAATTCCCATTTCTATGGGGTTTTGATTTATTGGAGAGGCATAACTGTTATCGCAAATGGTAAGTATGTTATTTTTTTTTGCAAGCTTGGCTACTTCTTTTAAGTCTTGCATTTCAAACGTCATAGAGTTTGGGCTTTCCAAATAAATAAGTGTAGTATTTTTTTGAATAGCTTTTTCAAAGTTTGATACTTCACATCCGTCAATCATGCTGCACTCAACACCAAATTTAGCAAGCATATTGGTAAGTAAATTATTTGTCCAGCTGTAAGGTTTTTTCACACAAATTACATGGTCGCCCTGTTTTACCGAACTTATTACCGCAGCCGAAATAGCTGCACTTCCGCTTGAAAAAATAAGAGCATCTTCGGCTTTTTCTAAGGCAGCAATTTTTTTGCGTAAAATACCCACGGTAGGGTTAAAGCCTCGTGTATAAAAAGGTGTTTCAAACTCGTTTTTCAGTCCGATTCTCAGGGCTTCTACATTTTTAAAGCAAAAGTTGCTCGATTGAAAAATTGGCGGAGTTACGGCATTAAAATAATTTTCGCGTTCCTCTCCTAAGTGGTTTAGTATATAAGATTGTTCCATAATTTGCCAAAGTAAATAAATACAATGAGAATATTAAAATCTGATTTAATTTATATTTATTTTAATGCAACTAAGTTTTCAATAAATTCGTATTGTGTTGGAGTGAGTATATTTACCATGAAACAATTTTTTAATTTTTCAATCTTTATTGCATCATCTTTAATTTTTATTTCTGTTGAAACCTACACACAAAATAGCTTGGTAGGTGATGGTTTTGGCGGAAGACTTTGGTACAAACCAAGCAACTATACGGTAGGTTCATACTCTGCTTACAGTATTTGTTACACCGGTTTATGCAGTGATGGCCCTAATGAGTTAAGAGGTTGGGGAAGTAACAATTATAATCAATTAGGTTTGGGTATTTCAGTTCTCGGAACAAATACTCCTGTTCCTATACCTAATATGGATAATGTGTACTATTACAGCACCGGGTATATTATGGGAGCAATTAAAAAGGATTTTACCGGTTGGGTTTGGGGCGAAGCAGGAGTTACAAATTTTAACACCCCTATGCAAGTAATTAATGATGTAAAGTTTTTAGATGCCAGCATTTCTGTGGTAAGTTTTGTAAAAAATGATGGTACTGTTTGGAGTGTAGGTGATGGAGATTATGGAAATTTTGGTAACGGATTAAATGCCACAAGTTCGGCTGTTCCCGTAAAAATGCTAAATATTACCAATGCCGTAAGGGTGGCAAACGGATTTTATGTAACCCATGTGCTTTTAAACGATGGTACCGTATGGGCTGTAGGCAGTGATTATGCGATAGGGGCACTAGGCATAGGAACCCTAAATGGTATCGCCTACACGCCTGTTCAGGTACAAGGTTTATCAAATATTGTAGATATAAAATCATGTACATATGGAAGTGCAGCTCTCGATAATGACGGAAATGTATTTGTATGGGGAGATATGTCTTTAGGATTAATGGGGCCAATAGAATCCTCACCTGTAAAGGTGCCCAATTTAAGTAAAATAGTAGCTATCTCTGGTTGTGCTGATGGCTATCATTTTATGGCCCTAGATGAGAATAAAAATTGTTTTGCATGGGGGGCAGATCCGGGATATTTTGGGTATATTGAACCAAGTGGGAATAAACCAATTTATTCTCCTGTAAAAGTAGCCAGTGATGTAATTGATATAATGGCAGGAGAGTTATTTTCATATATTTTAAAATCAGATGCCACCTTGTGGTGTTCCGGTATTAGCAATGGAGGCTCTATTTGGTTAAATCTATCAAATGAAGAAAGAGATGAATTTACAAAACTTACTCCCGAAGATGTTCCGGGTGCATGCGGGGTGTTGGCTACCAATGCTGCTTATACTCCTGTTAAAGATTGTAAGGAAAAAGGAAGTATTACCATCTATTCCAGTGGTGGAAAACCGCCTTACCAATATAGTATTGGTGATGGATTTCAAACAAGTAATGTATTTTACGGAGTAAATGAGGGAACATATTATATAACTGTGCTGGATGCAAATAATTGCGAAACCAATACTACCGTAGATGTAAGCTCTTTGCTGAACGAACCTTGTATAAAGCCTGTTATTACAGTGCCCAATGTTTTTACACCTAATGAAGACGAACTGAATAATGTTTTTAAAATAAAAACCGAAAATATAAAATATTTGTATTGTCAAATATACAATCGTTGGGGTACTAAGGTGTACGAGTGGGAAGGTATTGATGGCTCTTGGAACGGAAAAAATCTGAATGAAAAAGATTGTTCGGCAGGAACGTATTATTATGTTGTAAGGTATATTGATTTATTAGATAATACAGAAAGCTTATCGGGTTACATTACCCTGCTAAGAAACTAAGCTTTTAGCGTTAATAATATCTTCCAGTTTAATTGGTTGTCCCATTTTAAAAAGAAGTTCTTCGTTATCGGCATTTGTTTGTTTTAATATTTCGTGTTCGCGGGCACTGGCAAAAAAATAACTTGTTTTGTTTCCCGAAAAAACTTCCCAAATAACACCGAAAACTTCTTTGCCTGTTTTTAGTTTAAAAATACAGTGTTTGTTAAGAAATTGCTTTGCCTCTGTCGTTGTCATAAGGAGTAAATAAAAACCAATGTTACGAATATATAACGCCTGTTAAAAGCATAAATTATTAACACCTGTTTATTACTTTCTGTTATACTTCGTATGTGTCGTTTAATGCAGGAATTAGAATGTTTTTAAAACCTTTTCCGGACAGAAAGTTTTTGAATTTTTCCTGAGATTCAATGTTTCCATGAACTAAAAAAACTGTTTCAACCTCGTTAACACATTGGCATTTTAAATATCTTTCCATTTCTAAATAATCAGCATGTGCACTGTAGGAGTCTATAACAATAATTTGTGCTTTAACCGGAAACATTTCTCCAAAAATACTTACTTCGGTTTCACCATTTCTTAATTTACCTGCTAAGGAATGTGGTTCAGCATAACCTACAATAAGAATAGTATTTTTTTCATTTATAATATTATGCATTATATGGTGTTTCACTCGGCCGGCTTCTGCCATACCCGAAGCTGAAATAATTATGCAAGGTTTATCCGATTTATTAAGGGCTTGCGAATCGGTTTTTTCGGTTATGTATTTTAATCCGCTAAAACCAAATGGGTCGGGGCGAGATTCTATAAATTCCTGCACATTTTCATTGAGTAATGGAAGATGTTTACGCATCACTTCGGTAGCATCAGCCGATAAAGGACTATCTACATAGATGGGTATTTTAGGTAGAAGCCCGTGTAACTGAAGTTTGTTGAGGGTAAAAACAATTTCCTGTGTTCTTCCTAAGCTAAATGACGGTATAATGAGTTTTCCTTTTTTATTGATACAAGTGTTTATCACGGTATCCAGTAGTATTTGTTCGGCATGTTGTTGGTCATCGTGCAAGCGATTTCCGTAGGTCGATTCGCAAATAATAACATCGGATTGAGGAAACGATTCGGGGTTTTTCATTAGGGTAGAATCGTACCGGCCAATGTCACTCGTGTAAGTAATAACTTTTTTGTTAGGGCCATCTTGCACACTAAGGGTAATGGCGGCACTGCCTAATATATGTCCGTTGTTTGTAAAAATAAATTCGGTATTTTTTCCTATTTTATAAGGTTTGTTATAAGGTATAGGGAAGAAAAAGTTTAAAGAAATTTCTGCGTCTTTTTGGGTATAAATTGGCTTTAATAAATCTTTGCCTTGTTTAATTTTTCTTTTGTTTACAAAGCGAACATCGGCTTCCTGAATAAAAGCACTGTCCATGAGCATTATTTTACATAAATCGTAGGTAGCTTCGGTGCAATATATTTTTCCTCTAAATCCTTCTTTTACAATTCGGGGTATTAGTCCGGAGTGATCTATGTGAGCGTGCGAGAGAATAATGTAATCGAGTTCCTGAATGGAAAATCCAAAATGCCGATTCAATAAATGGGTTTCAGCACCCAATCCTTGAAACATGCCACAATCGAGCAAAACACGGGTATTGTCGGGTAGTGTAATAAGATGTTTACTTCCGGTTACCGTTTGTGCGGCACCATGAAACGCAATTTCCATACAATCAAATTAAAATATTTCGTCATAATCTACCCGAACATGGTCTGTTTCCGGAAAGGCCTGACAGGTAAGAATAAACCCTTTTTCAACTTCTTCATCGCTTAAAGAGTAATTCATTTCCATGCCTGCTTTTCCTTCTGTTACTTTTGCTTTACAGGTACAGCAAACGGCTCCTTTACACGAAAAGGGAGCGTCTACTCCATTTTCAATAGCCATATCCAGTATGTTTTTTCCCGAGCGTGGCATTTCAAAATAGGTTTCTATTCCATCCATGACTATTGTTACGCTGGCTGTCCGAATTTCAGTAGTTTCCGTTTTTTTATTTTCGGTTTCAAAAGAAGAAAAGTATTCGTAATGAATCTGATTTTTTTCTACACCTGCAGTTTCCAGTTTTTCTTTTATACTTTTAATCATTTGGTTTGGACCGCAAATAAAATAATGAGTGGTTTTATCATTTATTTTTGCCGCATGTAAAAGTTGCATGGCTTTTTCTCCGTCTATTCGGCCATGATACAAATCGTTGCCGGTATCTTCTTGTGTAAAAATATAAGCTAAATGAAATGTGGTAGCATATTTTTCAGATAATTTGTTTAGTTCTTCTTTAAAAATGATGTCTTCATTTTTTTTGTTACAGTAGTAGAGGTAAAAGGTGCTGTGGGGTTCGTTTTTTAAAACCTCCTTCAGCATAGAAAAAATGGGTGTAATACCACTTCCTGCTGCAAATGCTACATATGTGTTGTTATTTTTAGGTTGTGTAGAGATTAAGAATTTTCCGGCCGGGGGCATTAATTCAACGATATCGTTTACCTTTAATTTTTCAGTTAAATAAGTAGAAACTCTTCCACCCCGCACTTTTTTTACGGCAATACGAAAGTCATTTTCAGAAGGGCTGCTGCATAAACTGTAAGCTCTTCTTAGTTTTTCTTTATTTATTTCCATTGAAAGTGTGATGTATTGCCCCGCTTGATAAGAAAAAAGAGGCTTTACATTTTCCGGAATTTCAAAACCAATCGATACAGAATCAGATGTTTCTTTTCTAACATCTTTTACTTTGATTTGATAAAATTTAGACATATGGTATAAAAAGCAAAAGTGATACTCGGGTTCAACTTTGCAAACCTATGAATAAAACATTTATTTTAGTTATTTGTTAAGATTACAAACGCTGATTATTAAATTATTTATTTTAAAATTTTATAGTTAAACTTGTAGCCCCAATCATTGAACCATGGAGAAAAAGAACCCCGAAGATAGCTTTCAGGTTAAAATAGATGCCGAAGAGAAAATAGAGCCTAAAGACTGGATGCCAGATGAGTATAGGAGAAATCTAATCAGGCAAATTTCTCAACATGCCCATTCGGAAGTAATTGGTATGCAACCCGAAGGAAATTGGATTACTCGTGCTCCAAGTTTAAGAGCAAAAGCGGTATTGCTGGCAAAAATTCAAGACGAAGGAGGACATGGCTTATATTTGTACAGTGCGTGTGAAACCTTAGGAATAAGTCGCGATGAATTGATAGAACAACTGCACTCCGGAAAAGCTAAATATTCCAGCATTTTTAATTATCCAACATTAACATGGGCCGATATTGGTGCAGTGGGTTGGCTGGTAGATGGGGCAGCCATTGTAAATCAAGTTTCTTTGCAGCGTACTTCTTATGGGCCGTACTCTAGAGCCATGATTCGGATTTGTAAAGAAGAAAGTTTTCATCAACGCCAAGGCTACGAAATTATGGCCAATATGGCCAAAGGAACAGCAGAACAAAAACAAATGGCACAAGATGCTTTAAACCGCTGGTGGTGGCCTTCTTTAATGATGTTTGGTCCACACGATACAGAATCGGCTCATTCGGCAAAATCGATGAAATGGAAAATAAAAAGAGAAAGCAACGATGAGCTACGCCAACGCTTTATAGATAAAACAGTGCAGCAAGCAGAGGTGATTGGGCTTAGCATTCCAGATCCCGATTTGAAATGGAACGAACAACGAAAACATTACGATTTTGGTAAAATAAACTGGGAAGAATTTACCAATGTGCTGAATGGAAATGGCCCTTGTAACAAGCAACGAATGGCAAACCATATACAGGCTCACCAAAATGGAAAATGGGTAAGGGAAGCCGCCATAGCCTATGCCGAAAAACAAAAAAATAAAAAAGTACCTGCATAAAAAACAAAACATGAGTAAAGAAAAACAATGGCCTCTATGGGAGGTTTTTATACAAAGTAAAACAGGTTTGCCCTACAAACATGCCGGAAGCGTTCATGCCCCCGATGCCGAAATGGCCTTACAAAACGCAAGAGATACTTATACCAGACGTGGAGAAGGAAATAGTATTTGGGTAGTTCCTTCCGATGCAATCATTGCATCTAATCCGGCCGATGCCGAAAGTTTTTATGAACCTAGTAACGATAAAATATACAGGCATCCTACATTTTACGTAATGCCAGAAGGGGCTAAACATATTTAATATTTATAAATAAAAGAAATGACAGTAAATGAAGCATTGTTTAACTATTGCCTTCGATTAGGAGATAATAGTTTAATCCTTAGTCACCGACTTTCAGAGTGGACAGGAAAAGCCCCCATACTCGAAGAGGATTTAGCCATTACCAATATTGCACTAGATAAATTAGGGCAAGCACGATTTTTACTTCAATATGCGGCACAATTAGAAGGAAAAGGAAAAACCGAAGATGATTTAGCATATAAAAGAAGCGAAAGAGAATTTTATAACTCGCTCTTGGTAGAGCAACCAAACGGAGACTTTTCTTTTACAATGGCAAGGCAGTTGCTAAATGACGTGTTCGATTTTTTTTTATACGAAGAATTAACAAAAAGCACCAACGAACCATTGGCCTCTTTGGCTGCAAAATCATTAAAAGAAATAAAATATCATCTTCGTCATTGTAGTGAATGGATTATTCGCTTAGGCGATGGTACCGAAGAAAGTCATAGCAGAATTCAAAATTCCTTGAATGAATTATGGGCGTACACCGGAGAGCTTTTTGAAATGAATGAAATAGATTCCGTTCTAATAAAGGAAAATAGTGTGCCCGATGTATCTAAACTAAAACCCAAATGGAATAACATGCTTTGCGAAATTTTTGAAAAAGCAACTCTAAAAAAACCGGAAGATGGGTTTATGCATACCGGAAGCCGAAAAGGAATTCATTCGGAATATTTAGGTTTTATTCTAGCCGAAATGCAATATTTACCCCGTGCTTATCCAAGTGCTACATGGTAAAGAAAACAATAACGAAAGACGAATTATTTAATATAATTGCACAAATTCCGGATCCCGAAATTCCTGTTCTTTCTATCGGAGAGCTTGGTGTATTGCGTAATATAGAAATGCACCAAGATAAAGTGGTAGTAGTTATTACACCCACCTATTCGGGCTGTCCGGCAATGAAGTTTTTTGAACAAGAAATTTTATCTGTTGCAAAAGAAGCGGGGGTAAACTATGTGGAAATAAAAACCATTTATTCGCCCGTATGGACTACCGATTGGATTAGTGATACCGCAAAAATGAAACTAAAAGAATATGGTATTGCACCCCCTCAGGGAACTTCAGATAAAAGTTTTTTATTTGGCCAACCTAAAAAAATTAATTGCCCCAAGTGCCACTCGGAAAATACCGAGTTAAAAAGCCAGTTTGGCTCTACCTCCTGCAAAGCTCTTTATTTTTGTAAACAATGCACAGAACCTTTTGAATACTTTAAATGCATTTAAATATGGAATACACCTCTATTAAATTTTCTATAGAAAAAAACGTAGGAATCATAAAACTAAATCGGCCCGATGTGCTTAATAGTTTTAACCGAGATATGGCTTTAGCATTTCAGCATGTTTTAGATGAGTGTACCCATAATCCATTGGTAAGGGCCATTTTAATAACAGGAGAGGGAAGGGCTTTTTGTGCAGGGCAAGATTTAGCCGAAGTAATATCGTCAGAGGGTCCCGAACTCCAGCGAATTGTAAAAGAACATTACAATCCCATTGTTTTAAAAATAAGAACCGTAGAAAAGCCGGTAGTTTGTGCAGTAAATGGAGTGGCAGCAGGTGCGGGTGCTAATATTGCACTAGCATGCGATATTACGTTAGCCGGTAAATCAGCCTCATTTATTCAGGCTTTTAGTAAAATAGGTTTAATACCAGATAGTGGAGGAACATTTACGTTACCTCGTTTAGTGGGTATTCAAAAAGCGAGTGCCCTCATGATGCTTGGTGAAAAAATTTCAGCCTCTGATGCGGAAAAAATGAATATGATTTATAAATCTATTGACGATGACCAATTAATGAATGAAGCGGTTTTACTTGCTCAAAAACTTGCTGCAATGCCTACTAAGGCTATAGGTTTAACAAAACGGGCATTAAATAAATCAATGATAAATAACTTAAATTCTCAATTAGATTTGGAAGAAGAGTTACAAACCGAAGCAGGAAAATCATTCGATTATAATGAGGGAGTAAAGGCCTTTCTCAAGAAAAGACCTCCTATTTTTAAAGGCGAGTAATTGATTAACAACTATTAACGAATTAATTTATATTTTTTTAATTGAGTTATTGTATCTTCGCACTGTTTATTGCAGTGTGTAGAGAACAGATGAAAGAATTTTCTCAAAATAGTACCCGATTTTTTTTTACAAAAATTTCTTTAATTTTTATGTCGTTGATGGTGTTTAATATCAGCGTCAATTTTTCGGGTAAAGCACTTCTTAAAAATGTAAATAAAGTAGAAACGGTTATTGAATTAGTTGTTTTATCTGTTACAGATTTAGGAATAGTACTAGATGAAAACTCCAAAAATACCCAACCTCCCACCGAAGAAATTCATCATGAAATTGTTTGGTTTTTTACTGAGCAATCGTTAGCTCTTTTTAAAGATTACGATTTGCACTTTTCGGTAATAGAAAAATTTAACTTACCCGGAAAAATTTATCAGGAAGTATTATTACCACCGCCTTTGTTTTAAATCTTTTTTTCTTTTTTCTAAACGGCAGTGCTATGGCATTGTGCGTAATTATTTCATTATTAATCTTAAGTTTTGTACTTTATGAAAATAAATTTAGAATCAGTAAAAAATGATTTACCGGCAGGTTTAGTGGTGTTTTTAGTAGCCCTGCCACTTTGCTTGGGTATCGCATTAGCTTCTACCGGAAGGTCCGATTTGCTTTTTTCCGGAATTATAGCCGGAGTAGTGGGAGGTATAGTTGTAGGGTTACTAAGTAATTCACCATTAGGAGTTTCTGGTCCTGCGGCTGGCTTAGTGGTAATTGTATTAACCGCCATAGAGAAACTTGGAAGTTTTGAGGCTTTTCTTCTTGCCGTGGTGTTGGCTGGTATAATACAAGTTATATTAGGAGTAGTAAAGGCCGGAATAATTGCTTATTTCTTCCCAAGCTCTGTAATAAAAGGAATGTTAACCGCTATTGGTATTATATTAATTTTAAAACAAATACCACATGCCTTGGGTTACGATGAAGACTATTTAGGCAGCATCGATGTTGAGCAAAAAGACGGACACAATATGTTTTCCGAGTTATACTACGCATTTAAGTATAACACAACAGGAGCAGTAGTAATTAGTCTAATTTCTTTGTTGGTGTTAATTCTTTTCGAAACTAGTTTTATGAAAAAAATTAAACTTTTTACTTTTCTTCCGGGGGCTTTAATTGTAGTGTTTATAGGGATATTAATAAATTACTTATTTGCATCTTTTAGCCCCGAACTTATTGTGAGTGGAAAACATTTGGTGCAACTTCCTGCCGCTTCTACACCAAAAGAATTTTTTAGTTTCTTTACGTTGCCAGATTTTAGTTTTATTACCAATGCAGAGGTTTATATTGTGGCTGTTACATTAGCCATAGTAGCAAGTTTAGAAAGTTTACTATGTGTGGAAGCTACCGATAAGTTAGATCCATGGAAACGAAGAACCTCTACTAACAAAGAGCTAATTGCTCAGGGAGTGGGAAATATAACCTCCGGATTAATTGGTGGGCTTCCTGTCACCCAAGTTATTGTGAGGAGCTCTGCCAATATTAACTCAGGAGGTAAAACGAAGTTTTCAACCATTTTTCATGGAGTGATTTTACTATTATCAGCCGTTTTTATTCCTAAATTTTTAAATCTTATACCTCTCTCAGCATTGGCGGCTATACTTCTTATGGTGGGCTATAAATTGGCTAAACCGCAAATTTTTATTCAAATGTACAAGCTAAGTAAACTGCAGTTCGTTGCTTTTTTGGTGACCATTATTGCTATTATTTCAACAGATCTGCTGAAAGGTATTTTTATTGGTATGGTTGTGGCTATTTTTTATGTTATTAGAAGAAACTATTTAAATCCTTCTAAACTAACAAAGGAAATAATAGATGGAAAAGAAGTGTATAAACTAACTCTTTCTGAAGAAACCACCTTTCTGAACAAAGCCAGCATTGCCAAAACCCTAGATGAAATACCTGAAAATTCTACGTTGATAATAAATGGAGAAAAAACTTTCTTTATAGCATACGATGTGCTTGAAAATATTCAGGAATTTGTAAATTACACATCGAAATTGAAAAATATTTCAGTAAGTACATTGGGTATAAAAGAAGTAACAATCAATTCACAACACTAACATTAAAACTAAAATAACATAAATTATGGAAAAAGCATTTTATAAAAAATTAATAGAGAATAACCAAAAATGGGTTGAAAGTAAGTTGGCTATCGATAAAGATTATTTCTTAAAACTTTCAAAAGGGCAACAACCACCGTTGTTGTGGATAGGTTGTGCCGATAGTCGCATTCCGGCAAACGAAGTAATTGGGGCAGAACCTGGCGAAGTTTTTGTTCATCGTAATATTGCCAATATGGTCATTCATTCCGATATGAACATGCTCAGCGTGTTAGATTATGCGGTAAATGCATTAAAGGTTAGGCATATTATTGTTTGTGGGCATTATGGTTGTGGAGGTATTAAAGCGGCAATGGGAAATCAGCATATCGGACTTATTGATAATTGGATAAGGCACATTAAAGATGTATACCGCCTTCACCATACCGAATTAGATAGTATACCTGACGAGGAGAAAAGGTTTGATCGATTTGTTGAGGTAAATGTAATAGAACAAGTATATGATTTAGCAAAGACTTCTATTGTTCAGGCAGCATGGAAAAATAATCAGGAGCTGCATATTCATGGTTGGGTATATAGTATTCGCAACGGGTTAGTAAATGATTTAAATGTGAACTTTACTAAAAACGATGAATTAGATGATGTTTACCAATTAACCTTTTAGGAGTTCGAATAATTACATAAAAAAGGGCTGAATTTTTTTCAGCCCTTTTTTATGTAAAAAATTTCGGATTATGTAAACAGAACACTGCTGGCAATAAATTCTTGAGTAGGATTCATAATCATAACAGGGATTTCAGCATCATTAGCAATGAGTTCTTGCTCTTCTCCGCCAATCAAAAAATCGGGCAAAGCAACGCTGTCATGGGTGTTTACGGCAGCTAATAAATCTGCGTCTATTCTAGCTGAGTAATGAATTAATTGCTTTACAAATCCTTTTTTATCTTCGGCTATCTGTATGTCGAAAGGTATTTCTTTTTCTTCTAAATAATTTTTAGCAAAGGTTAAATCTCGGTTTAGTTTAGTTATTCTAAACTCATCTGTTTCTTTGGGAGCAAAGATGTGTACCTTGGCTCCAAAGTGTTTAGCCATATTAGCGGTTAAACTTAATTTTTGTTTTGTTTCCTGAGAGTTATCTACCGGTAATACGATATTTTTATAACCTTCTCTTACACCTCGTTCTTGTACTACAATAAAAGGCACTTTTGAATGTGTAATTACTTTTAACGCATAGCTCCCCACCAAATGCTGAATGCCCTTAACTCCGTGAGTTCCCATTACAATTAAGCGAGCTTTTATTTCGGCTGCTACATCTCCTATATCTTCAAAAATATTTCCAATCCGCACTATAGAGAGAACCGGAACTTTATACTTAGCACTTGTGTTTTCTGCAATTTTATCTAATTTTTCTATGGCGTTTTCTACCTCGCTTTGTTTTCCCACTACGTGCAGCAAATGGATTTCACCGGAGAATATACTTGCCACCTTGGCAGCGTGTTCCATTGCACAATCGGCCACTTTAGAAAAATCGGTGGGTACAAGTACTTTATAAACGGTTTTATTCATAACTAAATGTTTAAGTTGATTTTGTAGGCTTTTTAAATGGTTGACAAAGGTATAAAATATTAAGCCCTTCTGCCAAATTTAGATAATAAACAAAATAAAAGATTGATAAAAATATATAAATCAAAATAAAAAGTTATTATAAATTTTTAAAACGAAACAAAAAATTAATAATATCGTATTTCATAATCAAAATGTTCTTTTTAATATAAACTATAAGAAAGCGAGGTAAACTATGAAAACACATCTACTGTACTCTATCGCAACCGTTTTTACTTTTTCTGTAACCGCAGTAATTGTAAATACTTCTATAAACACATTATCAGAAGGGCTTACTTATCGTAAAATCATTAAAACTCATCCCGGAAAAATTGATAATAGCATATCTTCACCTGTTTTCATTGCAACATCGGTAGAGAACGATACTATTTCTGCTATGAAAATAACAGATTCTATAGTGCGATTTGAGGTAAAACCTCCTTTATATCTATGGCCTATTGAAAAAACAAAAGAAATTTTTTATGCTGTACAAGTAGGTATTTATAAGCCTTCTGCTTTGTCTTCCAAAATAAAACAATTCGAAAATTTGAACGAAGAAAAGTTAAGTCATGGTTTGGTTCGGTATTCTTATGGAAAATACACTTCGTTTCAGGAGGCAGAAAATGCTAGAGTAGAAATCATTAAAAAAGGGATACTCGATGCGTTTATAACTGCTTACATAAATGGAAAACGCCTTACGATTTCTCAACTAAATTTATTGGAACGGGAAATGGCAAATAAAAATTATGTTAGCAAGAAGCGAAGCTTCAACAGAAACATAATTTCTTTTACAGAAAAAGAGGGTAAGGCAGAAATTAAAAAGATAGTCTCAACATCTTCCGCTCCGATGGGTACGGTATACACCTTGGTATTGGGAGAATACAAGGATTTTGTGCCTAATAACAACGCATCTGTTTTTTTGCGATTGAAAAAATGGGGATTAAAATCAATTGAGGTGGGAGAAAAAACATTTTACTGTTTGGGAACTCTTTCAAGCAAGGCAGAAGCCGAATTTCTAAAAGAAGAAGTAAGTGAAATGGGAATTGAAAATGCAAAAATTATAAATTATTCAGACGATATTTTACTATGCTTAAAATAATACAAATAATAAATAAAAAAGAAAGCGAGGTAACCCATGAAAACACAACTACAAATTTTAAGAGCATTATGGATTTTTATCATCTTATCTTTTATTATAAAACATAATGAAGCATACGCTTCACACGCTCAGGGAGCCGATTTAACCTACCAGTGTTTAGGTGGCAACCAATATAAAATAAATGTATCTTTTTACCGAGATTGCGGTGGGGTTAACGCTCCCAATACGGTTACAGTAAATGCACAATCTGCTTCGTGCAACCAAAATATAAATTATACACTAACAAAAGTTCCGGGAACGGGCATTGATATTACCCAAACCTGTAATCAAATTCAAACCAATTGTTCGGGTGGTATGTACCCGGGCGTGCAGGAGTGGGTATATACTACCACAATAACTTTACCCGCTCAATGCAACGATTGGGTATTTAGTTTTACGCTTTGCTGCAGAAACAATGTAATTAATACTATTCAAAATCCGGGCACAGAAAATATTTATGTAGAAGCCAAATTAAACAATCTCGATTTTGCATGTAATAATTCTCCTACTTTTTCAAATCCTCCGGTATCTTTCCCTTGTGTACTTCAAACTTTTTGCTATAATCACGGAGCCAATGATGTAGATAACGACTCTTTGGCATATTCTCTCATTGCTCCTAAAACCGGGGCTAATACTACGGTTACTTATGTGGTGCCATACACTCCTCAACAACCTTTAGCATCAAACCCTCCGGTTACCTTTAACTCTCAAAATGGCGATATATGCATGACGCCCTCTATGATGCAAGTTACTGTAGTGGCGGTGTTGGTTGAGGAATACCAAGACGGAATTTTTAAGGGAAGTGTAATGCGTGATATGCAAATTAAAACGATTAATTGCAGCAATACATTACCCTACATTACCGGTATTAATGGTACCAATGTTTTTAATACTTCAGTATGTGCCCAATCGAATCTAACATTTACCATACAAGGTTTTGACCCGGACCCAGGACAAAACATAACTCTTACATGGAACAATGGAATACCCGGTGCAAGTTTTGTTGTAAATAATAACATGGCTACATTTTCATGGACACCTGGAATCAATGATATTAGCAATATTCCTCACTGTTTCACTGTTACAGTTAAAGACGATGCCTGCCCTTATAACGGTTTGCAAACATACTCTTTTTGTATTACCGTAAATGGATTTACCATAAGTATAGCTACCACCAATTCTAATTGTGGAGCATCGAACGGAACAGCTACAGTTACTGTAAATGGGGGGCAGGCGCCATTTACCTATACATGGTCTCAAAATGGAGGAAACGGAAATCAGCATAACGGTTTACCACCCGGAAATCATTGGGTAAGTGTTACCGACAACTCAGGTTGTACCATTACGCAAAACTTTACAATAAACAATAATGGTGCGCCTGGAAATATCAATATAACTTCTACAAATGTTTCTTGCTTTGGAGGAGCAAACGGTTCCGCCACTGCCAATGTAAACGGTGGTCAACCTCCTTATACCTATTTATGGTCTAATGGAATGACAACCCAAGGCATCAACGGACTTACAGCAGGTACTTACTGGGTTCAGGTTACAACCAATCAGGGTTGTGTTAAATACGATACTATAATAATAAATCAACCAGCCCCTTTATTAGCTTCTCTTTCGGTTATAAACGTGCAGTGTTTCGGTGGAAATAATGGCATGGCAACAGCTTTCCCCATCGGAGGGACAGCTCCATATAATTACCTTTGGAATACCGTGCCGGTGCAAATAACTCAAACAGCCACCGGTTTATCGGCAGGTACATATACCGTAACTATTACCGATGCAAATGGGTGCATGGTGCAATACAATGTCTCAGTGATGAATCCTTCTCCTGTTAGTATAAGCACAAGTTCTTTGGCAGTTAGTTGTCATGGTGGTTCAAATGGAATGGCTATTGCCATACCCTCCGGAGGAAATGCTCCATACAGTTTTATGTGGAACACAAATCCTATTCAGTACACGGATACAGCTTTTGGCTTGGTTGCAGGAACCTATACCGTTACGGTTGTGGATATGACAGGTTGTACAAATACGGCCTCTGTTACCGTAACGGAGCCTACGTCCCTTTTAGCCAACATTAATTTCTACAAAGGAGTAAGTTGTAATGGATTAAACGATGGTTCTGTAACCATAGGTGCATCGGGTGGTGTAGGTCCTTATACGGTTGTTTGGAATACCATTCCTGCTCAGTACGGATACACTTTAAATAATGCTTTTGCAGGAAACTATACGGCAACTATCACCGATGCAAATGGTTGTGTTTTAAATTATAATGTAATAATAAACCAGCCAGCCCCTGTGTTTGCTAATATAACTAATACAATACATGTAATCTGCTTTGGTCAAAATAACGGAGGTGCTACGGTAGCCGGTGCCGGTGGAGTAGCCCCTTACACCTATTCTTGGAGTACAGTTCCTGTTCAAACAACAGCTACTGCTGTAAACTTACAAGCAGGAAATTATTTTGCCTCTGTGATTGACGCGAATGGTTGCATAGGACAAACCTCTGTACTTATAAACCAACCGGCAGTTATTACAACCTCTCTGCAAACTACCAATCCGGTTATTTGTCCGCACCAAACCACCGATTTAATTGCCAATGCCACAGGCGGTGTTGGAAACTACGTGTTTGTGTGGAGTAATGGCTTGGGGGTAGGGGGAGTTAAAACGGTTTCTCCATCACAACATACTACTTATTCTGTGCAAGCTTACGATGGAAATAATTGTCCTGGTACAATTGCCAGTATCACAATTACAGTGAATAATATAGATAGCATTACGTTGGTGGTAAACGGAACCACTCCGGTTTGCGAGGGCGAAGAGGTATCGGTTTGGGCCAATGTGTTAGATGGTATCGGAAACTATCAGTACCAGTGGAATAATGGATTAGGAACGGGGGCAGGGCCGCATATTATTAAGCCTCAACAAAGCACTTACTACAAGGTAGTGGTAACCGATATATGCGGAAATACTAAAGCCGATTCTGTTTATATAACCGTAAATCCATTACCGATGGTAGATATTTTACCTCAATCATCAAAAGGTTGTGGAGAAGCCGGTTTCCTATGTTATAACTCGGGCAATAATCCGAGCGGATATTTATACCAATGGAATTTTGGAGATGGAAATTTCTCTTCTCAGGCATCACCCATATACGCCTATAAAAATAGTGGAACATATACGGTAATACTTACTGTTACTACTCCGTTTGGTTGTAAAAAGTCTGATACGACTCAGTTTGTAGCTATCGTATTTCCACAGTCTGTTGCTAATTTTGAAGCTACCCCCGATGAAGTTTCAGTATTTGAAGGAAGCATACGTTTCAAAAACCTTTCGGAAGAAGCTGATACATGGTTGTGGAGTTTTGGAGATAACGAATCTTCAAACATTGAAAATCCAATTCATTTGTACAAAGAAAAAGGGGTTTATGCGGTTACACTTTATGTAAATAACAAATGGAATTGTCCGAGTGAAATAACAAAAGAAGTAACCATTTTACCCGAGTTTACATTTTATATTCCCAATGCCTTTACTCCAGATGGAGATGGTAAAAACGAAGTGTTTAATGGCAAAGGAGAAGAAATTTTGGAATATAGTATGTATGTTTTTGATAGATGGGGACATGTAATTTTTGAAACAAACTCCTTAGAGGCTGGTTGGGACGGAACAGTGAAAGGCAACATGGTGCCGGTTGGTACTTACGTATATCTTGTAAAACTTAAAGATTACAGAGGGAAAGAACACCATTATGATGGACATGTGTCAGTAATACGTTAAAAAAAAGAGCCGCATAGTTGCGGCTCTTTTTTTTATATTGTAACTTCACAGAAAACAATTTATTATGAAAAGAATTACTGTTTTTATTTTGAGTGTTCTTTCGGTTGCTGTGTCTGCTCAAAATAAGCCATGGATTGTTGGTTTAAATATTGCAGCAACAGGTAATACTTCCGAATATAGTGGGGGTATGAGCAGTGCCCATGCACGATTTAAACATAGCCAATATGCCGCAGGTGCATTAAATTTATTTTTTCAGAAAAAATACTCAGAGCATTGGTTTCTTCAAACAGGAATGGGTTTTACCGAAATAGGTTTTGAAGAGGTTATATCAAACAATTATTCGTTTTTTAATCTCAAAAATAAAGAGGCTGTTACAAGAACAGGGATAGGTATAATAGAAATACCGGCTATGGCCGTTTATAAGTTTAATCTCGATTGTAAAAATAAACGATGGTATTTGGGCTGGGGAGTAAAATGGATGTTTAATGGAGAAAGTACCGATATTTTAAAACCCGATAAATCTTCGTTGAAAGAAGATAAGCCACAACCTAATAATGATGCGAATATGGTTCAGCATGTTTATGCCGGTGCTATTTCGGCATTAACCGCCCACTTTATTTTAGGTAGAGAGAAATTTAGAAAAAATGGACACTCCTATGGTTGGGGCTTTATTTATAATCAAGGGTTTACCTCGTTAGCAAAAGCCGATGTTTTTTATAGCTTAGAAGGAACTTATTACAATCATACATTTAGTAATAAAGGGACGTATTGTGGAGTGTATTTTCAGTATTTTTTCAATCCTTTAAAAAGTAAAAAAATGCTAAAAGATTAAAGTGGTGGAGCAAAGAAATCGCCTTCAAAAATAGGAATGATACCTTTCTCTTGTGCTATGAGAAACATCTTACGCACCGCTTCTTGCCCTTCATATCCGAGTTCAATAGAATACCGGTTTACATATAAGCGAATGTGGTTATACATTACTTCTTCTTCCATTTCCTGAGCATGTTTTCTGATGTAGGTAATGGCTGCCGAAGGATTGTCGAAAGCATATTCTATACTACGTTTTAGTACTCTTTCAAATTTATTAATTGTTTCAGAAGGGAGGTTTCTGGAAGCAGCAATTCCTCCTAAAGGAATTAAACTGTTCGTAGTTTCTTCCCAATACTCTCCTAAATCTATTATTTTATTTAACCCTTTTTCCTGATAGGTAAATCGGTTTTCGTGAATAATTACTCCGGCATCAAATTTTCCATTCAAAACGAAGTTTTCAATATCGGAGAAAACGATTTCAAATTTGTTTTTAGCATCGGGGTAAGCAATACTTAATAAAAAGTTGGCGGTGGTATATTTTCCCGGAATGGCGATGGTTAAAGGATTTACAAATTCCGCTTCATTCGAAACCTCTTTTTTGGAAATAAGTATAGGTCCGCAATTTTTTCCCAAAGCACTTCCGGTATTTAGTAAATAATATTTATTCAGTAAAATTCCTAATGCATGGTAGCTTATTTTGGTAACATCTAAATCTTCGTTAAAGGCTTTACGATTTAACTCTTCTACATCGGCAAGTATTATATCAAACTCTAGTCCTTCAGTATCTACCAGTTTATGCACCAGGGCATGAAACATAAAGGTATCGTTTGGACACGGAGAAAAACCTATTTTTATTTTTTTATTCATAGATGTTGCAGCAATTGAAACGTGGTGTGGCAAACATTTTTTACAGCCAATGGGATATTCCAGTTTTCTTTATTTCTTTTTTCGATGTAGTTAGAAACGGCACGTAACTGAAGGTTTTTTAGTTGATGTGTTAAACAGGCATAAAAAAAGGAGGCTCCTTCCATACTCTCCACATCAGGGCAGAACAGTTGTTTGGTTAACTCAATAGAATTTACTTCTCCGTGCACTTTGTTTACGGTTACACCGCTTACTTTCTTTAAAGAAGAGATAGCCTTATGTTCGAAAGAAAACACATTTTTAATTTGCCCTTTGTTAAAAGAGAAATCATCATCTTCCAGTAAATCTAAATCGGCCATAGCTAAAAAACTTTCTCCATCCTCGGCTCCCATTTCGCTAAAGCAATCGCTGGTAATATTAAGTACCTCTCCTAAAGGTGTTGTGTTGTTGAAACTTCCGCAAATACCTATGTTTAGGGCTAGTTGGTAAGTGTTGCGACTTAAGGTGTCGGCCAACCAAAAGGCCGTAGGTACCATTCCTACGCCTGTTACAAGTACATCAATATCTAGTTTTTTAAAAGAATATTCTCTTAGTTTTTGATTTACTTGGTTTGTTTCTACAAAATTTACCAGCAAAGGTTCTATTTCTAATTTTGTAGCCGAAACAATGAGTATTTTCATATTAAAAACTTATTTTTCTAAACATTTTGCTTAATAAAAATGTTCATTTAAAATCTTGTACAAAGATACGAATTAGGATATTCGCTTTTGTGCTGCTACATTTGTTGTAAATTGAAAAACTAAAAAGTGGTATACATCACCCGAAGAGAGCGTTTTTGTGCAGCCCACAAACTTTACAACGAGGAGTGGACAGAGGAGGAAAATTTATCTGTTTTCGGTAAATGTAGTAATCTCAACTGGCATGGCCATAACTACGAATTATACGTAACGGTAAAAGGGGTGCCAGATAAACAAACAGGGTTTGTAGTAAATCTTTCTGTATTAAGTAAATTAATTGAAGAGAAAATACTGAGCAAAGTAGATCATAAAAATTTAAATCTTGATGTTCCTTTTTTAAGGAACACCATTCCCTCTACCGAAAATTTAACGATTGCTATTTGGAAGGAGTTAGAAAAAGAAATTGAAAAAATGGGAGGGAAGTTGCATTGCATAAAACTTTTTGAAACCGAAAATAATTTTGCGGAATATTTCGGTGAGTAATCATTTAAAATAGAGAATATGTCGGACACACACTTGCACATTCACGATGACGATGTTGAAGGATACGAGAGAATAGACCGTTACAACACCGAAAAAATAAATGCACTTTCGGAAAATTACCGGAATATTCTTAAAACCATTGGCGAAGATACAACGAGAGAAGGCTTACAGAAAACCCCAGAACGCGTTGCTAAAGCCATGCAATACTTAACCCATGGTTACGACCTGAATCCGGAGGCTATTTTGCGTTCGGCTATGTTTAAAGAAAACCACAAACACATGGTCATAGTAAAAGACATCGAAATTTTTTCTATGTGCGAACATCACATGTTGCCTTTCATAGGTAAAGCACACATTGCATATATTCCTAACGGGTGGATTGTTGGATTGAGTAAAATAGCACGCGTAGCCGATGTTTTTGCCCGCAGATTACAAGTACAGGAGCGTTTAACCGATCAAATAAAAGATTGCATTCAAAATACTCTTAACCCCATTGGCGTAGCTGTTGTAATAGAAGCAAGGCACTTATGTATGCAAATGAGAGGGGTGCAAAAACAAAATTCAGTTACCACCACTTCAGCCTTTACAGGCGAATTTAGAAAAGAAAGTACGCGAGAAGAATTTATACACCTGATTTCTGCAAAATTAAGTTAATGACAGTTTGGCGTATTTTTTTAATTGGAATAAAAATTGAATAGTGTAACATAAATTCAAACTAAATAAAATTATGAATCCATTTTTTTCAAGTCCGGTAATTATTATAGGAATTGTGTTTATGATTATTGGCATGATTGTGCAATTTATTTTAAAAGGAAAATTTGCCAAATATTCCAAAATGCCCTTGTACACCAATTTATCAGGAAAAGAAATTGCCGAAAAAATGTTACACGATCATCAGATTTCCGATGTAAAAGTAGTATCGGTAGAAGGGCAATTAACCGACCATTACAATCCCTTAAACAAAACCATTAATCTTAGTTACGATGTGTATAACGGCCGGAATGCCGCAGCCGCAGCCGTGGCAGCCCATGAAACAGGACATGCAGTACAACACGCTACTTCCTACAGTATGTTAAAATTGCGTTCTGCTATGGTGCCAATACAAAATGCCAGTGCTAAGATTATTAATATCATTGTAATGGTAAGTATTTTTGGCGGATACTTTGTATTTAAAGCTTTTCCACTAGATTCCATGCTTTATGTAATAATAGCAGCCTATGGAGTAATGACTGCTTTTACGTTTATTACTCTTCCGGTAGAGTTTGATGCAAGTAACAGAGCATTGGTTTGGATTGAAAGAAAAGGTATTGTAAATAAAAAAGAATATGCGGGAGCAAAAGATGCTTTAACATGGGCGGCTGCAACTTATGTTGTTGCAGCATTAGGCTCACTGGCCACTTTATTATACTACATTTCTTTATTAAACAGAAGGGATTAAATAAAACAGAAATTCTCAATAACAAAAACTATCCTACATAGGATAGTTTTTTTATTTTTACGAAAAATTAAATAACACTCAAATGAAAGCATTTATTTTTCCGGGGCAAGGTTCTCAATTTTCAGGAATGGGAAAAGAGTTATACGATAATAATTCGATGGCAAAAGAATGGTTTGAGAAAGCAAATGAAATACTTGGTTTTCGAATTACAGATACAATGTTTTCGGGTACCGATGAAGAATTAAAGCAAACAAAAGTAACTCAACCTGCTATTTTTCTACACTCAGTAATATTAGCCAAAACACTTGGGGCGTCTTTTCTGCCCAATATGGTTGCCGGTCATTCACTGGGAGAATTTTCGGCATTGGTAGCCAACAAAACTTTACAGTTTGAAGATGCATTGCAATTAGTGAGCAAACGAGCTATGGCCATGCAGAAAGCCTGCGAGGCACAACCTTCTACGATGGCCGCTGTACTTGGTTTAGAGGATACAAAAGTGGAAGAAGTGTGTGCCTCTGTGGAAGGGGTGGTAGTGGCAGCAAATTATAATTGCCCTGGGCAGTTAGTAATATCAGGAGCCACAGAAGCGGTAAACAGAGCATGTGAGGCTCTTAAAGCAGCAGGGGCTAAACGTGCTATGTTACTGCCGGTTGGTGGGGCTTTTCATTCTCCTCTAATGGAGCCGGCTCGTGCAGAATTGGAAGCCGCTATTAATGATACACAGTTTAATACTCCAATTTGCCCTGTTTATCAAAACGTTACTGCTAAGGCAGTATTCAGCCCTTTAGAAATAAAACAAAATTTAATCATACAATTAACCGCTCCGGTTCGCTGGACACAGTCGGTTAGGCAAATGGTAACCGATGGAGCTACTACTTTTATAGAAGTAGGCCCAGGAAAAGTACTACAGGGTTTGGTAAAGAAAATTGTGGCTGAAGTAGAAACAATGAGTGCCGTTTAATTGAGTGTATTAAAAATTCCATTTTATTCCACCTATTACCTGTCTGAAACCACCCGGCATAATTCCCGAAGCTACTCGGTGTAATCTGGAGGCCATATAGATTTGGTTGTTTAAATTTTTCCCGCTCATATATAGCGTTAATCCCTTTAACCATTTTTTTTCGGAAGTCAAAAAGTGGTAAGAAATAGATGCATCTAAGGTGTGATAGGATGGGAGTTTGCCCATAGCTCCTTCGGCTGTTTCATTATTTAGGTTAATGTAATCTGTGTATTGCGATTCAACTAAATTGTAATTTCCACCAATACTAAAGCCCTTAAAAGAGTATGTAACACTAAAATTCAAAATGCGTTGAGGCACGTAAGGCACATGGTTGTTTTTTATTCCATTTTGACCAAAAACCATTTCAATTTTTTTTATGTTGTTAAAATCGGTTGTTTCAAGTGGTCTGGAAATTAAACTATCGCTTCCATTGGCTCCATTTACATACACAAGGTAGCCTAAAGGTGCTGCATTAATTTTATCTATTATTTCTTGTTTGCTGGCATCGGTATGCTTGGCTTTAAGTAAATCTCCGTCTAAAATGGTGCCCCCAAGTATTTTTGATTTCATTAGCGTGGCTGAAGAGCCAAGAGTAAGTTCGTGTTTTCCCATAGGTAACAAGTTGTGCAGATTTATTTGCATCACCATTTCTGCTCCGGAAATATTTATTTTTCCTAAACTCTGAAAGGCTTCACTTCGACCTGCCGAATAAAAATTACTTATGTTGTTGGAGAACCAGGTAAATTGTGTTGCAATAAAATTATTCATCAGGTATCCTCTGGTACCCGCTTCAAAATTAAAACTAGTTTCGGGTTTTATATTAATAGGGTCTTCTTCCTTGGGTTTAGAATTTACCAATCCATCATTTACACTTAAGAAACCAAACCCGGAAGTTGGCGGAGTGTATCCCTGATACAATCCGCCATAGAGTGTAAGGAAATTTTTATCATTCTGAATAAGATGGTAAGAGGATGCCATTCCACCTAATAGGGTATTAAAGGTGTTTTTTGTGCTGCCAAAATATGGAGTACCGTTATTCAATGGGTTTTGTGAAATGGCTAATTGATCGAATCGATGCATTTCAATATTTTCGTAGCGAACAGTAGGTGTAATATTTATTTTTTTATACGATAAGGTATGTTTGATATAAGCAGAAGCAGCCCATAGGGTAAACTTATTATCTTTAACGAGTTTTCCGCTTCTTGCAAAACGAGAAGAATCATTGGTAATTTCAATATCATTAAATTGTTCAAGATGCACTTTGCCACCTATTTCCATTTTTCCGGAAAGATTGCCCGTCTGCCAGTTGTATTTAACGGTTTCTTGAAAACCGGCTGTTTTAAATAAACGGTTTCTGGCACGGGTGCTTTCTCTTCCGTTCACTACCCGACCCACTCTTATCCAATCGTTATCCCCAAAGGTTTGCTCAGATAGGTAACTGTACCTTTCGTTGATTATTTCTTCTCCAAGATATAATTTAGCGGTTTTCGCTTTTATAAGGGTGTTTTCTTGTCTCCACCAATCGCGTTGAAATTGTGTAGCATATATTTTAGTAGAAAGCACCCAATTTTTATTCAATTCTAAATGATGCCCTAAATCTACGGCATAGCGGAAGGTTGTTAAATCATCGGCATCGAAAGGGTTGGCTTTTGGATTTAGATTATAGGTAAATGGTGTTAAAGAACTGTACGAGGCTTTCGATTTTTCCTGATGATAATTGAGCTTGAAATAAATGGATTGTTTTTTACTTATTTCGCTATACAATTTTAATGTGGTGTTAAAAATATTTGATGGGGAGTTTTCCTGAAAACCGTCAAAACTTTTGTTTAAAATTTGCAGTTCGGCTCCAGTATGATTCCATGTTCCCCCATATGTAACAAGTTGGGACATATAGCCATTTTCTCCGGAACTTAAATGTATGCCAAGGGTAGGTTTTGAAGGAGGAAGTTTTGTAATATAATTTACCACGCCATACATGGTATTGGAGCCATAGGTTAATATATCTGCTCCTTTAATTATCTCAATGCCATCTAAGCGGTCTGTGGGTGGATTGTAATACATTTCGGGAGCCAAATACGGGGCAGGGGCAATAGGGCTTCCATCTTCCAATACAAGTAGTTTTTCGCTTCTGCGAGGATAAGAGCCTCTGATGCCAATATTCAAACGATTTGATATTCCCATATCGCCCGACACATTAATACCGGCAACTTTTTTCAATGTTTCTTCGGTGCCAATAGGGCGTGTAAGTTCTAGTTCTTTTTTACTAATAGTGTTACTGGTACTTGTTTGTCGGTTGCTGAAAATATTGTCGGATGAATAAGTGCTGACTACATTGATTTCCGGTATTTGAATGGAAGTTTCTTTTAATTCAATTTTTCCTAAATCAATGATAGCCTCAGAAGAATTGATTTCTATATTCTCTATGATTTTTTTTTCGTATCCTATAAACGAGAGAATAATACTGAGAGTCCCCTTTTCCAGTTTGCAAATAGAGAAGAGACCTGCATGGTCGGTAAAAACACCTTTCCCATTGGCTTGTATAATGTTTACTCCGGGCAAAGATTCTTTTCCAGATTGACTTACCACTTTTCCTTTAATACAAGCATTTTGTGCGTATAACGTGGCTGTAAAAGAGAAAAATGTAATTAGATATAGAAAAAAAAATTTCATTTGCAATTTTTATTTAGATTAAATATAAATAACAAGACAAAAGTAAATTTGACTATATAAGGAAGCAATACCACATTTAGGGTATTTTACAATAACTGATAAAAATCATGAATGAAGAAAAGGGGAGATTTTCATTTGTTCTCTAACCACTTAATGATGATTTCGGAAAATGGACTTTCTCTAGGATCTACTACTTCGTGCAATTCCCCATTTTCGTTTATCAAATATTTTTGAAAATTCCATTTTACTTCCGAATCGAATATTCCATTCTCTTTTTTTTGTGTAAGCCATTGGTATATGGGGTGAATATCCTGCCCTTTTACAGAAATTTTAGCCATTACAGGAAAAGTAACTCCGTAGTTTTTAGAACAGAATAGGGCAATTTCTTCATTTGAGCCAGGTTCTTGTGCTCCAAAGTTATTGGCCGGAAAGGCAATAATAGTAAAATTTTGATGTTTGTATTTTACATACAACTCCTGCAACTGTTCATATTGAGGAGTTAAGCCACAAAGAGATGCTACATTCACTACTAATATTTTCTTTCCTTTAAAGGAAGACAAACTAATTTCTTTACCATCTGATTGTAGGACATTAAAATCGTAAAAAGTTTTTCTTTCTTGCGTTTGAGCCATACTGTAAATATTAAATACAAGTAAAACAGAGAAGATACTATTTTTCATTTTTATACTTTATTTTCAATAACATTTATACTGTACTTTTGTTCCTACAATGTTACTGAAAGAAATAAAATACTTATTGTGGCAGGAGTTGAAGTTAGAGAATCGCCAACGCTTTGCATTCAATGGGATATTATTGTATGTTATTTCTACCGTATACGTGGTGTATATCTCTACCAAGGGCGATACTCAGCCGCAAACATGGGTTTCTTTATTTTGGCTTATTATGCTGTTTGCATCGGCTAATGCTTTGCAAAAAAGTTTTGTGAGAGAAAATTCGAATCGTTATCTGTATTTGTACACATTAAGTAGTCCGCAGGGAGTTATTATTTCTAAAATAATATACAATGGTATGCTTACCGGAGTTGTTAGTTTACTTACATGGCTGGTATATTCCGTTTTAATGGGTGATGCCGTTAGTAACAAATGGCTTTTTTTATGTTCTCTATGGCTTGGAAACACAGGAATAGCCTCTTTGTTTACTTTTATATCGTCCATTTCTTCAAAGTCATCCCAAAACAGCACCTTGGTGGCTGTATTGGGTTTCCCTGTTTTATTGCCTCTTCTCTTAACATTGATTAGGCTTTGTAATGCTTCGGTAATGGGTGTTTCTGTAGCCGATGCTCAAAATTACTTGTACGTATTACTTGCTTTAACAGTAATCATTTGGGCTATGGCTTATTTGTTATTTCCTTATCTTTGGCGAGAATAAGTGGTAGTAGTTATTACACTGTAGTAGTTATTTATGAAACGAAATTTAATAGAATGGAAATAAAGAAGCATTGGTGGAAAATTGTTTGTATGCTCTTATTGTTTTACACAATAATGGCAGGTTTTTTAATTGAAGTACCTCGGATGCCCATTTTAAATGAAACCATCAGAAATTTATTTTTTCATGTTACCATGTGGTTTTCTATGATTGTATTGCTTCTAATATCAGTGATTAACAGCATTCGATATCTCTCTTCCCAAAATCAGTCTCATGATATAACGGCTTCCGAAGCTGTAAATACCGGAGTTTTTTTTGGAATACTAGGTTTACTTACCGGCTCAGTATGGGCTCGCTACACTTGGGGAGCATGGTGGACAAACGATGCTCAGTTGAATGGAGCTGCAGTTACCATGCTGGCTTATTTGGCGTACATTGTTTTAAGAAACTCTATTGAAGAAGAGCAAAAAAAAGCAAGAATTTCAGCTGTTTACAATATTTTTGCCTTTGTAATGATGTTGGTTTTTATTGGTGTACTACCAAGAATGACAGATTCTTTACACCCTGGAAAAGGGGGTAATCCCGGATTTAATACGTACGATATGGATAGCCAACTCCGAATGGTTTTCTATCCCGCTTTAATAGGATTTATTCTATTAGGAATTTGGATTATGCAACTGAAAATTCGCTTAAAAAAAATAGAAAATTCAAAACAAAACGAAGCAACTCATTGTTGAATAGATAGATTATTGGAAAGATGAATAAAATAATAACCCTTTGCTTTTTGCTTTTAACATCGCTTGTGTTAAAAGCACAAGAGCCCGAAATGGCCGATGTTTTCCGAAAAGAAGGAAAAATATATGTTGTAATCATTGTGGCAGGAATTGTATTGGCTGGCATTTTTGCTTATCTGTTTTTTCTAGACAGAAAAATTGATAAAATCGAGAAATCTAATCAAAAGCAGAAATGAAAAAAACGCACATCATTGCCATTGCCATTATAGCCGTTGCTGTGGGAGTTATTATTACTACTCTTGCCGATTCAAGCACTTTTGTAGATTTTGCTAAGGCAGAACAAGCCAAAGGTAAAACATTTCAGGTAGTGGGAGTTTTGAATAAAGACAAAGAGTTAGTGTACAACCCTCAGGAAAATGCCAATCTTTTTACCTTTTATATGGTAGATAAAAACGGTAAAGAATGTAAGGTTCATTACAAAGGAGCAAAACCACAGGATTTTGAACGTTCAGAACAGATTGTATTAACCGGACAGATGCAAGACGAATATTTTTATGCCGAGAAAATATTAATGAAATGCCCTTCAAAATATAATAATGGCGAAATGGTAGAAGTTTCTACCGAACCTTAATTTAGCATTACGAAATGGAGTATGTGGGAGAGCATCTTTTACCTGGATTTATAGGGAATACATTTGTAGCACTTGCATTTGTAGCTGCTTTTTTTTCGGCCTTATCTTTTTTTAAAGCCAGCCATACAAATAATGATGGGTGGAAGAATTTGGGCGTTTACTCATTTTTGCTTCATTCATTTTCTGTACTGGGAATTATTGCCACCTTATTTTATATGCTACTTGCTCACATGTACGAGTACCATTATGTTTGGCAACATTCCTCTAATGCCTTGCCTTTCCGGTACATTTTATCGTGTTTTTGGGAGGGGCAGGAAGGTAGTTTTTTGCTTTGGGCATTTTGGCACATAGTACTCGGAATCATTGTGCTGTTTACTTCGGGTAAATGGCAGGCTCCCGTTATGTCGGTAGTGGCATTAGTACAAGTTTTTCTTATTTCAATGTTATTGGGTGTATATGTGTTTGATATTAAAATTGGTAGCAGTCCTTTTTTGTTGTTGAGAGAACACCCCGATATGGTAAACCTCCCTTTTGTAAATAATTCAAATTATTTAGCAGCACTTGATGGACGAGGCCTAAACCCCTTATTACAGAACTATTGGATGACCATTCATCCTCCGGTTTTATTTTTAGGTTTTGCTTCTACCCTTATTCCTTTTGCCTTTGCTATAGCAGGCTTATGGAAAAAGAAAATAACCGAATGGATTTTACCCTCTTTGCCTTGGATGTTTATAGGAGTGGCTTTTTTAGGAGCAGGTATATTAATGGGTGGGGCATGGGCTTACGAGGCACTTAGCTTTGGTGGTTTCTGGGCTTGGGATCCTGTGGAAAATGCCTCGCTTGTGCCTTGGCTTATAATGGTAGGTGCTGCACATTTAATGCTGGTAAACAAAAAAAAGCCTCAAAGCATTTTGCTTATGTTTTTGTTTGTGTTTCTTTCTTTTTTGTTGGTATTATACTCTACATACCTAACTCGTAGCGGTGTGCTGGGTGAAACCTCCGTACATTCTTTTGCCGATGGCTTGCCGGGGCAACTTATTGTTTTTATGAGTGTATTTGTATTTTTATCGATATTCATTTTAATTATCCGAAGAAATTTATTTCCAAAGCAAACGGAAGAAGAAAAAATTTCCTCGAGAGAATTTTGGATGTTCATAGGCTCTCTTGTGTTATTTTTATCAGCCTTACAAATTATCGCCACCACTTCTATTCCTGTATTTAATAAAATTTTTAATACAGAAATGGCTCCACCCAATAATGCAGTTATGCACTACAATGCATGGCAAATTCCTTTTGCCATTATTGTCTGTTTTATACTAGCAGTTTCTCAGTTTTTTAAACACCATAGCACCGACTGGAAATGGTTCTTAAAAAAAATAGCACTCAGTTTTTTAGCATCACTTATGACTACGATATTCGTTGTTTATTTTTTACAAATAAAATATGTGTTGCATATTTTGTTATTGTTTGCTTCGCTGTTTGCCACACTTTCTAATGCCGATTTTTGGTTACGAGTGGTAAGTGGTAAAGCTAAAAAAGCCGGAGCCTCTATTGCACATGTGGGCTTTGCTTTAATTATGCTGGGAGCTTTAATTTCTACTGCAAAAAAACAAATTATATCGGTAAACTCTTCGGGCGTAAATATTCAAATGCGAAGCGAACCCGGAACCGATGCCAATGCCGAAAACATTATGTTGGTGCGTGGCGATACCCTTCCTATGGGAGATTATTATGTTTCGTACACCGGACAAGAAAAAGAAGGCATAAACATCTACTATAACGTAGCCTATTTTAAAAAAAATAAAAACGAATTTGTTCACCAATTTAACCTACGCCCACGCATACAAACTAATAAACTAATGGGAAATGTGCCCGAACCCGATACTCGCCACTTTTGGTATAAAGACATTTTTACATACGTTTCTTATGCCGATTTAGAGGATGCAAACGAGCCGGAAAATCCAAAACAAAAGCACTTGAAAATTGGGGTAGGCGATACCGTCTTTACCAACAATAGTATGCTTGTATTAGAGTATTTAGACAAATCTATCGACAAAAAAAAATACAATTTAACAGAGAACGACATTGCTGTGGGGGCTCACCTGCAGGTAAAAACACTTTCTAATTCTCAGTACTATTGTAATCCGGTTATGGTAATCAGCGGTAACGTACTAAAAAACATTCCGGATTCAATTCCTATGCTAGGAATTACTCTTTACTTCCAAAATATAAATGTGAATAATGGGAGTATAGAACTTTTGGTAACCGAGAAGGAAACCAAAGAAAGCGAGTTTATTATTATGCAGGCTATTATTTTTCCTTGGATAAATATACTGTGGACAGGATGCTTTCTTATGATTTTAGGAAGTATAATGGCTGTATATTACCGTTTAAAAAATACCGTAAAGCCAAAATAAAGGCATAAAAAATGGGTAAGCTACTTATATCGCACCGCTACAACCATTTGCCCTTGCTTTCTTCCGAACCTGGGGGATTAAACAGGAGCTGGTCGTATAAGACTTACCCGATGCAAATGTACTAATTTTTCAAACAATTTTTTTATGCTTATGTTTGAAGCATATTTTAATACCTTATAGCAAATGCTCAAATTCTCCGATATAAAAGAATACGTTCTCAAGTTCGGACTAATATTCGGTTTAGTCCAAATCATTATCAATTTGCTTTTATACATAATGGGTATAGAATACTTAGTAAGTTGGTGGATAGGAATTGTGGTTTTTGTTTTCATTGTTTCTTTTTTAGCTTATATGGCTTACCATTGGCGTAAAAAGAATGGAGGATATGCCGGTTTTATGGATATTTTTTCGGTATGTTTCTTTATTTACGCCATTTCCGGAATATTAACCACCTCTTTCAATATTACTTTTTACCATGTTCTTGTGCCCGATTTACCCATGCAAATAGAAGAGGCGGTCATATTAAAAACGGAAACCTTTATGTATAAAATGGGAGTTCCTGAATCGGAAATAGAAAAAGCATTAGATGAAATGAAAGGTATGGCAGCCGGTTATTCGCCAGGAGCCCAGCTGAAAGGCTACTTTTACGGATTAATTTTTGGAGCCTTGCTTTCGGGAATAATGGGGCTTATTTTTAAAAAGAAACCGGATTTTGAAATAACCGAAAACAACGAAAATTCTGATAGTTCAGATACCGAACATGAATAATTCGCCCTATATATCAGTAGTTATTCCGCTTTACAACGAAGAAGAGTCTTTGGCCGAACTGGCCCAGTGGATAGACAAAGTGATGCAACAACACCAATTTACCTACGAGGTGCTATTTATTGATGACGGGAGCAAAGATAAATCCTGGGAAGTAATCAGTCGATTAAATCAATTAAACCCCCATTTCAAAGGCGTACGATTTAGAAGAAACTACGGGAAATCCGCTGCCTTAAACACCGGTTTTGAACAAGCTTGCGGAAAAGTTATCATTACAATGGATGCCGACTTACAGGATAGCCCTGAAGAAATACCTGAACTTTACAAAATGATTACCGAGCAAGGCTTTGATTTGGTTTCGGGCTGGAAAAAAAAGCGATACGACCCACTTTCAAAAACACTTCCTACTAAACTTTTTAACTGGGCTACCCGAAAAATGTCGGGCATTTATTTGCACGATTTTAACTGCGGACTGAAAGCCTACAAGCACGAAGTAATAAAAAGTATTGAAGTATATGGTGAAATGCACCGCTATATTCCGGTTATTGCTAAATGGGCAGGGTTTACAAAAATTGGAGAAAAAGCAGTAGCCCACCAAGAGCGAAAATACGGCACAACCAAGTTTGGCTTAGAGCGATTTGTAAACGGATTTCTCGATTTGTTGTCAATAGTTTTTGTTTCTCGCTTTGGAAAAAGCCCTATGCATTTATTTGGATTTTTAGGAACCATTATGTTTGTAATAGGTTTTTTAATTACCCTATACTTAGGTATAGATAAACTTTTTATTAACCCGAAAGGTGTGCTGATTGCAGATAGGCCTGTTTTTTATCTTTCATTAGTTACCATGATTTTAGGAACACAACTTTTTTTAGCAGGATTTTTAGGCGAACTTATTTCTCGTAATTCTCCAACTCGCAACCAATATCTGATTGCGGAAAAGCTAATATAAAATTGCTTTTTACAAATGCTGAAAATAAAAATAATTGGCCCTGCTTTTCCTCTGCGGGGCGGAATTGCTGCATTTAACGAAAGGTTATCCCTTGCACTCCAAAACGAGGGACATAGCGTGGAAATTATTTCTTTTTCACTACAGTATCCTCGTTTTTTATTTCCCGGAAAAACCCAATATAGCTCCTCCCAAGCCCCTTCTAATATAATTATTCATACAAAAATAAATTCAATCAACCCTTTCAATTGGTTGCTTGTCGGATTGAAAATTAAAAGTGAAAACCCTGATTTGGTAATTGTTCGGTACTGGTTACCCTTTATGGCTCCTTGCCTTGGCACCATTGCTCGTTTAATAAAAACAAACCAAAAAACCAAAGTGATAGCATTGGCAGATAATATTATTCCTCACGAAAAAAGAATGGGCGACCAACTTCTTACTCGCTATTTTGTAAAATCTTGTCATGCGTTTATTGTAATGTCCCGCTCGGTAGAAGATGATTTAAGAAAATTTTTAAAACAGCCCAAGGTACTGTTTCATCAACATCCGCTGTATGAACAGTACGGAACCAAGGTAGAAACCTCTATAGCCAGAAAAAAAATAAATATAAATGAAAACGAAAGGGTAATACTGTTTTTCGGATTTATACGTTCCTATAAAGGCTTAGATATACTTCTGGAGGCTATGAGTAACGAGCAGGTTCGTAAATTAAATATCAAATTAATTGTAGCCGGAGAGTTTTACGAAGATGAAATTAAATACCGTAATCTAATTGAAGCTCTTTCATTAAAAAACAATGTTGTTTTTTTTAACGAATTTATTCCGGACGAAGAAGTAAAATATTTTTTTTCGGCATCCGATTTAGTGGTTCAACCCTACAAAACAGCTACCCAAAGTGGTGTTACCCAAATTGCCTATCAGTTTGATTTGCCAATGCTGGTAACCCATGTGGGAGGATTGCCTGAAATGGTTACACATCTTACTTCAGGTTATGTGGTGGAGGTAAACCCCGATATTATTGCCAATTCGCTTTACGATTTTTTTATCCACAAAAGAAAGGATCAATTTTCCGAAGGAGTAAGAGAAGAAAAAAAACGTTTTTCGTGGAAAAAAATGACAGAGGAAATAATGAAATTTTACTCTAAGCTTTAAAACGCTATTGCCAATTGTGGAATTGAAGTTTACTAAGGTGCTTATATACCCCCTCGTTTTTAGAAATTAATTCTTCGTGCGTGCCGGTTTCAATAATTTTACCTTTGTCTATTACAATGATTTTATCGGCAAAGCGAATGGTAGATAAACGATGAGCAATAACAAATGAGGTTCTGTTTTGCATCAATTTATTTAAGGCATCTTGCACTAAACGCTCCGATTCGGAATCAAGCGAACTGGTGGCTTCATCTAACAGTAGAATAGCCGGATTTTTCAACACTGCTCGGGCTATTGCAATGCGCTGGCGTTGCCCTCCGGAAAGCTGAATGCCTCTTTCTCCCACCAAGGTGTTATATTTTTCGGGAAAACTCATTATAAATTCGTGTGCATTCGCATTTTGGGCGGCCTCAATCATTTCCTCTTCGGTAGCATCGGGTTTTCCGTATAATATGTTTTCTTTTATACTTCCACCAAAGAGCAACACATCCTGGGGCACAATGGCCATCTGTTTCCGTAAGAAGTTTAAGGAATAGGTAGAACTATCTTTACCATCAAATAAAATTTTTCCGGAATCAGGGTTATAAAAGCGAAGTACCAAAGAAACTAATGTGGATTTTCCTGATCCGCTAGGCCCAACAATAGCAATGGTTTCTCCTTTTTTTACTTCAAAATTTATGTCATTTAAAACCGATGTCTCTTTTCTTGATGGATAAGAAAAAGAAACATGGTGAAAGGACACGTTTCCTTCTAATGGAGTGTAAGTGATATTTTCGTTTGCCGAAATATTTTCAGGAGTGCTGTCAATAATGTCAAACACTCTTTCAGTTGCACCTACGGCTTTTTGTATTTGAGCATATTGCTCTGAAATACCCCCAATAGATGCACCAATGAAAATAGTATAGAGTATAAATTTCACTAGTTCGTCTTGTGTTAATTCCCCTGCATTTTGAAGTTTTACCGCATACCAAACCAGTAAAATGATTGCCCCAAACAAGCAAAAAATAATGAAAGAGAAGAAAGCTCCTCTTGCTTTACCGCCTTTTATAGCAATATCTTTTACTTTGTTTGTGCTGTGGTTATAGCGTAAAATTTCAAACCATTCGTTCGTAAACGCTTTTACATTGGCAATGCCTTGTAATGTTTCCCCCACAATATTGTTCGATTCGGCAACCATATCCTGAGCTTGTTTAGAAAGTTTGCGTATGTATTTGCCAAATAAAACAGCAATAATGGCTACCACCGGAACGGTTGCCAACATAAATACAGATAGTTTAACAGAGGTTATAAAAATGGCAACGATACCCCCTATGATGATGATAATTTGTCTGAGAAATTCGGCAATATTGGTAGTAAAAGTGTCTTGAATCTGACTAATATCTGCGGCAATTCTACTATTCAGTTCTCCTACTTTTCTTTGGGAAAAGAACGACATGGGCATTTTAATAAGATTGGAATATGCCGACTGACGTATGGCTGCTAACATGTTTTCTGTAACAGAAACAAACAGTACAACCCTAAAATAAGAAGCCACCGATTGTATAGCAAAAACAAAGAGAAGAATAATACCAATTTTATTTATTTCGCTGTTGGATAGTTCGGCCGATTTAATCAAATCACCCATTAATTTAGGAAATGCAAGAGCGGTTGCTCCGGTAACACCCAAAAAAAACAAGCCGAGTATAAATTTCCACCGCAGTGGTTTTATGAAGGAAAAAAGTCGAAATGTTTTTGCAAGGTTTTCTTTAGAAAGTTTTGCTTTAGGTAACTCCTCCTTATTTGATTTTTTTGCCAATATTTTCTATGATTTGTGGCAAAAATAGAATTATTATTTTTATCATTGCAACTATTAAGATAATTGAATCGTCTTAAAGCGAAATATAGAATTTAATACTATTAACCTAATATGCCAGTACACATGAAAAACAAATTTTTAATTATCATTATTAGCCTTACCGTTTTCTTTTCAGGAAGTTCAAAGTGGGCTCAGGCCCAATATTCTACTCAGGGTCAAGATTTTTGGTTTTCTTTTATGCCAAACATTGGAGCTGCTACTGCAATGGTTTCCATTACCTGCGATGTAAATACTTCAGGCGTTATTTCTATGCCCGGGCAAGGTTGGACACAAAATTTTACAGTTACGCAAAATACCACTACCCAAATTACTATACCGAACATGTACAATCCTATTGTTACATTGAACCAAACAATACAGCCGCAAGCTATACACATTATAGCAAATGATCCGGTAAGCGTTTACGCATTTAACGACCAGGCATATACCACAGATGCTACTATTATTTTACCCACACCTGTATTAGGAAATGAGTATTATATAACTACTTACGAACCATTGGCTTCTGTTCGTTCAGGCTTGCTTATAGTAGGGGCAGAAAATAATTCTATCATATCTATAACCCCTTCACAAACCACGCAAGGCGGAAATCCACCCGGAGTGCCCTTTAATATTACCTTAAATCAGGGCGAAACATACTTGGTACAAGGAAATTCCTGCCAAAACTTAAGTTGCGATTTAAGCGGCACCTTGGTATCTTCTTTAAACAACGGAGGAAACGGAAAAAACTTTGCCGTATTCGGA
>CAJPFH010000026.1 GCA_905339165.1 Flavobacteriales bacterium
TTATGGCGAGCGAAGCCATCTTTTGCTACGGAGTAAAAAGGAGTAAATTACTTTGGTACCGCATACCTCGTAATGAGGGAAAAAAAACTGTCACTTCGAGTTTCATTGTTCTCGATACACTCCGCTACTCGAACGGACAAGGAAATAAATTACAAAAGAAAGATTGTTGCTTCGTGTGTTTTTGGGTAAGAAAAATAGAAAGAGAAGAGGATGTTCTATTTCTTTACAAGCGACTTAAATAATTCTTCGTATTCCTTAAACCGATGCTCCCTTACCGGCTTTATTTTAGGCTCGGTGGTAAAATATAAAAGCAAACACGGACGAATAGATTTGTATTCTTCAACATATTCATAGCCTCTTAGCTCATTGTTTTTAATACGTTGTTTTATTTTATTGTGGTAGGGGTACATTTCCGAACTAATTTTGTGCTTTGGTATAGGTAAACAATTGAAAAATATAAAAGTTTTACTGTTTAATGTATTTACCAATGCATAAAATACAATACATTTTTTGATTTCTTTCTTAAAAATTCAAATTCTTACTTTTGCCAAAGAATAAAACACTATTTAGTGCAGCAGAGAATAGCCCAAAGAAATCTATTGTTATACATTTCGGTATTTTTTATACCTGCTTTTTTGTTAGGACAAGAAACCTCCATTCCTATCAATGTTTCTTTCTTTAACGAATCTACAGCTATACCCTATACAAGGTTTGTTATCCTTCCTATACACCCGGGAATACAGGTAGGAACGGAATGGAATTACCAAGAAAAAGAACATTCAAGATTATTTCAAACCGCTAATAGTTGTTATTTCTATCACAACTATTTGGCACACGGAATGGGAATTTATTCGGAATTGGGTTACGAATATCGTTTGCATTCGGGACTGGCTGTGGGAGGATTGTTGGGTTTAGGATATATGCACACCTTATCTACCACCGAAGAGTTTATCTTTTTAAATGGTCAGTATGTAAAGAAAGCGGATAAGGGCAATGCCAGAATATTTCCCTCATTATCTGCCGATGTGGGATATTATCCGAAAAAATCGGAAAAACATAGTTTAAAATTATTTCTTCGCTATCAGTCTTGGGTAGAATACCCGTATTCGCCCGATTTTATACCTTTAATGACACATATAAACCTGCACCTGGGGGTAAAAGTTTTTATTAAAACAAAAGCCAATGAGTAGGTGGAGATGGATGATACCAATTTTGTTGTTAATAAATTCTTGCAGAAAAGGAGAAGAAATAACTCCCGCATTTTATCAATGCAATTTCAGTTTTTCCGATAGTAGTTCAACCAATCCCAATCATATCCCATACAGTGTATTGCTTCATCATATTACATCAAATGGTGTGGTAGGCATTACTCTGTCGGTATATCACCCTCAACAGGGTGTATGGATGGGAGCCAGTGGCAAAGCCGATTTGCATAATAACATCGATATACAGTCTTGTAATATTTCAAGAGTAGGCTCTACCGTAAAAATGTTTACAGCTACTACTGTGCTAAAGTTGGCCGAAGAAGGGAAATTCCATTTAGACGATAAAATATCAGATTACCTTCAGGGCGATGTAATAACTAAAATAGAAAATGCGAAAGAGGCTACCATCAGGCAGCTTTTGCAACATTCAAGTGGTATATACAATTACATTCAAAATTTACAGTTTCAAACCGCTTCACTAAACGATTTAATTAGAGAATGGAAACCCTCCGATTTATTGAAATATGCTTACCACCAAAAGGCTTATTTTAAACCGGGCCAAGATGTGCGGTATTCCAATACAGGGTATATTTTGTTAGGTATGTTAATTGAAAAAATAGAAGGAAAACCCTTCTATAAAGTTTTTGAAGAAAAAATAATTATACCACTGGGGTTAAATAAGACTAGGTTTGCCGCAACCACACCGGTTCCCGATGGAATAGTAAGAGGTTACGTTGATATGTACAGTAATTTACAAGTAATAGAAACCACCTACTTTAGTGGTTGGGATTATTATACAGCTGATGGGGGGCTTATTTCAAATCCTTACGATTTAACCGTTTTTTTTAAAGCCTTAATGAATCATCAAATTATAAATTCAAATTCTTTGGCTCAGATGCTAACCTTTCAAACACCCAACGAAATTGATTCCGAATTTTTTCCTATTTCTTACGGATTGGGAATTTTTAAAATTGAAACACCTAAAGGAATAGCCTATATGCACAGTGGCGATGCTATTGGCTATTACGCCAATATGCTTTATTTTCCGGAAGATACCACTATAGTAGCGTACGCAGTTAACAGTAATTACGGGAAAATAGACCAGCAGGTATCTACCAAAGAAGCCATAGAAAAAATTATTTCGGTAACTAAACCGTAAGGAGTAAAATAAAAAAAAGGCAACAAAATATGTTGCCTTTTTTAGCAGTATATCAGTTTTTTTTATTGGTCGTTGGCATCACTCACAAATTTCTTGTTGATGATGTTTGTTTTTTCTTTTTCTTTTTTCAGTCTTTCTTCCTTTTTCTTTTTATCCAATTCTTCGGGGTCGTATTTTTTATATTCATCAGCTAAACTTCTGGCATTATTTGCATCGGAAGTCATTCCTTTTTGTTGCAGGTATTCTGAATAAAAAAGGAGCCCTTCGGCTAAAACGGGGGCGGTTACCATATCAGGTTCAAAGCCGGGTTTAATTTGTTTATTGGCTTCGGTAAAACCCAAATTAGCTTCGGCTGCATTTTTGGCTTTATTCGCTGCAAGGCCTTTCCAAAGTTGCAACACAGGGTCGTTAGGGTCAACCTTTAGTGCCATTTTATAGGCCGAAAGGGCTTTCGAATAATTTTCTACCAAATAAAAATGGTGTCCTAATTTATTTGCCGAGTCTTTTAATGCAGCAAAAAAATCTTTGTATTTAACTACCGTTTCGTTGGTTTTGTCTTTTTTTCTTCCTTTATCGGCCCATTTAACCGATTCACTAAAAGCTTTCGGGTATTTTTCCTGAAGTTTTTCGCTTTTAGAAATTTCAAAGTAGGCCATTGCCACATAGATAAATGGAGTGGGGTCTTTTCGGTATTTATCGTTTTCGCTCAGTTTTTCGGCTTTAAAAATACAGTCTTCGTATTTCCCGTCAACATATAAAATAATAACCTTATCTAATGGGCTGCCTTTTTCGGGTTCCTGTGCCATTACGTTTCTGCTGGCCAACATAAGTAAGGCGAAGAGAATGTTTACTACTTTGTTCGTCATAATAAATTTAAATTTTGTTAAAATTAAAAGATTAAATGCAATTTACGTGCCTTAAATAAAGGAAATAATTAACATTCTATTGGTGGGTTATTTTTTAAGAGCTATAATTTCTATATTTATAGCACTTTTTGTAAATGAAAAATTATCCGCTCATCGTAATCGGTGGCCCCACAGCCACCGGTAAAACAAAACTGGCTGCCCGGTTAAGTGCGATCATCAATGCCGAAATAATTAGTGCCGATTCCCGACAGGTATACAAAGAAATGAACATAGGTACCGGCAAAGATTATGAAGATTATATAGTAAACGAAGTGGCTATTCCGTATCACCTGATAGATATTGCCGAACCCGGATATGAGTATAGTGTGTACGAATTTCAACGCGATTTTAAAAAATGCGTTACACAATTAAAAGAACAAAATAAAAATGTAGTCTTATGTGGAGGAACAGGCTTTTATATTGAAGCGGCATTAGGCCTGAGGCAATATATTCAGGTATCAGAAAATTCTGAATTAAGAAAAGAGTTGGCCTCTTTTAGTTTACAGGAATTAATAAACAAACTAGAGAACTTAAAACCATTGCATAATACCACCGATATTACATCGAAAGAAAGATTGGTTAGAGCGATTGAGATAGAAATGCTTAAAAATACACCATCGAAATGCCTATCTTACCCCAAAGAGCAATATGTTTTTTTCTTAATAGATTTACCTCGCGAAGAAATAAAAAAAAGAATAGAACACCGCCTTTACCAAAGATTAAATAACGGAATGATAGAAGAGGTGCAACAACTGTTAGAAAAAGGGGTGGGTTTAGAAAAAATGAAATATTACGGACTAGAGTACAAATATATTTCCTTATACTTACACAAAGAAATTTCGTATTCTCAAATGCAAGAAAAGCTATTTATCGCTATTTCTCAATTTGCCAAGCGGCAACGTACTTGGTTTAGGCGTATGGAAAAACAAGGGGTAGAAATGCATCGAATAAATGGACTGCAAACGGAAAAAGAAAAAATAGAAACGCTTTTAAAAACAATAAGCCGGTATGAGCTATAAAACAAACAAAAATTTTGTGGTGTACCGTTCATCGGCCGGTTCCGGAAAAACTTTTACACTGGTAAAGGAGTTTATTAAACTGTTGCTTACAGCCCATAGTGCCGATTATTTCAGGCATATCCTTGCCATAACCTTTACCAATAAGGCCTCGGCCGAAATGAAAGAACGGATATTAAATGCCCTAAGAGAGTTTGCTGCAGAAAATGAACAGGGAGAAAAGGCCTCTCATCTACTAAAACAGATTGAAGAGGAAACAGGTTTGCCAGAAAAAATAATAAAAGAAAAATGCAAAGCGATTCTAAAAGCGATATTACACCAGTATTCCGATTTCTCTATTAGCACCATCGATAAATTTACACACCGAGTAGTGCGTGCCTTTGCCCGCGATCTTCATTTGCCTGTAAATTTTGAAGTGTATTTAGATAAAGACGATATTTTGGAACAAGCCGTAGATTTACTTATAGAACAAATTGGAGAAAACGAATACATTACTCAAACCCTTACGGAATTTGCCATTTCAAGAATGGAAGAAGAAAAATCGTGGTCGCCCCGGATAAGCGTACTGGAATTTGTAAAAACGATTTTGTTTAACGAAAACAACGAAAGCAAAATAGAAACTCTTAAAAAATCCGATTCCGAAAAGTTTAAAATACTGAACGAACAGCTTCAACATTTTACAGAAAATTTTGAGCATTTTATTTCTTCTCGGGCAAACACGGCATTAAATAAAATAAAAGAAGCGGGTCTTGATTTTTCATGCTATGCAGGTGGAGAATCGAAAGGTTTACCCAAATACTTTACTTATATTATTGATGGGCGAAGCGAAAAATATTTTCCTACCGATACGGTGTGTACTATGGTAAGTAAACAAATTTTATATGCCACTAAAACCAACAAGGAAGAACAGGCTGTTATTAATGCAATTACACCGGAGCTCATCAGGCTGTTCAATGAAATAAATGGGCATGTAACCCATAATTATTCTACTTATTACATTGCAAATTCTGCACAAAAACATTTATATGCCTTATCGCTCATTGGCTACGTAGAAAAATACATGAATGAATTGCAAAGCGAAAATAATCTACTCCTTTTAGCTCATTTTAATAAACTAATAAACGATGTGGTAATTAGCGAACCTGTGCCTTTTATTTATGAAAGAATGGGCGAACATTACCACCATATCATGATAGATGAATTTCAGGATACCTCTGTGTTGCAATGGCAAAACCTGCTTCCTTTAGTAGAGAATTCGCTGGCAAGTGGTTATTTTAACATGCTGGTAGGCGATGCTAAGCAATCTATATACAGGTGGAGAGGTGGGGTAAGTGAGCAGTTTACCGAATTACCGCAGATTTATCCACCCAATTCGCCCGAACTGATTTTAGAAAAAGAAGCCACCTTACAAAGAAACTATCAGGAAAAGAAATTATTGTCAAACTATCGCTCTTGTTGTGAAATTATAGATTTTAATAATCAATTTTTTTCATTGCTTGCTCAAAGTTCGGAAGATATTCAACGTCTTTACAAAGAGGTAGAACAAATTTATAACCCTGAAAATACCGGAGGGTGCGTACAGATTAATCTGTTTCCACAAAAAACATCATTGGCCGAAGAAGATTATTTTTTAAAACTAAATGAAATACTGAAAGAACTTTTGGCCGATGGATACTCTTATAAAGAGATAGCTGTTATTACTTCTACAAACAAAGAAGGAGTATGCGTGGCCGATTATTTAACGAGTCATAAAATAAATGTTATTTCGCCCGATAGTTTATTGGTACTCTCTTCTTTGGCAGTAAAGTGGGTTATTGCCACCTTGAAATTATTGTCAACTCCTTACGATATAACTTCTCGAGTAGTTTTTATTAAGTCGTACCTCGATTATATGAATATGCCGGAAAAATTAACGGCTATGGCACTGACAAACAAAAAGGCAAAACTCCCGATTAAAAAATTTATAAAAGAAATTACGAAAGATGAAATAGAGGTAGAAGAAATAATCTCTCTCTCCTTGCCCGAACAATGCGAATACATTATAAAACATTTCTTAAAAATTAAAAACCACGATGCGTACTTACTGTGTTTGGTTGATGCGGTGAACGAATTTTCAAAGCGATTGGGGAACGATATTCCTGCATTTATAGAATGGTGGAATGATAGTGCCGAAAGAATAAGCGTAAAAATACCAGAAAATACAAATGCGGTTACTTTGTTAACAGTACACAAATCAAAAGGATTAGAATTTCCGGTGGTAATATATTTTTATGCCAACAAAAAGGAGCGAAGGCAAAAAGAGTTTTTTTGGGCAGAAAACGTGCTGAAAAACGATAGAACCTTTCCATACCTGCTGGTAAAAGGAAACAAAGCGTTAGAAGATACCGATTTGGCTGATGAGTACAAATTAGAAGCCACCCAAAGTAAACGCGATTTGGTAAACGAAATGTACGTGGCATTTACCCGCCCGGTAAACAGACTTTACGTTTTGTGTAATCGCATTCCGGAAACTAAAAAAAGTTCAATTACCGAAGGTGGTGCTTTTTCTGTAAATAAATTCATTTCAAATTTTTTATTAAAAAAAGAGTTGCTCAACAACGAGCAAAATCAATACATATTTGGTAAAAAAGTAAAGTTTAAGCAGAGTGATAAAAAAGACAAAGATAAAAACATAAACGAGCAGGTAATTCAAAAAGAGCTTGAATTTGTGCCGAGTGCAAATTGGCAACAAAAAATTAGTATAAGCAGGCTGGCTCCCAACGAATGGAATGTTTTAGGTTATTTTGACCCAAGAATATACGGTATTCTCATACATCGTTTATTACAAGAAGCCGATTCTGCTTCCTATATTCAAAAGGTAGAAAACACAGAAAATATAAGCCCTGCAATTTTTAGGGAAATCATAGAAATAGCCCTTTTACTTTGGAAAAAATCACAAATAAAAAAATATCTTTTATCGGGCTATACGGCAAGGTCAGAGGTTGCTATATTATCACACAGTCGCTTGTATATTCCTGATAAAGTTTTACAGAAAGAAAACACGGTGGTTTTAATAGATTTTAAAACAGGTGAAAAACAAGAAAAACATATTGCACAAGTTAAAGAATACATGGACTTGTACAGACAAATGGGTTATAGTGTAGAGAAAGGATTGCTGGTATATAAAAATGAAACAATAGAATTAGCTTCGTAGCAATTTCATAAAATTAGTACATTTACCCTATGAGAAAAATCTTACTTCTTATCCTTTCTGCTCTTTTAATCAGATGCGTATACTCGCAAGATACCGCTTTTGCATACGCATACGGCAGTTATGGAGATGAGGCAGGACGTTCGCTGGCACAAACACCCGATAGCGGATTTATCTTGGTGGGATCTTCCGGCAGCTTCGGAAACGGAAGTAGCGATGTATACATTATTCGTATCGATTCACTTGGTACATATATATGGAGCAAGGTGTATGGAGGAAATAATACCGAAGGAGCAAACTGTATTAAATGTTTTAACGATGGAACTTGTGTAATTGCAGGTTATACCAATACGTATGGAAACGGAGCATACGATGCGTATGTGCTTAAAATAAACTTGCTGGGCGATACACTTTGGACAAAAACCTTCGGAGGTAATGCCTGGGATTTTGCCCATTCGATACAAGGCACCTTTGATGGAGGCTACATGATTGCCGGAGAAACATTCAGTAATACAAACGGAGAAAACGATATGTGGCTGGTTAAAATTTCTGCGAACGGACAACTTGAATGGGAAAAAAAATATGGAGGCCCTTTGCAGGATTTTGCAAAAGATGTGGTTCAACTCTCCGATAGTAGTTATGTACTTGTTGGAGCCACCGAAAGCAAAGGAAAAGGAATGTTCGATGTTTTTTTACTACGAATCAACCAAATAGGTGATACGCTTTTTACTAAAACTTATGGAGAAATTAAAAACGATGTAGCCCATTCTATCCATTATAACAGTAACGATCAAACCCTTGCTTTGGCCGGATATACCGAAAACTTTGGAGCACTGAACCGCGATTTTTATATTATACGTACCGATACCTTGGGTGATACTCTTTGGACTCATAGAGTGCATGGCCCTGATGGCGATGAGGAATGGTTTTCTATAAACATGGATAATGGCAGCGATTACATTCTTACAGGTTACTCCTATTCAATTATTGGTGCCGGTTACGAAGATGTTTTTTTTATGCGAATTACTCCCGGAAAACTTATTACTCAACTTACCACGTACGGCTGGCTCGAGTACGAAAGAGGGTACTCCATAATACCTACCAAGCAGGGAGGGCAAGCTATAGTGGCTACTACGAATAGTTTTGGTAATGGCAACAACGATGTGTTTTTTATAAAAACAAAATACGATGGGTTTTATTCATATCAAAATGCACCGGCAGAAGTTTATCACGATACGAATCATGTACACATTTCTATTCAATCTTATCAGAGTAATATTCACTACAACATTTTTCCTCAACCTGCAACCGACTATTTACAAGTAGATTTAGACTTTTTAAGAGAAACCTCTTTTAAAGCCTCGGTTTCCTTCTATTCACAAGTTGGGAGTATTGTGTATAGTATAAAAAATCAAATCTCTCCATCTTTTCAAATACCTCTTTCGGAGTGGCCTGCCGGAATTTATTTTATGCACATAACTTATAACACAGGCGATAATGAAGAAAATCAAAGAAAAATTACTTCCATCATTTCAGTTGTTAAGTAGGGTATGTTTGGAATACGTTATGTTGGTCATCTTTTTTTTATAATCTATGCCGTATTATCTGTTTACTATGCTACCGAACGCATTGTATTTATAGATTCAGCAAAATATCTGTTCGATCTGATTAATCATCAAACACTATTTATAACAGGAAGAGAAGGGGGGTACCCTGTGTTGTTATTGCCTCTTCTTTTTATTAAACTAAAACTTTCTTTATACTTGATAATCGTAGCCTTTTCGCTTTCTTATGCACTTTTATTTTACCTTATTTTTTTGCTCGTTGTATATGTTTTAAAAAATGCAGCTGCGGCATGGTTGCTCATTTTCTCATTAATTCTATGCACCCGAGATACCTTTTATTACCCTGCTACAGAGGTGTATTTAGGAATGGCATACGTTTGTATTTTATATGCTGTGCTTTTTTCCGAGGTGATAAAGCATCGTTTGGCACTATATACCTTATCTCTAATATTAATTTACGTTTGCTATTTAACACATCCAATCACAATATTTCTGATTCTTCCTTTGCTGTTGTTTAAATTCTTTGAGTTAACTGAAAAAGTAGAAAAATGGGTAATTGCAGCATTCGCTTGTATTTCTTTTCTATTTTTTGTAATAAGGCCATTTATTGAAAAATCGGTTAATGCCAATGAGTACACAGGCTATCGTAAAGCATTTTCTTTTTTTTCTTATTTGCCGGAAGTATTTACGGCACCTTCGGCTAATTTTTTTTATATTCATACGTGGCAGAGTACAAGCATCTATCTATTAGCTGTGGTTCTATTGGGAGCAAACCTCATCTTTTATTTATTTAAAAGGAACTTTGAAAAGGCCATTATTCTTTCTTCATCTGTATTAGCTGTTTGGTTGTTAGCTGTGGTTGTATACATAGAAGGCGAAAGTGCTATGGTACTTGGAAAAGCTTTTGCTCCACTTGCTTTTTTATGCTCATTACCTCTTTTTCATGATGTTCTTTATGAAAAGAAAAAGTGGTTCAACCTTTTAGTTATGCTCTTGCTTTCGGGTGTTTTATTTTTAAAATTTAGAGATATTGCACTTATTGGAAAACATCAAAAGCAACGAATAGAAAATGTTCAAAAGAATATTCAGCAAGCGAGAGAACAAGGGGTAAGCAAAGCGATATCAAAATTTGATACTTTAAGCAGCAAAAACGGCCTTATTCCTTGGGCTTATTCTATGGAAAGTATAATTCTTTCCTCTTTTGATGAATCCGAACAAAGCGTAACCATATTTATTGAAAGAGAAAATAATAAGGTAAACAATGAAGTGTTAGAACAAAAAGATATTTTTTTGTATTTGAATCCTAACGATGTTTTACCTCAGGAGCAACTGAATGCAGCGTATTTTAAATTACCTAAACAAAAGTATGTTTATCTGAAATAAACTTTGAAGCCGGCATAGGCATTTATTCCACTGGTGGTCTTAGATAGTAAACCTTCTATATGTTGAGTGCCAACTGTTAATGCATATTTTTTTAAAAATAATTTATCTGCACCCATTCCAAAAGTTAGCTTTCCGTATCCACCGTAGGCAAAACGCCAATTGAGACAAAGAGATGGGGTTGGATAGTATTCAAATTTGCAATATAACAAGGGAGTATAATTGGCAAAAAAACGCATCATTGCACCACCTTTAATCATTACTTTATCGTTAAAGTTTTTTTGATAATAAAAGTGCACCGTAGTGGGTAAGGCAATTGCGTAATGATTGAATTCCGTTTTTTGATTTAATTGATTAATCAGAGAGTCATTATTTAAACTGGTGTTAACACTGTCTTTCCAATCTAAAATATGATCGATTTTCAATCCGTTAAAAACAAAAGAAGTATCAGTAGTAGTTGTAAAGGCTTTTTTATTCCAAAAGATAAATCCTAAATCGGTAAACTCAAATCGCATTTTATCGCAATCTCCTATGGGAATTTCGGTAAAATAATCGGAAGCCAATCCCCAGCCGTTTAGTGCATTAACTCCTTTTTTTGAGGTGTCGGAAGATGCGTATTCATATTGCATAGCTAGCGAAATTTCTTTACCCTCTTCTTGTGTATAAATGCTGGCTTCCGGAATTTTTATAGCGGCATTTTTTTCTCCTTTTACAAACGATATAGTAAACCCTTCGTTTAATAGTCGGCCAAACTTTTCAGTTTGCTTAAAGTATCCTGCAAAAAATTCTTGATAGCGGAGTTGATTGAAAGAAAAATTTCCGGCATCGGCTGTTTTGCCTGCAAAAGATTTGTTTCCGAAAAAAGCAAGGTTAAATAAGTCTTTACTAAAACGCATATCGATATGCTCAGAGTGTTGAATGCCTGCCACAAAGGAGTAGCCTGTTTTATTTAAAAAAGTATCTATTGAGGCCATACCCCAAACATGAAGGGTGTAATCAAAACCAAATCGGTTTGTATTTTTTAGTTTTTTACTTACCTCTGTTTTGGTGGTACTGTCTATAAAACTACCATTGTAAAAGGCCGATAAAAAGCCGTTAGTAAAAGCATTTGAATTAGCATTGAACGAAGAGTAGGCTCCGGCCGAATTTTTAGATTTTTGAAAATATTCATCATTCAGTTGAGCAAAAATTTTTGTATTTATCCCAAAAAGTAAAAAGGAAAGTAGAATGACAATTCGAAGCATTTTTTTTCTATTTTAAAAATACATGCATGTTGGCATCGGCTACCATCTGCAGTTTTAGTTGGTAATGGTTGTAAATTTTAATAAAAGAGCTTTTAGGAATAGTGGTAAAAGATGCTTTTACTCTTATTTTTTCAGCCTTGTAGAGTAAATCGGTATTTTCCTTATTCAATCGTATGGCAATTTTTTCTTTAACCGGCTCGGTTACTACAAACGAATTATTTACTGGAGCCGCAGGTATTACCTTGTCGATGGGGATTTCAGAAAGTATCTTATTATTTTGGTCCATTAATTCAAGGATAAGTTGTGTTTCCATTGGAAACCCATTTTCTGCAAAGAGTAAAAAGGTGCCTTCATTTAGTTTTGTTTCATTTTCCTTGTATGTAATATGAATGGGCGAAATGTTTTGAATGGTAAGGGTGTTCGATTTAAACGAAAGAGGCACTTCTATTTCAAGAGTGGCCTCCAAGGCGTATTTTTTAAACATAAAATCGTTTCCGTTTGATACGTTTCCTAAGGGGTTTATATCCATATTCAACCCATATAGAAAAGCATCAGGAATAATTTCTAGCATTGCATCTGTGTTTGAGTTTTGTGCGTTTAGCAATTCACTAAAATAGGTATATTGTACCGGAGGGTTTCCATTGATTTCGGTTGCTCTATTAATAAAAATAGTATTTCCGATTATAGTATGATTTAAATTTACTTGTGTGCTGTTTTTGTTATTAATAGAAGCTAATTGGGTTATTTTTGCTTTAGCATCTATACCAAATGCATTATGAATATTGATTTTTACTATTACATCTTCTAAATCAACGGTGCCGCTTATAATATTTTGCAATCCATTAAAAGTATTTTGTTCCGGACCAAAGGCCATATTGTGTTTTCCAAAATATCCTTTAACATAATAAGGTACAATGTCTTTGAAATGGTTTTTTACTTTTAAAATAGTAGATGGGCCTACGGTTACAGGGCCATCGGCTGTTGGGTCTACCTTGGCATTTACTTGTGTGTAAATGGTATTTACATTATTAAAAGTGGGGCTGCGTAAATCAATGGTATAACCTGATAAGTCGATAGTTTTTTTTATGGTAACAGAGCCATTTAACGGTGGTTTTGGAACGTATTCGGTTAATTCCAGTATAGTTCCGTTTTTTGTGGCACAAGGTAGGGAGTATGTAATAATTGTTTTTTCCTGAACAGAAGAAACGAATTCAATTTCGGCTACCCCCGATTCTATAATCGCTTTGTTTAGTTCTACCTGTCCTAAATTGTATTTTGTAGTTTCATTACTTGAATAAAAAGTGGCTCCCGGACTGGCATTCATATTAAAAGGAATGTTCAATTGTTCTGTAATAATGGTATCCGGAATTTGAACTAAAGAATCAATATTTAAATCGTAGAAATTTTCTTTAAAAACAACTGATACGGAATTATCGGGGTTGTTTTTTACAAAATCCTTTCCTGCAATATCGGCAATGCTCAGGCTAGTTTCGAAAAGAGGAAGTAGAGAATCTATTTCCCAGTTGGGTTTAGCTCCTTTTTTGCGACAGGCCAAAGAAAGAGTTACAACAAGGAAAAGGGTAACGAATATTTTGTTTTTCATTGAGGAAGAAATTTAAGTGCATAAATTTAAGCAAAACCTTTTAGTATGCTAGTATTTGTATTTGTTCTGCCACAATTTCCTAAGGTTGTTTTTAATCTCTTCTTCTCGTTTGTTGTTGCCAGGTTCGTAAAATATGGTTCCTGAGAGAGTTTTCGGCAAATATTCTTGCTCAGAAAAATTGTCTTTGTAAAGATGAGAGTATTGATATTCTTTTCCATAACCCAATTCTTTCATTAGTTTGGTTGGAGCATTTCGCAAATGCAGGGGCACAGGCAAGTGGCCTGTTTTTTTTACTTGTTCCTGAGCCGTGTTGATAGCCATATAGGAGGCATTACTCTTAGGCGAGGTTGCCAAATAAATGGCTGTTTGCGAAAGTATAATTCTGGATTCTGGCCAACCTACTACACTAACGGCCTGAAAACAGTTGTTGGCAATGACAAAAGCGGTAGGGTTTGCATTACCAATATCTTCCGAAGAAAGAATGAGCATTCTACGGGCAATAAACAGAGGGTCTTCTCCGCCTTCTACCATGCGGGCAAGCCAGTAAACAGCAGCATTGGGGTCACTGCCCCGTATGGATTTAATAAAGGCGCTGATTATATCGTAATGCATCTCTCCGTTTTTATCGTAGCGAGCTAGTTGTTGCTGAGCTATTTCTGTAACGAGGGCATCTGTAATCAGTATTTCATCATCTTCTTTAAAGTGGTTTACTGTAATTTCTAGCAGATTCAGCAGTTTTCGGGCATCTCCACCGGAGAGGCTAAGCAAAGCGTTATATTCTTTAAGAAATATTTTCTTATTTCTTAGTAGAACGTCATTTTCTATAACTGAAGTTAAGAGAGAAAGCAGTTCTTCTTTTCCCAATGATTCGAGTGTATAAACCTGGCAGCGAGAGAGTAGGGCGGGAATAACCTCAAAACTTGGATTTTCGGTAGTAGCTCCAATAAGTGTAACTACGCCTTTTTCTACAGCACTTAACAAGGAATCTTGTTGCGATTTGCTAAAACGGTGTATTTCATCTATAAATAGTATTGGGCGTTGTGTATTGAAAAATTGGGTGTTTTTGGCTTTTTCAATGATTTCTCGAATATCTTTTACTCCCGAATTAATGGCACTTAAGGTGTAGAAAGGCTGCTTTACTTCGTTGGCTATAATTTGGGCCAAGGTGGTTTTTCCAACTCCGGGAGGTCCCCAAAAAATAATAGAAGGAACCATGCCGTTTTCAATTACTTTTCGGATAATTCCGTTTGGACCCACCAAATGAGCCTGACCAATAAATTCGTTCAGGTTTTTCGGGCGCATTCGTTCTGATAATGGAGCTACAGACATGGTAGGGGTGTGTTGCACACAAAGGTAAAGTTCTTTTCTTTTAGGAAGTACGATTTCCTATTTTTCATTATAGTGTAATAGAAAGAAATAGGGAGGTGGTTTAACTCACTAGGTCTTTTACGCGAATAGCAGCGTTTACGAAGTTAACAAAGATAGGGTGTGGAGATAAAACAGTGCTTTTGTATTCCGGGTGAAACTGAACACCAATAAAGAAAGGGTGCGAGGGGATTTCTACTATTTCAACTAAACTGAGTTTAGGATTTAAGCCTGAGGCAATCATTCCGGCCTGTTCAAACTCGGGCAGGTATTGGTTGTTAAATTCGTAGCGATGCCTGTGTCTTTCGGATATTTCAGTACGTTTATATATATTATGTGCTAAAGAGTTTTCTGTTAAAATGCAAGGATAAGCCCCCAAACGCATGGTGCCTCCTTTTTCGGTAATGTTTTTTTGATTTTCCATTATGTTTATTACCGGATGAGAGGTTTGCGTATTCATTTCGGTAGAATGGGCATCAGAGTATCCTAATACATTTCTGGCAAATTCTATTACAGCACACTGCATTCCAAGGCAAATGCCTAAAAAGGGAATATTGTTTTCTCGGGCAAATTTTACGGCTAAAATTTTTCCTTCAATTCCTCTTTCTCCAAATCCGGGTGCAACCAAAATTCCCGATAATTCGGCCAACTTAGTTTTTACATTTGCTTCTTCTATCGATTCGGAATGAATCCATTTTATGTCTACTCTACATTCATTTTCGGCACCGGCATGAATAAAGCCTTCGGCTATTGATTTATAAGAATCTTTTAGTTCTATATACTTTCCTATTAGGCCTATTTTTATTATTTTCTTAGGTTCTTTAATTCGAGTTAAGAAGTTTTCCCATTGTGTTAAGTCGGGTTCTCCATGGTCGGGTAAATTCAGCTTTTTCAGTACCACTTTATCTAACTCTTCTTTTTTCATCATTAATGGAACTTCGTAAATAGAGCTAGCATCGAGCGATTGTATTACGGCATCTTTGGAGATGTTACAGAACAAAGCAATTTTGGGTTTAATATCGGGGCTTAAGGGTTTTTCGGTGCGAGCTACCAAAATGTCGGGTTGTACGCCCGATTCTAAAAGTAGTTTAACTGAATGTTGAGTAGGTTTTGTTTTCAGTTCACCAGAGGCAGCAAGAAAAGGAACCAGTGTGAGATGAATCACTAAACAATCTTTTTCTAATTCCCACTTTAACTGGCGAACGGCTTCTATGTATGGCAGAGATTCTATATCGCCCACAGTGCCTCCAATTTCTGTAATAATAAAATCGAATTGACCGGTGTTGCCAAGTAATTTTATTCTGCGTTTAATTTCATCGGTGATGTGCGGAATAACCTGTACTGTTTTTCCTAAATAGGCTCCCTCTCGCTCTTTATTAATTACATATTGATAAATTCTTCCGGTGGTAACATTGTTTGCCTGCGAGGTGGGAACATTTAAAAATCGCTCATAATGCCCTAAATCTAAATCCGTTTCGGCTCCGTCATCGGTTACAAAACATTCTCCGTGCTCATATGGATTAAGGGTTCCGGGGTCTATGTTGATATAGGGATCTAATTTTTGGATGGTAACAGAATAACCTCTTGCCTGAAGTAATTTAGCGAGAGAGGCTGATATGATTCCTTTTCCTAAAGAAGAGGTAACACCACCGGTAACGAATATATATTTTGCAGAAGACATGTATTTGGAATAGCGTTCCGGGATACAAAGTTAAAATAAATAATGAACTCCCAAAGAACTAAATGCCAAATACAGTAAATATTAGACTAAAAGGTTAAACTTATACCTAAACTAGGCATTAAAGGCAGTTGATTTACTCTTTCATAAGTAACTCGGTTAAAGTAGAATATGTTTTCGCGATTGTATGCATTGGTTACGCTTACTACAATTTCTAAAATAGAATAATTATTCAGAACAAATTTTCTTTTTCCGGTTAAATCGAGGCGGTGATAATATGGTAAACGGCCTTTATTAATTTCGGCATATTGTATCTTTAAATCACCATTTGAAGTAGTGTAATCGGTATTTATACCATTATTGAAAGTGATGTTTTCGTAAAAGGCTTGTGTTTGAGTAAATGGAAAACCTGATCCAAGGTTCCAGCGTGCATCAACTTCCCAATTTAAGTCTTTTCCGAAGTTGTAAGAAACCGTAAAGTTAGCGTTATGCCTTCTGTCGAAAATGGGGGCGTAAGTGGCAATTCCATCCCATCGGGTTACTTTTGCAATGGAATAAACGGCATAAAGATTTATGTGATTCAGGTCGTAGCGAATCACAAGATCTGCTCCATAGGCATCTCCTGTTTCAATAATAAAATCTTTTCTCAGTAGTTCAGGGCGAGTAGCATTATCTACATTATCATCAAAAATTTTGTTTCGGTTTATATTGGTTAGTTGCGAGAATCTTTTGAAGTAGCCTTCTATGTTAATGGTAAACGATTTATTAATGTCTATTTCGAAACCGCCCACTAAATGAGCCGCTTTTTGCAATTTGTGTTTTACATTTTTTGTGTTTCCTTTTTCATCGGTAAATTTTTCTTGTAAATTGTCGGGGCCTGAAAGGAAACCGTAAAAAAGATTTACCACATCTCTGTCGGAAGTAGCACTGATAAGGTTTTGAGAGTATAAACCGCTGGCTACTTTAAAACGTAAGTGGTCTGAAATATTATATTTTATTGCCAAACGAGGTTCTGGCGAAGCGGTGGCAAGGGAGGAGTAGTATTGCATACGAAACCCGGGTTCGAATACAAACTTTCCTGAATTAATTCTCCAGTTTACATATCCAGAAATTTCGCTAGTATTTTGTGCTTGCGAAATTTTACGACCAATGGTATTAAAGAAATTAAAATCGGTTTCGAAAGCCACAAATTCTATTCCATATCGAACCTCGTTGTTGTTGCCAAAATAGTTGGTAAAGTTCATTCCTGCATTTATTCCGTTTATAGAGCTTTCGCGAGGTAAACTGTCTGTTTCCACTAATGTAATTTTATAATCAGAATAAGCAATTACTCCATCAATAAGGGTTTTAGATTGTCCTGGAATAAAAACAAAATTGGCTCCACCTCCCAAAGCATTCCAGTTAAGGTCCGATACGTTTTTGTAGCTTACTCCATCGCGAAAGTTAAACCCGAATAAATTTAATTTACTGCCATTATCGGCATTCATAGAAATTTTACCGTAAAGGTCGGTAAAACGAAATGGCAAACCGGCTGTATCGATGTATGAATAAAGTAATTTAGAAGATTCGTTGAGGTAAGAATGTTTGCCGGTAACAACATAAGAAACGCTGCCTCCTCCATCATCTTCCTTTTGTTTAGAAATAGGGCCTTCTAACATTGCTTTGGCTGCAAAAGTACTTGCCGATACTTTCCCTGTATGTCTTCTTTTATTTCCGTCTTTGGTGGTAATGTCCATAATAGAAGATATCCGGCCACCGTATTTAGCTCCATATCCACCGGTATAAATATCGGCATTGCGAATAATGTCGGTATCGAAAACAGAAAATAAGCCAATGGAGTGAAAGGGGTTATAAATTACTAATCCGTCTAACAATACTTTGTTTTGAATAGGCGAACCGCCTCGTATGTATAATTGTCCGCCTTGGTCTCCTGTAAAAATTACACCGGGTAGTACTTGTAGGTATTGTGCTAAATCAGGGTCTCCACCAATGCTGGGAATAGATTTTATTTCTTTGGGAGTAATTTTGGCTACCGACATTTTTACTTCGGTTTTGTTTTCTTCTTTTTCTGCACTCACTTCAAAGGTTTTCAGTTTGATGCCTTTTAGCAAAAACAATTTGTGCGAGACTAATTCGCCTGCTTTTAATGAGAGAGAAACCTTGGCGGTGTCGTATCCTACGTAAGAAGTAATGAGGGTGTAATTTCCGGCCGGAATTTTAGCTAACTGAAAGAAGCCATTCACATCGGTAGTGGTGCCGTATGAAGTGCCTTTCAGGTACACGGTGGTAAAAATCATGGGCTCTCCGGATTCTTTATCGTAAACAAACCCTTTAATAGTGGCTGTTTGAGAAAATGCACCTGGGGTAATTAAAGCTAAAAACAATGGAAAGAGTAAGAATCTGCAGAGCTTCATTTTTTCGAATTTATGGCCGCCAAAGGTAATGATTCCTTTGAAGGGGGATATATTTAGGGGGTAAAAATATACATTCAGATTTAAAAATAGGAGCCGCCCATCCTTTTATATAGCCTATTGTAAATTTATTGTTCGGTTTTTGGCTTTGCAGGTTTGGAGGTTTTTTTTCCTTTTTGCTTTTTAAAGGAGTTAACGTGTGTATTTCCTTTGCTTATTTTTTTATTGTGCTTATCGCGTTTTTTGGCTGATTCATTTTTAATTTTTTGGGTTTCTTTTTCTGCTTTTCGGGCTGCTTTGCGAGGATTGGAATAATCTTTTTGCCCGTCATCAAATTCTTCGGCTATTACAACGCTGGCCGGCTTTTTCTTAAATCTTTTGTCTTCGTAAGCCCCGTTTTTTTTGTTTACCTTTTTTTTGCTAAACATGGGATCTGCTGCTTTTTTTTGTGCAAAAGTCGAACTTCCTGCTATTGCAAAGAATGAGAGAAGTAAAATAATGGGGAGTTTACTGATTTTCATATTCAAAGGTAAAAAAGTAATTTATTCGTATTCCTTCAATAACGCATCAATATCTTTCAAAAGTATGTTTACCTCATTTTCGGAGGTTCCATCGTAATATCCTCTAATGCGTTTATCGGGGTCTATCAGTACAAAATTTTCGGTATGCATTAAATCTTGCAGGCCTCCTTTTCCTGATATCGTGGCTGTAAAGTATTGTTTCCGGGCTAAATCATAAATATGCTCTCTTGGTCCTGTTAAAAAATGCCATTTGTTTTTAATGGCACCTTGTTTTATTGCATATTCCAACAATGCAGGAACAGAATCGTTTTCCGGCATAACACTATGTGAGAGAATGGTAATGTTAGGATTGTTTCTATATTTTTCTTGCACTCGTATCATTTGTTTACTCATTTTTGGGCAAAGAGTGGGGCAGGTAGTAAAAAAAAAGTCGGCTATATATATTTTTCCTTCGGTATTTTTTTCGGTAATATTTTCTCCGTATTGGTTGGTGAGTGAAAATTTTCCAATACGGTGGTTCTTATTGATGTTACGAAGAGTTGTATCTACAATTTCCGGATTGAGTTGTGAGGGGTTGTAAATTCTTAGTTTTTTGGGTTGGTTAATAATATTATAAGCAATGGCTACAGCTATTGCAAACACAACAAGAAAGCCCCATACGGCAATGTGTTTCTTCACTGTTTTTCATTTTTTTTATACTCAAACTCTATCAATTTTTCAAGATTTTCTACATCTAAGCGTTTGGCAATTATTTTCTTGTCTTTATCGAGCAGGTAAATTACAGGAGTGCTGTAAATATCGAAGGTGTTGTGATAGTTAAGGCTTTTTACATCGGTAACACCGCTCAATACCATTTCATTGGTGTAGTTTTGGTCTGAAAATACTTTAACAGGAACGGCCACATTAATAAAATCGAGTTGTTTTTCCTTAACAAATTCTTTCCATTTGTCATCTTCGTGCGAGCTAACGGCATATACTTTTATGCTTTTGTGCTTAACGGTATTATAGTATTCGGCTAGTTTGGGTATTTCTTTTTTACAATGCCCGCAATCCGGGTCCCAGAAGGCAAGAATGGTAAATTCGGCTTTCACGTCATGTAGTTTAATCCAGTTTTTGCCATTAATATCAATCAGAGAAATATTGTGTGCTGTTTTCCCGATAAGAAGAGGTTCTAATGTTTTAACTCTTTCTTCAAATTTTTTCAAGTTCAAGCTATCCATCCAAAAAGCTTTTCCGGTAAGGTAATAATTAAGCCCCATGTGAACAAATACGGCATCCATTCCCATAATGTTAGATTTTTCATAGGTATTGGTAATGTAATGTACTGTGTATTTAAAAAGTTCTTTTGATGGGCCTATCTTTTCTATCAGCCAATCGGCCTCTTTGTTGATGCTATCGGGTACTTGTACAACCAACTGACTAAAGTATTTTTTTAATTTATTGTGAAAAACAGGTGTTCTTACTAAACGGTCGTCAGAAAAATCAAATCCGTCCCAATAGTGTGTTTTAAAGTACTTAAACGGGTATGAAGAATCTTTTGTTCCATCGGGTAGAGTGGGCATTTCGGGTGCATCGGGTTCTGACATAGCCTGAAACATTTTAGCTACAAAAGTGCCTTTATTGTTTTCGGTAAACCGTAACCGATATTTTTTTACTTCATTATCCATTGCAATAAGTTGTTCTTTTATTTTATCGGCTTCGGTTGGATTGGCTTCTTGTATGGCTTTTAGCTTCTCTTGTAGAGGTTGCATTTCTTTGCTTTGGGTATTGATAAAATGTAAGTACTGAAAAAAGAGTTCGTTTTCTTTGCTTCCTTTTATTTTCATGTTTTTTACCATATCTAAGGTATCTGTTTCCATGGTAAATCGGGGTTCGGTAAAAATAAATTCAAAGTATTTCATGCCGGGAAATACGGCCATATAAATTCCGCCTTGAAGGGGTTTGGATTTTTTAAAAGTGGCCCATCCTGTTTTATCAATTTCACTGGTGTCAGCATAGTATTGTTTATCTCCAAAGTAGTTGGCAAGGTATACTGTACCTTTATTGTACCCGTTTACTTTTATTTTTATTTCATATCCCTTATCTTGTGGATATGCTTTAAAAACAAATGCAGTTATTAAAAACAAAAAAGACAGAACTCTCATAATATAAATTTTTAGCGTTCAAATGTAGTATTGTTTAAACTATTCTCAAATAACTTGCCAAGTGTGTTAACATATTTTAAAATTAGTTGTTAATGCTTTTAGTCGTTTTATTTTAACAAGGTCTTAACAACCCTTTGGATATGATTTCGCAAGATTCTATAGTTTTTTTAGATACAGAGTGTGTGTTATGTAATTATTTTGCCCATTTTATAGTAGGACAGAACCATAAAAGAACTATTCAATTAGCACCCTTAAATGGTATAACAGCTGGCAAGTGGAGATTATCTGCCGGTAACCATAAAGGCGATACCGTAATCTACTTAAAAAACGGAACTTTTTATTACAGGTCGAATGCGGTAATAGAAATATTATCTGATATAAATTGGCTGTTTAAGTGTGCAAAAATATTTTATATCATACCCAAAAAACTAAGGGATTATTTGTATGATTTTATTGCACGTAACCGTTATAAAATGTGGAAAGACAAAAAAAAATGCCTTTTGTTAGATGCACAAAAGAAGAAACTTTTTTTAGATTAGAGTGGAAAGAATGGTAAGCACTAAAAAAGATCGTCTATTCCATGAAACTGAAAAGAAAAATCGGTTAAAACCTGAAAATCTTCACCGGTTCTTTTAATATCAATATCATCTTCTTCGTAATACCAGTTTACTATAAGTTGATGATTATTTTCGGTTAGTTTTTTTAATTTCTTAATAATTTCCAGTACGCATTTAGATGAACTGGTATTAAAATATTCCATTTTTACATTAAGAGTGGTGTTAGCTTTTGGCTTTGTTAAATATTCATCAATCCAGTTAAATAAAGGCGTATAATATTGCATCGCATGTTCAGGAATCGACCGTCCTATGAGTTCTAATTCGCCTTTGGCATAATCAAAAATTATTTCGGGAGTACGTATGGTAGGGGCTATGTATAAATTTTCCATTGTAATGTACAAAAAAGCCAATTTACAAAAAAAATTAAAAACAAAATTTGGTGTTCTGCATCAGTTTATCGGAAATAGATCTGCGGTATTCTTTTGCATTTATAGAATTAATTTTTGTAAAGCGTTTTAATCCCATCAACATCATGCGTTGTTCATCGCCTTCGGCAAAAGAGTTTATGGCATCTTTTCCTGCTTTGGCAATACGGTCGGCTGCATCGTAAATAAATACTTTAGCAATGGCAATTTGTTCTTGGTAGGCTTGTTCCCCGTTTTTTGCAATTAGTTTTTCTGTTCTAAGAAGAACCGATTCCGAAACGTATAAATCAATAATCATATCGGAAATATTCATTATGATTTCTTGTTCCTTTGCCAGGTTTGCCATAAGTTTCTGAGCGGCTGCACCAGCTGTCATTAGTATTGCTTTTTTAAAGTTTGCAAGGACTTTCTTCTCTTCAGAGAGAGTAGTGTTCTCGGTTGAGCTAAAATCGGGAATGCTCATTAATTCTTTGGTTACAGCCATTGCGGGAGTAAGTAAATCGAGTTCACCCTTCATGGCTTTTTTTAGAAGCATGTCTACAATCAGCATTCTGTTTATTTCGTTGGTGCCTTCAAAAATGCGATTAATACGAGAGTCGCGATAGGCTCTTTCTACAGGGCCTTCGGCCGAATAACCCATGCCACCGTATATTTGTACCGCTTCGTCAACCACATAATCTAACACTTCGGAGCCAAATATTTTAAGTATAGCTGCTTCTACGGCATATTCTTTAATTCCTGTAAGAGAAGCCTCTTGTTTATTTTTTCCGTTTTCTATTTCTTCTTTTATGGCATTTTGAACACTGCTGCTACAACGGTATAGAGCAGAATCGAGAGCAAACGTGCGAATGGCTTGTTCGGCCAGTTTGTATTTGATAGCCCCGTATTTTCCTATGATTCGGCCAAATTGTTCTCTTTCCACAGCGTATTTTATAGATTGGTTGATAGCTTCTTTTGCTCCTCCTAGAGCCGCTCCTGCTAGCTTTATCCTTCCTATATTCAGAATGTAAAGGGCTATTTTAAAACCTTCTTGTCTTTGGCCTAAAAGGTTTTCTACGGGTATTTGGCAATTGGTAAAAAAAACTTGGCGGGTAGAAGAGCCTTTAATCCCCATTTTTTTTTCTTCGGGGTTTAATTCAATGCCCCCATAAGATTTTTCTACGATAAAGGCACTTAGGTTTTCATCGTTATCTATTTTGGCAAAAACGGTAAAAATATCGGCAAATCCTGCATTGGTAATCCACATTTTCTGGCCATTTAAAATCCAATGTTTTCCATCAGAAGAAAGGGTGGCTTTTGTTTTACCCGAGTTGGCATCGGAGCCGGCTCCTGGTTCGGTTAAGCAGTAAGAGGCTTTTAGTGCTCCGCTAGCTAGTTTAGGTATGTATTTTTTCTTTTGTTCTTCGTTGCCAAAATAGAGTATGGGTAGGGTGCCAATGCCGTTATGGGCAGCCTGTGCAACGGCAAAAGAATGCCCTGCTCCAAGTTTTTCGTTAGCCAACATGCCGGTTATAAAATCTTTTCCAAAACCACCGTATTCTTCGGGAATGGAAATGCCGAGCAAGCCTAATTCTCCGGCTTTATCAAGCAATGAGGGCATGAGGCCTTCTTCTAAGGCATCAATGCGGTCGAGGTTTGGAAAAACTTCCTGTTCTAAAAACGACTGGCAGGTTTCTGCTATCATTTTTTGTTCTTCATCAAACTCTTCGGGTATAAATACTTGTTCGGGTAATGTTTTTTTTATTAGAAATTCTCCGCCTTTAAGTGCTTTCATATGGTATTTTTTAAATTAAATTTTTGAATTTATTCCCAACCTCGTAATTCTTTGCAAACTTTAATAAATTTCATGGCTGAATCTATTTGAGCTTCGTTAATACTGTAATAGAGTGATTGGGTGTAGGCTTCAATAGCTGTATCTAAATTTCCCTGATGCTGAAAAAGCATACCCAAGTAAAAATAGATGTCGGAATCTTCTTTGTTTTTTAGTTTTTTCGATTTATTTAGAATGGTTTCTGCTTCCTGATACCGTTTGTCTTTAATTAATATTAATGCATACTGGGTATAGGTGGGGAAATAATTAGGATCGACTTCTAATGCTTTTAAAAAATTTTTTTCGGCCGATTCATTGTCCCAGTTATTGTAGTTGAATTTTCCCAGTTCGTAATAAATCTCTGGTCGGTTGGGATAAATTTGGATGAGTTCGTTAATCTTGTTAAGTGCTCTTTCGTAATATTTATCCTTAATATCTAAAGATACAACATACATTTGTTCTTTAAATCTTGCTAGTTCTGCATTCATAATAGGTGTTTTTTAATGAAATATTTCAAATACTCCGGCTGCTCCTTGTCCTGTACCCACACACATGGAAACCAAGCCATATTTTTTATTTTGTTTTTTTAATTCGTTTAAAATTTGAACAGAAAGCTTGGCTCCTGAACAACCCAGAGGATGGCCCAAAGCAATAGCTCCTCCATTCACGTTTATAATATCCGGATTAAGATTTAATTTATTAATAACAGCTAGCGATTGTGAGGCAAATGCTTCATTTAGCTCAATGAGGTCTATTTGTTCTTTTTTTATTCCTGCTAATTGCAAGGCTTTGGGTATAGCTGCTATCGGTCCTATTCCCATGATACGGGGTTCTACACCTGCCGTAGCGTAGCTTACCATGCGGGCAATAGGAGTAAGTTGGTGTTTTTTTAGAAAGCTTTCAGAAACCACCATTACAAATGCAGCTCCATCTGATGTTTGAGAGGAGTTGCCTGCGGTAACGCTTCCGTTTGTGGCAAAAACGGGTTTAAGATTCGAAAGCGATTCAATGCTAGTGTCTTTTCTGGGGCCTTCATCGGTTTCTATGGTAAAAGTTTTTTCTTTTATGTTTCCATGTATGTCCGGATACCTTTCTATTACGGTAACTGGAACAATTTCATTTTTAAATCTTGCTTCTTCATTGGCTCTTACTGCTTTTTGATGTGAGAGGAAGGCAAACTCGTCTTGTTTTTCACGAGATACAGAGAACTCTTTTGCTACCGCTTCGGCTGTTAGCCCCATGCCCCAATACCAATCTGGATGTTGTTTTGCCACATCGGCATTAGGAACCACTCTCCAGCCTCCCATAGGAATTTGACTCATACTTTCAGCTCCGCCTGCTAAAATACAATTAGCCATACCTGCATGAATTTTAGAGGCGGCTATGGCTATAGCCTCTAACCCGGATGCACAAAAACGGTTCACAACCATGCCGGGTATTTTTTCAGATTGAAAACTCATTAAAGAGATAAGCCTTGCCATGTTTAAGCCTTGTTCGGCTTCGGGCATTGCGTTGCCCACAATCAGGTCATCTATTTCTTCGGCTTGTACCGAAGGATGTTGAGCCATGAGGTGTTGCAGCACAGTTTTTGCCAATTCATCGGATCTTGTAAAACGGAATCCGCCTTTGTTGGCTTTTCCTACGGCTGTTCGGTATGCACTTACAATGTATGCGTTCATTGGGGTTTAAGTTTAGTTAGTTACGAAGCACTTTGCCACTTGTAATAATACTTTGCAATCTTTCCAGTGTTTTTCGTTCGGTACATAATTCTAAAAAAGCTTTTCTTTCAAGGTTTAGTAAGTATTGTTCAGAAACCTTGCTGGGTTGAGAAAGGTTTCCTCCGCACATAATGTATCCGAGTTTTTCGCTTATCAATTGGTCGTGTTCGGAGATGTAGTTTCCGCTTTTCATGGAGTGGGCTCCAACGTAAACGATTCCTAATCCTTCGTTTCCAAGAACTTCAATATCGGTACGAGGGATGGGCATGGTGTAGCCTTTTTGAGCCATGTGAAGGACGGCTTTTTTTGCATATTGTAGTTGGTGGGCACGACTTACTATTACTTCATCTTGTCCTTTACGCAAGTAGCCTAGTTCAAAGGCTTCGTGTGCAGAGGTTGAAACTTGAGCCTGACCGATGGTAAGAAATCGCTTACGTAGAGCGTTTATTTTCACATCTCCTTCACTTATTTCATCTGATAATCGTAATACAAATTCTTTGGTACCGCCACCGCCCGGAATAACGCCAACTCCAAATTCAACTAAACCCATATAGGTTTCTGCATGGGCTATTACTTTATCGGAATGCATGCATAGTTCGCAGCTTCCGCCCAGCGTAAGGTTATGTGGGGCTGCTACAACGGGAATAGAGGAGTAGCGAACCCGCATAATGGTGTTTTGGAAGGCTCTGATGGCAAAGTCCAGTTCATCGTATTCTTGTTCTGCCGCCATCATAAAAATTAAACCCACGTTAGCACCTGCTGAAAAGTTTTCGCCTTCGTTGTAAATGGTTAGTCCTGAAAAATCTTTTTCGGCAATGTCTATGGCTTTGTTTATTCCTTCTAACACTTCACTTCCCATGGTATTCATTTTGGTATGGAATTCAAGGTTTATAATTCCATCGCCTAGGTTGGTAAGAGTAGTTCCTGAATTTTTCCAAATTACATTTGAGTAACGTAGATTCGAAAGAATTAAAATATTTTCGCTTCCTAGAATGAGGGCGTATGCTTTAGACGAAATGTTATAAAAGTATTTTTTTCCGTTTTCGATTTTATAAAAGGAAGAGATGTTTTTTTGTAGCATTTCGTAAACCCACCGGGCGGGTTTTACTCCGGCTTCTTCCATTTGTTTACAAACGGTTTCAACACCTAGTATATCCCATGTTTCGAAAGGGCCTGTTTGCCAACCAAAACCGGCATTAAGGGCATCGTCTATTTTGTAAAGTTCTTCTGCTATTTCAGGAATTCGGTTTGAAACGTAGGCAAATAGCCCGAAGAATGATTTTCGGTAAAATTCCCCGGCTTTGTCTTTGCCGGAGAATAAAATTTTCAGTCTATCAGAAAGATGGTCGGCTTGCTTGGCGGTTTCGAGGGTTGCAAATTTTACTTTTTGTTGTGGCTGATATTCTAAGGTGTTTAAATTGAGAGAAAGAATTTCGTTTTCGCCTTTTTCGTTTTTAATTTTTTTGTAGAAACCTTGCTTGGTTTTGCTTCCAAGCCATTTTTTTTCTATCATTTTACTAATGTAGAAGGGCGTTTCGAAAAGGTGTTTGGCTTCATCGTTTGGGCAATTTTGTTTGAGTCCGTTTGCTACGTGTACCAATGTGTCTAATCCAACTACATCGCAGGTTCTAAAGGTGGCCGATTTGGGCCTTCCTAGTATAGGGCCGGTAAGTTTATCTACCTCTTCAACGGTTAATTGCATTTCGGTAATTAAATGAAAAAGAGCTTGAATAGAATAAACCCCAATTCGATTGGCTATAAATGCAGGGGTATCCTTGCAGATTACCGTGGTTTTACCTAAAAAGCGAGTTCCGAAATCTTCTAAAAAATGTACAATGTTTTCATCGGTTTCTGGAGTGGGAATAATCTCCAATAATTTTAGGTAACGTGGTGGATTGAAAAAATGGGTGCCTAAAAAGTGTTTTTTAAAGTCTTGACTTCTTCCTTCTATCATTAGTTGCATAGGAATTCCCGAAGTGTTTGAGCTTACAATGCTCCCTTGTTTGCGGTATTTTTCAATTTTTTCGAATACTAATTTTTTAATATCGAGGCGTTCTATTACGGCTTCTATCATCCAGTCGCAATCAGAAATTTGAGGCAAGTCATCTTCCATATTTCCGGTAGCAATGCGAGCGGCAAACTTTTTTAGGTAAATAGGTGAGGGATTAGATTTTAATACATTTTGCAAGGCGGTATTTACAATACGGTTTCGTACCTCTTTATCGTTTAAAGTAAGTTTTTTTTGTTTTTCTTCTTCGAGCAGTTCGTTTGGAACAATGTCGAGCAGCAAAACTTGTAAACCGATGTTTGCAAAATGACATGCAATACGAGAACCCATAACCCCCGAGCCTAGCACAGCTACTTTTTTAATCTTTCTGTTCATTGTTAAATTTTTGCTAAATGAAGATATTTCTTTGTATGCTGTAAATTTAGTCCGCGTTTTTGTTTATTTCAAACAATTCGCAAACTTTAAATAAAAGAAGAGTGTTTATGGGCAAAAAACAAGGTTTAAACTATCGAGAAAATAAAAGATTTATTTTGTTTAAAACAATCTGAATTTAATCCCAACTAAGCCTTAAATTTGCGGGATGTACCTGAAAGAACTTTCGCTTTTTAATTTTAAAAATTATTCTGAGGCATTCTTTGAATTTTCGGAGAAGGCAAACTTTTTTGGTGGAAATAACGGAATAGGAAAAACGAATTTGCTTGATGCTATTTATTATACCTCATTTTGTAAAAGTTTTTTTAATCCCATTGATTCGCAGAATATTCAGAGTGAAAAAGATTTTTTTATGCTGAAAGGCCTTTATTTGAAAGATGGAGAGGAGTCTATTGTGCATTGCAGTATAAAGCGAAATCAAAAAAAACTTTTTAAGTTAAATAAAAAGACTTATGAGCGTTTGGCCGAGCATATAGGTAAATTTCCATTGGTAATGGTTTCGCCTGCCGATGTGTTACTGATTTTAGAGGGGAGTGAAACGAGAAGAAAGTTTCTTGACGGCATTATTGCTCAAAGTAATAAAAATTATTTAGACAACTTATTAAATTACAACAGGGCCTTGGCCCAACGAAACGTATTGTTGAAGCAAATGGCAGCTTCCGGCAGGTGCGATAAAGAAAGTGTTTTTTTATGGAACGAGCAACTAGTAAAATTTGGCAATCCTATTTACGAAGCCCGGTGTGAGTTTATTAGGGATTTTATTCCAATTTTCAGATCGTATTATTCTCAAATATCTGATATAAATGAAACCGTATCGTTGGTATACGAAAGTATGTTGTTAGAGAATAACTTTACAGAGTTGTTAGAAAATGCCTACTCCAGAGACAGAGCCGCTACACATACAACCTGCGGAATACATAAAGATGATATGACTTTTTTTATCAATGATTTTCCGGTAAAGAAATTTGCCTCTCAGGGACAGCAAAAAACGTATTTGCTTTCGTTGCGTTTGGCACAAGCCCAGTATATTACAGAAAAATTAAAAATGAAACCTATTATTTTGCTCGATGATATTTACGATAAACTCGATGATGAACGTTTGGCGAGACTGATTGCCATTTTGGTAAACGACTCTTTTGGACAACTTTTCATTACAGACACTCATCCGCAGCGAATACCTCAGGTGTTTGAAAAATTACAGATACCTGTAAAAATTAATATTCTACAAGCAAGTGAGGTTTAGATTTAAAAAATGAAAAACGAAACTACTTTTAAAGAAGCTATTCAAGCCCTGCTTCGTATGTATGGCCTGGAAGAAAAAATGCAAGGGATAGACCTTATTAAGGCATGGGAAGATGTAATGGGCAAAACCATTGCAAAGCATACCATTGATGTAGTTTATAAAAAAAAGGTATTAACGGTAAAATTAGATTCGGCTCCGCTGCGGCACGAATTGTCTTATCTTAGAATGGAAATTGTTCAGAAAATAAATGAGAAGATGGGAAAGATGTTGGTTGATGAGTTAAGATTGTTGTAAAAGTTTTTATTTTTTTAAGTCCTTTAGTTTTTTTAAAATATATTTTTCTTTTGGCATCATACAGTTTTGTATTCGTTTTGCATAATAAATACTGTCCAATACTTCTTTCTGTTTACTTTCTAACATCGCTTTTTGTTTTTCTATAATATCTTTTTGAATTCGGGCTATTTTAAATCTGTTTAGAATAAAAAATAAAAAAAGAATAACCATCACTAAGCTTCCGTACAATGCATATTGCATATTTTTTTTTGCAATTATTTCTATTTTTTGTTTTGCTATTTCTGCTTCCCTAATTAGTTTATCATTTGCAAATACAATGCTATCTTCGGTACGTTTTTTATCAAATTCATATTGAATTTCCAGTTGAATTTGATTTTTTGAATTTTCGGCACTAAAAATACTGTCTCTGTGTAAAATATATTTTTTAAAATAAACAAGGGCGGTTTGATAGTTTTCCATCATTTTATATGCGATTTCTAAATGTTTATATGCATTTGCAATATATTCGTTTTTCCATTTCTCATTAATGGTGGTGGCGTGATTTACCAACTGAATATTTTTTTCGCAACTTTTTATAAAAGAATTGGGATTGGTATTTAAGAGAGGATATATCTTTTCTTGCATGGAATTAAAATAGGTGGTGTCGTAAACGACTACTGTTTGGTTTGAGGCATTTATTCTGAATACACCTGTAAAAATGAAAAAGAGTGATATGTGAAAAAATATTTTCATTTTACTTTTTCAATGATTTTATTTTTTTATCCAAAGTCGTCTTATTCGGTAACACGCATTCTTGAATGCGTTTGGCATAATAAATACTGTCTAAAATTTCTTTTTGTTTTTGTTCAACAAAAAACTTTTGTTTTTCAATTATTTTTTTCTGATTTCGGATAATATTAATACGTTTAAAAATAAATCCGATAAATAATAAAAATAAAACAAGACTACCCAGCAGAATATATTGTTGATTTTTTTTTGCTTTTATTACAGCATTTTGATGAGCAATTTCGGTTTCTTTTATTTTTTTTTCTTTGGCAAATAAAATACTATCGGCTGCTTGCTTTTTATTGTATTCGTATTGCATTTGCTGGCGAATTTGTTTTTTTGCGTTTTCTTCGTTTTTTAAACTGTCTCTTATTAAAATATAGTTTTTGTAGTGTTCGTAAGCTAATTTATGTTTCCCTGTTTCTGAATAAATAGTGCTTAATAATTTTTCATTACGTTCCTTAATGCTTAAGGCTCCGATTTGATTTGTTATTTGTAATGATTTTATTAGAAAATGTTCTGCGTCTTTATATCTTTTACTTTTTGTATAAACTTCACCTAAACTGCTTTGCCAAATAGAAATTAAATATTTATTGCCAATTTCTCCCGAAATTTTTAATGCCTCTTCTAAATAAGGTATTGCTTTAGAATAGTCATTTAAGTCTACATATAAAGATCCGATATTTCCCATTATATGAGAAAAGCCTCTTTTGTTATTTATCTCTTTGTTTATTTCTAATGCTCTTAAATAAAATTTCATAGCCTCTTCTGTTTTTAACTGCTCGGCATAAATATTGGCCATATTTCCAATGATGATGGCCATTTCTCTTTTAAAATTTAACTCTTCATTTATACGAAGTGCTTTTGAGTAATAATCTAAGGCTTTATCGAAATAAAATTGACTTTTATACAACACCCCGATATTGGTGTAGCAGATAGCAATTCCTGCTTTATTATTTAATTCTTCGTTTATTTTTAAAGAGCTAAAAAAATATTCTAGTGCCTTTGGAAAGTTTGATTGCTCGGCATAAACAGTTCCAATGTTTCCCAATATTGAGGCTTTTCCGTCTGTGATTTTATATTTATCATATAACTTCAGGGCTTTAAAGTAATACACCAAGGATTTTTCGTAGTTAGCTAAGTCGGAATAAGACAATCCTATTTTTTCATAAAGGGTTAAAAGACCGGAAAGATTACCTGTTGTTTCGTATAATTTCAGGGCATTAAAGTAAAAGTTTAAAGCGGTAGATACATCGCTTCTGTGCTGATGAAAAGCACCTAAGTGGGTATATAATTTAGCTTTGTAATTGTTTTTCCAAATGGTATTCGTATTATCCATGTGTTGAATAATATTCAACGCTTGCTCTACAAAGAATAATGTAGAATCATTTTTTATTGGAATATATTCATACGCAAGCTTATTGAGTAATATAACTTTTAGAGTATCAGTGGAAGTTTTCTCTAATTCGTATCTAAGCGAATCGGTAGTATTGGAAAGAGCATAGGTGCTAATAAGAAGATATAATACAGTATATCGAAAAATTGAGTACAAAATTTTAATGAGTTAAATGTTTTCCTTTACTTTTTCGGATACGGCAACTCACTACTTTGTATTCCGGGCACATGGCTTCACTATCGTGTTCATTGGAAGTAATGTTATTGAGCATGATTTCGGGAAAATGAAAGGTGGAACTTAACACTCCCAGCTTTACTTCATTGGTAATTTTTGCTTTGATATCTACTTTGCCTCTGGGAGATTCCACGCATACCAGTTCCCCGTCCTTAATTTTATTTTCTTGTGCGTCTATAGGGTTAATTAATAAAACATCTTCTGTAACAATTTCAACATTTCCTGTTCTTCTAGTCATTGCACCACAGTTGTAGTGTTCTAATTCCCTGTTGGTAGTTATAATGTAGGGATAATCTTTTTCGTAAGTTTTAATTTCGTTACTTTCTTTAAACGGGTAGAAGAAGAATTTTCCTTTACCTCTAGTAAACTCCTTTGTGTGTAGCATTTTAGTGTCGGTTCCATTGGGTAACACAGGCCATTGCTTTCCATTTTTTCCCAACTCATTCCATTTAACTCCTGCGAAAAACGGAACAATTTGCGAAATTTCATTCAACATATTTTCTGCCGTGTAATCGCATTGTTCGTAGCCCATTTTTCGCATTATCTCTACAATAATTTGCCCATCGGGTTTAGTGCCTTCAATGGGTTCTACCACTTTTTGTACACGCTGAATTCTTCTTTCTCCGTTGGTAAAAGTTCCTTCTTTTTCCAGGAAGGAAGAAGCGGGTAAAACAATAGTTGCTAATTTTGCTGTTTCGGTCATAAATAATTCGGAAACCACTAATAAGTCTAAGCTTTCAAGGGCTTTCATTACTTTTTGGGTATTCGGGTCGGTTTGCACTACATCTTCACCGATAATCCACATGGCTTTCAGTTTGCCGTTGAGGGCTGCATCAAACATTTCGGGAATTTTATAGCCAATGTGGCTGGGTACTTTTGCTCCGTAAAATTGGTTGTACCTATGATTTATTTCTGCATTGGTAACGTCTAAATAACCGGCTCCCTGATGAGGTTGTGCACCCATGTCGGCTGCTCCCTGTACATTATTTTGGCCGCGTAGGGGGTTTACTCCGGCTCCTTTTTTTCCTATGTTTCCGGTAATCATGGCTAAGTCGGCAATTAGTTGCACGGTATAGGTTCCTTGCGTGTGTTCGGTAACACCTAAGCCATGAAATTCCATAGCTGCATTGGCTTTGGCATATGCTATAGAGGCTTCTCTCACCAGATTTTTATTTACTCCTGTTATTTCTTCAAGTTCGTTGATATTTAGTTTTAGAATTTCGGCTTTCATTTCCTCATACCCTTCGCATCGAGAGGTAATAAATTCTTTATCTTCTAACCCTTCCGATATAATATAGTACAACATCATATTGAGTAGTGCTACATTGGTTCCGGGGCGAAGTTGTAAATGATAGGTAGCATATTTTGCTAAGTCTGTTTTTCGGGGATCAACCACAATACCGGTAATTCCTTTCATTAACTTTTGTTTTAATTTGGCTCCGGTTACAGGGTGTGCATTGCTTGGATTGGCTCCAATTACAAAAATACAATCGGTGTATTCCAACTCTTCAATGCTGTTGGTGGCCGCACCGGTTCCAAATGTTTTTTGCATGCCCAATGCAGTAGGCGAGTGGCAAACGCGTGCACAGCAATCGATATTATTGGTACCTATAACGGCACGTATAAATTTTTGCATCAGGTAATTCTCTTCGTTTGGAGTACGTGCCGAAGATATACCGGCAATGGCATCGGGGCCGTTTTCGTTTTTAATGTGGGTAAGTTGGGTGGCAATAAAATCGTAAGCTTCTTCCCATGTGGCGGGTTCAAATTTTTTATTTCTTTTTATTAAAGGAGTGCGTAGTCTTTCCGGATGGTCGTAAAATTTAAAGGCATAACGACCTTTGAGGCAGGTATGGCCACCGTTTACTTCAGCATCGTATGGTGCCTGTATAGATTTTATTTTTCCTCCTACGGTAGCTACTTCGAGGTTGCATCCCACACCACAGTACGTGCAAACGGTGCGTGTTTTTTGGGTGGCTTGTATGGATTTTGATTGAAATACATCGGATATAGCCGAAGTAGGGCAGGCTTGTGAGCATGCACCGCAACTTACACAGTCCGATTCGAAAAACGATTGATTAAAACTCTTGGCAATATGGGCATCAAATCCTCTTCCGGCCATGGTTAACACCATCTCTCCCTGAACTTCATCACAAGCTCTTACACAACGGTAGCAGTTAATACATTTGGATAATTCGGAACGCATATAAGGATGAGAGAGGTCTTTTGCTCTGTTAAGATGATTTGCTCCTTCGGGGTAACGTACTTCGGTAATTCCTACGCGTGCAGCCACCTCTTGTAGTTCGCAGTTTCCGTTTACTTCGCAGGTTAAACAGGTAAGTGGGTGATCGGTAAGGACAAGTTCTATTATGTTTTTTCTTAATTGTCTGATAGCTTCTGTATTATGATATATGTATAGGCCGTTAGTAACCGGGGTATGGCAGGAGGCTACGGTTTTGGTTTGACCATTTTTTTCCAATGCAACTTCTACACTACATACTCTGCACGATCCAAAAGGGTCTAAATTAGGAGCATCACAAAGGGTAGGAATTATTTTATTTCCTTCAATTCGTTTTACAAAGGCTAAAATGCTTTCTCCTGCATTAAAAGAATAGGGGTTGTTATTGATGTAGGCTGTATTCATACTAGTTAATTTAAAAGGTCTAAATTTTTTAAGTTGAAAACAAAAGAAGATTCTTTTCTAACAAATGAGCCTTCTAATTGTTCCGTTAATGTTTCTATAAGTTCCATGCCGAAATGGTTATGGAGTTCCGGTGGGTTTTTCCATGTGCCGTTATCACTGTATTTTAATGCAAAATAATGATCGGTGCCAGATTTAACCGCAATGTGTATTTCTCCGTTTTGGTTTCCGTTAAATGCATGTTTAAAAGAATTGGTAAGGAGTTCATTTAGCATTAAGCCCAAAGGCACCATAGTGTTAGTGCCAATTTGATGGTAGTCGGAGTGTATAGTGGTTTGTATGTTCCCCTTACAACTGTATGAAGAAATAGTATTCACTAATTCGGAAACATACGATTCAAAATTGATGGTATTTAGATTTTCGGATTGATAAAGTGTTTTATGGATAAGCGACATCGTCATTATTCGGCTAATGGCTTCTTCAAAACTTTTTTCTGTTTCGGGAGATAAATTATTTTTTTGTAAGCGAAGCAAACTGATGATGATTTGCAAATTGTTTTTTACCCGATGGTGTATTTCTTTAAGCAGCAGAGTGTTTTCTTTATTTTTTGAGGAGATGATTTGGTTAGTTTTTTCTAGTTCGGATAGCGTTTTTTTAAGTTCGTATTGTGAGTAATTCTGGAACTCGACAAACTGATAGATTAAGTAAGAAAACACAAAGAACACAAAAGCAATTTCAATGAGTTCGGAAATAATTTGAACGGTACTTCTTGGAGGAAGAACTTCGATGTGCGTATTTAACAAAAAATAAAAGTAGATGGAAATGAGTGTGAGATTTAACCCAATCATCAAGAAGCCTGCTTTTCGGTTTATTCCAATAAAAGCGAGAAAGATGGTAACTAAAATCCACATAAAATCTACATAATGCGTAAAATTCATTACTGTAAAAATGGAAAGATTTGCCAGTGTACTTCCGGAAATAGCATAAACCCAAAAAAGGGGTTTAAATTTTTTAGTAAAATGTAAAAAAAGAATGCAAAAAATACCGGTTAATAAAACAAGCCCTGATGTAATGGCGGCTTTGAAGTCTGAAATGGCATATAAAATAGTAATAATGGTAAAGATGGAGGTAAAAGCAACCGAAATTCTCCAAGCCAGTAAAAATCTAGCTTTATCGTAATAGCTATTATAAAAAGAAGTGTCTGGATTAAACAGTTTCATTTCAGTTAAAGTACATTTTTAACTCTTTGTTAAAATAGTGTAAGGCATTTCTTACGGGAAGCGGAATACCTCCTCCGTGGGCACATAACGATCCTTGCTGAAGGGTGTTCAGTAAATCTGCAAATAAAGCACGATCTATTTTGTAGTTTTCGTTTAGGGCTTTTTGGGTTAGTTCGTGTCCTCGTTTGGTACCGAGGCGGCAGGGAAAGCATTTTCCACAACTTTCGTAAGCTGCAAATTCAAAAAGGTGTTCTAAATATTTCATCATTGGAAAGTCGGTTGGAATACAAACTACCGATGCGTGTCCGAGTAAAAATCCTTGTTTTGCAAAAGATTCGAAGTCGATGCTTAATTCATTTATTTTTTCAAGAGGAACAATGCCTCCAAGCGGACCTCCAATTTGCATGGCTTTAACCGGAATTTTAAAACCACCTCCCAATTCATTTATTACAAAGGAAAGGGGAGTACCCATTTCTACTTCGTAAATTCCGGGGTGGTTAAAAAAACTATCCAGGCAAACCAGCTTGGTTCCTTTTGATTTTTCTGTACCTAGCTTAGCATAGTCTGCACCTCCATTTTTTATAATAGAATATACCGCTGCCAGTGTTTCTACATTGTTTACCACCGTAGGTTTATTAAACAGGCCCATTTGAGTGGGAAAAGGAGGGCGGGTACGCACCTCAGGACGTTGCCCTTCTATGGAGTTTATTAGTGCTGTTTCTTCTCCGCAAATATATGCTCCTTGAGCTTTTATAATTTTAAAATCGAAATTAAAATTAGAGTGGTTTATGTTTTTTCCAAGTAAATTATTAGCTTTTAATTCATCAATAGCTTGTTGAACAATGTTGGCCGCTTCAGGATATTCGGCCCGTATATATAGTACCCCCCACTCGGCTCCTGTAATATAACCGGCAACCATCATTCCGAATAGCACAGAGTGCGGGCGTTGTTCTAATAAATATCTGTCGGAATAAGCTCCGGGGTCGCCTTCATCGGCATTGCAGATAATGAACTTAGTATTGTTATTTTCATTTTTACAGGCTTCCCATTTAAAGCCCATAGGAAAACCTGCACCACCTCTTCCTCTCAGATTTGATTTTTTTATTTCGCTCAATAACTCATCGGGTGTTTGGTTTAGTGCCTTTTTTAATAGTGCATAATGATTTTCGAAGCCACTGTAAGGTATGGTAAGAAGAGGAGTAGTGGCTTTTATATTGTAGTTAAGTAAATTGTTTTGAATTAAATTTTCTTTTTTGAAATGCAGCATATCCTGTCCGGAAAAATTTTTTCCTTGATAATGAAAGGCACTGTTTTCGTAGCATCTTCCAAGACAGGTCATGTGCCCAATTTCATTTTCGGTAAATTGTTTCAAAAGGGTTTCCTTTACTTTTTGTTGTGTTCCGGCACACACACAGGCGCTACCATTGCATATGTATACTTTTTTATTTTTGTTTTCGGGTTTGGTAAAGTCGTAAAACGTGGTCGTTCCATAAGTGCTTGCTTTACCTATCAAAAATTCTTCAGATAATTCATTAAGCCTTTCTTCCGATGGTGTACCGGTTTCTTTAGCGGCATCTCCCATTTTTTCAAAGAGGTTATTGGTTAATCCTTTCCTTCCGGATAATTCGCTTAAATTTTTTGACATACAGCTTAAATTTTCGCTATAAAAGTATGAAAAAATAGCCATTTGCAAGGAATTATCAGTTCTCTCTTTATCAATGTTTTTGGAAGAAGGAAAGGCTGCTTGTTTACTATTTTATTACATTTGAAAAAATAATTTGTTGTATATGAAAAAAATGGTATTCTTTTTACTAACTCTTTCTGTGTGTATTTCTGCTATGGCCTATGATAAATATTGGATAATATTTAAAGATAAAAACGGAACTCCCTTTACTGTAAATAATCCCTCGGCTTTTTTGTCGCAACGTGCTATACAGCGAAGAATAAACCAAAATATTTCAATTACTCAGAATGATTTGCCAGTTACCCCCATATATGTTCAGTTAGTGTTGGCTACCGGAAATGTAAATTTGCGATATACTTCAAGGTGGTTCAATGCCATTAGCATACAAACCACCGATGCCAATGCTTTGGCAACCATTTCAACACTGCCTTTTGTGCAAAGTGTACAACCGGTAATGCGGTACAAAAGACCTAATGATGATTATACCGAAACATTTAATAATTTTTCAAATGCTAAACAAGCCTCACCAAGTAAGAACAAAGAGTTACTAGCATACAATTATGGTCCCTCGTTTAATCAAATAAATATGATTGGAGGAGATTGCATGCATTTTATGGGGTATAGTGGAGAAGGAATGGTAGTGGCAGTGCTAGATGCCGGATTTTATAAAGTAGATTCATTACCTGTATTTGATAGTCTTTGGGCAAATCAACAAATTTTAGGTACCCGCGATTTTGTAACCGGAGATACCATGGTGTTCGAGGATCATTGGCACGGAACCATGGTGCTTTCTTGTATGGGAGGGTATTTAAGCGGGCAAATAGTGGGCACCTCTCCTAAAGCAAGTTTTTGGTTGTTGCGTACCGAAGATGCCGATACAGAGTTTTTGGTAGAGGAAGATAACTGGGTGGCAGGAGCGGAATTTGCCGATAGTGTGGGAGCTGACATATTAAACACCTCTTTAGGTTATACCACATTTGATGATAACTCTATGAACCACTCTTATCAAGATTTGGACGGAAATACTTGTAGAATATCAGTAGCTTCAGATTTTGCTGTGTCGAAAGGAATGTTTGCCGTTTGTTCGGCCGGAAATAGTGGAGCATCTGTCTGGTACCATATAGGAGCACCTGCTGATGCCGATAGTGCTCTTACCGTTGGGGCGGTTGATGCGGGAGGTGTAATTACAAACTTCAGTTCCCGGGGGCCAAGTGCCGATGGCGATATTAAACCAAATGTTTGTGCTCAAGGGCGTGATGCCATTGTTTCTTCAATGGGGGGCGGAATACAAACGGCCAATGGTACTTCGTTTTCTTCACCAATAACCTGTGGGGCTGTGGCTTGTTTGTGGCAGGCTAATCCAACAATGACTAATATGGAAATTTATGATGCTATCATAAAAAGTGCGCATAAGTATAATTTTCCCGATGATTCTTTATATGGATATGGAATACCTGATTTTTGCATGGCGAATATTATTCTATCGCAAAGCGAAAAAATAAATACAGTAAAAAATACCCAAGTGTACCCAAACCCGTTTAACCAATCCTTTTCTTTTGTTTTAGAATCGGCAACGAATCAAATGGTTATTCTTGAGTTGAAGGATATTTCGGGGAAGAAAGTGTATTCAGCCTTTTATCACATGAGTGAAAATTCGGTAAATACGATAGAAGTGGGAAATTTATCGCATTTAGACAGGGGAATTTATATGCTAACCGTTATAGGAGATGAACTGTTTTACTCTAAAAAACTAGTTAAGGAGTAGAAATTATTTTTTCGTTTACAGTATCTTTGGGTAGTTGTAAATTCTGTAATTTCTGCATCGAAATTCCTTTTATTTTTTCACATGCAACGCAAGTTAGTCCTTTTTCGAGCATAACCCAGGTGTGGTCAATCATTTTTAAGTCGTGTGTGTTAGTTACATTTTCTACATCGTAAATAATTTTTTTACTGTTTTTTGTAAAATGTACAGCATGGTTTATAGGTAAATAGAGGGTAATATGCACTTTTTGTCCTCTAATTTTATCTTCTCTGTGAGTTGAGAAATACTGATTAAAATACAAAGTGCTATCTTTTTGATAGAAATTATAGTTGATATTTTCTGCTCTTATCTCTGCCTCTTTTTGTAATATTCCTTTGGCCGACTTTGAGATTTCAATATAAGCAGAATCGCCTGTAGCTGGCAATACATTTAATTCGGGATAAGAGTAAAAGATAGAATCTTCGGTAAAATAAAAGGGTTTAATATTTTTTATTTTCCCATTTATTATAAAGGAATTTTTGTCAACTTTTAAAAGGTCTATATATAAAATATCATGGTTTTTAATTTTATAAACTTTTGTTGTCACAGCCTCTCTTTTAAATTCAGAAGAAACTTGAATTCCTACTATTATAGAAAGAATAATGCCTGTTGTAAAAAATATAAAAAGTGCTAAAGCAATTATTTTATGATTGCTTTTTATTTTCAAAAGCAGTTTTAAACCGCTGTAAATAAAGGTAAATATAGGAGCTATTACTATAAAAAATAATGCAATGAGAGCAAGTGTATATTGTTCGGAATTTTCAAAAAAGGCATTTGCAAAGTCTTCTACCGTGAATATAGAAATATTATATCCATCTATGGTAATAGTTTTTAAACCGAAAGCTCTTGTTATAAGAGCTGTAAGCAGCAATAGACCAATAAAAAGAAAGAGAGCTCCCAATATTTTTGCAAATGTTTTAATAAAAAGAGTGAAAATAGAAATAATAAATTCTACAAAGTTTTTAATCATGTTTTCGAACTTTTTTGCTCCCCCTTCTTTTTCCCAATCCTTTACTCTGTTACTAAACTCTTCCGCTTCTTTTTTAATAGTTTTTTCAATATTATCTATATTCACAGGCTCTCCACGCATTTCTAATTTTTGAGCTCTGGTTTTAGCTTCGGGAATTATAATCCACAGAATAATATATAATGGAAATCCGAAACCGAAAACAAAAAAAGCAATAGCAAACACCAACCGCAGCCATATTGGGTCGAAACCGAAGTAGGCTGCAATGCCGGAGCAAACACCGGCCAAAATTTTATCTTCACTAGATCGATAAATTCGTTTCCCTGTTTTAAACGCTTGCTGAGTAGTGGTTTTACTTTCCTCTTCGGATTGACCGGCAAAATCTTCAGGTTGTCCCATCAGTGAAATCACTTCGTCTACATGGGGCATTGATATTACCTGATTTTGCTCGTTTAGTTTACTTTTAAAAACTTCAGCTATTCTGGCTTCTATGTCTAGCATTATTTCTTCTCTTTCTTCGGCAACTTCAAATCGTTTTTTAATTTCAGATAAGTAGTGTTTTAACTTATCATAAGCATCTATTTCAATATGAAATACAATACCACTTATGTTTGCTGTAACTGTTTGATTCATTTTTGTGCTTTTTTATGTTAGATATTATTATGGCTTGTTTTTTCTACGGCTTCTACCAATTCATGCCAGGTAGAATTGAGTTCTTTCAAAAACATTTTTCCTTTATCGGTAAGTCTGTAGTATTTTCGAGGAGGTCCGGAAGTCGATTCTTCCCATCTGTAAGTAAGTATATCTGTATTTTTTAATCGAGTAAGTAAGGGGTATAGTGTACCTTCTACTACAATAAGCTTACTGTTTCTTAATTTATCAATAATTTCAGAAGGGTATGCCTCACCTACCGATAGAATGCTGAGTATGCAAAACTCGAGTACCCCTTTACGCATCTGAGCTTTTGTATTTTCTATATTCATCTTTGCAGTAAAATTTATTACAAAGATATATGTTTATAATAATACAATGCAATACATAGTACTTAAAATATTTTAATGTTCTGATAATCATTATTTTATTTTTTTTCTACTTAAATTCGCTATTTGTTTTGGAAGAGATGGAGCGAAACTTCTAAGAACATGCTTCGGTCGCTTTTTTCCAAAGTGCATCATCTTGTGGAGGGTAGGCGGTAATGCAAATATTTTCTTTGCTTACCGGATGAATGAACTCTATTTTTAGTGCATGTAGATGTATTGAAGCATCAGCATTACTTCGTTTATCTCCATATTTAACATCACCTTTAATAGGGCAACCAATGGCGGCAAGTTGAGCCCTTATTTGGTGGTGTCTGCCCGTATAGGGGAGAATCTTTAACAGGTAATATTTTTCAAAACAATAAAGGGTAGAGTACTCTAATTCGGCTCTTTTGCTATTGTTTTTTTGTGTGGTATTGGCAAAACTTTTGTTTTTTCCAGGGTTTCGGGTAAGGTAATGAATTAAGGTTTCTGTTGGTTGGGGAGGTTTATTTTTTACCACGGCCCAATATGTTTTTTGAACTGCCTGAGATTGAAATAGTTCATTCATTCTGGCTAAAGCTTTGCTGGTTTTTGCAAAAAGCACGATTCCGCTAACTGGCCTGTCTATTCGGTGTATAACTCCTACAAAAGCTTCACCTGGTTTGTTGTATTTTTCTTTTAGGTAAGTAGCTACTTTTTCACTTAGAGGTTGATCTCCGGTTTTATCGCCTTGCACAATTTCTGAAGGCCTTTTATTTATGGCTATCAGGTGATTGTCTTCGTAAAGTATTTCCAAGGGGGTATTCAAAAAAGAAAAGGTGAGAGATATTTAATACTGTTCTTTTTCATTAGGAAAATCGAGCGTTTTAATATCGTTAATATATTTTCCTACAGCTTTATAAATATCATCGTAAAGGTTTAAGTATCTACGCAAAAATCGGGGACTAAATTGCTTGTTAATTCCCAACATATCGTGAAGCACCAACACTTGTCCATCAACTCCGCTGCCTGCCCCAATGCCAATAACAGGTATTTTAACTTCTTTGGCTACTTTGCTTGCAAGTTTTGCCGGAATTTTTTCTAATACGATAGAAAAGCACCCGGTTTGTTCTAATAATTTAGCATCACTAATTAACTTATCAGCCTCTTCTTTTTCTTTAGCTCGAACATTGTAAGTGCCAAATTTATAGATAGATTGAGGTGTTAATCCTAGATGCCCCATTACAGGAATTCCGGCCGAAAGAATTCGAGAAATAGATTCTACAATTTCTTTTCCACCTTCCATTTTAACGGCATGTGCTCCGGTTTCTTTCATAATGCGAATGGAAGAGTTTAAGGCTTCCTTAGAATTGCCTTGATAACTTCCAAAGGGTAAATCAACCACTATTAAAGCTCTATTTACGGCTCTTACCACCGATGCTCCGTGGTAAATCATTTGGTCTAGAGTAATAGGTAAAGTAGTTTCATGCCCCGCCATTACATTCGAGGCTGAATCGCCTACCAATATAACATCTATGCCTGCTGCATCAATAATTTTTGCTAGAGAGTAGTCGTATGCAGTAAGCATGGAAATTTTTTCACCTCTAAATTTCATTTCCTGCAATACGTGAGTAGTAACTTTTGTTACTTCTGCTTTTGTTTGTTGTTTTTTTGCTGACATTTTTCCGCCTGTATTTTAAAATAGCCGTTTATAAAGTATTACAAGCACAAAGCTACAAAATAAGCTATTGCTTTGTCTAAAAATACTATTTTTGCCGATAATAAAACAAATTACACCTTTCCTATTATTAATGAAGATATGTTGAATTTCACTAAAAGAATAATTTATACTGTAATGTTTTCGGTTGGCTTATTACTTTTTGCATGCTCCACCGATTTATCATTAAATGCCCCATACAAGGATATTTCAGTAGTTTTTGGATTACTGAATCCTGCCGATAGTGTGCAGTATATTAGGATAAATAAGGCCTTTTTGGGAGAAATGAGTGCCGATGAAATTTCTAAAAACCCTGATTCTATTCATTATGCACCCGGCACCTTTCAGGTAATAATAGAAGAATGGTACAACAAAAACTTATTGCAGGTAATTACGCTTTCGGAAACACAAGAAAAAATTAAAGAAGAAGGATATTTTGCCACCTCTAATTATACTTTATTTAAGACAAATACTCCTATCAACCCGGATTATACCTATAAATTAAAGATTACCAATTCTAAATCGAAAAAAGAAATTACCTCAGAAACGCTTATTTGTGGCTACTGTCAGGTTTCTAAACCTTCTCCCATTTCTTCACCCAATGTGGCATTTGCAAATAATTTTCAAGAGTATCAGGAATATATTTTTAAATGGACATCCGCTCCAAACGTAAGGAGATACCAGTTGTATTTAGATTTTAACTACCGAGATATTCCTGTTTCCGGCACCGATACTATTGCCCGAAAAGTGAGAATATATATTGGCGAAGAAAAAATTTCGGATACCAAACTCTCTGGGGGCAAAAGTTTAGAGAAAGTTTTTAACGGAGAAAGTTTCTATAAAAAAATAGGAGAAACTGTTAAATTTGATTCCAATGTAAAACTAAGAGAATTGGGTAATTGCGATTTTATACTATACGGAGCAGCCGAAGAACTTAGTATTTACATGGATATCTCAAAACCATCGAATACCATCAATCAGGAAAAGCCAGATTACACCAACTTAACTAATGCAGCCGGCATTTTTTCTTCTAGAAATACCACCACCAAACAAGGAATAAAACTGAACCAATACACCATTAAAATGTTTGGATTTTCTCAGTACACAAACAATCTGAATTTTTGCGACCCGGAGCCAAATCCTCAAACCATTCCTTGTAATTAATGCAATATTGGCAGATTGCCTGACAGGTAAAAAGGAATGGAGCTAAAGAAAAGTGTCATTTTTTCGTATTATCTACATTGTGTTTGGGTGGCACAATCATTGACCCTCTGCAAGGCAAAAAAAGTAAACACTAAAACAAATTAATATGAGTAAAATTATTGGAATTGATTTAGGTACAACAAACTCCTGCGTTTCAGTTATGGAAGGAAACGAACCTGTTGTAATTCCTAACAGCGAAGGAAAACGCACCACACCCTCGGTAGTGGGTTTTTTAGAAGGAGGAGAGCGTACTGTAGGAGACCCCGCAAAACGTCAGGCCATTACCAATCCGCGTAAAACCATTTTTTCTATAAAACGCTTCATGGGTCATCTGTTCAGCGAAATGGAAAAGGAAGTGCCCCGAGTACCATATGAAGTGGTAAAAGGTGAGAATAACACGGTACGTGTTAAAATAGACGACCGCATGTACACTCCTCAGGAAATCTCGGCCATGATTCTTCAAAAAATGAAAAAAACAGCGGAAGATTATCTCGGGCAAGAAGTAACCGAAGCCGTAATTACTGTACCGGCATACTTTAACGACTCGCAACGCCAGGCCACCAAAGAAGCAGGTGAAATAGCCGGATTAAAAGTGAGAAGAATAATTAACGAGCCTACTGCAGCCGCTTTGGCATACGGGCTCGACAAAAGAAACAAAGACCAAAAAATAGTAGTTTTTGATTGCGGAGGTGGAACACACGATGTATCGGTATTAGAATTGGGCGATGGAGTGTTTGAAGTAAAATCTACCGATGGAGATACTCATTTGGGAGGAGACGATTTTGACCAAAAAATTATAGACTGGATGGCCGATGAATTTAAGACTGCCGAAGGAATTGATTTAAGGTTAGACCCAATGGCTCTTCAACGATTAAAAGAAGCAGCCGAAAAAGCAAAAATAGAATTATCCAGTACCGCTCAAACCGAAATTAATTTACCTTACATTACAGCTACCAATACAGGCCCAAAACACCTGGTAAAAACACTAACCCGTGCAAAATTTGAGCAACTAGCCGATGATTTAATTCAACGTACCATTGCACCCTGTAAATCGGCATTAAAAAGTGCCAATTTAAATGTAGGCGATATTGATGAAATTATCCTAGTAGGGGGGTCTACCCGTATTCCGGCTATTCAGGAAGCCGTTAAAAAATTCTTTGGAAAAGAACCTTCAAAAGGAGTTAATCCCGATGAAGTTGTAGCTGTTGGAGCGTCTATTCAGGGAGGGGTTTTAACAGGAGAGGTAAAAGATGTGTTACTTTTAGATGTAACTCCACTTTCTTTAGGAATAGAAACCATGGGAGGGGTATTCACAAGACTTATTGAGGCCAATACTACTATTCCTACTAAAAAATCAGAAACATTCTCTACCGCCTCCGATAATCAGCCTTCAGTAGAAATACACGTATTACAAGGAGAGCGACCCATGGCCAGAGATAATAAAACAATAGGTAAATTTCACTTAGACGGTTTGCCTCCTGCACCACGCGGTGTACCTCAAATTGAAGTAACTTTTGATATTGATGCGAACGGAATCTTAAATGTTTCAGCAAAAGATAAGGCGACCAACAAACAACAAAGTATTCGCATAGAAGCCTCTTCGGGTTTAAGTAAAGATGAAATCGAAAAAATGAAACGGGAGGCCGAATTAAATGCCGAGGCTGACAAAAAGCAAAAAGAAAAAGCAGAAAAAATTAATGCAGCCGACAGCCTTATTTTCCAAACCGAAAAACAACTGAAAGAATATGGCGATAAAATTCCTGCCGATATGCGAGGACCAATTGATAGTGCTTTAGCCGAATTGAAAACCGCTCACCAAAGTCAGGACGAAGTAGCCATAGAAGCGGCCATGAACAAACTAAACACAGCCTTTTCTGCGGCTTCGCAACACATATATAATGCTTCGGGACAAGCAGCAACAGAGGGAACCCATGCACAAGGAACCTCCGAAGGCAATGCCGGAGACGGGGAGGTTACAGATGTTGATTTTGAAGAAGTAAAAGACGATAACAATAAATAATATAAGTTTAGAATTTTTAAAAAAGCGGTGCGAAATGAATCGTACCGCTTTTTGTTTTATCAACAGTTAAAGAAAAAGTGGTTAACAGATTTCTTTTGCACAGAAATACTACTTTTGCAAGGCTTTAGTATGAAAATTTCTGCATCTATATATTCCAATAAAACCGATTTACTGGAAAATACTATTAAAAATCTGCATCAAAACGGTGTCGACTTGTTTCATGTAGATTGTAACGATGACCTAGGTGTTTTTGATGATTTTAAAACTATACGAGCTCATAGCAATAAGCCCATCGATTTACATATTATTACTCCCACTCCGGAAAAATATTTTTCTTACATAGAAAAAGAAAAACCCGATTACGTTACTTTTCAATTTGAAGAAATTTCGGGCAAATTACAATTGCCAGACACCCTTGCAAAATACGGATTGGCAATAACCTCTAATACACCTATTGATGTGTTTGATGAATATGCCGAATGCTTTTCGTTTATTCTTATAATGGCCACCACTCCGGGTAAAAGTGGAGGGCAGTTTAACAAAGAAAATTTTGAAAAAATTAGAGCCTTCAAAAGGCGTTATCCCGAAAAAGCGGTACATGTTGATGGGGGCGTTAATGCAGAAGTTTCTTTTATACTCCGTAACATGGGAGTAGATGTAGCAGTATCGGGTTCTTATTTATTTAACGAAACACACGTGGGTACGGCTCTGTTAAATCTTAAAGCCAACGAAACACATTCTACCTACTGTGTGAAAGATTTTATGCACAACAAAAATGAAATTCCCCTCTTAGTAAATGAAAATTGCCAACTGAAGGATGTACTAAATTCAATAGAAACAGGAAAAATGGGATTTACTATTTTGGCCGATAAAACGGGAAAATTAGAAGGGCTGATTAGTAATGCCGATGTAAGAAAAGGCTTATTGAAACATATAGAAGATTTGAACAAGGTAACTATAAATGATGTAACGAATCGTACACCGGTTACAATAAACGAAAATACGACCGTAAAAGAAATGCTCGAGTTTATACGTAATAAGAAATTTCCCATTTCATATATGCCAGTATTAGATAATAATGAAAAAGTAAGTGGAGCTCTTACCTTTTTCAACTTAATTAAAGGAGAATTATGATAGTACACCTTAAAAAATCACTAACCACAAGCGAAGTTCAAACCATTGCCGATGAGTTAAAAGCCATTGTAATTACAAATCCCGATAAGTATGTATTAATTACTCCTTCGGCATTAAAAGAGTTGAGTTCCCAATACACTTCCGTTACTGAAGCGGTGTTTCCAATGTCTTCGGATATTCAACTAGCCTCGGCCGATTACCTTAAAAACAAAAGAGAAGTTCTTTTAGGTAAAGGTGTTGTAATTGGCGGAAACACTCATCATACTGCAATTATTGCCGGCCCTTGTTCAGTAGAATCAGAAGAGCAAATAGAAAGTGCTGCACAACTAATGCAAAAACTAGGAATTAGCACATTGCGTGCAGGTTGCTATAAGCCACGTACTTCACCTTACAGTTTTCAGGGTTTAGGATTGGAAGGCTTGAAATTGCTTGCTAAAATGAGAGAAAAATACAATCTGAATATCATTACCGAAGTAAGAGATGCTACGCATATAGAGGAGGTAATAGAATATGCCGATATTATACAAATTGGGGCAAAATCAATGTACGATCATGGTATATTACGAAGATGTGGTAAAACCAATAAACCGGTTTTGTTAAAAAGAGGATTTGGTACTACGCTGCAAGAATTTGTGCAGGCTGCCGAATTTATACTTAGCGGAGGAAATGAAAATGTAATATTATGCGAGAGAGGTATCCGAACTTTCGAAACAAAAACCCGTTTTACGCTTGATTTGTGCGGAGCTGCTTATTTAAAAGAATATACGAACCTTCCGGTTATTCTAGATCCTAGTCATGCTATAGGATATGCTTACGGAGTGCCCGATTTATCGAGGGCTTGTATGGCTATGGGGGTAGATGGTTTACTTATTGAGGTGCACCCCAATCCGAAAATAGCTCTATCTGATGCTTCGCAACAATTGAACCATGAGCAGTTTAGCAACTTGTTTACTTCTCTTAAAAACCTGGCTAATGCCATAGACCGAAAAATCGTGTAATGAAATCGTACATTTACCAAAATATAAAATTTTTAGTTGGAAACGACAGCAAAGAAGTGTCTAAAAAAACAGGCATCTCTAAGGAAGTGATAAAAAAAATAATTTTAGAAACTCATATCCCTACTCCTGAACAAATTTGTCTTTTTTCCGATTATTTTAATATCAGTACAGAAATACTTTTAAAAAAAGAACTGAAGATAAAGAAGAATGTACCCCCTATAAAATTTTTAGTGATTGATGTAGACGGTGTGCTAACCGATGGAGGAATGTATTATTCGGAAAGTGGAGATGAGTTCAAAAAATTTCACACCCGAGATGGAATGGGTATAAAAAAACTTACAGAAAAAGGATTTCCGGTAGCCCTGCTAAGTTCCGGATTTAATAAAAAATTAATTCAACGTAGAGCCGACTTGTTAAAAATAAAGTATGTATATGTGGGAAAAGAAGCGAAGTTGAATATACTCTCAAAATGGTGCAAACAACTCAAAATAAAGATGGGAGAGGTGGCTTACATGGGTGATGATATAAATGATTTAGAAGTAATAAAAAAAGTAGGTTTAAGTGCCTGTCCTGCCGATGCGGTTGATAGTATAAAAAGGCATGCCGATGTAATTACTGATAAAAAGGGAGGTAATGCATGTGTGAGGGAATTTATAGATAACTGGCTGCTTAGTACCATTAAATAGCTGTAAGCTTATCCATATCTATTTTTTTTGCCACACTTTTTAAGAAGTCGGTATTTTCTTGTTTGTTCGCTTCAATATTTAACCAAAAGCGATAGCCGACACCCAATGTTAATGTGGCTTCTTTCGATTTCTTTTTAAATGTTTCCCATCCTGCAATTTCATCATTCAATTTTACCCCGTTTGCTTTTTCAGTTGGAGTATCTATGCTCATTCCCATAGCCCACATGGCGGTAGCCGACTGGTAAATGCCGTATGCCTGATTATAATCTACGATAGTAATTTTAATGTATTCTCCATCTTCTTTTTCATATCGGGCATCAACACTCGAATAACTCATGCCGGCCATATTTACACTGCTTCCATTAGGTTCTTTACGTTTATATCCATCAATTTCCTCGGGTAAAAATTCCATTAATTTTTCATAATGCATGGCTAGAGTGTCCCCTCTTTCTTTACGCTCTTTAATTTTCTCTTCTACTTTACTAAGGTTGTTCTTCATTTCCTTTCCTGCTTTAGAAAGATTTGATATAGCTTCGAAGGCATTGCTTGGGCCTTTCGTTTCTTCAAAATCATCATTTTTACTGCCACCGCAAGAGAGTATGATAACAGATAATAATGTGCAGATAATTTGTTTTTTCATGGTAGAGGTATTTATTTGAATGATAGTTAGATGCAAAAAAATAATTCATAAAGATAAATAAATACTATGAATCGTTAATTATGTTATTTGAAAACGATTAAGGAGTGAAACTAATTCATATTTTATCGATATTATATACTGTATTATAAAAAAAATCAATATATTATTATGTTTAAGTGCAATAAAATTTACGATACGATGTTTAGGTTTAACAAATCACTATAGTAAAAATAATTTTTGCAACATACTAAAAAGGAGGGGTAGGGGAGTTTGGTGTCAAGAAGAGCAGGTTGGGGGACCTGCTCTTTCTTGTTTTACCCATTTAATTTCAGTGTTTTTTACGTTAAAATAGTTCTTTCCAAAAAATGTATTCGTTTAAGTTAGAAACATCGGGTTCTGATTTAAATATGCCATAAACAGCCGACCCGCTACCACTCATAGAAGCATAAACAGCCCCCCTACTATATAAGTTCTCTTTTAAACTTTTTATAACTGGATATTTTTTCAAAATGCTTTCTTCAAAATCGTTAATCAAAAAGTCTTTCCAATATTCCGGTTTTTGTTTTAGCACTTCCATTAAATGGTGTTTGGGTTGTTTTGGAAAAATACCATTGTATGCTTCTTTGGTACTTATGTTATGTTGAGGCTTTATCACTAATATCCAGTATCCCTCCAAAGGAATATAAATATCCGATAATACCTCTCCTTTGCCTTGCGCATACTGAGCTTTATTTTTAATAAAAAAAGCACAGTCGCTGCCTAAATTGCTTGCATAGTTTAATAAATTCTCTTCGTTTAAATTCAATTCGAAAATTGTATTTAACATTTTTAAGGTAAAAGCAGCATCAGCCGAACCACCACCTAACCCGGCTCCCATAGGAATTATTTTATGCAAATGTATTCGCACAGGTGGCAACAAATATTCTGTATCTAACAATTGGTATGCTTTTACACACAAATTGTCGTTGCTATTTCCATTAATGGGTATTCCCGAAAAGGTAACTTTAATTTTTTTTTTTGCACCTAAATGTGGAGTTATTTCCAGTATATCTCTCCATTGTATTGGATAAAATGCAGTTTCAATGGAATGAAATCCATCAGAACGCTTTGAAATGACATGCAGGCCTAAATTAATTTTTGAATTCGGAAATAAAATCATGGCACACAAAACTACGGATATAAAGAATAATTTAATATTCGTACGAATTACTAATTTAGCCACTTAAAACCAATATCATTATGACTACCTATCTTGATTTTGAAGAGCCTATTAAAATAATAGCCGAAGAAATAGAAAAAGTAAAAACTACCGGAGAAAAAACACAGGTAGATGTTAGCAAAACGGTAAAAGAACTCGAAAAAAAATTAAAAGATACTACCAAAGATATATACGAAAATCTAAGTGCTTGGCAAAGGGTAATGGTTTCTCGCCACCCCGACAGGCCTTACACATTAGCATACATTGATTATATAACCAATGGTACTTTTATAGAATTGCATGGCGACCGTTCGGTAAAAGATGATAAGGCAATGGTGGGTGGATTCGGAATGGTCGAAGGGAAATCGGTAATGTTTATTGGTCAGCAAAAAGGGATAAATACCAAAATGAGGCAGTATCGGAATTTTGGAATGGCCAACCCTGAAGGATATCGGAAGGCACTACGCTTAATGAAACTTGCCGAGAAATTTAATAAGCCTGTTGTTACCTTAATAGACACTCCGGGAGCATTTCCGGGTATTGAGGCCGAAGAAAGAGGACAGGGTGAGGCCATTGCTAAAAATTTAATGGAAATGTCGCAATTAAAAGTACCTATTATTTGTATCATTATTGGTGAGGGAGCCTCTGGGGGAGCCTTGGGAATAGGAGTGGGCGATAAAGTATATATGTTAGAAAACACTTGGTATTCGGTTATTTCGCCCGAGTCTTGTTCTTCCATTTTATGGAGAAGTTGGGATCATAAAGAAAAAGCGGCTGAAGCATTGAAACTAACCGCCAAAGATATGCTGCATAATAAATTAATAGATGGTATTATAAAAGAGCCATTGGGAGGAGCCCACGCACGCCCAGAGGAAGCCTTTCAATTAGTAAAAGAAACGATACAGAAAGATTTAGTGAAACTTTGTAAAACAAAATCGGACAAGCTCGTGGAAAGTCGCATCAAAAAGTTTTGCGAGATGGGAGTTATTGAAGAATTGTAAAAAAATTATCCCAATTTTTCTCGTAAATATTGACCAGTATAGGAAATTTTACAGTGAATCAGATTTTCGGGTGTACCTTCAAAAACGATATAACCTCCTGCATTGCCGCCTTCCGGACCTAAGTCTATAACCCAATCGGCACATTTTATTACTTCGGCATTATGTTCTATTACAACAATAGAATGTCCTTGTTTTATAAGAGATTCAAATGCATTGAGTAATTTCTGAATATCAAAAAAGTGTAAGCCTGTTGTGGGCTCATCGAAAATAAACAACACATGAGTTTGACTTTGTTTTTTAGATAAGAACGAAGCTAGCTTTATTCGTTGTGCTTCGCCACCACTGAGGGTGCTTGAGGATTGACCTAGTTTTACATAGCCTAAACCTACCTCTTGTAAGGGTAATAATTTTTCTACAATCTTTGCTTCAACAAGTAAATCTTTTTGTACAGAAGGAGCTTCGGCTTGTGGAGTAAAAAACAACATCGCCTCATCTACAGTTAAGTTTAAAATATCATGAATATTTTTGTTTTTGTACTGCACCTCCAAAATATCTTCTTTATATTTTTTGCCTTTGCATTCATCACAAATCAAGTGAATATCGGCCATAAACTGCATTTCTACAGTGATATTCCCATCGCCTTTGCAGCTTTCGCACCGCCCGCCTTCAACATTAAAAGAAAAAAAAGAAGGTTTATACCCTCTCATCTTACTAAGTGGGCGAGTGGAGAACAATTCTCTAATTTCATCAAAAGCTTTTACATAAGTTACCGGATTGGAACGTGAGGATTTTCCAATTGGATTTTGATCTATAAATTCTACTGAAGTAAGAATGCCTAAATCGCCCGAAAGTTTGTCGAAAACGCCTGTTTTTTCAGAGTATCCGTCAAAAAGTTTTTTCAGAGCCGGCACTAAAGAGCCCTTTACCAACGATGATTTTCCGGAACCACTTACTCCGGTAACAACGGTAAGGGTATGTAAAGGGATTTTTACATTTATGTTTTTTAAGTTGTTTTGTCGGCAGCCTTGCAACTCAATAAATAAATTCGATGTTCTTCTTTTAGCAGGAATAGGGATTTTTTCTTTTCCGGTAAGAAAACGAGCGGTAAGGCTTTTTTTCTCTTTTATTAAATCAGAGTGGTTTCCCTGAAAAACAACTTCACCACCTAAACTTCCTGCTAGTGGTCCAATATCGATAATCTCATCTGCTACCCGCATTATTTCCTCATCATGCTCTACAATAATTACGGTATTTCCTGCTTTTTGCAGTTCGCGTAATACCTTAATTAATCGGTGCGTGTCGCGGGGGTGCAAACCAATACTGGGTTCATCTAAAATGTATAGCGAACCCACTAAACTACTTCCAAGTGAGGTGGCTAAATTAATACGTTGAGATTCGCCTCCTGATAAGGACGAGGAAAGGCGGTTTAAGGTCAGATAACCAAGTCCAACATTACATAAATAGCTTAGTCGGTTGGTAATTTCTTCTAATAGTCGTTTGGCTACCAACATTTCGTGTGGAGGGAGTTTGAGCGATTCAAAAAAAGAGAGAGCCTCCGAAACGGGCATAAGTACAATATCCATAATGTTTTGGCCTTCTATTTTTACGTAAGCGGCATCGCTTCGTAGACGCGTACCATGGCAATCGGGGCATTGGGTTTTTCCTCGATACCTCGAAAGCATAACGCGGTATTGTATTTTGTAACTTTTTTCTTCTAAGTATTTAAAAAAACGGTTTAATCCGTAAAAGTATTTGTTGCCTTTCCACAGTAATTCTTTTTCGTTTTTACTGAGGTGAAAATAAGGAGTATGAACTGGAAAGTTAAAATGATGAGCATTTTTAATTAAATCGTCTTTCCATTCCTGCATTTTTTCTCCTTTCCAGCAAACAATAGCTTCATCGTAAACCGATAAGTTCTTATTCGGTATAACCAAGTCTTCGTCTATCCCTATCACGCTTCCAAAACCATCGCAGGTTTTGCAAGCCCCCAGCGGATTATTAAAACTAAAAAAGTGAATACTTGGTTCTTCAAATTGCATTCCATCGGCCTCAAAACGATTCGAGAAAAATTTAGTTTCAGAAAAATTATTTTCCGAGATTATTTCAATGCAGCAATTCCCTTCCGATTCAAAGAAAGCCGTCTCAATAGAGTCTGAAATTCGGTTAATGTTATCTTCATTTGCAGAGTCAACAATAAAGCGGTCTATTAAAACAAAGATTTCGTTATTCTTTTTTAATGGCGTTTTTAAATCGTCTATTTTTCTTATTTCTCCATTCAGTTTTATTCTAGAAAATCCTTGTTGTTGAAGTAATGTTAATTCTTCACGAAGTGTTCTTCCTGCTTTTGTTTTAAGCGGAGACAGGAGCATCACTTTGGTTCCCTTTTTAAGGGAATGAATATAACGTAGTACATCGCTTTGTTTATGCCTCACTACTTCTATTCCGGAAATGGGAGAAAAAGTTTTACCTATGCGAGCAAAAAGAATTTTTAAGTAATCGTATATTTCTGTGCTTGTGCCAACCGTAGAACGAGGGTTGTGTGTATTTACTTTTTGTTCTATGGCAATAGCCGGAGCAATGCCTGAAATAAAATCTACATCGGGTTTTTCTAATTTGCCCATAAATTGGCGTGCATACGAAGAAAGGCTTTCAATGTATCTTCGTTGGCCTTCGGCATACAAGGTATCGAAAGCTAGCGATGATTTTCCGCTGCCACTTACACCGGTAATAACTACCAACTGATTATGGGGAATACAAACCTCAATATTTTTTAGATTGTGTACCCTTGCCCCTTTTATATGTATATATTTCTGAGATAAAACGGTATCTGTTTCATGGTTTGACATAAAGAAAGGGCCTATAAATAAATGAGTGGCGAAATTAATCTTACTTTTCGTATATTTGTGAAACAAAAAAAAAATACTTGCGTACACAATACCGTTAAAAAGATGGCGTTTACCCATTTTGAATAAATAACACAACCCCTAAAATTTTATTGCCTATAGCCACTATTTACCTTTTTTAAAACCTTAACGAGTTTAATTAACCCGTAAAAACAAGGAGGTAAATATGTACATGCTAAAAAACAAAACCGACCAAGAATTGGTATTGGCTTACCAATCTGGCAATGAATCTGCATTTGAACATTTAGTTCGCAGACACAAATCGAAGGTATATTCGTATATACTTTTTAATGTAAAGGATCCAGATCTTGCCTTGGATATTTTTCAAGATGCTTTTTTCAAAGTGGTGAATACGCTTAAAAAAGGCAAGTACAATGAAGAAGGAAAGTTTTTGCCTTGGGTGTACCGTATTGCACACAACCTTATAATGGACCACTTTAGAAAAAATAAGCGGATGCTCATGCGAGAAAACGATTCAGAAAGCGATTATGATGTTTTTCATTTTATTGCCTGCGAAACGCTTAACGTGGAACAAAAAATGGTAAAAAAACAGATTTTGCAAGATGTAAAGAAAATGATTGGTTTTTTACCTGATGACCAAAAAGAGGTTTTGATATTACGTTTGTACTATCATTTAAGCTTTAAAGAGATTGCCGATAAAACGAATGTAAGTATAAACACGGCTCTTGGGCGTATGCGATACGCCTTAATTAACTTAAGAAGAATGATGGTAGAGAAAAATGTAACTCTCTCTGTTACATAATTTTTTTGAAAGAGATACAATAATTAGTAAAAGTGTTCGTTGCTTAGGTATGAAACAAATAAAAAAAATATCTGCCTATGAAGAACACTTTTACTATTTTAGAAATTCAACAACTGCAAAAAGAAGAGGAACATTTAAGCCATTTAGTAGATGAATTTAATGAATCGCTTTTAGCAGAACCCTCAGAAGATGCTATTTCAACTATTTTAGCCTATTCAAAAGCATTGAGTGTTAGACCCTCAAAGGGTATTGAGTTTATTGAATTTTTGAATAATTAAAATAAAATCCCGCCATTTGGCGGGATTTTATTTTAGTATTCAAGCAGTGTGTTTATTTTTTGCAGTAGAGTATTTTTAGCTAAATAATTTTCTTCTAGTTTGGGCGAAAAGGGAATGGGGGTGTCTAAGCTTGCACAACGTACTACAGCGGCATCTAAATATTGAAAACAGTTTTCTGTGATTAGTGCCGAAATTTCTCCACCTATTCCTCCGGTTAGTGAATCTTCGTGCAAAATCAATGCTTTTCCTGTTTTTCTTACGGAGTTAAAAATGGCTTCAGAATCTAATGGAACGAGAGTTCTTAGGTCTATTATATCGGCATTAATATGGTTTTCTTTAACTACTTCCAAAGCCCAATGAACCCCTATTCCGTATGTGATAATAGATATATCGTTACCTTCGTTTATTGCTATCGCTTTACCAAACGGAAGCGTATAATAATGCTCCGGAACATTTGAGGCAATACTTCGGTAAAGGGCTTTATGTTCAAAAAACATAATAGGATTGGGATCTTCAAATGCGGTTAAAAGCAAGCCCTTGGCATCGAATGGGTTTGATGGATAAGCAATTTTAAGTCCGGGGGTTTTATAAAACCATGCTTCGTTGCTCTGTGAATGGAAGGGGCCTGCAGCAACTCCTGCACCTGTGGGCATTCGTATTACCACATCGGCTTGTTGTCCCCATCTCCAGTGGGTTTTAGCCAGGTTATTGCAAATTTGAGTCATGGCTTCCGAAACAAAATCGGCAAACTGCATTTCCACCATGGCTTTTCCTCCTTTAATGGAAAGTCCTAAAGAGGCTCCTACTATAGCCGATTCGCAAAGAGGAGTGTTGCGTATGCGTTCTTTTCCAAATTCCAACACAAAGCCTTCGGTGGCTTTAAAAACTCCACCGTACTCTGCAATATCCTGCCCCATATATACAAGAGAGGGGTGTTTTACTAAGGCCAGTTGCAAGGCATTATGTATGGCATCAATGAGTCGCATTTCTTTGAAAGGGGCAGTTGCCGGAGTTTCCTTGAAAGAGAATGGAGCGAACACATCGTTTATTTCTCTTTCGGTATCGGGTTCTATGGGTTTTTCGGAATAAGCCATAGCGAGCCCCTCTTCAATTTCTTTTCGTATTTCCAGTCTTATGGTTTTTATCAGTTCATCGTTTAGTATTTTTTCTTTTAGCAAGAAATCTTCGTAGTTCGAAACAGGATCTTTTTTTTGCCAAATATCAAATAATTCTTGCGGAACATATTTGGTTCCGGAGGCCTCTTCGTGTCCTCGCATTCGAAAGGTTAAACACTCTACCAACACAGGTCTTGGATTTTCTCTGAGGTCTTCTGCTATAAGCGATATTTTGTGGTAAACATCTAAAATATTGTTTCCCTCAATTAATTCGGTTTCTATACCATAACCTGGGCCTTTATCTACAAAATTTTTAAAAACGAATTGTTCATTGCTGGGAGTAGAGAGGCCATATCCGTTATTTTCTATCAGAAAAATGACGGGTAATTTCCAAACGGCAGCTACATTAATAGCTTCATGAAAATCGCCTTCACTTGCACCACCATCACCACTAAAAACAAGGCAAACATTTTTTTCGTTGTGTATTTTATGGTAAAGGGCAATGCCATCGGCCACACCAAGTTGAGGACCGAGATGCGAAATCATTCCGATGATGTTGTATTCTTGTGTGCCAAAGTGAAAAGAACGGTCTCGGCCTTTTGTAAAACCGCTCATTTTACCCTGAAATTGGGCAAAGAGGCGATTGAGAGGTATATTGCGAGAAGTAAAAACACCTAAATTTCGGTGCATGGGCAAGATGTACTCTTCGGGTTTTAAAGCCATGGTAGCTCCCACCGAAATGGCTTCCTGACCAATTCCGGAAAACCATTTAGAAACTTTTCCTTGGCGTAAAAGCAGTAACATCTTTTCCTCAATCATGCGAGGTTTTAAGAGGTTTTTGTATAATTCCAATAAAAAGTTATTATCGTATTTTCTTCGGTTGAATTTAATTTCCATAGCTCTTAATATAAGGCAAATTTATATGAAAAACCCTAACTTTGTTGAGTATGAAAATAAATGCAGGAATACAAGAAATTATTGTTGCTTCTCTTTTTGTTACAGCTGTATTGTACCTCTTTAAAAGATTCGTATTGGGAAGAAGTAGAAATAAATGCTCAGATTGCGGTATGAATCGCACTTCGAAGAAAGAATAAAGTTTTTGTTTGATTTTCTATGCAACAATTATTAAAATCAATCATTCCCTTTATTAAAAGAATTGGCTTTGTTTTGGTGTTGTACACCTTATGCAGAATACTTTTTTTAGTATTTAACTATTCCTTGCTTGGTGAGTCTATTTCTTTTCTTTCATTTGTGGGTGGTATTAGATTTGATTTATCTTCGGTGGCTCTTCTTTTTGCCCCCTTTACATTTTTATGGTTTGCTCCTTTTTTCAACAAAAAAAATAGTTTTTTTCTTTTTACGGTAAATAGTTTTTATTTCGGAGGAGTCCTTCTATCAATTTTTTTAAATCTGCTGGATATTATTTATTTCAGATTTACGCTAAAACGTACTACGGCCGATGTACTTACCGTAATGAGTAATACAAACGATTTAGTTTCATTAATACCTCGTTTTGCTTTAGATTATTGGTATGTGGTATTATTGTTTTTATTACTAATTGGAATTTTGTTATGGTTTATAAAGAAAAACAAAATAGAGGGAATGTTTCAATTAGATTTTTATCCTTCAATATTTGCTTTGTTTGTGGCATTAAGTTTAAGTTTATTAGCTTTTAGAGGGGGGTGGCAATATAAACCCATTACCATTGTAAATGCTGCCGCTTATTCCAGTCCTCAACAGGTACCTCTTGTATTAAACACTCCTTTTACTTTTTTTAAAACCCTTACAGAACCACGAATAAAACCGGAAAAATATTTTACAGAAGAAGAGTTGAAGAAATATTTTAATGCAGATATAGAAATAAAAAGTCAAGCAGATTTTTCTGGTAAAAATGTAGTACTGATTATACTAGAAAGTTTTTCGAAAGAATACATCGGTTATTACAACAAAGGAAAAGGTTATACGCCATTTCTAGATTCATTATTAAAAAACAGTATTGTTTACACGAATTGTTTTGCCAATGGAAAACAATCCATAGAAGGAATTCCGGCCATTATTGCCTCTTTGCCAACTTTAATGGACGATTCGTATATTACCTCGCCCTATGCCGGAAACAAAATCAATAGTTTAGCAAGTATTTTGAATCAACAAGGGTACACTTCGCATTTTTACCATGGCGGGCATAATGGAACCATGAGTTTTGATGCTTTTGCCAAAGCGGCCGGGTACAATTATTATTATGGGAAAAACGAATATCCTAACAAGAACGATGAAGATGGCCACTGGGGAATTTTTGATGAACCTTATTTACAGTACGTGGCCGAAGAGTTAGAAAAAAAACAAAATCCTTTTTTGGCAACCGTTTTTACACTTTCTTCGCATCACCCATTTAGAGTGCCGGAAAAATATAAAGGAACGTTTCCTAAAGGAGAATACGAAATACATGAAAGCATAGGATATGCCGATTATGCCTTGAAACATTTTTTTGAAACAGCCGAAAAAGCCGAATGGTATAAGAATACTGTTTTTATACTTACTGCCGATCATACTTCTATTTCAAAACACCCTTACTACAAAAACTCTTTGGGAAATTATGCCATACCTTTTGCCATTTTTGAACCTAGCATTTTACGTCATGCAGAAATACATACGGTATGTCAGCAAACCGATATTTTGCCTACTCTTTTGCAGTATCTCCATTATAAAGGAATGATTACCAGTTTTGGAAATATAGCCGATTCTGCATCGGTATATAATTTTTGTGTAAACTACAGCAGTGGTATTTTTCAGTTTATAAACGATAGTTGCCTTTTACAGTTTGATGGGAAAAAAAGCATTGCTTTATATCACTATCAAACCGATAGCCTGCTTTCTGAAAATAAACTAACAGAGGAAGAAAGTAGGGTGCAAGAAATGGAAAATAAGCTTAAAGCCATTATTCAAACCTATCAGCAAAGGCTGATAAAAAATCAACTTACACCACGGTAATGCAAAAAAAAATACGTTTTATCGTAAACCCATGCTCGGGAACAAAAAATAAAAAAGAGATAGTTTCTTTTATTCACAAGGAGTGTTCTCAGACAAATTTTTATTACGAAATAAAATTTACCGAATACAAAGGTCATGCTACCGAATTAGCAATAGAAGCGGCAAAAAATCACTTTTACGCTGTAGTGGCAGTAGGCGGAGATGGTAGTGTAAACGAAGTGGCCAAAGGACTGGTAAATAGCGAAACGGCACTTGGCATCATTCCGGCAGGCTCAGGAAATGGTCTGGCTAGACACTTAGGGATATCGCTTCATTATAAAGAAGCTGTCTCTTTTTTACTTCATACAGAAGTCAATAAAATAGATTCCGCACAGTTCAATCATTATTTTTTTGCAGGCATGGCTGGTATTGGATTCGAAGCCCTTGTAGCCTGGAAATTTGCAACTTCTAAAAAAAGAGGCTTAGTTACATACATTAAAATGATTGGGCAGGAATGGTTTCGCTATAAACCTACGAAAGTATATGTAAAAACCGAAAATGAAACGTATAGTGGCGAGGTATTTTCTTTGGCTATTGCTAATAGCAGCCAGTACGGAAATAATGCCATCATTTCTCCTCTTTCAATCATCAATGATGGTTTGTTAGAAGTGGTAATTATACAAAAAATAAAAGGATACTCAATACCCGGATTATTATTAGCGATGCTCCAAAAAAAAATAAACAAACAGAAACAGGTAAAAACAATAAGAGCCAAAGAAATAACTATTGAGCATCAAAGTTCCATTGCCCATGTTGATGGGGAGCCTATTAAAGTGAATAGTCCTATTCATATCCGCATTTTTCCAAAATCGCTTAATGTAATTTGCAAACTGCCATGAAAAAAAATAAAAACAAACAAGACGGAATTGTATATTCTACATCAAACACTTTTAGTACTAAAAATAAAGAAAGCGAGATAGAACGAGAAACCCTTTTGCCGGAAAAGCAAAACCTTCGTGTGTTTATTGAAAAAAATCACAGGGGCGGCAAAACAGTTACCTTAGTAAAGGGTTTTATGGGTAAAGAAAACGATCTGGAATTGTTAGGTAAAGAACTCAAAGTAAAATGTGGTACAGGAGGGAGTGTAAAAAACGGAGAAATTATTATTCAGGGTGATGTAAGAAACAAAGTCTTGGAGTACCTGATAAAAAAAGGGTATAAAGCCAAATGATTGTTTAACATTTAATGAAAAATGTAGTTATAACGGGTGGTACAGGATTTATAGGAAAACGCCTAACTCTCTTATTACAGAGTAAAGGTTATTCGGTAAAGGTTCTAACCAGAAATAATAAAAAAACTAAGGAATCTGTTCTTTACAGTTTTTGGGATATAGAGAAGCAAATTATAGATACTCATCTGATACGAAATGCTCATTTTATTATTCATTTGACAGGCGAGGGAATTGCTGATAAACGGTGGACGAACCAATATCAAACTCAACTTATAGAAAGCAGAACCAAGCCGTTGGAATTAATTTATAGTACACTAGAAAATAATAAAAACTCTGTAGAGTCTATTATTTCGGCATCGGGAGTAAATATATATGGCACCATATCTTTCTCTAAAATATTTACCGAAGAAGATTTGCCGGCCAATGATTTTTTAGGTGAGGTTTGTGTAGCATGGGAAAATGCCGCTAAGCAATTCTTAAAACAAAATAAAAGAACCGTAATATTTAGAACCGGTATTGTGTTGGATAATTCAGGAGGAGTCTTGCCTAAAATGGCATTTCCTTTTCGATTCGGATTAGGTTGCCTTCTTGGAAATGGTAAACAGTATATGCCTTGGATATCCTTGAACGATTTATGTAATTTGTATTTATATGCGATAGAAAACAATCAATTGTCCGGAGAGTATAATGCGGTAATTGATGATGGAGCAACGAATGAAATGTTTAGTCGTTTCATTGCTGAAGGGTATCGAAAAAAAATAATTTTACCTGCTATTCCCGCTTTTATGCTTAGACTATTTTTGGGAAAAATGTCAGATATATTATTACTGGGAAGTCGAGTAGAGAATAAAAAACTAAAGCAAACCGGATTTGTTTTTTCCGATAAAAATTTAAAAATGTTACTTAGCCGAACTTTAAAATAAATGGAGGTTACAGTGTATTTTCTGTTCTCACATTGTGGTCAGATATTTTTATTTTGCCTTCTTCTTTAGTAAGGGTAAACATCTCCTGTGTGGTAGCATTGTTGTAAACAACCTTGTACGTTAAAACAAGGAAAGCCGGTTCTGCTGCATTGGTAATATGCTCTGTATTTATTCGTTCGTACGATTGCATGCTCCCTAATACCTTTTTAAGTTCTATGTATTTTCTTTTTCTTTTTTCGGTGTTCTCCCCGTTGTTATAAGAGGCGGTGCAAAAGGAAGAAATGCTATCGTACTTCTCTTCATTGAGGGTATTCAGTAAATTTTCGGCCGTTTTGGAGGCTTCAGTTTCATTTAGTTTTTCAGGAGTACATGCCAATAAAAAAAGCATGGTTAATACAAAAAAATATGTTTTACGTAGCATCTTTTTTATTTTGTATCGGAATCAGAATCTGTTTTACCTTTTAAATACGATGGTAATTCCATTCCTGCCATTTTAAACATTTCTTGCAAAGGAGGAACCGATTGATACAATCCTGAAATAAAATTAGAGGTAGATGTTTTTCCGTCTTTATTATTTCCGCTATCCCAAACGGTTACTTTATCAATTTTAATATTTTGAATAGCCTCTGCTTGCAGTTTAACCAATTCAGGAAGTTTATCGGCAATCATTAACATTACGGCTTTGTTTGCATCGTTTCCTCCCGCCTGTACCAGTTTCTGGAAACCTTCGGCTTGTTTGCTTAATATTTCGAAGATACCTTTTGCTTCGGCTTCCATTTTTAAGAAGATGGCATCGGCTTCTCCTTTTGCCTCGATACGGGCTTGTTCGGCCATTGCTGCGGCATCAATTTCAATTTTTCTTTTTTGAATTTCGGCCGGTACCACAATATCGGCCACTTTAGAGGCTCTTTCTCTTTCGGAACGGGCCATTTCTGCATTTTGTTCTGCGGCATAAGCTTCTTCTAACGATTTTGCCGATTGTACTTTTTCTGCGGCTATGGCAATACGCAAGGCTTCGGCTTCTTTTTCTCTGCGTTGAGCTTCGGAATTAGCCACTTTAATTTTTGCCAGGTTTTCTCCCTGTACGGCATGTGCATCGGCATCGGCTACTTTAATACGTTGCTCTTGGTGGGCATTGGCCTCACCAATAGAACCGTCTCTTGTTTTTTCGGCAACACTCACTCTTGCATCATTGATGGCTTTTGCGGCAGCTTCTTTACCCAAAGCCTCAATGTATCCCGATTCGTCTTTTATGTCAGTTACGTTTACGTTAATTAGTTTTAATCCAATTTTTTTCAATTCGGCTTCTACGTTCATAGAAACATTGGCTAAAAACTTATCGCGATTATTATTTATTTCTTCAATATCCATGGTGGCCACCACTAAGCGAAGTTGTCCGAAAATAATATCTTTTGCTAAATCATGAATTTCTTGGCGACCTAAGCCTAATAGTCTTTCTGCCGCATTGGTCATTACTCCGGGTTCGGTAGATATACCTACGGTAAAGCGTGAAGGTACATCAACCCGAATGTTTTGACGAGAGAGGGCATTGGTTAAGTTTACTTCTATAGAAATAGGGGTTAAATCTAAAAAGGAGTAGTCTTGTATTATAGGCCAAATAAAAGCAGCTCCTCCATGTATACATTTAGCCGATAAACTTCCTTCTGCATTGGAACCTACTTTTCCAAAAACAACTAAGATTCTGTCAGAAGGGCACCGTTTGTACCTTTTAAAAAGAGAATAAATAAGAATGAATGTAAAAAATATTCCTCCGGTAATTGCAATTACAATAAAGTTCATCATAGGTATAAGTTTTATTTCGTGTTTTTGGTTACAAGTAAAATTTGATTATTAATTATTTCTATCACTTTTATCAGCGTTCCGTTTTTTAGGTCTTCATCATCATCGGTCATGGCGTCTAACTCGTGAACCGAGCCTTGCACGGTAATCTGAATTTTTCCAAAACCTTTTCTGGAAGAGGGAATTGTTAAATACACTTCGCCAATCTGGTGTAATGCGTTTTTCATTTTTAATGTTCCGCTATATGCCAGTTTGCTCATGAAATAAAAGATAGAGGCCATTATAAACATCATTAACAAACCTGCAAATACAGATATAAAAATGGTGGTAAAATTTCCCAATCCACCCTCGATACAGGCTAATCCAACCCAACCGAAAATGGTAAAAAAAGCCACCATGTTTTTTAGCGTAAAAAAATGAAAACCCATACCATCGTCTCCTTCTACCAGCTCATCGGCATGTCCGGTAGAGGAATCTCCATCGCCCGAAATAAAGGTAATGAGCGTTTGAAGAATAAAGATAAGGCTAAACGGCACAGCAAAACCCCAATACACTTGTTGCATACCGCTAAGGCTGTTCCACCATGAAGTAATATCTAATAAAAGCATAGATTATTTTTTTTCAAATATAAAGAAAATTAATAAAGGCACTCATTCCATCTAATCATTATAGGTATTTTTGGAATCTGATAAACGATTTCATGAGCCAAACACCTCTTTTTCCGGTTACAGTATTCACAGAAAGAAATCAATCGAAGCCCGATTTGCTTGCCATAGAAGAACCATTGGAAATCCGTCTTGGCTATGGACCTGCCGATGCAAGAGAACAAAAATGTATTTCGGTAACCATGCGTACGCCCGGGAACGATGAAGAGTTGGCATTAGGGTTTTTGTTTTCAGAAGGAATCATTACTCATATAAACCAAATTGAAAGTATTAAACATTGCATCGATAACGGAAAGCAAGAAGCAAACAATATTATAAGAGCCGAACTGAAAACCGATGTGCGTTTAAATGGGGATAAAATTATCCGTAATTTTTATACTCATTCTTCTTGCGGAGTATGCGGAAAATCTTCTATAGATGCATTGGATACAATGAGTCAATTCAATTTGAAGATTGAACAAAAGGTAGTTTCCGGTTCAGTATTTTTCAATTTATCGGAGTTAACCAAACAGCAGCAAACGGTATTTAAACATACCGGGGCATTGCATGCTGCGGCATTTTTTTCTTTTCAGGCCGAGTTGCTAGGAGTTAGAGAAGATATAGGAAGGCACAATGCATTAGATAAATTAATTGGAAATTCTTTTATAAAGAATGAATTACCTGCACAAAACAAAATATTATGGCTTAGTGGCCGCTTAAGTTTTGAGCTAATACAAAAGGCTTATATGGCTGCTATACCCATTGTGGTGGCGGTGGGGGCACCCTCCAGTTTGTCGGTACAATTGGCCCAAGAAAAAAATATTACTCTTATAGGCTTTTTAAATGAAAAAAGATTTAATGTGTACACGCATCCCGAAAGAATAGCTTTTTAAACATTTTGTGTATGAAAACAATAATTCTTCTTACTATTTCTAATATTTTTATGACGGTGGCTTGGTACGGCCATTTAAAATTTAAGCATTACGCACTATGGATAGTTATTTTAGTAAGTTGGCTCATTGCCTTTGCCGAATACTGTTTTCAGGTGCCGGCCAATCGTATTGGGCATGCCACCTTTTCGGCCGCTCAGCTAAAAACCATACAAGAAGTAATTAGTCTTACCGTTTTTGCTGTTTTTTCTGTAACTTATTTAAAAGAAGATTTTAAATGGAATTATTTGGTGGGCTTTGTTTTTATAATTTTAGGAGCTTGGTTTGTTTTTAAAAAGTGGTAGAGTGAAAAAAAAAGACAAAATCAAAGTTATAGCGGCAGTATTTTTGGCAGGAGCCATATTGTTGGCTTTTCTTTTTTTTGGAAAAGAAAGCCTAGCAGGAAAATCCATTGTGGTACTCTCTTTTTTAGGTTGGATACTCGTTTTGTTTCTTACAAATAAGAATATAAAAGAGTAGGGAAGAAATGTAATCGAAACATCATTAAGTTTGCTTGGAAAAAATATTGAAAATTAATATACAAAAAAATAGATGATGAAACCACAAGTAAGTATAATTATGGGCAGCACATCAGATATGCCTATTATGCAAGAAGCAGCAAAAATTCTCAACCAATTTAAAATTCCATTTGAGATAAATGCTTTATCGGCACACCGTGTGCCTGAACAAGTTATGGAATTTGCTAAAAATGCCCATACCCGGGGAGTAAAAGTAATAATTGCCGGAGCGGGGGGGGCTGCCCATCTACCCGGAGTAGTGGCTGCATTAACCCCATTGCCTGTGGTAGGTGTGCCCTGCCGTTCGTCTATTTCTATTGATGGTTGGGATTCTTTGCTCTCTATTGTACAAATGCCTCCCGGAATACCGGTGGCTACCGTTGGCTTAGATGGTGGGCAAAATGCGGGTATTTTAGCCGTTCAAATTATTGCTGCCGGAAACGAATCATTGCTTAATGAGGTGCTGCAATTTAAGGCAAACCTTAAATCGAAAATATTAAAAGCGAACGAAGAATTGAAGCAACATAAATTCGAGTACAGAGTAGGGTAGTCTTTCGTTTTCTCTCACTCGGGCAGTTTAGATTGTTGCCGTTTATATCCATTATTTCTAAGGTGCATTTCTAGTAAAGTTGGGCATGTGCTTTTCCTTTTTTTTTCTTTTAGGAGGAAGAGTTATGTAAAAACAGGGTAGTCTCTCGGCAATAATCCAATTACCATTAGAGTCTATATACCCTTCCCTATGGATTAAAACAATTCCCATCTCCAATAGGTAAATAGGTTTTTTTGCAGGTAGCCATAGCAGCAGCATAAGGGCTGCTGCTGTGGCTACTGTCTGTATAAAACATCGTTTTATAGTTTAATAAATTTAGCGGTTTGCAAATCTTTTTCGGTTTGCAGTTGAATGAGATAAATACCGGGACTGAAGGTTTCAATGTCTAATTGCATTATTTGCCCTTTTGCAGCATTTATTTTCCATTGTTTTACGAGTGTACCACGACTGTCAAGCAAATTGATGCAACCCTCTGCGTTCTCCTAAAAATGTATGTTTAGCAAACCAAAAGAAGGATTAGGGAAAAGTAAAAGATTATTCTTCTCAGTATTAAAATTTTCAATAGAACTGATGGAATTAATATTAATGCTAAAATCATAAGTCATACTTCCCACTAAAATCAGCTGATTATTATTAAAAGTACGCCATTCTTTTACTTTCACTAAATAAGCATATAATCCGATTGTATCGGGAGAGATTGAAACGGTTCCATTCCCAGTATCAATAAAAGTGTTTGGGGTAAGTAATAACTTTGAGAATAACAAGGAATAAGTTCAAAAGAAAGACTATCGCCATCTGGGGTCCCATGCATTTGGCTCATAAATGAATGTTCCTCCATTATTTATAACATTTTGTTGTTAATTGCATATATGCACCACTTAAAATCTCAACAGGGAAGGGATATTATTTCCACAATATCCTGACAGATATATGAAATTATTATTATTATAGATGGGAGACTGAAGCCATTATCTTCCGAATCTCCTCCGTAAAAAGTGGACCATGAAGGAAAACCATTCGTGGGATTAAACGACATTAGAAATGTGTCCGAACCACCATTATGTGAATTATCATTGTATGCATTCGTTTGGGTAAAAATAGGAAAATCACTACTGTACGTGCCTCCTGTAGCATAAAGTTTATTATTAAAATAATCTATACTTCTTATCTCATCAGCTTGAATACCGCCATAATATGTTACCCATTGTAGCTTAAGGTATGTAAAAAATGAGCATGGTAAAAACGTATTTACCTTAATTACATCTTTTATAAAAATAAGATTTTATAATGTATGGTACGAATTTCGAATTGCATTTTCAATTTTTTTGTTACACTTTTTTCAATTTGTTATACCAACATGAGGTATATTTTTGATAAAACAATTTGTTAATCGTCATAAATACAATTAATTATATTCTAAAAAGTGTTACACCAAAATTTATGAAAGAGTTGCAGAATCTTGTACAATCCTTATCAACAAAGGGAATACAGAAGATTTAAAAAGCTAAAATAGAGATGATAAAATAATAAAAGTATTGAAAACACTGCATTTTATTTGGTCTATTTCAGGGGTTTGAAATGCAAGAGAATTTTAAAGAAATACTTAGAAAAAGAACATCTGAAAATTAAAATTACTCTAACTGTAGTTTTTTTCTGAATAGGGAATCTCTATTTGAATTCAGGTTCCAGTAGGATTCCCAAAGAGTTTGAGTTTTTTTTCCCGAAGAAACTAGGGTGCGGGCTTTTTCGCCCTTTCCATCGGTGTAAATTTCTTTCCATCCATTTATGGTATAGAGGTTTTCTTTGGTACCGAAATAAATTTCTAACATTCTTTTAAGCGAAGGGTAATAAACCGAAAGTGTGTTGAGAGTGTCGTTTTGAGTAATTTTAATTTCTGCCGTTTGCGGAATAATAGGTAAATGGGTAAAACGCAGATACATCAGAGCTGGGAGCATTTTTTGTTTTCCGGTAGGAATTTGAGTAGGGTCTATGCGAATAAGATTCCATAATTCATCTTCCAGTAGAGCAGGGGTAATTTGAGTGTATGTTTCACCTTCGTTTTCAAAATAGGAGTGTTGAATTAGTTTGTATTTTTTTCCTTGTTTGTTTAATTGAGTAAAAGTATGTCCGCACCACTCTTGCATACTGTTGGTTATTTTTAACGAAGCCGGAAGGTGTTTAAAATGAGTGGGAGTAAAAACACTATTCATTACACTGTAGGGGTATATTCCGGTGGTAAAGTTTTTAGTAAAATTGAGTTTTAGAATTTTTACCACATCGTTGGGGTATTGTTCGGGAGCATCGAGTTTTACTTGTTTTTTTTCAGAGAAATCTTCGGTAACAAAAATCATAACGGCTTGGCCTTTTCTAATTTCTCCGTATCGGGCTTGTTGTATCTCGAAGGAAGAAATTTCGGCTTTCCCTTGATGCCATTGGTCTGAAATTTTTTCAGGATTTTTAGCTTCTTTTTTCAAAAAATTACAACTGCAAAGCAGCAAAAAGGAGGAAAAGAAAATTAAAAAAGGTGTTTTCATAAATATTTTTTTATATCTCGTGATGTTTGTCGATGGCAACATTTTCAACTGTCCAAACAATGTTTTTACAAAATGATTCTTTGCGATAGGAGCAATTTTGTAGGTTACAAATTTTACAAAAATCTCCGGGCAAACAAGGGTCTGCATGCACAAAAAGTTCAATGGTATTGTATTGGGTTTGCATCAATTTTTCAAAGGCTTCTACTTCGGCATGAGCTTCGTTGAGCGAAAAATAAAAAGGCAGCGTAATATGGCAATCAATATGCAAATCGGCTCCGTATTTAATTACTCTGAAGTTGTGCAAATCAATCCATTCTGTTTTTTTATTTTGTTCGGAAGTTTTAATCATTTCATTAATCAGGTTTACATCAGCTTCGTCCATTACACCGGCTACCGATTTTCTGATGAGCTTATACCCTTCGTACAGAATAAGAATTCCGAATACCAGAGCCAACAAATTATCTAGCCACTCGATATGGGTAATGTAAATAAGAACCAGCCCTATTATTAAACCGGCACTGGTATAGGCATCGGCAGCAAGGTGTTTACCATCGGCAATAAGGGCAATAGAGTTTTGTTTTTTTCCGGTTTTTTGCAGGTATAAACCGGCTAATAGATTAATAAATCCGGCTATTCCGGAAACAATTATTCCGAATTCCAATTCTTGCAGTGGATTGGGAATAAAAAAATTATAAGCCGCTTTAATGGCAATGGCTATTCCGGCAAAGGCAATTAACCCGCCTTCCATACCTGCCGAAAGAAATTCTATTTTTCCGTGTCCGTAGGGGTGCGATTGGTCTTTGGGGCGTGATGCTAATTGAATACTGTAAAGAGCAAAACCACCGGCCACTACATTGATAATAGATTCTAAGGCATCGGAAAGAATGGCGTTTGAAGAGGTAATAAAATAGGCTGCAAATTTAGCAATGCACAATGCAATGCTTATAAAAAGGGTTATGGTTAATGTCCTGATTTTAATATTGGAAGATTCCACGCCACAAAGCTATAAAATATAAAAAGAAAAACGAGCTATGAATTAATTCATAGCTCGTTCAATGTAAAAAAGAAAAATCGTTTCTAATGAAAGCCTTTGGCTGCTAGCCATCTTTCTGCATCTAAAGCAGCCATACAGCCACTGCCGGCAGCGGTAACAGCCTGTCTGTAATTTTTATCGGCACAATCGCCTGCAGCAAAAACGCCCTCGATATTGGTATAGCTGGTGCCCGGTTTTACTGTAAGGTAGCCTGTTTCGTCCATATTGAGCCAACCTTTAAAAATATCGGTATTGGGTTTGTGTCCAATGGCTACAAAAAATCCGGTAATGGGTATTTCTCGTTTTTCGCCTGTTTGGTTATTTTTTATGCGAACAGCTTCTACCGTTTTTCCGCCCAGTATTTCATCGGTTTCCGAATTATAAAGTATTTCAATATTAGGGGTGTTTAATACTCTTTCCTGCATGGCTTTAGAGGCTCTGAACTCATTTCTTCTAACAATCATATACACTTTTTGGCAAAGTTTGGCAAGGTACGAGGCTTCTTCTGCAGCGGTATCTCCGGCACCTACAATGGCTACGGTTTGACCTTTAAAGAAAAAACCATCGCAAACGGCACAAGCCGAAACTCCAAAACCATTAAGGCGTTGTTCAGATTCAAGTCCGAGCCATTTGGCCGATGCTCCGGTGGCAATAATAACGGCATTGGCGGTAATTAATTTTTCTTCGTCTATCCACACCTTGTGTATAGGGCCTGTAAAATCAACTTTTGTAGCAAGGCCAAAATTTACTTGTGTGCCAAAGCGTTCGGCTTGTTTTTGAAAAAAAGTCATTAACTCCGGGCCCTGTACTCCTTCCGAAAAACCGGGATAGTTTTCCACTTCAGTAGTAATGGTTAATTGCCCACCGGGTTGCATTCCGGTGTACATAACGGGATTAAGACCTGCTCGGGCGGCATAAATGGCTGCGGTATATCCGGCCGGGCCTGAGCCAATTATAAGTAGGGGGTGGTGAGTGCTGTTTTCTGCCATTTGAAATAGTTTAAGGTAAGTGCAAAGTTAAAATTATTACTTGACTTTATTGAGGAATAATGGTGTAATAATTGGCTCCGTATCCGCACCAGATACCGAGCCCGCCTCCCTTTATGTTTGTCATAGTGGTAGTGGGAGAGGCAAAGGGGTTACCGTTATTATAAATTTCTGTTTCGTAGGTTCTCCAAAACAAAAAACTAGAAGGGTCTATGTTGCAAAACTTCACGTCAATGGTATCGGTAATTTTGTAGTAACCTCTTTGTTCTCCATCATCATCGGGTGCAGCAGAATTAAATTCACTTCCTCTGATAGAGTAAAAATCAAAGTATTTCCCGTCAATAAATTTATCATCGAAAACAGAGCCGATAATAGGTATCATGCGGGCGTCTTTACCTCGTCTTTGTGTAAACATTCGGTAGGCATTGCCCTTGCCAGGGGGGTCGTAGAGTTTGGCCCAAACGTAGCCCATGGTATCGTAGGTGCCTTGGTTTTTATACCAGATGGAATCGAGCGGAATGAGGTTGGGTATAGTGGTGGTGCTAGTTAAAATTTTTCCATCGGCTTTTATGGTAAGGTTGTAGGTTTTTCCAATTTCTCCCCATATCGATTGGTCGAATGTGGTATACACACAATAATTAATGGCTGCTAATTGATTTACGTTTACGCCCGATAAAACGGCAATTAAGGGAATTAGAGAGTCGGGGATATCGTTGGTGCAAATTTCAATTAGTTGTTTTGAGAGGCTTCCGTTGCTTACCGTAACTTCAGCATTGTGTACAAATAATTTTTCTAAAGTGTTTACATCGGCCGGTTCAAAGTAGCCAATGGTTTTTGTAAGAATGATAAGCGGAGGCTGTCCTTGCTCAATGCTACCTTCTACCACTAGCTTTTGTTCGGTTTGGGGTAAATCTACAGTAATGTCTTTTTCGCATGAAGTTAATATTCCCACAAGGAATAATAGGTAAATTATAAAGTTTGTTTTTTTCATTTTTTAAAAATTAAAATTCCACGTAATAGAAGGTATTATTCCAAATAATGAAACTTGTTTTGCTCTTAGTTTTAGTGTGCCGTCTAAGATATTTCCTTCGTTAGAAAAATAAATAAAGTAGGGATTGTATCGGTGGTAAACATTATACACCGAAAAATTCCAGTTCGATTTAAATTTCTTTGTTTCCTTGCCTTTTAAAGTAAGAGAAAAATCGAGACGATGGTAGGAGGCCATTCGGTAGCTGTTACGTTCGGCATATTCGCTCACTAAATATCCGTTAATAGTGTACCTGGCTACAGGTAATGTAATGGCGTTGCCTGTACCATAAACAAATGTGGTGGCAAACGTAAGTTTTTTGTTTATTTCGTAGATGCCTACAAAAGAGAGGTCGTGCCTTCGGTCGTATTTGGCGAAGAACTTATTTCCTTTATTGATGGCATCGAATTGCCTCTCTGTCCAAGAAAGAGTGTAGCCAATCCAACCGTTTATTTTTCCGGTTGCTTTTTTAAGAAACAATTCGGCTCCGTACGACCAGCCTTTGCCAAAGGTAAAACTGTTATCTACATTATCCGACATATTGCTTTCCGGAAGAGCTCCCTCTTTGTATTCGATTTGATTTTTCATTTCTTTATAATAAACTTCAAGAGAAGTTTCGAATGCATTGTCTTTAAAATTTCTAAAATATCCTAAGGCGTATTGTGTTCCAAACTGTGGTTTTACAATAGCAGAACTAGGTACCCAAATATCGGTTGGAAGAGATACGGCAGAAAGAGAGGCTAAATGTATGTATTGGTAATTTTGAGTAAACGAGGCCTTTAATGAAGAAGTTTTGCCGGTAATATAGCGAACCGAAAAACGGGGCTCTAAATTGGGGTATGTTTTTACATTCTCACCTTTTTGGTAATATATCGTATCGGTGGTATTTTCAAACTCGTCTTTCATGTATCGGTCGTATGGGCCTACTTGCTGAAATAATGAATATCTTAATCCGGCATGGAAGCGAAGTTTTTCTGTAAAATCATAATCATCAGAAAGGTATATCGCCAAATCGTGTGCATACTGTTTTATTATTTTTCCTTTGTCAAATTCAACATCGCCCGATTTGGCAGAAGCATTGCTAGGCACAAAAGTATGGTATGTATAATGGGTACCGAATTTTATATTATGTAAAATACTGGGGAAGTAATTAAAATCAAGCTTGCCACCGTAATCGCGAATACCTGAAAAAAGTTTAAATTCAAAATCTTGTTGTTCTAGCTCCACTACAAAGTTGTAATCGGTAAAAATGGCGGTGGCATTCATAAATAGCTTTTCGCTGAAAAGGTGATTCCATCTGGCGGTAGCGGTGGCATTTCCCCATGGGCTACGCATGATAAAACCATCGCGGTTGTTTTTAAAAGTAAATACATCGCGACCAAAATATCCGCTGAGAAAGAGGCGGTCTTTATCGCTCAACGTATAATTTAGTTTTGCATTAAAATCGTAAAAATAGTAGTTGCTGCCTTTAAAACGCGAAGTGCTTTTTACAAAGGGCTGGGCAAGGTCTCCTGCATAGGTTCTGCGTCCGGAAAGAATAAATGAACTGGTGTCTTTTTTTATAGGCCCTTGTATGGTAAGGCGAGAAGAAATAATACCAATTCCTCCATCTACTTCCATTTTTTTTAGATTCCCTTCTTTCATGTTAATATCAAGTACCGAAGCTAGTCGCCCACCATATTGTGCAGGCATTCCGCCTTTTATGAGTTCTACATTTTTTATGGCATCGGAATTAAAAACCGAAAAAAAGCCAAAGAGGTGAGAGGCATTGTAAACGGGAGCCCCATCTAATAAAATAAGGTTTTGATCCGGGCCTCCTCCTCGTACATAAAACCCTGCATTTCCTTCGCCCGATGATTGGATGCCGGGTAAAAGTTGTATGGTTTTTAGTATATCTACTTCGCCAAAAAGAGCGGGCATTTCTTTTATTTGTTTCATCTCCATTTGCACGGTTCCCATTTGCGTACCTTGTGTGTTTTTATCTGTTTTTTCATCGGTAACTTCAAAAACATCTGTTATAATGGTAGAAGTGGTAAGTTCTATTTTTAATTTCAGATTTGATTTTAGTTCAACTTTTTGAGTGTAGTCGCTGTAACCTAGGTAAGAAACCACCAGCGTGTAAGAACCCGGCTCAACCGATAATGAAAAAAAACCGTATTGGTTCGTGGCCGTACCCTTCATAATTTCTTTCAAATACACATTAGCTCCAATGGCACTTTCTCCGTTGGTTTTATCGCTTACATAGCCACTGATGGTATATTTTGTTTGAGAGAAAATGGGGGAACAAACAGAACTAAAAAGAAAGATAAAAGAAACAAAAAATAATTTCATAAAAAAATCGTAAAAAAGGAGTGCAAAACTAAACTTTAACATGTACAAATCAATAAAGTTTAAACTAAAATTTAGAGCAGCTATTTTATATTAAATTGTATATTTGCCACCCTTAAAAGAAAAATCGGGGCGTAGCTCAGCCCGGTAGAGTACACGTCTGGGGGGCGTGTGGTCGCAGGTTCAAATCCTGTCGCCCCGACATAGAAAGCCGCTTTTAAAAGCGGCTTTTACATTTCATTTCTACACCAAATAAGGGTACAAATCAATGGCATACACTTTTTCTTTTGCAATAATATCTTAAAGTACTACTTTTGATACCGTTTTAATTTCAGCATACTTAAAAAAACAAAAATAAATTATGAGTGTATTAGTAAATAAAAAATCGAAAGTAATAGTACAAGGATTTACAGGCGGAGAAGGCACCTTCCATGCCGAACAAATGATAGCCTACGGAACCAATGTGGTAGGAGGGGTTACTCCAGGAAAAGGAGGGCAAACCCACCTTAATAAACCTGTTTTTAATACAGTAAGCGAAGCAGTTAAAAATACAGGGGCCAATGTTTCCATTATTTTTGTTCCACCCGCATTTGCAGCCGATTCTATTATGGAAGCAGCCGAAGCCGGAATAGAGGTTATAGTTTGTATTACAGAGGGAATTCCTACCAAAGATATGATACAGGTAAAAGAATACTTAAAAGGCAAAAATTCAAGATTAATAGGGCCCAATTGTCCGGGTATTATTACTGCTGAAGAAGCTAAAGTGGGCATTATGCCGGGCTTTGTGTTTAAAAAAGGTAGGATTGGCATTGTTTCAAAATCCGGAACTCTCACTTATGAAGCAGCCGACCAGGTTGTAAAAGCAGGACTGGGCATTTCTACAGCCATAGGAATAGGAGGAGACCCCATAATAGGAACAACCACCAAAGAAGCCGTAGAACTTTTTATGAATGACCCTGAAACCGATGGCATTGTAATGATTGGAGAAATTGGAGGAGGTATGGAAGCCGAAGCAGCCCGCTGGATAAAAGAAAACAACAGAAAACCGGTGGTAGGATTTATTGCCGGCCAAACCGCTCCTCCGGGAAGAAGAATGGGGCATGCCGGAGCTATTGTGGGTGGAGCTGATGATACCGCTGCTGCCAAAATGAAAATAATGCGTGAATGTGGCATTACTGTAGTTGAATCTCCGGCTGTAATTGGTAAAGCCATGGCCGAAAAACTGAGTGTTAAAGCATAAACCGATTAAATAATTACTGAATGAAATTATTAGAGGGTAAAGTAGCCTTGGTTACCGGAGGAAACAGAGGCATAGGGAAAGCGGTAGCGGTAGAATTCGCCAAACATGGGGCTAAAGTAGCCTTTACCTATGTGAGCGAAGGAAACAGCTATCAAGATACACTCAATAGTATTACAGCATTGGGCAGCTTTGCAAAAGCCTATCAATCGAATGCAGCCGATTATTCGGCTGCAGAAAAACTCATTAATGATGTAATGACGGATTTCGGAAAAATAGATATTTGCGTTAATAATGCCGGAATAACCCGAGATGGATTACTGATGAGAATGAGCGAAGCCGATTGGGATAATGTTATTACCACCAATTTAAAGTCGGTTTTTAATATTACCAAAGCCGTAATGAAACCCATGATGAAACAACGAAACGGTTCTATCATTAATATGAGTTCGGTGGTAGGTATTGAAGGCAACGGAGGGCAAAGTAATTATGCCGCCTCTAAAGCAGGAATCATAGGGTTTTCAAAATCAATTGCTATTGAAATAGGTTCACGAAATGTACGCACCAATGTAATAGCTCCGGGCTTTATTGAAACCGATATGACTGCCAAGTTAGACCCTGCCGTAAAAGAAAACTGGATAAAAGATATTCCGTTAAATCGAATAGGAATACCCGAAGATGTAGCTAATGTGGCAGTTTTCCTTGCTTCAGATTTATCTTCGTACGTAAACGGACAGGTTATTCCTGTGTGTGGAGGAATGGTTACTTAATGTTCATTTTATCCGTGAATCTGATAACCGAAAACTCTTTGTGGCTAAGCCTTCTTTGCGTTCTTCTTGGAGTTTTTTATTCGATATTACTCTACTATAAAAGCAAAATTGAAATGCCCGCCTATGTTAAAATGGCGGTTGCATTTTTTCGTTTTATACTGGTTTCTTTTTTAGCCTTTCTGCTCTTAAATCCTCTTCTTAAAATTTTAGTAAGAACTATAGAAAAACCTATTATTGTATTCGCTCATGACAACTCCCAGTCCTTAGTATTATCAAAGGATTCTTCATTTTACCAAACAGTATACAAAGAGAAGCTTGCTCGCTTGAAAGAAAAACTAGAAGACCGATTCGAAGTACAGTTTTATTCGTTTGGCGAATCTGTATGGCTTAATGATTCGCTGACTTTTACAGAGAAAACTACGGATATTTCTTCTGTTATAGAAGAAGTTACCAATAAATACAGCAATCGAAATTTAGGAGCATTTATTTTAGCTAGTGACGGTATTTTTAATAAAGGCGAAAACCCTTTGTATGCAAACTATGATTTAACCGCTCCATTATATACCATAGCCTTAGGTGATACTGCTATTCGGAAAGATATGGTTGTGAAGAAGGTATATACTAATCGATTTGCATATTTAGGGAATAAATTTCCGGTACAAATAGATGTTAAAGCTCATAAATGCAGAAACGAAACAACTCTGCTCAAAATTATACAGGGAAAGGAAATACTGCATTCTAAAACGATTGAAATAAACAACAATGATTTTTTTCAGTCGTTTACTTTTTTACTAGAGGCAAATAAAAAAGGAATACAGCGATATAGGGTAGTGTTAGAACCCGTAAAAAACGAGATAAGTTTAACCAACAACACGAAAGATTTTTTAATTGAAATAATAGATGGTCGGCAGAAAATACTGATACTAGCTAATGCCCCACACCCCGATATTGCGGCCATAAAACAAGCTATTGATGCCAACATAAATTTCGAAACCAAGGTGATGTATGCCGATGAGGTAATTAATGAAAACGAGAAATATAATCTGTGTATATTACATCAGTTGCCAAGCACAAAAATTAGTTCTTCGAGTTCACTCATAAAAAAGATTTTAAACTCAAACACTTCGCTTTGGTACATTATAGGAACAGCCACCAATCTGAATGATTTTAACACATTAAACTCCGGTATTTCAATTACCCCTACCGGTCCTAAATTGAATAATGCCACGCCTATTTTAAATACCACGTTCTCCTTATTTACTTTTGGCGATGAGAACAAAAAAATATTAGAAAAATTCCCGCCTTTATACACTCCCTTCGGGAATTATAAATTAAACGGAAATCCCTACGTTTTTTTAAAACAAAAAATAGGCTCAGTTAAAACAGAAACCCCCTTGTTTGTTTTTTCTGTTACCAGCGATAGAAAAACAGCCGTTACAACTGGTGAAGGGGTATGGCGTTGGAGAATATATAATTACAAAGAAGCCGGAAACTATATCTGTTTTAATGAAATGGTATCAAAAACAGTTCAGTTTCTATCGGTGCATATAGATAAGAGTAGGTTTAAAGTTGTTTTAAAGGATAGCTATTTAGAAAATGAACCCATTTTAATAGAGGCAGAAAGCTATAACGAAAGTTTTGAATTGGTAAACGAAAATGAAGTACAAATTGTTATTACAGATTCCAAGAATAAAAAATACCCCTTTACTTTTAGCAAAACAACACAGGCCTATTTTTTGAATGCAGGAATATTGCCCGTAGGCAATTATACATACAAAGCAGTAGTTAAAAGTGCAGGAAAAGAATTGGTAGAACAAGGCAGTTTTACGGTAGATGCTATACAAATAGAATCCGTAGAATTAACAGCAAACCACAATCTGCTTTATGCCTTAAGCGAAAGATATAATGGAGGAATGTATATGCCAAAGGATTTGGAGCAGATGTACAACGATATATCCTCTAGAAAGAACTTATTTAACGTATCTTATTCCGAAAATAAGTTTACAGATATTATAAATATGAAATGGGTATTTTTTGTTTTAATGGCACTTGTTTCAATAGAATGGTTTTTTCGGAAATACTTTGGGGGATATTAATTTTTATATTTTCTGCCTGATTGTTTGTAAGTAAAGTAACTTTGCAAAATAGTTAGCGTTAAATACCTCAACTGATTTTAGATTAATTCATATTTTTTTATAAAATTTGCTTACCAATTCAAAAGTTAAAGATGAAACCACTAAATATAAAACGAGTTCTATTTATTTTGCTGTGCGTGGCAGCTACTTGTTTTATTGCAGAATCTTGTTCATCCGGCAAAAAAAAATATAGGGTACGTTCCGGTTCCGGAATGGGTAATCCCAAAAATAAGAATCGCCACGTTTGGGGTAAATAGCATAGTTTAAGGTAATGGATTTTCTCTTTGCCCCCGAAATATGGATTAGTCTATTAACACTTACTTTTCTTGAAGTAGTTTTAGGAATAGATAATATTATTTTTATTTCTATTATTGCCGATAGGCTTCCTAAAGATCGCCAATCAAAAGCCAGAACTGTAGGTTTGGTATTGGCCATTTTTGTTCGAGTACTTCTTTTAATGGGTTTATCGTACTTATCTCATTTAACCAAATCGCTATTTACCATTTTTGACTTTGATGTTACCATCAGAGACTTAATTCTAATCATAGGAGGTTTGTTTTTACTGGCAAAAAGTACTTCAGAACTACATGCAAAAGTAAAAGGGTTAGAACATGACGAGGAGAATAAAAAAATGGGACAAAAATTAACTTTTTCAAACGCCATACTACAAATCATTATGCTCGATGTAGTTTTCTCGTTCGATTCAATATTAACGGCTGTTGGCTTATCTAATCAGATTGGAATAATGATTACTGCTGTTGTTATTTCGCTGTTTGTGATGTTGTCTTTTTCTGCTCGCATTAGCAATTTTATTAATACGTTTCCAACCATTAAAGTATTAGCACTTTCCTTTTTATTAATGATAGGAACTCTTTTAATTTTAGATGGGTTTCATGTAGATGTACCCAAGGGATATATCTACTTTTCTTTAGCGTTTTCTCTTTTCGTAGAGTTTATAAATCTGAGAGTACGCAAAAAAGAGTAAGCTATTTATCTTTTATACAACGCACCGAAAGCCCCACCCATTTGTAATTGTGCATTCGGTGTAATACAACAAACTCGCTACCTACTAAGTAATACCACGCAAAATCTGCACCTACATCGGTGTTGCTCCAAAAAGCACCATGTGTGCCAAGCATTCCAAAAACACCATCAATACCGCACCCACCACCCGGAAGAGCCCCGAATCCAGTAGCATTTGAACCATTTCCACCTTCTTCCCATCCGTTTATATTTTTAAGTTTATACCCAGCCGAATCGTTACCCAAGTACGCTATCAAGTCGGTAAATTCTTTATCGCTCGGTATATGAAATCCTTTAGGAGCAAGGCCTCTTGGGTCGTTAATAGCAAACCAGTTGTAAAGTTTTCCGTATTTCTTGGCGTAGGTTGTATCATAATAATAGTGGCAGTACGCAGGCATTCGTTCTTTGGTAGCTTTTTCCCAATCGTAAATATTGCTTGCTTCCATAATTTTATCTCCGTTTCGGAAAGTAGTGGTATTTAGGTTTTCGACAGTCCATTTTTGAGCACCTATTTTTACTGTTTTTACTGCACTTCCGCAAGAAACCAAAAGAGCTGCGGCAACAACATAATAAATTACATTTTTCATAGAATTAATTTTTACCGGATGGTTAGTTTTTATAATTTTCGATAGAACTTAACAATATTTTACTTTTTGCAAATTGCCCACTGCCGTGTGCTAGTAACCGTTTTTTTTCATCGAACAATTCGGCCTTTGCCGTTAACATGTTTAGGCTCGAAAACAGCAATGAGCCTTTAGATGTGATAACCCCGCTGTTTACCGGACGAAGCAGGTGAATATTAAACTGTGTGGTTAGTACAAATACATCATGAACCACTGAATTGGCGGCAAAAAATGCAGCATCATCTAATAGTTTAAAATAAACAGAACCATGCAGGGCATTGGCCGCATGAAAAAATGAGGGGTTTACTTTAATGCTTATTTCGGAAAATTTTTTGCGAATGAGAATAGTAGGTTTGTACCAATCATTTATGTTTGCACTCAGGTACATGGCTTCTAGCTTTTTAAAGTGAGATTCCCAATCCATCACATAAAAGTATAAAAATCTTTGCTTAATTCGGTGTATTCTTCTGTATATGTTTTAATATCCTTCATAATGGTAAGGTGTGTTACGTAGGGAGAGGTGTAGATATCAGAAAATTCACAAATAATTCTGAAAGGTTTCTTGTGTGGCAAAGCACTTATATTAGTTATTCTTTGCTGGTAGAAACCCTGAGAGAGTGCAGCAGAAAAAATTTTTGTTTTATATTCAAAAGGGAAAATAAGAGTAATCTTTCCTCTATGCATAAGGTGGTGTTTGGCAAAAACGAAGATATCATGGTATTCCATTTTTACAGTATGTCTGGCTATCTTTTTTTTAATTTCAGTGGCTGGCAGCGATTGCATAAAATAAGGAGGATTGCTGATAATGTGCGAGTATTTTACGTTTGGTTTAAATTGTTGTAGTTCGAGATGAAAAAGTTGAAAACGATCTCTCCATTTACTGTTTCTAAAATTAACATGGGCTTCGGCAACCGATTTAGCTTCCGTTTCAATGGCATGAATAGTGGCATTGCTTCTTTGTGCAGCCATCAAAGCAATAATTCCACATCCTGTGCCAATATCTAAAATAAAAGTATCGCTAGAGAAGTTTGCCCATGCACCGCAAATAATGGCGTCAGTATTTACTTTTATTCCTCCGGAACCGTGGTAAAGTTTAAACTGTTTAAATTTAAAAAGATCAGGCATTTCTGTACATTTCAACCAAGCCTTCCGGAGTGTTTATGTGCAGTTCTTTTTCTTTACGTTTTACTTTTTCAATAATCTCATCGGTAATGGGAACTAAAATAACGGCACCATGCTGAGATATTTCTATTACCGACTGAGCAGGATAATCGAAAATTTTACTAATCTGTCCTAAATGCCCGTGTTTAGTGTCAATTACCGAAAAACCTATTATTTCGTGATGGTAAAACTTTTTGCCGCTTAACTTAGGAAGTTTGTTTAAGGGTAAGTACAATTCTTTTGAAACAAGGGATTTTGCACTCTCTACGGTATTTATACCTTCAAACCTCCACCGCACTTGTTTTTTGTGCATAGGCAAGCTATCTGTAACAAAAAAAGGAATCAGTTGTTCTTCGCTTTGATTTAAACGAACAAGTACTGATTCCGTCTTATAATAATTTTCCGGATTATCTACATCGAGTTTAGCTATGACTTCTCCTTGTTTTCCATGAATCTTAACAATGAAACCGAGGTAAAAACAATCAGAAGTACTAAACATCTGCTTTGTTTATTCTGCAGCAGGTGTACTCTCTTCGCTGGTATTATTCGATTGAGCAGCCTCTTCGGGTTGCGTAGCTGCTACTTCGGTTTCGGCTGCCACTTTATTTTTTGCTTCAATAGCTGCTGCTTTTTTGCGGTTAGCTTCTTGTTCTGCAGCTAATTGTTGAGCTCTGCGTTGAGAAGCATCACTGCTTAATCTTGTTTTTTTGCCTTCTATCTTTGATGATTTTTCGTTTAGCCATGCTTCAAATTTCTTTTCAGCTTGTTCTTCGGTAAGTGCACCTTTTCTAACACCTACTTCTAAGTGATACTTGTGCAGAACCCCTTTATAAGAAAGAATGGCTTTAGTGGTGTCGGTGGGTTGTGCCCCTTTGCGGACCCAACTTAGGGCAGCGTTAAAGTCTAATTCAATAGTAGCCGGATTGGTGTTTGGATTGTAAGTGCCTATTTTTTCAATAAACTTTCCATCACGAGGTGCACGACCGTCCGCTACAACAATATGAAAAAAAGCGTATCCTTTTTTTCCATGTCTTTGCAATCTGATTTTTGTTGGCATAATCTGTTTTTTTAATTTGGGCTGCAAATGTCGTGTTTTTCTTTTAATGTGCAAATTTTTATGCACTTTAAATAAGCAACAAACAATTTTTACAAAAGGCATAGAAGGATATGTTGTTCTGTAAATATTGTATGGAAGGGATATTGTTTAGTGTTTTTTATGAGATATGTCTAAATGGTAAATATTTTTAAGCCACAAGCACTGTAAAATAAGCATTTTTTTAAAGGAGGTATGTAACTCAGTTACATTTTCGTATGTTTGTTGCTCGTAAGTATAAATTATTTGTATCAGAAAATGGCTAACAATTTATTAAAAGGAAAAAGAGGTATAATAACCGGTGCACTAGATGAACATTCTATTGCATGGAAAGTAGCAGAAAGGGCTCATGAACAAGGGGCTGTTTTTACTTTATCAAATGCTCCTATTGCTATGCGTATGGGTGAAATAAATAAACTGGCAGAAAAAACAGGCTCGCAAATTATTCCTGCTGATGCTACTAGCCCGGAAGATATAGAGGTACTTTTTAATAAATCGATGGAAATATTGGGCGGAAAAATTGACTTTTTTCTTCATTCTATAGGAATGTCTATGAATGTGAGGAAAGGAAATACGTATACCGAATTGAATTACGATTTATTTTATAAAACAATAGATATTTCAGCTATGTCTCTTCACCGAATGCTCAGTACGGCATATCGCCTTGATGCAATAAACGAAGGGGGGAGTGTATTGGCTCTTACATATATTGCGGCTCAGCGAACATATCCTTTTTACAACGATATGTCTGAAGCAAAAGCCATGTTGGAATCTATTGTACGTAGTTTCGGCTATCAGTACGGAAAAGCAAAAAGAGTAAGAGTAAACTCTGTTTCTCAGTCGCCTACTAAAACAAAAGCAGGGGGCGGAATAAAAGGGTTTAATGATTTTTATAACTATGCCGATGCCTGTTCTCCCTTAGGAAATGCTAGTGCCGATGATTGTGCCCAGTTTTGCGTAGCAATGTTTTCCGATTTAACCAAGGGGGTAACCATGCAAAATATTTATCACGATGGAGGTTATTCTACCACAGGAGCCACTGAGCATGTAATAGAGAAATTTAGCGGAGAAACGCTCTCATAAATTCATTTTTTAGACTTACCCTGTTTATTCTAAAAAATTGTGTGCGGTTTATTTTATTTAATTTCGTGCCAATAGAATAGCATGAAGCAGTATATAGAGAAACTACGCAACCTGCACGAAGAGGTTTTTAAATTTTTTCTCTTTTTTATTACACTCATTATTCTGGTGTATCTTTTTCCACACGAAGGAAAATTTAAATACGAATATCAAAAGGGTAAACCTTGGCTGCATGAAACATTGTATGCTACGTTTGATTTTCCAATTTACAAATCGGATTTAGAAATTGAAACGGAAAAAGAATCATTAAAACAAGAAGCCGACTTCTATTTTATTTTAGATAACGAAGTTGGAACTAAAGCTATTTCCTCTTTTCGTAAATCGGTGTTGAGTTTTTTTAAAGATTCTTTAGAAACAGAGATTTCGCTAGAGAAGAAAGAAGATTTAATGGAGCACTTAATTTCAGAAGGGGTTGATTGCTTAACAGATATTTATAATACAGGTGTAGTGAATACCGAAGAAATAGAAAAAATCGGTAAACCCCATATTGTAGTTAGGCGAGGCGATGGTTTTTCTGAAGATGTTGAAATAAAAAAAATATACAGTATTGCTATGGCATATTCGGAAGCTGAAGTAAAGGCTGCAGATATGCCGGAAAAACTTAAAGCCTTTTTTATACAAAGTATAGAAAAAGAATTAACCTATAATTTACGTTTTGACAAAACGAAAACCGAATTCGAAATAAACGAAAAGTTGCAACAGATTTCTCCAACAATCGGGAAAATACAAAAAGGAGAAGTGATTATTTCTACGGGTAATATTATAGATGAGAACAGATTTAAGTTTTTAGAGTCTTATAAAATAGAGTTTGAAAAAAATATTGGCAAATCAGGTAATATGGCTTCCTTGGTGGGATTAATCTTGCTCATTTCGATAGTGTTATTTACTGTTTTCTTATTTCTAAGATTGTTTCGTCCCGATGTATTATCCGACAATTTAAAAATTGCATTTTTATTATTATTAATTGTGCTTTTTGTCTTACTATCAAAAGGAATAATGAGGGTAAGTCAGTTACATTTGTACCTGATTCCGTTTTGCATTTTACCACTCATTGTACGCACCTTTTTTGATGCTCGATTGGCTCAATTTATACACATTTGCACTATTTTGCTAATAGGGTATTTTGCCCCTAATCCGTTTGAGTTTTTTTTATTACAATTTTTGGCAGGAGTAGTTTCTATTTTTTCTGTTTTGCAGTTACAAAGACGTTCGCAGTTATTTAATACCTCTTTGGTTGTTTTTATTACTTACAGTGTAACCTATTTATCTTTGTTCCTGCTTCAAGAAGGCTCTATTACCAATATAAGTGGGTTAAACTATGGATGGTTTGCAGGCAGTGCACTATTAACATTATTGGCATACCCTTTAATTTACTTGTTCGAAAAAGTTTTTGGATTTATTTCTGACGTAACTCTAATGGAGTTAGCCGATACGAATAATACGCTTTTACGAAAACTATCCATGAAAGCACCAGGAACTTTTCAGCACTCATTACAAGTAGCCAATTTAGCCGAGAGTGTAATAAGAGAAATAGGAGGGGAAGCACTTCTTGTGAGGGTTGGTGCTTTATACCACGATATTGGCAAAATTGTAGCTCCTCATTACTTTACGGAAAATCAAACGGGGGCATTAAATCCACATTCGGAACTTAGTTACGAAGACAGTGCTAAAATAATTATTAGTCATATTTCCGATGGAATTGAAATAGCAAAAGAAAATAAGTTGCCTGATCAAATTATAGACTTTATTCGTACGCACCATGGAACTTCCACTGCACGTTATTTTTTTGCTATGCAAAAAACAAATTTTCCGGAGATAGAGGTAAATGAATTAGACTTTAAATACCCAGGCCCGTTACCCTATTCAAAGGAAACAGCTGTATTGATGATGGCTGACTCGGTAGAAGCTGCTTCCAGAAGTCTTGAAAAATACGATGAAACTACAATAAGCCATTTTGTAGACCGAATTATAGACCATCAAATAAAAGAAATGCAGTTTGTAAATTCGCCCATTACTTTTAAGGATATTACCACTGCCAAAAAAATATTCAAAAAGCAGTTAATGAATATTTATCACGTAAGAATAGCTTACCCTCAGGTGTAAAATCAAAAAAAGTAAATTTATTTTTTCTGTCTTGGATCCAACGCATCAGTAAGGCCTTCGCCCACCAAATTATAAATGGTAACCGTTATAAAGATGGCAAATCCGGGAATAATAGCTAACCACCAGGCCGAAGTGCTTTGCCGGGCAGCCGATAGTAAAGAACCCCATGTAATGGACTCGGCAGGCACGCCTACACCAATAAATGAAAGGGTCGCTTCAATTAAAATGGCTGCAGCAATTCCAAAAGCAACAGCTACCAATACAGGAGAAAGGGCATTAGGTATAGCATGTTTTAACATCGTTCGGAATTCTGAAAATCCTAATGCGTTAGCTGCTTCGATGTATTCCAAACTGCGAATTCGCAACAGTTCGGCACGAATAAATCGGGCAATGCCTGTCCATGATGTAAAACCAATAATAGCCATTACGGTAAAAACGGAAGGCTTAGAAATTGCGGCAATAGAAATAATCAAGAACAAAGTGGGAACCGAAAGCATAATTTCTATTAATCGGCTTATCATAATATCTACCGGGATTTTAATTTTTTGGTTTAAGAAGGGTATGTTTTTAAGTGCATAAGCGATAAGGTTACCCATTGCAAATATGAGAGCAATAACCATGAAACTTATAAATAGTTCTTTTAGAAATAAACCAAAAGAAACTCCAATAGCATCTGCTAAAATGTAAGAGCGACTCCCAAAACCGTAGTACAATGCAAAAAATAGCGAAACAAGATTTAATAAGATGGAAGCTATTGATAAACGTAAGCGCTCATCGCCAAAATATCCGGCAAGTGCTCCTAAAAAAATACCAATAAGCGAAGCTATACCCATAGAGATAAGTCCAACCATAACGGCAATTCGAGTTCCATGTATCATACCAGAAAAAACATCTCTGCCTAATTCATCGGTACCCATCCAATGCCTCCAAAATTTAGAGGGAACCTCTTGTTCATCAAAAGGTCCTACTGATTGAGCATTGATAAAATCAATGTTATTAGGTAGATAAGGAACTAAAGGCCAAACAGCCCATTCGAATTTTAAATCTCTCCAAGAAGAAATGTTTTGCATTTCGGTTGGCCATTCGCTTAGTCCCATATTTACTGCATATTCTTTAAATACAGGGAAATAAATGTTTTTTTTGTAGCTAGCTATAATGGGCTTTTCGTTTGCCAAAAAGTCGGCAAAAAGGGCTATAAATACTAAAACAAAAATAACTCGCAAAGAATAAACCGCCAATTTGTTTTTATTAAACTGCCGTTTTACGCTTGCCCAATAGCTTTGATCTTTAGCCATTTCAGCCAAATTAATTTTTTCGGGCTCTATGTTTCTGTTTTCAGTTTCTGGCATTTATTATTTTTTATTGGAGAACGATATTCTAGGGTCTACCGCTGCATACATGATATCAGAAACTAATGTTCCTATTAGAGTTAGGATAGAGGTAAACATAAGTACGGTAAAAACAATGGGGTAATTGCGGGCAAAAATGGCCTCGAGGGTTAATTTGCCCATTCCCGGAATGGAAAAAATAACTTCGATGATAAAGGAACCTGAAATGGCCGCAGGAAAAACACTGGCAAATAGGGTAATGATAGGCAGTAGAGAATTTCTGAAGGCATGCTTCCAAACCACATTTTTTTCATCTACGCCTTTTGCTCTAGCAGTTCGTATATAGTCTTGCCCAATAACATTTAACATACCCCCACGCATTTGGCGAGAGATAAATGCAAACGAGGCATAAGTAACGCAAATGAGGGGTAAAATATAATGATATGCTGTTTCGAAAAAGCGTTCAATAAAGGGGGCTGTTTCAGGCAAAGTTCCTAAACCAAATGCTGGAAACCAATCAAAAAAATCGCCTCCACAAAAGAAAATAATAAGCATGGTGGCTATCCAGAAGTTCGGTAAAGAGTACATCACAAACAGCGTGGTGGTAATGCTTTTTTCTGTTTTTGTTCCCTTTTTAACGGCAGAAAGTACGCCCAAAGGTATGGCTACAAAGTAGGCAATGATAATAGAGAGAGAGCTAAGAATAAAGGTCCATTTGAGAGCATCCCACAATACGGAAGATACAGGCCTTTTGTCTTGATAAGAAATGCCAAAATCACCTTTTATAAAATTCGAAATCCAATGGTGGTACTGATTATCCGTTCCGTACCAATGTATATAGGGTTTGTATTTATTAAATGGATTTTTATTTTCTAGAATTCGCAGTACGGAATTTTTGAGTGCATTAAAAGTTCCCTGAAGTTGGTATTTTAATACTTTATTTTGGGTTAAGGTAAACTCAAGGTTGTTGAATATGGTGTTAATTTTAAATTCATCGTAGTTATTATAGAGAGTATTGGTTAATTCTTTCAGTTTTCTTAAGTCAACGGCTGTTTCTTCATTTCTTTTTATGTTGTACAATTGGTTTTCGAACTTTTTAATGAGATGGTAGTAGTTTGAAATATCGGCCCAGTTTCCGTAGGTAAAGGATAAGCGTTGAAGTGTTTCTCTGTGGGTTTTTTGTGGTATTTTGTAAAGGGTATCGGGTTGTGTAGAATTGGTAATACTAAAATAGAATAGGGGTTTATCAAAGCCTAGTTTATGTCTTAATTCTTCGTACGATTTTTCGGTGGCTAATTTTTCCGATGCTTGCCCGTCTCCACCCACGCTTTTGTTTAACATTAAGTCTACAGGGTCGCCAGGGGCATTGATACTAATAACAAAAGTAAGCAGGGATATTGCTATTAGCGTGGGAATAAAAATGAAAACGCGTTTAAGTATATAAATCAGCATTTCTTTTTTTATTCAGCGGTTTCCGTTTCTTTTAGGGTAAATGCGGCCTCTTTGTAGCCTGGTCGCATCAAAGAAGGTTGGGCATTTTCAAACCGTTTGTGTATAGCTAAACGCTCCTGAGGGTAGTATAAAAAGATATAAGAACACTCATCGTGTAAAATGGATTGAAAGCGAAAATTCATATCTCTCCTTTTTTCCGGATCAAGAGTTACTCTTATTGAATCGATAAGTGCATCGGTTATTTCGTTTCCAAATCCGGTGTAGTTAAATCCTCCGTTGTAAGAGCTTGTATGAAAGATTTGCTTATGGTCAGAAGGTATAGGGGTGTTAATCCAAGCACCAATGTACATTTCAAACTCGTGTTGTTTGGTCTTATCTAAGAAAATGGACCATTCTTGAGTAATCACATCTACCTTTATTCCGGCTTTTCTGGCTTCTTCCTGAAACAACAAGCAAATGGCTTTTCGAACATCGTTTCCGGAGTTATAAATGAGTTCAATGGTAAACGGAACTTTTTTTCCATCAATAGATTTGTCTAAAATACCATCTCCGTCCGAATCTGTCCAGCCCGATTCTGTAAGGAGTTGTTTGGCTTTATCTATGTTGTATTCGTAAGGTTTCAGGTTGGGGTTGTATTCATCTTTTTTAGAGGGGTGTACGGGTCCTGCTGCTTTTTCGCCATAACCGTAATTTACCACATTTATAATTTTATCTACATCTACGATGTGGGCAAGGGCTTGTCTAGTTTTTTTATCGTTTAGTTTGGGATTACGCACATTGATGCCTAGGTAGGTGTAGGCAAGTTGTGCCGGGGTGTGCGAGTTAAAGTTTTCGCTGTATTTAGAGGATTTAGGAAGTTCGGAAAAATCTTTGGGTTTAATACCCCTCATTACATCGATGTTACCCGCTTTTAAGGCAACCAAGGCAGTAGTTTGATCGTTTATGGTTTGGTAAATGATTTTGGGAGCATTGGCATCGAAATAAACATTGGTTCCTTTTAGTTCATCACCCCACCAGTTGTCTTTTCTTTTCAATACAATTTTTTGCCCGGTAGCCCATTCTTCGAGCAGGTAAGCTCCGGAGCCTTGAATAAATGCTTTATCTCTTTGGTATTTTTCGGAATTAAAATCGTTGGCAAATTCAATAATCCTTTCATTTTCGGCTAAATCCGACTGAAGTTCAGAAAGCTGTCTTATGGTAAATTGTTTCATTATGCCTTTGGGGTCGTATATGGCTTCGGGTAAGGCAGGAATATCCCCGCTCATTACCTCCGAAAGGATGTATACTCCTTTGCAAACAAAGGTAAATTTTTTGGGATCGTCATCATAAAACTTCATATCAGTAATAAACTCGAAATAGGGTTTATTATTGAGATTATCTACTCTTGGATTTTTTATTACTTTCAACGAAAATTCAATATCCTTGGCAGTTATCGGAGAACCATCATCCCAACGGGCTTGTTCGCGTATTCTGTAGGTAATAAATAGCTGGCTGTCTGGGCTGGTGGTAATTTCGGGGCGGCTTTCGGCTAAAATGGGTACTAGTTCAAGAGTTTTAAAATCTATTCCTAACAAGTTTTGATAAATATTAGTAATAATATATCCGGCTGCTGCATCGCTATAGTTTACGGGGTTTAGCATTTGAGCATCGGATAATTCGTGTACAATAACAATGGGATTTCCGTTGTTTTTTTTCTTATTTCCTCCGCACGAAGCAGCAATGAATGAGATAACAACAAGAAACGAATAAAACTTTATCTGCCTGATAAACATAGAGATTTATTTTGTGTTAAGAATCTACTTTTTTATAAGAGGTGCAAATATAACATTCGCAGATAAAATAAAGCATAAAATTAGATGAAAGATATTTTTTAAATGATAAAATAAAAAATGCCCGTATTTATAATGGAAATTATTTTTTTTAATATAAATCGGATTGTTACATTTGTGCCCTGTTAAAAAAAACAGCATTTATGGAGAGATGGGTGAGTGGCTTAAACCAACAGTTTGCTAAACTGTCGTAGGGGAAACCTTACCGGGGGTTCGAATCCCCCTCTCTCCGCTTAGCTTAGGCAGAAAAGCAATCATCTTTGTACAATAACGATTGTTTTTTTGCAATGCATATTTCCGAATTTGTCGATTTTTTTAAAGGAAAAAAAGTCCGGTTCACTTTTTTTGTATTCTCGTGGAAGTACGAGAGATTAGAATATATCTATTTATAAATCTTTTGTTTTTACTCTCAAGCGTTCGCTTATGAGATAGAAATTATGAAATTCGTAAACTTTTGGCATCTTTAGGACTAAAACATACCATCAAAACATGCTGCCTCATCACAAAATACTTTTAATTACAGGCGTTATTATCGGCCTCTTTTTTCCAACAAAGTCGTTTTCGCAAGTAGAAATAAACATTCAGTGCAGCATAAGTTACTCATACTGCGGAGGAGCTTCTCAAAGTAACGAAAGAATAGTATGGTTAAATACGCCTATTGCCACAGATATGTGTATTTATCTATATGCAATAGATTCTGGTAATACCAAGCCTGTTTTTGTAGGTTTTGGAAATCGTATTAAGGTAGAACCCGGAAAGTATGTAATTTCTGTTTTGCCCAATTTAACATTTAACCAAATGAACATGTTACAAACTACTACATTAGCAAAAACAAATGATGAGGCCAATTTGATGTGTATAGAAGTAACAAATGATTCAGCACAAATATTTTATTATAATTACCATCATTATTGTTCTTGGCAGTTAGAGCCGAACATAGGTATTCCTAATTAACTTGTTAAATATTATATTGTTTAAACTTGCACATTAAAAAAAAGACACTGTTTTTTTGTTACTCAATTGAATTAAATTAAAGTTTTTATTTATAGCCATGCCTTTCGAAGCAATTATTACCATTTGTATTATTTGTACTGCCATAATACTGTTTGCCACCGAAGTAATTTCTATCGATTTGGTGGCCTTGCTCATAATAGTAGCTTTAATTGTTTTTGGAGTAATTACGCCTGAACAAGGGATAGAGGGTTTTAGCAACAAAGCTACTATTACCGTAGCTTTTATGTTTGTGTTAAGTGCCGCACTTTTAAAAACCGGAGCATTACAGTATTTAGCTTTTCGTTTATCTAATTTGTTCAGGCATAATTTTACAATGGGAATGGTTTTAATGATGCTGCTGATAGCTTTTATTTCCGCATTCATTAATAACACTCCGGTAGTAGCTATTTTTATTCCCGTAATCATACAAATAGCCAATGCATCGGGTCAAAACCCATCAAAAATGCTTATTCCCCTTTCTTTTGCTTCCATTTTTGGAGGAACTTGTACCCTCATTGGCACTTCAACCAATATATTAGTGAGTGGTATTGCCGAAAAAGAAGGAGAAAAAGCATTTGCAATGTTTGATATGACGCTTTTAGGTCTTATTTTCTTAGTGTTCGGAATAATGTACATGGTTTTTATGGGAATTAACATATTACCAAACCGAAAAGAAGAGCCGGATTTGAAATCGAAATTTGGAATGTGGGATTATTTAACCCAAATAGAATTACTTGAAAACTCTGATTCGATTGGGAAATCTATTATGCAATCTGCCCTTGTAAAAGAATTAGAGATGGATATTATTGAAGTGAGAAGGGGAGTCGACTGTTTTCATTTACCGGCTGGTGATTTTATTTTGCAAGCTCATGATGTATTAAAGATTCGCTGTAACGTAGAAAAAATAAAATCGCTTAAGGACAGGGCAAAAATAATGCTCGTTTCACCTATAAAAATTGGAGACGATGATTTAAAAGGTAAAAACTCCTCTTTAATAGAGTTAGTAATATCTTCTAATTCTGAATTTGACGGAAAAACCCTGAAAGAAGTCGATTTTAGAAGAAGATTTAGAGCCATACCCCTAGCCATAAGGCATCGCGAAGAAGTGGTACATGAGGATTTATATGGTGTAAAATTAAAGTCTGGCGATGTCATTTTAGCCGAAGTAAAAAATCACTACATCAAAGAATTAAAGAAACAAGAAACCGAACAAGATAATCCTTTTGTTCTTATTTCTGAAAATACCATACAGGATTTTAATCAAAAAAACTTCTACTTGGTATTAAGTGTTATTTTGGGAATAATAGTATTGGCAACCTTTGAAGTGTTTGACATTATGGCTGGAGCCATAAGCGGGGTCGTGTTATTGGTATTACTAAAATGTATATCCATGAAAGAAATGTACGAAGCCATAAACTGGAAAATAATTTTTTTAATAGTAGGCTCTTTAAGTTTAGGAGTAGCTATGAAAAATACAGGCTTAGACCAAGTCATTGCCCAAAATTTGGTAAATCATTTAGGGCAATTTGGCCCCATAGCCATTGTTTCGGGTTTGTATTTGGTAACCTCTTTATTAACTGAAATAATGTCGAACAATGCCACGGCCGCTCTACTGGCTCCCATTGCCATAGCTACCGCACACAACTTAAATTTAAGTCCTATGCCATTTTTAATGGCCATTACATTTGCTGCTTCGGCTAGTTTTATGACACCGGTTGGCTATCAAACCAACACCATGGTATATAGTGCAGGAGGCTACAAGTTTGCAGATTTTATTAAAGTGGGTACGGTATTAAACATTTTGTTTTGGATTATTGCTACGGTATTTATTCCATTACTTTTTCCTTTTTAAAAGGGAGAAAGAATATCACCGAAATAATTATTGTAACTTCGCAGCAAACATATTCTGCTGTAAACAGAAATTAAAATACAAGGACATACAATCTTATACACTTACCCAGCCCTCTTCTATTAGCAACAGAGTTATTTGTTATGTAGCTTTAGAAAGAATATCTATTTTGAAGTTTTCTCATCTTTCGAATCAATATATTTTATAAACGACATCTAAAAACAATTTAATTATTTATGGCAAAATCACAGCAGTCTTTCAAGAAAAAAGAAATGGAAAAGCAAAAGCAAAAAAAGAAAGACGAGAAAGCACAACGTAAAGAACAACGTAAAGCAAGCAATTCCGGAGGTTTAGATAGTATGATTGCATACGTTGATGAATTTGGTAATATTACCGATACCCCACCCGATCCGAACAGAAAAAAAATAGAAATTAATCCCGATACAATTGCTGTGAGCGTAAGTAGAAGAAGTGCAGAAGATGAGATAGAAGATTTACGAAATGGAGTCGTTACTTTTTTTAACCATGAAAAAGGATACGGATTCATAAAAGATTTGCAATCACAGCAAAGTATCTTTGTTCATATAAACGATGTTCAAGGAGAGATTACCGAAAAAAGTAAAGTTTCCTTTCTAAACGGTATGGGAGCAAAAGGGCCTGTAGCATTAAGTGTAAAAGTCATCTCATAGTATCAAGCAGCTAATTATCCACTTTTGTAAATTGTACTCAAAAAAATGAAATTTGAGCAATACCCTATTTTTGAGGGTATAAAAAAAAGCATTTCCAAGTTAGGCTTTAAAAAGCCTACCGACATTCAGTATAAATCGATACCTGCTATACTAAAGGGAGAAGATGTACTTGCAATAGCTCAAACAGGTACGGGAAAAACGGCAGCTTTTGTAATACCCATATTGCACCTACTTCAAGAACGAAAAATAAAAGGCCGTACCGATGGTGTAAAATGTTTGGTATTAGCTCCCACACACGAATTGGCTTTGCAAATAGAAGGTGTTTTTAACGAGGTAGGGAAACATACTCGAATAAATACCTTTTGTATTCATGGTGGGGTAGAACAAGAGCCACAAATACAAAGGCTAAATGAAGGAGTAGATGTATTAATAGCCACCCCGGGTAGAATGTTCGATTTAGTAAGTCAGGGTGCATTAATTTTAAGAAGAGTTGAAATACTAGTGTTAGATGAGGCAGACCATATGCTCGACTTGGGATTTATAAAAGATATTCGCGATTTAATGCGTCATTTACCACTAAAACGACAAACATTGTTTTTTTCGGCTACCATAAACGAAAAAATTAAAAGCCTTGCCAATTCTTTAGTAAGCAATCCTATTCGTATTCAAATTTCGCCTAAAAATCCGGTGGCAAAAAATATTCAACATTCCGTTGCTTTTGTAGAAATGGACGATAAGCGTTTTTTCTTAGAAAGCATTATCAGAAGTAACGAAAATAAAAAAATCTTAGTTTTTGTAAGAACCAAAGTAAGAGCAGAGCGTGTTAAGAAAGCATTAGAAAGAGTAGGGGTCTTGTCAGAAACCATACATAGCAGCAGAACCCATACAGAAAGAGAGCAGGTAATGGAAAATTTTAGAAATGGCGAACTAAAAATTTTAGTAGCAACCGACATTACTGCCCGCGGAATAGATATCCCTTCCGTAGAGTTGGTGGTTAATTACGATATGCCTGAAACGGCCGAAAATTATGTACACCGTGTGGGTAGAACTGGTAGAGGAGCCGAAAAAGGCCAAGCTATTTCTTTTTGCAGTTCGGAAGAAAAAGAGGTGTTAAACGAGGTTGAAAATAATCTGGGTAAACCTATTTTAAGAATAGAAATCTCTAAAAAGGATTACGAATTTGTAAATGACCTATCTGAAGAAAAATCGCATGATTGGAAAGCGTTGTTGCTCGAAGAAGAAAAAAGAATTCAGAAAATATCCAAAAAGAAGAAAAAAAAGTTTTAAAAGCTGCTAAAATTTTGAGAGAGTTAACTTGTTGAAAGTATAATTTGATTATTTTTAACAATCAAAGTTTGGAAGTAATGAAAAAATATTTCTTTTTAATTAGTGTTTCATTATGCCTTATAAAGGTAAATGCTCAAGTAGTGTTTACTAGTTCAAATCTTCCAATTGTGGTAATAAACACAAACAATCAAACAATAGTTGATGAACCTAGAATTATATGTGACATGGGGATTATATGGAATGGCCCGGGCATTACAAACAATATTACTGATCCATACAACAATTACAACGGTAAAATAGCCATAGAAATACGAGGATCTACTTCGCAACAATACCCTAAAAAGAGTTATGGCTTTGAAACCGTAGATAATTCAGGAAATAAAAAAAATGTTTCTCTGTTAACCATGCCAAAAGAAAACGATTGGATATTGTATGGTGCATACCCTGACAAAACATTAATGAGAAATGAAATTACGTATGATTTATTCAGAAAAATGCAACCTTGGTCACCTCGGTTTGTATATTGCGAACTTGTAATTAACGGCCAGTACAAAGGGGTATATTCCCTTATGGAAAAAATTAAAAGAGATTATAACAGGGTAAACATTGCAAAGTTAGATAGTAACGGAAATATTAGTGGGGGGTATATTATTAAAATAGATAAACTAACTGGAGGAAGCAGTACAACTTGGACATCACCTTATCAAACCAAATTAAAATTTTTATACCACGATCCGGAGTATGCCGAACTCAATACCAATGAGCGTAATTACATAAAAAATTATGTTACCAATTTTGAAAATGCAGTGTACGGTCCAAATTTTAAAGACTCAGTTCAAGGCTATAGAGCATTTATAAACACAGGCTCTTTTATAGATTTTATGTTGATGCAGGAATTAGGAAGAACAGTTGATGGTTATCGTTCTAGTAGTTTTATGTATAAAGATAATGATAGTAAAGGAGGAAAGTTAACCTGCGGTCCTATGTGGGATTTTAATCTATCGTACGGAAATGCCGATTATTGTAGTGCATTCGATACAACTGGTTGGCAATACAATTTTGCAAATGTATGCCCATCGTTCTCTACAGAACCACCCGAATGGTGGGAACGACTGCTAGAGGATACCTCTTTTGCGAATGAGGTACAATGCCGATGGCAGTTTTTGCGAAGTACAATTTTAAAAACAACATACGTAAACAATTGGATAGATTCCGTAGCGATACTCCTAGACGATGCTCAACAACGTAATTTTGTTCAGTGGCCCATATTAGGTGTTTATGTAAACTGGAATTACTTTGTGGGCAATACATATAAGGAAGAAATTAATTATCTAAAATGGTGGTTTCAATCTAGGTCGGAATACATGGATTATTATTTACCCGGTAATTGCGTATTACCCAACTCAACATCTGCAATAAAAAATAATAAGAATCCATTGTCGGTATTTCCTAATCCCACCTCTGGCTTACTATTTACCAATATTACTCCCCAATCAGAAGTTAGAATTTATAGTATAGACGGAAAACATGTGCCATTCAAAAGGCAGGGTAACACTATCAACATCTCAGATTTAGACGATGGATATTACGTCTTAGTGGTAGAAAGTAAAGTTTTTAAGATTATAAAACAATAAAATCAAGTTCTCTAACTAGTTACTTTTTAATACTTTTACCTTTTAATTTAATCATTCTGATAAAAACAACTAATATATTTCTTTTATTCTTATTGCCTATATTCATTGTAGGGCAAGATATGCGTTTTACTTCCGTAGAAGGTACGCAAAGTGTAATCAACACTATGTTGGAAGATAATATGGGATATATTTGGGCCGGAACCCAAGATGGCTTATACCGATACGATGGATATGAGTTTAAAACATTTAAGCGAATACCGAATGATACCAATTCTTTATCCGATAATTTTATTTGGTGTTTACACCAGTCAAATAATGGACTCATATGGGTGGGTACAAATGGAGGAGGTTTAAATTATTATAATCCTATAACCAATAAGTTTTTTCGTTTTGCCTCTAAATCAGATAACGATGTGCTGACTAGCGGAATCATAAAGTGCATTACCGAAGATAAGAGTGGTAATTTATATCTAGGAACAGAAAGTGGATTATATATATATAATCATACATCAAAAAAAACAGAACATTATACAGAAGGCAGTAATGGCTTAAAAAACAACAGAGTTTTTAGTGTTTTAATAGATATAGAAAACAACGTGTGGGTAGGTACATTCGGAGGAGGCTTACATCTTTTCCAAAAAGAAACCAAAAAGTTTATACAATATTTAGATGTGCTGCCTTCCGGAAATCTTTTAAAAGAAGAGTCCGTTTTTATTCGCTCACTGTTTCAAGATAAATTTGGTAATTTATGGGTAGGCACTGGAGGTGCCGGTTTACAGCAGTTTAATATTAAATCGCGTAAATTCAATGAATTCGTAGATCCGGGAAGCGGAAAAGCCGTTGGGATTTATCATATTAACCAAAGTGAGGACGATAGGTTATGGATAGCCTCTATGGACGGACTATTTATTTACGATTTTGCAACCAAAGAATTTACCCATTACTACCACGAAGAAGATAATCCTTATTCTTTATCCAATAACAGAATCCGTTTTGTTTTAATAGGTAAAAATAATATTAACTGGATTGGTACAGATGGAATGGGAATTAACGTATATAAAAAACTTAGCAACCAATTTAAGCACTATACTAAAAATAACAGAGACTCATTACCCTTGGTTGGCAATGAAGTAATGGCATTTTGCGAAGATTCAGAAGAAAATATTTGGATAGCAACACTTGATGGAATAAGCGTTTGCGATAAAAACAAAAAGGTAATAAAAAATTACAGACTCAATGAAAATAAAATACACGACCGTATTTTAAGCCTACATGTAGATAGAGAAGGATTGATATGGATAGGTTCATGGGGAGGAGGAATAAACTTTTATAACCCTGAAACCGAAGAATTCTCTAAACCCTTCAATACAGAAAACCCAATAAATAATACAAGTATTATGGGGAATACCATATTAGATATAGAAGAAGACAATTATAATAACATTTGGATAGCAACTCTAGACGGATTAAGTGTTTACAACAAGAACGAGCAAAAGTTTATAAATTACACTACGCTAGATGGATTAACATCAAACTCTATAAATTGTATATATTATGATAGCTTAAAAAACACACTTTGGATAGGAACCAACAATGGGGTAAATATCTTCGATATTCACAAAAGAGTGGTTACCGAAAAAATTCAATCTAAAGGTAAAGAGGGAGAACTGAGTAATAACACAATTTACTCGATTAATAAAGATTCCAAGGGTTTTTTCTGGATAGCATCAGGAAATGGATTAAATAAATACGACACACAGTCTAAATCTGTCGTTTCATTTTATGAAAAAGATGGAATGTCAAGCGATATGATATTTTCTGTTATAGAGGATAATGAGGATAATTTGTGGCTTACATCTGGAAACGGCTTAATTAAGTTTTCTCCTCGAAACCTTGGTAAAGATGAAAATCTCTTTAAAAACTATTTACCCGTAGATGGGATACAAGACAAGGAGTTTAACCAAGGGGCATACTATAAATGTAATGATGGGGAAATTCTAATTGGAGGGGTGAATGGGTACAATGCTTTTTACCCTTTACAAATTAAAACCAATACCAATCCACCCAAAGTATATCTTACCTCGTTTAAAATATTTGAAAAAGAAGTAGCATTAGATACAAACATTGCCTTTAAAAAACACCTCGAACTCAGTTATCAGGATAAGTTCTTTTCTTTTGAGTTTGTTGCACTCGATTATTTATTTCCTTCCAAAAATTTATATAGCTATAAATTAGAAGGATTAGATGACGAATGGTCACCTCCGTCTAACAGAAGGTTTGTGAGTTACAGTAATTTACCCGGAGGAAATTACGTGTTCAGAGTGAGAGCATGCAATAACGATGGGTTTTGGAATAACGAAGGAACAGCAATTTATATTAAAATAATTCCACCGTTTTGGAAAACCAATCTGTTTTATGCCACCTGCATTTTAATCCTTATACTAAGTGTAGTAGTATATAACCGTCTTAGAACACAAAAAATTAAAAAAGAGAAAAAAATACTGGAACAAAAAGTAAAGGAGCGAACCCGAGAACTAGCAGAAAAAAACAGAGATATACTGAGCAGCATACAGTATGCCAAAAGAATTCAGGAAGCCATTTTACCCCCTTTAGAACAGATTTATCAACATTTTCCTAAATCTTTTATACTCTATAAACCTAAAGATATAGTAAGCGGAGATTTTTACTGGTTTGCAGAGAAGAGTGGTAAAAAAATTATTGCCGCAGTTGATTGTACAGGACATGGAGTGCCCGGGGCTTTTATGAGTATGATTGGGCATAATATACTTAACCAGATTGTAATAGAAAATGCAGTAATCGATGCCGCAGAAATACTTAATTTGTTGAATAAGGCAATTATAACATCTCTTAAACAAGAAGGCGGTAACAAACAAGAAACAAGAGACGGAATGGACGTGGCTCTTTGCGTAATAGATACCTTAGACGGAAAGGTGCAGTTTTCCGGAGCTTACAGGCCACTTTATATTCTCAGAAAAAATAAACTCGAAAAAATTGAGGGAAATAAATTTCCTATTGGTGGACTTAAAACGGTAGAGGATAAAACATTCTCATCGGTTACAGTGAAACTGAACGAAGGAGAAACAATTTACATGTTTTCGGATGGCTATGCCGACCAGTTTGGAGGTGCAGAAGGTAAAAAATTCATGGTAAAGCGATTTAGAGATGTTTTGCTAGAAATTTCAGATTTAAGCATGAAAGGGCAACAACGCAAATTAGATGAGCTTTTTAATAAATGGAAAGGGAATTATGAACAGGTGGATGATATTTTAATAATTGGCATAAAATTTTAAAAAAAATACTACATTTGTTTTCGTATAAAAAATTAACCTTATGAAAAAACTTATTTACTTATCCGTTTTGGTTTTAGTTTCAACTACAATATGCATCACTTCATGTAAAAAAGCTGAAGTAGATACCGAAACACAAACAGCGGTAGATAACAGTATTGCTGATAATATGTACTCTCAGGTTTTTCCGAGTACTCACAGAATTGTAATAGCAGATAATGGTGTTAAACCAGGTTCCGTTAACCGTATTGCCGGTACAGATACTTTAACATCTTGTGCTGTAATATCTGATGTTTCAACATTCGGAACATTTCCTTTTACCTTTACCATTGACTATGGTGCAGGTTGTACCGATCCTCACGATGCCCGATTCAGAAAAGGGAAATTAAAAATCTCTCTCGATAATTATTGGAATCAAGTGGGATCAACTTTAACTATTACCTTTGATGAGTTTTATGACAGTAACATTAAGTTAAAAGGGAAAATAGTAGTAAAACACGATGCTCTTGGACAATACACAGTATCCGTAGTAGATGGTATTTGTGAAACCGAAAAATGGAATATAAAATATGCATCTTCTCATACCTTTAAGTGGTTACAAGGTTTTGATACAGAAGCAGACGTAACAGACGATATTGTTGAAGTATCAGGAAATTCAAATGGCGTAAATAGAAAAGACTTAGCCTTTACATCAAAAATTACATCTCCTCTAATAAAAGCAATGAACTGCAAATGGGTTCAAAAAGGAAAAATTGAACTAACTCCCGAAGGAAAATCTGCAAGAACATTAGATTTTGGCGATGGAAAATGCGACAACAAAGCAAAAATTACCGTAAACGGAAATACCTACGATTTCGAAATGTAATTTTTTTTCGATAAAAAGTTGCATAATAAAGACAAATTAATACCTTTGGACGGTAGAGTAGATCTTAAATGATAAGAAACAACTTAATGGATTTGGATATTTTTGACTTTTACGACAAAATGGAAAAAAACAATATCATGCTCTCTTTTAAAGGTGATATTACTTCCGAGTTGTTAACCTCCATTCTTCAAATTATGGAATCCAAAATGGACACCATGGAAGAATCTCCTAAAATAAAGAAAAAGGTATATAATATTTTAGTTGAATGTTTACAAAATCTTTATCATCACATTGATGAAAATCCCATTGCATCTGCCAACGGAGAAAAAGACAAAACAGCCATTTTCATGATAGTGAAGGAAGGAGATAAGTATTCTATCATTACTGGAAATTACATGTATAACGACAGTGTTTCCTTGATGAAAGGACGTTTAGAAAAAATAAATGCAATGAGTAAAGATGAACTGAAAGAATATTATAAAGAAGTATTAAATAATGGCGAGATGTCTGAAAAAGGCGGGGGAGGTCTAGGAATGATTGATATAGCTAGAAAATCAGGAAAGCCTTTAGAATTTCAATTTCATCCGGTAGATTCAAAACATTCTTTTTTTAGTTTAAACATAAATATAGCTCAGTAATTTCGGTATAACTCATAGATAGGAAATAAATTATGGAACACTTAAACATTGAAGGAACACCCAAAACACCAACAATCAAATTTGATGTAGTTAAAGGTGAGTTGTTAATTAGAGGAAGGTCTATCCCTGAAAACTCAATTGAATTTTATAAGCCTTTAGTAGATATGCTTGAGGCATATACCTCTAAGCCATTAAGTAACACGAAGGTTGATGTACAATTAGAATATTTCAATACGAGTTCTTCTAAGTGTATTTTAGACATTTTTAAAAGATTAGAGGTGTTAAATTCAAACGGAAGTAATGTGATAATAAATTGGCATTACGAGGAAGATGATGAGGATATGCTTGAGGCAGGAGAGGATTATCAGGCAATTATCAGTGTTCCCTTTAAAATGATTCAAATCAATGAGGAATAATTCTTCAAATAGAAACTTAATAAAAAAAGCCCTTTAAAAGGGCTTTTTTTATTAAGTTTCTATTTCTAAGTTGTCAAACGAAAGAAAAATATTTTCCGGAAGTTCATTTTCTACTTCGTTATGCATACCCATTAAATGACTAATATGTGTTAAATAGGTCTTTTCCGGTTTTATTTCTTCGGCTAACTCTAAAGCTTCGGAAAGGGTAAGGTGAGAGATGTGTTTTTCTTTTCGAAGTGCATTGAGTATTAAAATTCTACTTCCTTTTATTTTTTCTATCTCATTGTTAGGAATTTTTTTTGCATCGGTAATATACGTTACATCTTCAAACCTAAAACCTAATACAGGAAGTTTATAATGCAATACTTCAATAGGTGTAAAATGAATCCCGTCTATTGAAAATGGCTGATTAGATATGGTGTGTAACTTTAGCTCCGGAATTCCGGGGTAACCTTCACCCGAAAATACATAATAAAAATCTCTTTTTATAGCGTCTTGTACCCTTTGTGTGGCATAGATATCCATTGGAAGCCCGGTTTGGTAATTAAATGCTCTTACATCATCTAAGCCGGCAATATGGTCTTTGTGTTCGTGTGTAAATAGTACAGCATCTAATTTTTGAGTGTTACTTTTAAGCATTTGATAGCGAAAATCTGGCCCTGTATCTATTACAAAAGTTTTGTCTTTAATTTCTATTTTTATAGAGGTGCGGGTACGCTTATTTCTTGGATCGGTTGATTTACACACTTTACAGTTACAGGCTATTACGGGAACTCCTTGTGATGTGCCTGTGCCAAGAAATGTAATTTTCATTGAATGGAATAAAATTCTTTGATTTTGTTTACTGTGTAATCAATTTCCTCCTTTGTATTATACCTGCTAAATGAGAAACGAATGGAGGGGCGTTTAGAATCATTGTGAATTGCACGAATAACATGCGATTCCACATTGCTCCCAGATGAACAAGCACTACCTCCGGAAGCCGAAATCCCCTCTATATCGAGTTTATATAAGAACATTTCGTTTATCTCGCTGCTCGGGAAACGTACGCTTAGAACGGTATATATAGAAGACCCTTTTGCATCGCCATTAAACTCTACTCCGGGTATATTTTTTTCAAGTTCTTCTATCATATATTTTTTTAAACCACCAATATATTTCTGATGTTCGGATAAACATTGGTATGCTATTTCAAAGGCTTTTGCCATTCCTACAATTCCGTATATGTTTTCTGTACCGGCACGCATATTTCTTTCTTGGGCTCCACCTGTAATTTGTGGATTAATTTTTAAATCGGAGTTAATATAAATAAATCCAACCCCCTTGGGTCCGTGAAATTTGTGTGCTGAGCATGCCAAAAAATGTATTTTTATTGCCTTCATATCAAATGCATAATGCCCCATGGTTTGCACTGTGTCTGAGTGAAAAAAGGCATTATACTTTTGACATAATTCCGAAACTTTTTTTAGAGGCAAAAGGGTACCTATTTCGTTGTTGGCATGCATCAGAGAAACTAAGCAAAGGGTGTTTGTTTTCAGAAGTTCTTCTAGTTGGACTAAGTCAATTTGCCCGAGAGAGTTTACATTTAGCCACTTAATTGAAAGGTTAAGTTCTTTTGCTATTTCTTCGGCTGTGTGAGAAACGGCATGGTGTTCTATAGGAGATGTAATGATGGTTCTTATTCCTAAATTTTTAATTGCAGATCGGAATACTAAGTTATCAGCTTCGGTACCTCCCGAAGTAAAAAATATTTCAGAAGGGTGAGCATGAATCAATGAGGCTATTTGTTTTCTTGATTTTTCAATTAAGGCTCTAGCCTGTCTTCCATGTAAATGAACCGATGATGGGTTGCCGTAGATGTTTTCCATTACGGGAAGCATTGCTTGTATTACTTCAGGGGCAAGTGGGGTGGTTGCTGCGTTATCTAAATAAACTCTCATTGATGCCGCGAAAATATGCTTTTTATTTATTAAGAAATAAAAATATATGAAACATTATTATAGGGCTATGTATTGGAGTTTAAACGAATAATTTCTTTAATATCGGTTATTATTTTATCGGCCAAATTATTAGCCGTAGCCATACTGGTACTTTCGGCATAAATACGTATTATGGGTTCAGTGTTTGATGTTCTGAGGTGTATCCATTCGTTATCAAATTCAATTTTTACGCCATCTATAGTATTTACGGGTTGTTTGGAGTATTTTTCTTTTATTTTGTGGAGTATGTTGGTTACATTCATTCCATCGGTTAATTCAATTTTATTTTTAGAAATGTAATAGTTCGGATACTTAGCTCTTAAAGAGGAACAACATTTCGTACAATGGCCATCACTGAATGTTGCCAGATGAGATAAAAATAAGGCTATGCCTACCATCGCATCACGACCATAGTGTAGTTCTGGGTATATAACTCCTCCGTTTCCTTCGCCACCAATTACGGCATTAGTTTCTTTCATTTTCTCTACTACATTCACTTCGCCTACAGCCGATACATTGTATCTTTGCCCTGCTTTTTCTGTAATATCCCGGAGAGCCTTTGTTGAAGATAAATTGGAAACGGTATTACCTGGAGTGTGTTGTAAAACATAATCGGCTACGGCTACCAACGTGTATTCTTCTCCAAACATTTCTCCATCTTCGCAAACAATGGCTAATCGGTCTACGTCTGGATCTACAACAATACCAAGGTGAGCATTCTGTTTTGCCACGGCTTTAGAAATTTCTATCAGATTCTCAGGAAGAGGCTCCGGATTATGAGCAAAATTTCCATTTGGATTACAGTTTAATTCAATTATATTTTTTACTCCTAAAGCTCTTAGTAAGGCTGGAACATATATGCCCCCGGTAGAATTAACAGCATCTACTACAATAGTAAAATCTTTTTTAGCAATAGCCTTTGGGTTAACTAGGGGTAAAGCGAGTATTTTTTGAATGTGTTTTTCTAAGTAAGAATTATTTTCGGTGTAATTCCCAAGAAAATTAATTTCGGCAAACTCAAATTCTTCTTTTTCGGCCATTCTCAATACTTCAGCACCATCGCTGGCTGAAATAAATTCGCCTTGTTGGTTCAGCAATTTAAGGGCATTCCATTGTTTTGGGTTGTGGCTGGCGGTAATGATTATGCCTCCGTTTGCTTTTTCTTCTGTAACGGCCACTTCTACAGTGGGAGTAGTTGATAATCCTAAATCAACCACATCTATTCCTAACAGTTGAAGGGTACTTATTACGAGTTGATTTACTATGGAACCCGAAATTCTGGCATCTCGACCAACTACTACCTTTGTTTTTTGTTGATTATTTTTTTGCAAAAGCCAATAACCGAAGGCTGCTGTAAACTTGGCAATGTCGATAGGTGTAAAGGCTTCTCCTGCTTTACCTCCTATGGTTCCTCTAATTCCGGAGATTGATTTGATGAGTGTCACAATATTTTTTTTTACAAAGTTAGTTTAATAAATTATAGATTGCGCAGACATATAATCCGGCTGTTTCAGTTCTTAATCGCTCAGAGCCTAAACTAACAGAAGTATAGTTTAATTGAGAAGCAAGATGTATTTCATCCGTTGAAAAATCTCCTTCCGGACCAATTAAAATCAGATTTTCTTCGAGAGTTATTGTTGCTTTTAGGTGAGGTAATGGTTTGGAGTAGCAGTGGGCTATAAATTTGTGTTTTTCTGTACTTTGAGTTACGAATGTTTTAAATTCAGTTAATGGACTTAGTAATGGGAATATAGTTTTATGAGATTGTTTACATGCGGAGATTATAATCTTTTCAATACGTTCCATATTTATTTTTTTTCTTTCGGAATGTTTGCAAAGTATAAAAGATATTTTATGTATTCCTATTTCACAACTCTTTTCTACAAACCATTCAATTCTTTCAATATTTTTTGTGGGTGCTATGGCTATGTGCAGTCGGTTGTTGGGAGGGGTATGGATTACTTCTTCCAATATGTTGAGTTCGGTACAGCCTTTAGTCGTAGAAAGAATAACAGCTCTCACAAGTTTTCCTTTGCCGTCTGTAACATATACCTCATCTTTAGGTAGTTTTCTTAAGATGGCAATGTGTTTACTCTCGTCTTTACTCAGAGAAAAAATGTTTTCCGACAAATTGGGGTGAAAAAAATAGTGCATAGGGTAGAAAACAAGAAAGGGAACAATGTATTGTTCCCTTTCTTGTTTATTTAGAAAGTTCTATTTAGGTTTAACAGTAGGTGAGGGGCTTGCTTTTATCCCTTCTTCGTTTATCACGCGTTGATTACTTCCTCCTTTGCCACCGCTGGGAGCTAAACCTGCAGGTTGAGTTGGTGACCCCAAATCTAAGTTTAAACCGTTCTTTTTGGGTTTTGCAGGAGCTGCCTCATTTTTTATTTCGGCCGGAGCTTCTTTTACTTCGTTTTTAATTTCTTTTGCATCGGAATTAACCTCCTTGGTATCTGATTTTACTTCTTCTTTTACAGATTTTGTGTTTGATTTTGCATCATTACTTGCATCTTTTACATTTGTTTTTACATCAGATTTAGTGTCTTTTGTTTCTGTTTTCACTTCCTTCACACCTGTTTTTACATTTTCTTTACTTTCTTTTACATTGTTTACCTGAGCTGTAACAGAAAAAGAGAGAAAAGCAAGAAGGAAGAAACTTACCGTTTTAATAATACTTTTTTTCATATTTTTTGATTTAGTTTTTTTTGAATGAGCAATAAATGTACCAAAAATTATGCACTTACTCCCACTTTGGGAGCTGCAGCCCGTATTTCTTCGTTTGCAAATTGCGTGTATTTCTCGAAATTCTTAATAAATTTCTCAGCTAAATCAGATGCCTTAGCATCGTATAAAGCCTTATCACTCCACGTGTTTCTTGGGTTTAAAATTTCAGAAGGTACATTTGGGCAAGTTTTTGGCATTTGTAAACCGAAAACGGAATGCGATTCATAATCTACCTGATTTAACTCTCCATTCATAGCAGCAGTAATCATAGCCCGAGTGTAGCTTAGTTTAATTCTCGATCCGGTTCCGTAAGCTCCACCAGACCATCCTGTATTAATCATCCAAACACTCACATTATTTTTTTCTAATTTCTCGCCCAACATTTCGGCATATTTGGTGGGATGTAGGGGTAAAAAAGGAGCTCCAAAGCAGGCTGAAAAAGTAGTTTGAGGCTCTGTAACCCCTGCTTCTGTACCGGCTACCTTGGCAGTATAACCGGAAATAAATTGATACATAGCTTGCCCCTTGGTTAGCTTGGATATTGGAGGCAGCACCCCGAATGCATCAGCAGTTAAGAAAAAAATATGGGTAGGAATATTTCCAACTGAAGGATTGGCTATGTTTTCTACGTGATAAATAGGATAACTTACCCGAGTATTCTCGGTTTTAGTTTTATCAGCATAATCTACTTCGGTTGTACCTTCTATGAAATTAATATTTTCCAAAAGTGCACCAAATTTAATGGCGTCAAAAATTTGAGGCTCTTTTTCTCTTGATAAATCAATACATTTAGCATAGCAGCCCCCTTCAAAGTTAAATACAGATTTGTCAGACCAACCATGTTCATCGTCTCCAATTAACTTACGATTGGGATCTGATGATAAGGTTGTTTTTCCTGTACCCGAGAGTCCAAAAAACACAGCCGTATCGTTATTATTACCAATATTGGCCGAACAGTGCATTGATAATACATTTTTTTGGTGAGGAAGAATAAAGTTTAGAACGGAAAAAATTCCTTTTTTTATTTCTCCGGTGTAACCAGAACCACCGATTAAAATTATTTTTTTTGTAAAATTTAGTATAGCAAAATTGTGTTGCCTTGTTCCATCTATTTTTGGATCTGCTTTAAATCCTGGGGCAGCAACAATCAACCAATCGGTTTCAAAATTTTCAATTTCACTTTTATCGGGTCTCAAGAACATGTTGTATGCAAACAAGTTTCCCCAGGGGGTTTCGTTTATGGTTCTTACATTAAGTCTATATTGAGAGTCTGCACATACATAAGAATCTCTCACGTAAACTTCTTTGCCGGAAAGATATGCTGTAACGCGATGATATAATGCGTCAAATTTTTCTGGTTCAAAGGGTATGTTTACATCTCCCCACCAAACACTATCCTTTGTTAACTCATCTTTAACAATAAATTTATCTTTTGGCGAACGTCCCGTAAATTCTCCTGTATCGATAGCCAGTGCACCTGTACTTGAGAGAACACCTTCTCCTCGTATTATAGTGTCTTCTATCAATTCAGATGGGCTTAAGTTCCAGTAGGCGGCAGCCACATTGCCTAATCCATATTTTTCTAAGTTTGCTTTTTTTGATTTAATGCCGAATTCGTTCATAATCGTTTTTTTTGTTTAACAAAACATTGGTTTCATGTTGTAGTAACACAAATCAACTTATTTAGGCTTCAAAGTTAGGAATTTTAAAAAAAAACACTGAAAATAAAATACTACCTTTTATGAACACATTCGTTTTCTTCTTTAATAGTAACATGCTGATAGTTAGATAATAACTTTTTTGTTTGGTTGATAAAATCTGAAATAATGGATTGATTTACGTTCGTAAAACTTATACAATAATCAATTTCACCCTCTCTTCCCCAGTATATTTTTTCCTCACCTATATTATTTAGTTTGTTTTTCATCAAAAAATCAGTTAAGAATGATTCAAATTTTTCTAATGCTTCTGTATTTATTCCTTCCCCTATACTATAAAACGATATAAACAGGGGATATTTAGGACTCTCTACCTCCTCAGTTACATTCGTTGAGGGTTTTTCTGTAATGCTTGTATTTTCTTTTACATTCATTGTTTTAGAATTTTTACAGTGGATATGAAGGGGTATAATAAAAAGAACAATTGCTGTTCTTAAGTAAGACAATACAAGCATAGATTTCAAAATTAAAAGATTATTAGGGTTTAAAAATATGAAGTTATCTGAAGAAAAAACAAAAAAAAAGCAAAAAACGTATTTTCAAAATAAATTATAGTACTATTGCAGTACGTTTAGTTGTACATCGGTCTGTGCAACTTCTTTCGAAAACAAATCTTTTACCCTATCTTTTTACAACAATTATAGTTTAATTATTTTAAAAATCCATGTATGAATAAGGCTTCTGAGTTTGATAAATTATCGTTTGAAGAGTTAGTTGAAATTGCCAAAACAAAAGGTATAGAGAATTGTACTGAATTAGATAGAGTTCATCTCATAGAAAGGCTTTTACAAGAAAAAACTCTTGTTTCAGAAGAAAACTCTTCTTCAGAAGAATTTGATGGTAAGCCTAAAAGAAAACGGGTTGATAAAAAAATAGAGAAAGTGTCGTACGATCCTAAAGTGGCAAAAAAAGAAAATGCCGGAAAAAATAAAAAAACAGATACTACAGAAAAACGCGATATTTTTAGTCATACAGAAAATTCCAGCGAAACAGATAATATTCCAGACGCTGTTTCAGCGTTTTCTGAAACACAAGAAAGTTTTCCGTCCGACTCACTATTACCGAATCATCCGGTTAACACTTCGGAAGAGTTAATCCAAGATTATACAGAAGAGAATAAGGAAGAGTCGGAGGTTGATGAAATTTTTTTAAATCCTTCAACATTACCAGTTTTGCCTATTTCCGAAACGGAATTCCCTATTAAAAAAGAGGAAGCAATAGTATTTTCCCCTTCGGCCGATAAACCTGAAATAAATAAACCTTTTGAAAGAAAGCCTAGGGTTGAATATAATTTTGATGGCATAGTAATAACCGAAGGCGTTTTGGAAATTATGCCGGATGGATATGGCTTTTTAAGATCTTCAGATTATAATTACATGAATTCACCCGATGACGTGTACATTTCGCAGTCGCAAATTAAATTATTTGGATTGAAAACAGGAGATAGTATTAGAGGCTCCGTACGCCCACCCCGTGAAGGTGAAAAATATTTTCCACTTATTAAGATAGATAAAATTAATAATAGAAATCCCGATTATGTTAGAGACAGAGTGCCCTTTGACTTTTTAACTCCTTTGTTCCCTAACGAAAAATTTAATTTAACAGGTCATCCGCAATCTAGCCTTTCTATGAGGGTTATGGATTTATTTACTCCTATAGGGAAAGGACAAAGAGGTTTAATCGTATCTCAGCCCAAAACAGGAAAAACTACTTTGCTTAAAGAAGTGGCCAATGCAATAGCGTACAATCACCCTGAATGTTATTTAATTATTCTTTTGGTAGATGAACGTCCTGAAGAGGTAACCGATATGGCTCGAAGCGTAAGAGCCGAAGTGGTAGCTTCTACGTTTGATGAGCCTGCCGAAAAACATGTTAAGCTAGCTAATATTGTTTTAGAGAAAGCAAAGCGTATGGTAGAGTGCGGGCACGATGTGGTAATTTTATTAGATTCTATTACTCGTTTGGCAAGGGCCTATAATACCGTGCAACCTGCTTCCGGAAAAGTTCTATCGGGCGGTGTAGATGCGAATGCGCTGCATAAGCCGAAACGTTTTTTTGGTTCGGCCAGAAAAATTGAAAACGGAGGTTCTTTAACAATCCTTTCTACCGCATTAACAGAAACCGGTTCAAAAATGGATGAGGTAATTTTTGAAGAATTTAAAGGTACCGGTAATATGGAATTACAATTAGAACGTAAACTTTCAAATCGTAGAATTTACCCGGCTATTGACATTATTGCCTCAAGCACTCGCAGAGAAGATTTATTGTTATCCAAAGAGGTGGTTCAAAAAATGTGGATACTCAGAAATTACATTGCTGATATGAATCCTGTGGAAGCGATGGAATTTTTGCTGGATAGAATGTCGAAAACAAAAGATAATTACGAGTTTTTGGCTTCGATGAACGGCTAAAGAAAACTATTCAAAAACTTTTAAATTTTCCAGTTCTTCCAAATAGGTACGTTTGTTATTTACAAAAACCAGTATAAAAGCGTCTGTTATACCTTGCTGAATCATTTTCTTTTTAAGAGCATTTGCCTCATTAAAAGTTTGCAGAGAACCTACTGTAAAGCGGGTTATGCCATCTTCCAATATCTGTTTGTCTATTTTACCTACCTTATTTGCTAAAGAATAATCGAAATTCTGAGCGAATTTATAAGCAGCAATTTGTACTTTATAAACCAAACCTGCAGCCGATTTATCACCATATCGTTCAGCAAATTTTTCCATAAAATTCAAATCAGATTTGTCGTTTTCTTTTATTAAAGGAAGTTGTTTATTATCAGCCAATAATTTTTTAAGGTGGTGGTTTTTAAACAACCGAAGTCGGAAGGAGCCATCTTGTTCAGTTATGGTTTCGCTAATAAAAATATTACTGGCAGGCAGGCCGTTTAACAATACTTTGCCGGAAAGAAACATATTGCTGTCTATTTTAAGAAAAGGGTCGTTTTCATCTATTTCAATAAGATATTTTTTTTCCGGGTTCAAGTATGTAAATTCGAAGAATCCATTTTCATTGGTACGTTTTTTTGCAATCAGCACACTATCGTTGTTATAAAGCATAATCATAATATTGTTTGCGGCTACCAAGGGATTTTCTTTGTAGTACACATTACCGGAAATGGTTATGGTTTTACTTCTTAGTTTAATATCTTTTACTATTTCCTGATACTCGGTGGTAGTACTTAGGTCTATGGTTTCAATATGAGTGGGCATTCCTTCTACTTCATACATGATGATGTAATACAGTCCAACGGGTAGATTTACTTTATATTCTCCTGTTTTAACGTTATTACTAAGATTAGCAAAAATAAATTCTGAATTAGCTGTTTTTACACGAATTTTGCATGGAACAATACTATCATCGAGAGTTACAACGCCTTTTACTAAAACCACCACTTCTGGCGTAACAATATTTTTTACGTTGAGTGCATAAATATCTTGTCCGCCCATTCCATCTTTCCGAGCTGAAGAATAATATCCTTTTTCGCCATCGCCCGAAACCACAAAATAAACGTCATCACCTGTAGTATTTACCGGATAACCTAAATTACGAGGGGTGGTCCAAATTCCTTCGGGCGAAAGTTTGGTTTCAAAAATATCGTATCCCCCCATAGATTTTTCTCCGTTTGAACTAAAAAAAAGGGTTCTTCCATCAGGATGCAAAAAACAACCATCTTCATCGTATTTAGAATTAATGGCAGGACCAAGGTTTACGGGTTCTTGCCAAAAGCCGTTTTCATCGAGGCTTGTTTTCCAAATATCTTTTCCTCCTAATCCTCCACCGCGTTCGCTAGAAAAATAAATCGTACTACGGTCGGGGCTGTAGGTGGCACTGCCTTCCCATTCTTCGGAGTTAAAAGCCATACGTTCCGGATACGTCCATGTTTCGCCTTCCAACGTTGTTGAAAAAATATCGCCCCAATGATTGTCGGAATCTATGTAGTACAAAAGGGTTTGCCCATCGGGGGTAACAGATACGGTGGCTTCGTGGTGTTTAGTGTTTATAGAAAGTGATACGGGTTCTATCCATGCTTCATTTTCAACATGGCTCATATAAATATCTTCGAAATATTTTCCGGTTTTACTGGGCCTGAAAAATTCATCTTGTAATCCGCCAATGCTTTTTTCTCCACGGTAGGTAAAGAACATGGTTTTTTGGTCGGAGGTTATTATGGGGCTATATTCGTGCCCTTTTGAATTGACAGGGCTTCCTAAATTAGAAATGGTAACCACTATTGGCGAAGCTGTAAATTCTTTGGCATTATTGGCTTGTGTAATGCGTAACGGAATTTCTTTTTTTAAGAGATCATCCGTTTTTTTATTATTTAAGGCTTCTGTAAAAAAGCGAATACCTTCATCAAATTTATAGTTTAGGCAATACGCTCTACCTAGGTAATAATTTATGTTAGGGGTAGATGCTTTCTTTTGCTTCACTTCCTCAAGTAACTCGATAGATTTTTCAGTTTCATCGGTTTTATATAAATAGCAAATCCCTGCTTTAAGTTTATATTCTATTACTTTAGGGTATTTTTCGGCAAGAGCTAAATAAAGGGGTAGAGCATCTAAATAACTTTCATTCTTATAAAATTCTTCGGCATTTGTGTAATAGGTTTCTATCCCATCACCGGTTTGTTCTTTTTTTTGTGCCGATGCACTGAAAATAAATGTGAATATGATTACGAGAACAAAAAGAAACTGTTTTTTCATGTTTTAATTTTGTGAGGGCTAATTTACGAATTTAGTATTTTTCCATTAAGTATTATTGTCTCAATGTTGTTTTCGGTAAAGGCATAGGGTAGGTAAGCTAATGAAAAAAGAGGTTTAGTGATAAAAAGGTTTGCCTTTTTTCCAATGGTAATACTTCCGGTTTCATTTTCGGTGTTCATGGCATAGGCTCCATTAAGAGTGGCTGCGTTAATAGCTTGTTCGGGGGTAAGTTTCATTTTTATACAAGCTAAAGAGATAACAAAAGGCATACTTCCGCTAGGCGATGAACCGGGATTGTAATCGGTAGCTAAGGCAAAAGGTATATTGTTATGTAATAAATTTTGTGCGGGAGCGTAAGGAATACCTATAAAAAAGGAACAGGAGGGAAGTAAACAGGGAATTGTGTTTGCATTTTTTAGTACTTCGTAATCTTTCTCATGCATTACCTCTAAATGATCTGCAGAAAGGGCATTTTCTTTAACAGCGACTTGAATACCTCCGTTGCTAGAAAATTGGTTTACATGAATCTTTGCTCTTAATCCGGCTTCGTTTCCGGAAAAAATTATTTCTCTTGTTTCTTTGGGAGTAAAATAATTCCTTTCACAAAACACGTCAATAAAATCGGCCAAACATTCTTCTTTAACCAGAGGAATAAGGATATCGGTTATTAATTTAATATAAGCTTTTCGGTTATTTTTGTATTCAATAGGAATAGCATGTGCCGCTAAAAGAGTAGCCTTTACCGTAATAGGCGATTGTTCTTTAATTCTTTTTATTACTCTTAGCATTTTAAGTTCCGAATCTACATCTAAACCATAACCACTTTTAATTTCTACGGCTCCTGTGCCTGTTTTTATTATTTCATTGATTCGTTGCATAGCCGATTCAAAGAGTTCTTGTTCACTGGCAACTCTTAGCTTGTAAGCAGAGTTTAATATTCCGCCCCCTTTTTCGGCTATCTGTTCATAGCTTAAACCTTTTATTCTGTCTTCGAATTCATTTTCGCGAGAAGATGCGTATACTAAGTGGGTATGCGAATCGCAAAATGAGGGAAAAACAAATTTTCCTTCGGCATCTATTACGGTTAAATCAGTCCAGTCTGTAATTCCTGTCCATTCATCCATTGTTCCATAACCAGCAATAATTCCGTTTTCTATGGCAAGCCATGCATTTTGAATAGATGGCAAATAGGCCATTTCTGTAGCAGCTAAGCGGGTAATACCTACTTCTCGTACCTGAAAAAGTTCTTTAATATTTTTAATCAGTATTTTCATTCATCTAATTTAAAACTAAAAGTAAGCACATCTTTTTACAAAAATAGTTTAAATGTTTATTCTTTAACTTTGCGGTATGGCAGGAAACAGTTTTGGAACGCTTTTTAAACTTACCACTTTTGGCGAATCGCATGGCGAAGCCATAGGGGGCATTATAGATGGATGCCCCTCCGGACTGGAAATAAATGAATCTTTTATTCAGGCTGAATTAGATAAAAGGCGGCCTGGCCAATCGGCATTGGTTTCTCAGCGAAAGGAAAACGATAAGGTGCATTTTATATCGGGTATTTACGAAGGAAAAACGACAGGAACTCCTATCGCATTTATAATTTATAATGTAAACAAAAAGTCGGACGATTATGCTCATTTAAAAGATACTTTTCGGCCATCACATGCCGACTATACCTATTTTAAAAAGTATGACATCTACGATTTTAGAGGAGGAGGAAGGGCTTCGGCCAGAGAAACGGCCTGTAGAGTGGTAGGCGGAGCCATAGCAAAATTATTACTTAGAAAATACAAAATAAAAATTCATGCCTATGTTTCTAGCGTAGGAAATATTGAACTGTTGACCGATTACAAAAAGTTAAATGTAGAGAACACATTTAAAAACCCGGTACATTGCCCCGATATAGAAGTGGCTGCCGAAATGGAGAAATTCATAAAAAAAATAAAAAAACAGGGAGATACGGTAGGAGGAAAAGTATCGTGTTTTATAACCAATATGCCGGTTGGATTAGGTGAGCCTGTTTTCGATAAGCTACATGCCGATTTAGGTAAGGCCATGCTTAGCATAAATGCAGTAAAAGGATTCGAATTTGGTAGCGGATTTTCTGCTCCCTCTATGTTGGGCTCAGTTCATAATGATATTTTTATTGTAGAAAAAAATAAAAAAATAAGAACAAGAACAAACTTTTCGGGAGGAATTCAAGGAGGAATTTCTAACGGAGAAGATATTTTTTTTAATGTAGCCTTTAAACCGGTGGCTAGCATTATGCAAGAGCAACAAAGCGTTAATAAAAATACCGAAATAGTAAAATTTAAAATAAAAGGAAGGCACGATCCCTGTGTGGTGCCTAGAGCAGTTGTAATTGTAGAAGCAATGGCCGCTTTAGTGATTGCTGACCATTTACTTAGAGCCAAATCAATAAATTTATAATTTCAATTTATTAATTTAGGCGAATCAATAGCAATATAGAAATAGTCGTTTTAAAAATACATTCCAATGAAAAATTATTTTACCCTCTTTACTACATTAAGTTTGGTATTATTAACATCTAAATTATTTTCTCAGGCTCCTGCAGTTGAGTGGAATTATATTTATGGGGGTAGCAATTTCGATAATGGCACCTGCGTATTGCAGAACAAACTAAATGATAAATTAGTGGTATTTGGACTTTCCCATTCCAATAATGGAGAAGTTTCTGGTAATCACTCTTCTTTTTCCGATTACTGGATTTTTAATTTAACCTACACAGGTTCTTTCGATGCACAAAAGTGTATTGGAGGTAGTAACTACGATGATGGTAAGCATATTTTACAAACTTCCGATGGAGGCTACTTGCTAACAGGTTCAGCAGGTTCTTCAAACGGGCACGCCACATCGAACTACGGAAGCTATGATTTTTGGTTAGTTAAAACCGATGCTAATTTTAATATTCTGTGGCAAAAAAATTACGGGGGGACTAGTTTCGATGTAGCTTATCAGGCTGCAGAAACAAACGATGGAGGTTTTGTGGTAGTTGGTACCACCTATTCTTCAAATAACGATGTTACTAACAACAAAGGGTTTAGCGATTTTTGGATTGTAAAAGTTAACGCTTCAGGAGTGTTGCAGTGGCAAAAAAACTACGGAGGAACCGATGAAGAAGAGGCGTATTCAGTAACCATACTCAAAGATAACCGTATTGTGGTAGCAGGCTATACAAAATCTTTAGATGGGGATATTACCAGTCCTAAGGGAAACCAAGATGCATGGGTTTTATTACTCACATCAACCGGTAATCTCGTTTGGCAAAAAACATTAGGAGGTACTTCTACCGATATTGCAACATCGGTTATTCAAACATTCGATAATAATATATTGGTATTATGCGAAACGGGTTCGGTAACCGGAGACGTAAATAATAATCACGGAGGAAGCGATTTTTGGCTGGTAAAATTAGATTTACTGGGAAATATTATTTGGAAGAAAACATACGGAGGAAACCAAATGGAAAAACCCGGAAATGTAATTGAATGTTCTGATAGCGGTTTGGTTATGGTAGGGAGAACGAACTCCGATAACAACGGAGATGTTGGTACAAACACCGGATTATACGATACATGGATTGTGAAAACAGATACAGCCGGTGCCATTGTTTGGCAACATACATTGGGAGGAACCTTGAATGATAACGGATTGTGGGTTTACGAAACATCCGATTTTGGATACATCATTGCCGGTAATAGCGAATCGAGTGATGGCATAGTAAACGGAACCAACAAAGGATTGGCTGATGTGTGGGTAATTAAATTGCAAGGAAAAATACCCTTAGAACCCGGAATGATTATTGAAACAACCAATCAAATTGAATTTACTGTTTTTCCAAATCCATCTTCTCATTCCATAACCATTTCGTCTTCCTTATATGGTAAAGAAGTTCAATTGAAAATAACAGATGTGTTGGGTAAAGAAATAGTTTTTAAGAATTTCGATTCCTCTATTTTAAAAATAAATACCGAAAATTTTAACAATGGAATTTACCTTGTATCTATTATAGAGAAAGGGAACATCATAAAGTCAGAAAAATTTGTAAAACAGTAATCGCATTTTTTGGCATACGAATTGAATTGGAATTGTAAAATTCAACGGCCATGAAAAAAATAATTCCTTTTAGCTTACTGATTATTACTTCAATACTTTTAACATCGTGCGTTACGGTGGTTAACAACACTCCCGGCAGACCTGGCCGAGATGGAAGAGCATTTTTTGGAATCAATTACCAGTATCGTGCACCTTACAGCTATTGGGATAATAATCCGGCTATTCCCAACAATCCAATATTAGGAAATTATTTCCCAACCGCCCCGGGTATATACCAATTCGAATATTTTGTAAACCCCTACGAATACTGGTATGGAACATACGAAATAGCCATTAATTTAGGTGGACCCGGTGGACCACACGGTGAACCCGGATTTGACGGAATGGATACATACCTAATGCTATTTTGCGATCCCAACGGTTTTTATACCCATTTTAACCAGTACCGAACTTCGGGAAGTTATGATGAAGCTAATTCTACCGTTGTGATTGAACGAGTAGAGGAGGGTTATAAATATAAAATTACCATGCAAAAAGCAACGCGTGAAAAACGTAGCAGCCACACTCCCAAATTAATTTCTACATCTAACTAAAAAGAATAAAAAACTGTTAATAATTCAATTGGTACTTCCCAATACCCTTCCTTACCTTTGCACTTTTTAAAAGGTATGGGAAAAACAATACAAAAAGAAGCTATCTCGGTTGATACAGCTATTAAACTAGGGTTATTATCCGAAGAGTTCGAGAAAATTAAAGAAATACTTGGCCGCACACCCAATTTTGTAGAAGTAAGTATATATTCTGCCATGTGGAGCGAACATTGTTCGTATAAAAATTCCATCACTTGGTTAAAAAAACTTCCGAAAGACGGTCCTCATATGCTTGCCAAAGCCGGAGAAGAAAATGCAGGATTGGTAGATATTGGCGATGGCTTAGGTTGCGCCTTTAAAATTGAATCACACAATCATCCTTCGGCTATTGAACCTTATCAGGGAGCTGCAACAGGAGTGGGAGGAATAAACCGCGACATTTTTACCATGGGAGCCCGTCCGGTGGCTCAATTAAATTCTCTCCGTTTCGGAAATATTACAAACGAACACGCTAGATGGCATTTACGAGGAGTAGTAAAAGGAATTGGAGACTATGGCAATGCCTTTGGAATTCCTGTTCTTGGAGGAGAAGTTTTTTTTGATGAATGCTATACCACCAACCCTTTGGTAAATGCCATGAGTGTGGGAATTATTGATTCCAAAAAAATGATTAGTGCCACTTCGCATGGAGTAGGCAACCCTGTTTTTATTGTAGGTTCTGCCACAGGTAAAGATGGAATACATGGAGCATCATTTGCCTCTAAAGATATTTCCGAAACGTCAATGGACGATTTGCCGGCCGTGCAAGTAGGAGACCCCTTTCAGGAAAAATTATTACTCGAAGCAAGTTTAGAAATTGCCGATACCGATGCCATCATTGGAATGCAGGATATGGGGGCGGCAGGAATCATTTGCTCAACTTCCGAAATGAGTGCCAAAGGAAAACACGGAATGAAAATTTGGCTCGATAGAGTTCCTGTAAGGCAGCAAAATATGCAGGCATGGGAGATTCTACTTTCAGAATCGCAAGAAAGAATGTTGGTTGTAGTTAAAAAGGGAAAAGAAAAAATAGTACAAGATATTTTTGATAAGTGGGATTTGAATTGTGTGCAAATAGGTGAAGTTACCAAAGGCAATGAACTTGAATTTTTTATGAATAATGAGTTAGTGGCTTCCGTGCCTGCCGAGTCATTGGTGCTTGGCGGTGGAGCTCCCGTTTACGAGAGAACCTATTCAGAACCTGCCTATTTCAAAGAGAATAAAAAATTTAGAATTGATTCTATTTCTATTCCAAATGACTTGAAAGCGGTTGCCGATTTCTTAACAACCCACCCTAATATCGCTTCAAAAAAATGGGTTACAGAACAATATGATACCATGGTAGGAACCGTAAATATGAGTACCAACAAACCTGCCGATGCGGGTATTGTTAATTTAAAAGGATTAAATAAAGCACTTGCCGTTACGGTAGATTGTAATGCCCGCTACGTTTATGCCGACCCCGAAGAAGGTTGTGCTATTGCCGTTGCTGAAGCGGCTCGAAATATTACCTGTGCAGGAGGAGAACCCTCGGCAATTACCAACTGTTTAAATTTTGGAAACCCCTATAACCCGGAAGTATATTGGCAATTTGTAAGTGCTATTAAAGGCATGAGCAAAGCTTGTGAAAAATTCAAAACACCTGTTACAGGGGGAAATGTTAGTTTCTACAACCAATCGGCCAGCGTTGGCAAAGAAGGAGGAAATGTAAGCAATGCGGTTTTTCCGACTCCCACTATAGGAATGATAGGAATTATTCCTGATAAGAAATACATTACTTCGTTGGCTTTCAAAAAGCCCGGACATTTAATTTATCTCTTAGGAGAATCAGTAAATGATATTTCGTCTTCCGAATATTTGTATTCCTGGCATAAAGTAAAACAATCGCCTGCCCCTTATTTTAATTTGGAAAAAGAATGGAAAGTACAAACAGCTTTAAAAGAATTAATTCAGCAAGGGTTTATAGTTTCAGCCCACGATTGTTCAGATGGAGGCTTGTATATTACCTTAATAGAATCGGCTATGCCATATCATTTAGGGTTTAGTATAGATATAGATAGTGATGTAAGAGAAGATGCCTTTTTATTTGGTGAGGCTCAAAGCAGAGTGGTAGTGTCTGTATCGCCCGAAAAAGTAGATGACTTCTTAGACTTGATAGAAGAAAAGTTAAATATAGATTACTATTTACTGGGAGAGGTAGTAAAAGGCGATATTATTATTGATGGCAAAAAATGGCACAAAATAGCAGAGGTGAAAGAAATGTACAATAATGCTCTTGCCCAATATATGAACGAGTAGAAGTTTGTCTGTTTAAAGTAAATCCATTATATTATCAATGCCTATCAGGCGGTTTGCACAAAAGCCTTCGGCATAAGCAAAGTTAGCGTCTCGACCTAGTGTGGCCATTTTGGTTAAAATTAATTGGTAAAATTCTTTTGATGAAATAGGGGTTTCGGGTTCTTTAGAATTGGGGTTATAAAATTGCGATTCAAAAGCTTCAATGGCTTGCATTTTTTTATCGATGTATTTACTTACATCTATAATAAAATCGGGCTTAATATATCGGTCTTGAATATAGTGATACACTGCTTTAGGTCTCCATATTTCCTGTTTATTTCCATCAATAAAAGTTTCGATTTTTGCCAAACCACTGTAATAACAAGCATCGGCCACCAATGCGGCTGCACGGCCATGATCGGGGTGTCTGTCGGAAATGGCATTAGCGAGTACTACAGAGGGCTTGTATTTTCGGATAAATTGTATCAATTCTTTTTGGTGCGTTTCATCGTTTTTAAAAAAGCCATCGGTAAAATTTGCATTTTCTCTAAAAGAAACCCCTAGTATTTTTGCGGCTTTTTGAGCTTCTTTCATGCGTATTTCGGCATTGCCTCGGGTACCTAATTCACCACAGGTTAAATCTAAAATACCCACTTTAAAACCCATATTCAAATGTTTAAGAAGAGTTCCGGAACAACTTAGTTCTACGTCATCAGGGTGTACGCCAATAGCTAAAATATCTACTTTCATTTTCAAGGGAGGGTTAAGCGGGTATTAGTTTTCTATCCATTGTTTTTTGTTGTAAATTCCCAATACTTTACCCGTAAAGGATTGGCCAATAAATGGAGTATTTTTAGATTTGGAAACAATATCATTTTCCGAAAAAATCCAATTCTCATTGGTATCAAAAACGGTAAGGTTTGCTTCTTCTCCTTCTTTTATGCAGGGAATAGGTTGTTTTAGAATTTTTCGGGGATTGAAGCAGAATAAATCAACGAGTTGTTGAACCGAAATCTCATTTCTAAGAATGGTATTGGCTATGGCAAAGGAAGTTTGAAGGTTGATGATGCCGTAAGCAGCCAAATCGAACTCACATTTTTTATTTTCGATGTGTTGAGGTTCGTGGTCAGAAACCAACACATCAATGATATTTTCTTTAATGGCTTTAATAAAGGCTTTAATTTCTTTTTGGGTTTTAAGAGGGGGCTGTACCTTGTAGTAACTGTCGAATGTTTTTAATTCTTCATCGGTAAGTAATAAGTGATAGGTGCTAAGTCCGCAAGATATAGGAAGGGATTTGCTTTTTGCGATTTTAATCATTTGAAGAGCATGTACTGATGATATTTGCATAAAGTGTAAAGGACTTTCGCAATATTCGGCAAGGTAAATATCTCGGTTTACAATAATATCTTCGGCTACCGAGGGAATGCCTTTCAATCCAAGCAGGGTGGAGGTTTTTCCTTCATTTACATTTCCGGTTGTTGCCACCTCTTTGCAAAGCGGAAAATCCATAATCAGTGAGCCAAAAGGTTTTGCGTAGAGCATGGCACGCATCAGTAATCCGGCATTAGTGCTTTTTTTTGCATCGCAGAAAGCGGCAGCACCGGCAAGGTGCATATCGTACATTTCGGAAATGTTTTCGCCTTTCATTCCTGCACTTAAAGCACCAATAGGTAAAATATCTACTGCATTTTCTTTTGCGTTTTTAATCAGGTAATCTACGCCCGATTTGTTGTCGCATACGGGCAATGTATCGGGTAGTATCGCTACTGCAGTAAATCCGCCTCTGGCAGCGGCATGCAAACCAGTCTCTAAATCTTCTTTGTATTCAAAACCAGGGTCGCAGAATTTAGCTTGCATATCAATCCAGCCTGGAGAGATGTGTGTATTTTTAGACTTGCATTCTTTTATGTTTAACGGAACTTGAATGTTTTTTGCAATTTGCTCTATACGTCCGTTTTTGATTAAAATATCTGCCGTTTTATTGTGGTGAGGGGAGTGAATATCGATCACTTTGGCGTTTCGGATAATTAGATTCATCATTATTTCCAGAATTTAAGAAGTGCTATTTCTATGCTTATAAATACAAGTGCTAAAATAATACAAAGTTTCCAAAGGCGAAGGCCTTTGTTTTTTTCGGCAATAAATTTTGTTACATTGGCGGTGGTGGGTTCTACAAGAGAAACATTTTTAAATAAATACTTTTGGATTATTTCGTTTAATTCGCCCGAGGTGTAAGCGCGAGTATCCGATTCGTTTCGGTTGAAATTAAAAGCGATGGAAGCTATGGTGTCGGTTTCGTTAATTACTCCGTAAAAACCGGCATTGGTTATGTGGTTGTGGGTTTGCAGCATTTCGGAAAATCCTCGCTTAACAATACCGGGTATGAGTTGCTTTCCATTTCCTTCAATTACCACTGGTTTTTCAGAATGAGAAGTGTGATTTATTTCTATTAGTGAGTTATTACCTATCGTATAAAAGAGAGGAGGGGTTTGTACACTGTTTAAAGCTAAATTGTAAAGTGTTGGAACAAATATAGCGTGCGATGAAAAGTTGGTACAGCGTAGGTTTAATGGTGAAGAACAAATAAATAAACTGCCTTTATTACATTTTTGTTCTACCAAAAAATCGCTGCCGTTGTTTAATTTCAAAATATCTTCAGTAGAGGATTGAATAAAGCGGTTGATGGGGTAGTGTTTGTTTACTAAAGGTAAATCGATTTGAGTTGGAGTTTTTTCAAAGACATTTGAAAATATACGATGTTTGGTATTTAAGGCATTCACTTTTCGTTGAGTGCTATCGGCAGGTAGTAAGCGAACACTCTTCAGTAAGGCAAGAAAATTGTTATAGCTTTCCAAATCGGCTTTTTCAGACGGAAATACTAACAAGTACCCACCTTGTTCTTCAACAAATCTTTTTAGTTCGGTGCTTAAACCACTCGATATTTTTTCTATATCGTATAGAATGATTAAGCCTTGCTTTCCTAGGGTAGAATAATCGATGTTTTTTTCGTTTTGCGATGTAAAAGCAATAGAACTATCTTGAGTAAACAATGCATTAATAAATTTATTTTCTTCTTTACCGTAAATAGCCATTACCGGAATATTCTTATTAATGTGGTAGGTAAAATAAAACGAGTCGTCAAAAACAACAGGGTAATCATTGATAGACACTATGCCTTTTGTATGTCCTGTCTTTTTGTTATTATAAACCAGTGGCACGAGGGTTTCGTTTTCGGCTTCTACGGAAAAACTAGCAGGGGCAATGGTTTGGTGGTTTAAAGTAAGTTTAAGAGGAACATCTTCTACGATTTTGCCCGATTGGTTTATAATTTTCACCCATAGTTTTTCGGGTTGAAAAAGGCTTCTCACAGGCGATTCAAACCAAACGCTATCTATATATACATTCGCATGGGTGTGGCTTTCTACCGGAACAAGGGTGTAAGAAATGGCTGTATCGGGTTTAATATTGGCCATATTGCTGGTTGTTTTCTGAAAATCGGAAATGAGAAAAATTTGTTTTGAACCGGCCAAACTGTTTTTCAGCAAATCGTTCTGGCGAGAAATAACTTCCGAAATATTTTTAACTATAGGAGAAATACTTACTTCTTCCAACATTTGCAAAAACTCTTCTTTGCTAAGCAAACGTTGATGCTTGGCTTCAAATTGATTGGTAAGCAGTTGGAATTTATCGGAGTGGCCATAGGCTTTAATAATTTCCGATGCTTTGATTTTGGCATCGGCAAGCAAGCTTCCGTTTTCATTCAGGGCTTCCATGCTAAACGAATTGTCAATGTATATACTTACCGCATTTTCGCCTGTAGTTAGTAACTTATTTTTAAAAGGAATATAAGGTTGGGCAAAGGCAAATACCAAGAACGAAATAAATAAAATGCGACTGATTAATACCAACAAGTGTTTAAGTTTGTTAATAGATTTGGTTTGCTGTTTTACATCTTTTAGAAACCTTACATTGCTAAAATAAATAACCTTATGTCTGCGAAAGGAAAAAAGATGAACAATAATGGGAATAAGAATAAGAAAAAGGGCAAAGAGAAAATAGGGATAGACGAATTTCATTCAGTAACAAAGTTATAGAAATTAATCAAATTTATTTATGACACAGGAACACTTAGTGAACATTGGTTTTTGCAATAAGCAGGTTTCCTAAATCATCTAAATCTATTCCATCAAAATTTCCGGAAGTCATTAGTAAGAACACCGTATTTTTTTTTGGTGCGGTAAGCAGTGTGTTTTTTAGTTCTGCCGAGTTGGTAAATACTTGCAAGGTATTGCTTTCAAAGGCTTTTTTTACCTGCTCTTTGCTTATGGGGGGCAGTTTTTTATGTTCGATGGTGTGTGGGTTGTAATAGACGAATGCCATATCGGCATCATTCATAGTGTGTTGATATTGATTTAGAAAAGTAGGATTTAAACTACTAAATGTATGAAGCTCCATACAGGCAATTAAATTTCTGTGGGGGTATTGTTCTTTAACGGCTGCAACGGTCGCTTTTAGTTTGGAGGGTGAGTGTGCAAAATCTTTATAAACGGCTGTAGTTTCATTTTTGCTAATTAATTCGAGCCGTTTAGAGGCTCCTTTAAAAGAGCTTATGGCAGAATAAAAATCGAAGGGATGTATTCCCAATTCAAGACATATTTGCATAGTACCCTCTATGTTTTGCAGATTATGTTTACCGAAAATTTCAAGTGCTGTTTTTTTATTTTCGTGTAGAAGATAAGTGATACCGTTATTTATTTCGTAGGCAGGGGTAGAGTATGGTAATAGTTTAAGAGAGTCGGAGTGGCTTTTTTCATGAGCCAGTTTTTGCAACACTTCATCTTCTTTGTAATACACAAGAGTTCCGTTTTTCTCAATAGTTTCAATGAAGAGTTTAAACTGTTCTACGTATATTTCAAAAGTTGGAAAAACATTAATATGGTCCCATGCTATGCCACTTAGCAATGCAATGTGTGGTTTGTATAAATGAAATTTTGGTCTGCGGTCTATGGGTGATGATAGATACTCATCACCTTCTAACACAATAAGAGGCGCCTCGCTTAGTTGCACCATGGTATCAAATCCTTGCAACTGGGCACCCACCATAAAATCGAAAGAGATATTGCAATGTGTTAAAACATGAATAAGCATAGAGGTAATGGTGGTTTTGCCATGGCTACCCCCAATAACAATACGTGTTTTGTTTTTCGATTGTTCAAAAATATATTCGGGGTACGAAAAAATACGAAGTCCAAGTTGTTGAGCTTTTAACAATTCGGGGTTATCGCTGCGTGCATGCATCCCTAGTATCACTGCCTCAATGGAGGAATTTAATTTTTCGGGAAACCAGCCATATTCAGAGGGAAGTAACCCATGTTGTTGCAAGCGGGTTTTTGAAGGTTCAAAAATTTCGTCATCGGAACCGGTAACTTCATATCCTTTTTTATGTAGTGCAATGGCTAAGTTGTGCATAGCACTGCCGCCAATAGCTATAAAATGTATTCGCATTAACTTTTTTCAACAAGTGTAAGCAATAAGCTTCCATTATTTATTGTTAGGTAGCACTACTTTTAAACAATGTTTTGTAAACAGAAAAAATTTAAAACAGTAATGTATTTTTACAAAAAAAAAACAGCAATGAAATTATATGTTATAAATACCGGATATTTTAAGTTAGATGGGGGAGCGATGTTTGGAGTAGTACCCAAAACCATTTGGCAAAAAACGAACCCTGCCGATGAAAATAATATGTGCAATTGGGCAATGCGTTGCCTGCTTATAGAAGACGGAAAAAGATTAATACTGATTGATAACGGCATAGGCGAAAAACAAGAGGATAAGTTTTTTTCTCATTATTATTTACACGGAACCGACACTCTGCAAAAATCATTGGCAAAATACGGTTTTACACCAAATGATATTACCGATGTATTTCTTACACACCTGCATTTCGACCATTGCGGAGGAGGAATAAAATGGAATAAAGACCACACCCGGTTTGAGGCCACTTTTCCGAATGCGGTTTATTGGACCAATAAAGCCCACTGGAAATGGGCCACCGAGCCTAATGCCCGCGAAAAGGCTTCGTTTCTTAAAGAAAATATTTTACCCATGCAGGAATTGGGAATTTTAAAGTTTACCGATACAGAAACTTCACCTCTTAAAAACTACATTACCGTTAACGGACATACCGATGCTATGATGCTTCCCATATTGGAATACCAACAAAGAAAAATTATTTTTTGTGCCGATTTACTGCCATCGGTAGGCCATATTCCTTTGCCATACGTAATGGGATACGATACCCGTCCGCTCTTAACCTTAGAAGAAAAAGAAAATTTTTTAAAGAAAGCAGTTGAAGAAAAATATGTTTTATTTTTTGAACACGATTCGGTAAACGAGTGCTGTACGCTCACACATACCGAAAAAGGGATAAGAGCCGATAGCACATTTTCTTTTACAGAATATTTCGGGTAACTTTGGTATACTTATTGAAAAACAAACAGCAATAAATTAAAAAAACATATTATGAAAAAAATACTACTATCGCTTATTGCCATTATAGCAACAGGAATAACATGGGCACAAACATCGAATCTTATTTTTTTTACCGAAGGAGGAGAGCGATTTAAACTTATTCTAAATGGGATTCAACAAAATGTGGAATCACAAACCAATGTAAAGGTTACCGATTTAAGTCCGGGAGCATGGAAGGTAAAAGTTCTTTTTGACGATGCTCAGCTTCAACCCGTAGACAAAACCATTTACATGGAACCCGCAATGGAATATACCGCTAATGTAAAACAAAACAATAAAGGGGTATATGTAGTTCGTTTATTAAATCAGGTGCCCATTGCTCAGGCACTTCCTCCTGTCCAAAATCAGCAGGTTATTGTGTACCATACTTCGCCACCGCAAGCTACCTCGGTTACTGTTACCGAAACCACCACCTCGCATACCACCACAAACGATAATGTAAATGTAAATGCAGGGGTAGGAGGGGTTGGCATTAGTATGAATGTAAATATAAACGATGGCACAGGTAAAACTTCTTCTCAAACCACTACGACTACCACATCATATTCTTCTACAACCGTGGTTCAGCCAACACAACCCGTACAGCAGGTGTATGCCATGCCCGGATACAATGGGCCGGTGGGTTGCCCTATGCCTATGGCTCCGGCTGATTTTTCGGCTGCCAAACAAAGCATTAGTCAAAAAAGTTTTAACGATAGTAAACTAACCATGGCCAAGCAAATTACCCAAAGTAACTGCCTTACAGCCGAACAGGTAAGAGAATTAACGTTGCTGCTCGATTTTGAAGAAAGTAAACTCGATTATACAAAATTTGCATATGACTACACCTATGATATTGGAAATTATTTTAAGGTAAATGATGCTTTCGATTTTGAAATGAGTATTGAAGAACTTAATCAGCATATTGCCGGCAGAAAGAGATAAAACAATTTTTAAATTCTAATAAAAAAGGCAGCAAATTTTGCAGCCTTTTTTTTATGGGTTCTATTTATTGTGGTTTATTTCTCCACCAGCATTTTTTTGGTATCTATTATTTTTCCATCTACCACAATGCTGTATTGGTAAATACCTTGTGATAAGTTGGCGGCATATACTTTTAACTGTCCGTGTCCAGTTTGGTTTATATCTACGGTTTTAATAATACGCCCCTGCATATCGGTAAAAATAAGTTGGGCGTAGTTGGGCATCGGCAGCGGTGTTGCCGTTGTTTACAATATCCACATTACGCTTGGGCACAAGAATATTTACCCCAATGCTGCGTTTGATAGCATTATTAAAATC
>CAJPFH010000027.1 GCA_905339165.1 Flavobacteriales bacterium
TTGGTTCATGGCCATCCCAGGAATTAGCATCAAACCTTTTGAAAAACACAGGCGCAGGTATAAAAGAATTCCAGAAGAATCAATAAACAGGGTAATCGTTTAATAGATGAGTGACAATAATTGAATTATGCGAGCAAAACAACGGGTAAATAGTAAAAAAGGCGCAAAATACGAGCCCGGCATTAAATGCAAAGGAGCAAAAACAGTAACAGTAAAACCGGCCGGTTACCCCTTGAAAGGAATGTTCCATGAATATCCTGAAACCTCGGAGCTTGATGTATTTGAATTCTATGCAAGAGAGCAGTGGAATGGATTCATAATAAAAAAAGGAGACTTCCTGTTTGACAGGAGAATGTTCCCGGATTTTGCTTTTAAAGTAATTGAAGTTGAACCTGATAACTCTGAGATAGGAGAAAATACAAAATTCACAGTTGAAGATTATGAGATTGATTTCTTCGTCCCTGAAATGAAAAAAGAAGTTACTTTCAAGAATATCATAGGACAGGAGAAAGCAAAACAAAAATGTAAGCTTATTGAGAGTTATCTTAAAAACCCTGAGAAATTCGGGACATGGGTACCCAGGAATGTTCTGTTCCATGGACCTGCAGGAACAGGAAAAACCATGATGGCAAAGGCATTAGCAACTGCCACCGATGTCACTTTCCTGCCAGTACGAGCCACAAAACTCATAGGGGAATATGTCGGCGACGGGGCGCGACAGATCCACCAGTTATATGAAAAAGCTGACGAAATGGCACCATGCATTATATTCATAGATGAATTTGATGCTCTTGCCCTTAACAGGAATTACCAGGAGATCCGCGGTGATGTATCAGAAATTGTCAATTCGCTCCTCACCGAACTGGATGGACTAGATGAGCATGAAGGGATATGCACCATTGCAGCGACAAACATGCTCCATACGCTTGATTCCGCAATACGCAGCCGTTTTGAGGAGGAAATTGGATTCTCCCTGCCAACAGTTGAAGAAAGGGTTGAAATATTGAAGTTCTATACTGCAACGTTCCCGAAGAAACTGGCAAAGGATGTAGATCTCGAAGCTCTCGCAAAACTCACACCGGGTTTTTCCGGAAGAGACCTTGTTGAAAAATTGCTAAAGAACGCATTGCATAAAGCCATACTGAAAGGCGGCAAAGTAAAGATGGCACATTTTGAGGCAGCACTTTCAGAATCGCTTTGCAAGAGATCAGAACCGCCAAGAGGTATGTTCGCATAATGGCGATAAAAAGCGTAAGTTCCCTGATGGGGAACATGAAAAAAACCTACGATAAGAGTAAAAATAAATCGGGATGGCGCGTGTTAAGCGGCA
>CAJPFH010000028.1 GCA_905339165.1 Flavobacteriales bacterium
TGTATGGTAGCTCCTGCGGGTACTGTCCAGTTATAGTTTTGAGCAAATGGCATTGCAGGCACACTATAGGTTTGTGTGCTGCCTTCACACACTGTGGTGGGGCCGTTCATATTCGGAATAGGGGGGGGAGGGGGGCAGCAAGGCTGATAACAAATGGTAATGATAGCACTGCTTACGCAAATAGTACCTGTATTAATTAACTGAATTTGGTTAATACCTCCATAAACATAGTTTGGAGCACCTGTGGGGCAAGGCCATGTTTTAGTAAAGGTTTGAGGCCAGCATGTTCCACAGCCACAATTACCACCCACCGGAGCTAAACACTGTACTGGCGCACCGTTCAATTCAACACACAAATTGGTGTATCCACAGTTTACTTTTTCAACTACCACACTAACCGATGTAACAACATTTCCTGGAGGAACCGGGTCGGCAAAGGTTCTAATTCCATTATTCCACATACCGCTGCCGGACCACGGTGGATTGCACGAGTAGTTTCCTGTATTTCCATTACAGATACTACACCATCCGGTCGACCATGTAACCGTTACTGTACTACACTGTGAATAGGCTAAAGACGGCAGTATAAACAAAAGAGAAGCAATTAAAAGAGCTTGTATTTTGTTCTTATTGAAAATATTTTTCATAATGAAAATGTTATAGATTGGGGTTAAATATTTTTTACGTTAAGTCCTGAAACCATGTAATGTTCAAATTTTTCAGGAGAATCAATGATAGAACTTATCTTAATTTTCAAGATACCCTGTTCGTTGCATTGGCCTTCTGTCTCTTGGTTCGCTTGAAGGATAAGTGTTTTAATTGTATTGTTTTTTTCGTATGTCCAGCCTCCGTTCTCATAAACTGCGTCAATCCACTCTACCGACACTTTAGTAGAATTATGGTTGATAAATTTTACAAGCACATATTCCTCATTTCCGCATGTAACTTTTTCGTAGAGAGCTTCCACTCCGCCTAACACGTATTGCCCATCGGCACGTAAGTTGGCATTTGTCCAGTTTTGAGAAAAAGCACTGATACTGATAAATGTGAGCATGATTAGGGATAAAAAAAATCTTTTCATATGGTTCTTTTTTAGTTTAAACTTATCTTACAACTGTAACAGTTCCTTTTAAATTATGCGATTCGTCTGTTTTATCTTTGAATGAGAAAACATATACGTAAACCTCGGTTTCTACTTTTTTGTTATTAACGGTTCCATTCCATCCGGCAGCTATATCGTTGGTTTCAAAAATTAATTCACCCCAACGGTCGTAAATTTTCATTTTGAATGTCTCTGGTTGAATTAACTCTAATCTTCCTTTAATGTTAAACACATCGTTGATTCCATCGCCATTAGGTGTAAATGAATTTGGAATATAGTAGATAACATCTGGTTTTACAACAACTTTATAAACCACCGTGTCGGTACAACCCCAATCGTTTTTTACCACTAGTGTTACATCATAGGTTCCTGTATCTCCGTATGTATGCTTCGGATTTTCAATATTGGTAGAATTTCCATCACCAAAATTCCAACTTAATGAAGTTTCGTAGTGTGAATGATTCTTGAAGTGAAATAATGGATTTAAAATGGTAGTTACAGCTGGATCAAATGTAAATTCTGCGATAGGTTGAGGGTAAACATCTACCAAATCCTTCACAATGTAGTAGCTTTTACATCCATAATCTGAAACAACCTCTAATTCTACGGTAAAAATCTTTCTGTCTTTGGAACGATTAGTAAAACAATGCACCGGATTTTTTGCTGCAGAAAGTTCTCCATCGTTGAATGTCCATTTGTAATATTGAATAGTACTATTAAACTCGTTGGTAATAGTGCTTTGATCGAAAAAGTTTACACACAAAGGCGAACAACCCGATAATTCATCTGAATATGAAAATTCGGCCTTTGGTTTTGGATAAATATCGGTAGGTTTAATCATCTCCGCCACGCAACCTTTATCCGAAGTAATCACTAACTGCACATTATAAGTGCCGGGAGTATAGAAAATATTTTTAGGGCTTGTTTGGCTACTAGTGGGAGATCCATCGCCAAAATTCCAATACCAAGAAGAAACGGTTCCAGAGCCTATCGTTGATAAATCATTAAATAAGATGGTATCATTTTGGCAAGTAGTACTTAACGAAAAATCAGGTATTGGTTTTGGAAATACATCAACATATACTTCTGAGGTATCTTTACATCCACTATCGGAAATAGCAATTAAAGTAACCTTATAGTTTCCCCATGTATTGTATGTATAACTATCGTTAAAAGCATTGCTGGAACCACCATTTCCATAATACCAAAGCCAACCGGTAATACTTCCATGGGGTATTATAGAGTAATTTTGGAAAGTTGTTGCATAGGTTTCACATACATTCGTTGCAGTAAAAATTGAAGAAGGTTGAGGGTTTACTACAATGGGTTTAACTATGGTATCGGCACACCCTTGATTGGTAACTACTATTAACTGTACATTATATGCCCCATAGTACTGATAATTATAGTTAAAGGAGTGTATCGTAGTGTCCGTTCCATTACCCAATGTCCATTTATTAAGTACAATATTTGCACTATTAACAGTAGATTGATTTAAAAAATTTGCCGTTTCGTAAATGCAAATATTTTTTGTTGTAAAATCAGCATTTGGTTTATCATAAACTCGCACCTGTTTGGTAATAGAATCCACGCATCCACTATCTGATGTTACTACCAATTTTACATTAAAATATCCATAAGTACCATAGGTATAGAGGTTATTTTGAGTGTTTGAAGTATTTCCATCACCAAAATACCACTGCCATGTATTAATAGAAGAACCCAAACCCAAACTAGTATTATCAATGAAAGTTGTTTTATTTCCCAAACAAACCGTGTCTGAGAAAAAGTCTACATAGGGTTTTGCATTCACAAATATAGTACCTTGAGCTGGCACCTTGCAGGGGCCTACGGAATAAGTAACCGTGTACGTGGTGGTCCATTGTGGGCTATCTGTCATGGTGGGTGTTGTAATATTTCCCGGAACCCAATTATAGGTTCCTCCGGGAGTACTAACCACCGCCTCTAAGGTACCCGATTTTGTTTCGCAAATATATTTATCGGCAACAGTTACAGTAGGAGGAGGAGTAACCGTTAGACATACTACGTTTGAATAGGCAAATTGAGTACCAAAACAAGAAGTAAGTTGAGCCCTATAACATAAACTCGATTGGGGAGCAACTAAAACATGCATATTTCCGTTTGCTCCGGGAATATCCGTCCATGGTCCATTTGCGGTAGGAGCCCATTGCCATTGAATTTGACCGATAGAAACCCCTAAGGTTAGTGTATCATTTTGTCCTAAACAAATACTTCCGTTATTTATTGCGGCAGGACCTGCAGAAGGCATAGAATCTACTACTACCGTAAAAAACAATGTAGTATCCTCACATCCGGTAGAAACAATGACATTATAATTCGTGGTAACTGTAGGTGTAACATTTATACAAGGTGTAGTAGCCCCTCCATTCCATGTATAGGTGTAATTACCTTGAGTAAAACAGCCCCCTGTGGCATTCACGCACAAAGTAGAATTTCCTCCTATACATATGGTATCTGCTGTTTGAGATTGAGTAACCACAAAAGGTGCGGGTGCTTGACCGGGAACTGTAAACTGGTAAGTGGGCATCCATGGACCCGGGGTTCCCCCTCCGGTGGGATTTTCTCTTACTCTCAAATAATATGTGCATCCTGCATTTAGGTTGGCGTATGGAATAAAAATAGGGTGGTAAGGTTCTACTGCACATTGATCTGGCCAATTTGGCGGACCGTAATTCGGCACATTTAACAAAGATTGATACGAAACGTTTCCATTAAAATTATTGGGGTTGCATGCCAATTCGGCCTGCATATAATACGGACCACAACCGCAGGTAGGTGAATCGGAACTTCCATTAATGGTAATACCTAATGGACCCGCTACAATAGTAAAATTAACTAATGGCATACCGTGGCATGCCAACACTTTACTTGAATTAAAAAAGATTGCTAAAAGAAAAATTGAAGAAAGTAGAATATTTTTAATACGCATGGTAAAATGTTTTATCTGAACACACTCAAGACGTAAAAAATTATATCAGGTTGCCTTTTTCAAATTGAAAGTTTAATACCATCTACTAAACTGTGTGTAAGAGGAATATATGGGGTTTAATTTAAAATAGTCTGCAATCGTTTTTGAATATTTTTTTTGATCTGAAAAGTAATGTATCGCATCAAGGCTAGGCTGAGCTAAACGGTTATTTGCTTTTGTACCCGCTTCTACAAGGTTTTTCAATAGTTTCTCGTTAAAATAATTCAGTTTTTTAAGAGCATTTGCGGCATTTACCCTCGTTCTAAATTCGTAAGATGAAGAGGTAAATTCAACGAGTTGGTGCACTGCCTCCATTTTATTTGTATAAAAATATTCCAATTCCAGTCTTTTTATGAGTGTGCTTTTTCCAACAGCCCCTTCTGTATCGCTCACTTTTTCAATATATTTTCCGGCATTTTCAGGAAAATGGGAACAAAGTAATTCTAAGGCTAATTCTATGTTCGAATAAGATTGGTCGTTTAGCATCTTTTCATATTCAGAAACCAATGATGCCGGAATGGTTGAAGTATTTTCCAAAACGGCTTTCTTTACTTCTGTTCTTTTATCGGAAAAAGCTTTTCGTATAAAATCTATATCTACGTTGTTATTCGCGAACAACTGACTTACAATTTCAGTCTTTACGGCATAGAATACTTCTTTGTTAAATATTTCTAAGAGAAGGGGTTTCTTTTGCTCTATGGATATTTCTCGCATAGCAACTACCGCATCGTATCGGTCTATCATGTGTATGGCTTGTAACGCTTGTTTTTTGAGCATTTCAAAGGATTTAATAAAAGAACATTCTTTCATTATGTTGGAATTAGGATCAAACAAAACATAGGCAATTTCTTTTCCTTTTTTATTTGGAACTTTTACGACATGATTTTTATTCTCAATCCATACTTTCATAGAATCCTTAGAGCCATCGATATAATGCACTTCGAACCAAACGGGCATTTTAAACAGGCCCACCACTTCGTTTGTTGAGTGTGTTTGTTCTATCTCAAATACACTGTTTTTCTGATTATTTTCTATGCTTTCGTAAAAACGTACCTGATAATGGGGCTCTCCTCCTTTATACACCCACTGCTCCCAAAACCAATCTAAAGATAACCCTAAGTTTTCATGAAAGGCAATGAGCAAATCTTCCGAATCAACATTTTTATAACCATGTTTTTCTATATAATATTTAACTGATGAATTATACTGTTCTCTTCCTACTACGTACCGAAGCATATGTAATACATGAGCACCTTTGGGGTAATGGCGAGTGCTGCCGGCACTGCTGTTGGCAATGGGCTTGTAATCTTTTTTTGTTTCAGCAATAGCGACATTGGCCGCATTTCTTCGGTTCCAATCATAGTGTTCTTTTCCGAATACTTCATATTCATATAGCCAATTGTAAAAAGTGGCAAAACTTTCCTGAAGCCAGTGGTGTGCTGCACAACGTGCAGAAACCATATCGCCAAACCACTGGTGTGCCAACTCATGAGCATTTACCGAAACATAATTTCTATCGTTGTAGGCCTTTTCATCTACCATAAAAAAGTCGCCAAAAACAGTAGCTGTGGTATTTTCCATGGCTCCAAACATAAAATCCTGCACAGGAATTTGGGAATAATTTTCCCATGGATATTTTACTCCTATCTCGTTTTCAAAAAAATCTACCATTTCGGCACTGTAGCGATAGGTGGGTTCTACCCTTGTTTCCCAATCGGGATAATACCAAAGATCAATATTTACTCCGCTCTTCGATTTTATATTTTTGATTTTATATTCACCTATTCCCAACATGATAAGGTAGGTAGTGTGAGGTTTATTCATTTTGTAGTGCCAAAGGGTAGTGCCATCTTTTTGAGGTTTTTCTTCCAGCTTTACGCCATTGGATAGTACCTTGTATTTATTGTTGAACTTCACAATAATTTCCGATGTTATTTTATCGTTTTGTTCATCATACATCGGAATCCAATGCCTATTATCTATACCTTGCCCTTGAGTCCAAATTTGTTTACGGCAAATTCCTTTGGGGTCGTTCCAACCAATAAAATAAATTCCTTTTTTGGGTACACACTCGTAGGTTATTTCTAAAAGATGCTTGGTTTTCCAAACGAGTGGCTTAAAGTAAAGAGTAATCCCATTCTCATACGTTTTATATTCTACATTAATTCCGTTTAATTTGGCCGATTTGATATTTATGTTTATTCCGTCTAAAAAAATAGAATCTACATTTTGCTGAAGTGTAACAAAGGAATGCCAAACGGTTCCCTTAACCAGCCCTTTTTCTGGTTCGAAATCTACCAACAGCTTTAGGTGTTCAAAATCTACGTTGTGTTCTCGGGGTGTTAAGGATTCATCGTAAATATACGAACGGGTTTTTACTTGTGCTAAAAGCCCCTGTGCTGTTATTAAAAGAATTACCCAAAGTAAAACACCATTTTTCATTGTATAAATTTTAGCGGACAAATGTAGTGATTAATCTTTGAAATAAGGTATTAATAGCGGGGTATAGGATATAAAAAAAGCCCCTGAATCGGGGCTTTTTAATTTAGTTGTTTTTATTTTATTCCGCCACTACTTCAAATTTAAATGATGCAGAAACTTCTCTGTGCAAGCGAATATCAGCATCGTACTTTCCAAGTTGTTTTATAGCTTCTCCCCTAATGGTTATATACTTTCTGTCTACGTTATGGCCTGCTTTTTGGAGGGCATCGGCAAGCATAATGGTATTTACAGAACCAAATATTTTACCTTTTTCTCCTGCTTTTACAGCTACAGAAACAATTTGTGTTTTCAATATTTCAGCCAGTTTAGTGGCTTCATCTTTTAGTTTAGCATCTTTTTTGGCCCGTTGTTTTAAGTTTTCCTGAAGAACTTTTTTATTTGAAGAGTTTGCAATAACGGCCATTCCTCTGGGAATTAAAAAATTCCTACCATAACCGTCTTTTACTTTCACTAACTCGTCCTTAAAGCCAAGTTTTTCTATATCTTGTTTTAAAATGATTTCCATATTCGTTTCTCCTTTTATTTTAATTGGTCGGCAACATAGGGTAATAAAGCCAAATGGCGAGCCCTTTTTATTGCTTGGTTTACTTTTCTTTGAAACTTTAAAGAAGTTCCGGTAACCCTGCGAGGGAGTATTTTTCCTTGCTCGTTTACAAATTTCAATAAAAAGTTTGGGTCTTTGTAATCAATGAAGTTTATGCCCATTTTTTTAAAACGGCAATACTTCTCTTTTCTTAATTCAATGTTGGGTGGTGTTAAATACCTGATATCGTCTGCGGCCATACTATTTCCTCCTTAAGCTGTTTTTAATTTTGTTTTACGTTTTTCTGCATATTCGGCATGATGTTTTTCCATCTTTACGGTTAAGAAACGCATCACACGCTCGTCTCTTCGAAAATTCACTTCCAATAAATCTACTATTGTTCCTTCTGCCTCGTAATCGAATAAAAAGTAGAATCCTGTGCTTTTCTTTTGAATGGGATATGCTAATTTGCGTAATCCCCAACTTTCTTCATGAAGGAGAGTTGCCCCATTTTCCTTCAGCAATTGTTTAAATTTTTGTACTGTCTCCTTTGCCTGGGCATCAGACAAAACGGGAGTTAAAATGAAGACAGTCTCGTAACGGTTTTTCATAGGTTGAACTTTTTTAGTTTTAAATTTTAGGACGGCAAAAGTAATAAAACATTCGTTCATTTCAAATATTTTCACAAAATCATCCTCTTATTCTAATGATGTTAATAAATAACGCTTTGTATGCCATTTGAAAAAAGTAAATTTGTTCTCTTTAAAAATAAGCATGGAAAATTTTGTAGTTTCGGCACGTAAGTACCGTCCTATTACATTTGATACGGTAGTTGGACAACATTCCATTACTTCTACATTAAAAAATGCCATACAAACCAACCATTTGGCACAAGCTTTTCTATTTTGCGGCCCTAGAGGTGTTGGAAAAACAACATGTGCCCGCATTTTAGCTAAAACCATCAATTGTATAAACCGCACCCATAAAATTGAACCTTGTGATACTTGCGAAAGTTGTATCTCTTTTAATCAAGGGCAATCATTAAATATTTATGAACTTGATGCCGCTTCCAACAATTCCGTTGATGACATAAGAAATTTGATTGACATGGTGCGTTACGCCCCTCAGGTAGGTACCACTAAGGTATATATTATAGATGAGGTGCATATGCTCTCTCAGGCAGCCTTCAATGCCTTTTTAAAAACCTTAGAAGAGCCACCCAAACATGCTATTTTTATACTCGCAACAACCGAAAAACACAAGATTCTACCTACCATTTTATCCCGTTGTCAGGTTTTTGATTTTAACAGAATTACGGCCTATGATACGGCTAAACATCTTGCCGAAATAGCCGCCAAAGAGGGCATTACAGCCGAACCCGATGCGCTGCATATTATAGCCCAAAAAGCCGATGGAGCTTTAAGAGACGCTTTATCTATTTTCGACCAAGTAGTTAGTTTTTCCGGAAACAACATTAGCTACGAAAAAGTAATTGAAAACCTTAATGTACTAGATTATGATTATTATTTCGGATGTGTTAATGCCATGCTGAAAAACGATATTAGCAGTCTATTGCTAACCTTTAATGAAATTTTACAAAAGGGGTTCGATGGGCACAATTTTATGAACGGGTTGGCCAATCATTTCCGCAATCTGTTGGTTTGCAAAGATGAAAAAACACTAATCCTATTAGATGCAGGAAAAAACATTAAAGAAAAATACAAAAATCAATCGCAACAATGTTCTCCGCCTTTTTTATTAAAGTCCTTAGAAATTTCCAATACCTGCGATTTAAACTACAAAATGGCTAAAAACCAACGCCTACTCGTTGAAATAACCCTAATGCAACTTGCTTCTTTTTCCAATTCTTCCACTTCGGTTACCGAAGAAAAAAAAAACACTGATTACATAATTCCGCCCAATAACGGAAAAGAAAATAAAATGGTTTCTGAAAGCACGCTGGAATCAACACCTATTGAACCACAAAATCCGATTCGGCCAAAAGAAGCAGAGACCCTTGTGCAACCTTTATCATCTATGCCAACAAAACCCGTTCTAACATCGAATTTTTCTTTAAAAAATAGAACAAAACAAACAGAAAAAAAGGAAACAAAACCTCTTTTGATTGAAAATGACAATGAACAAGCATTTACCTTTGAAGCCTTTATGGAATGTTGGCAACAAATTGCCAACGCATACCGCTTAAAAAATAATATCAGCTTGTATTCTACTTTTACTGTTCGTAAACCCATTTTACACGAAAATCATTTAGTAGAAATCTTATTAGACAACAAGGCTCAGGAAGAAGAACTGAATGCAGAAAAAATAGAAATTTTAAACGCCCTAAGGAAAAGCTTGAATAATTATAAAATTCAACTTTCTACTACCGTAAATAAAAATGAAAAAATTAGAAAAGCATACACCTCGTCCGATAAATTTAAAGAAATGGCCATAGAAAACCCATTGCTCAATACGCTTAAAGAACAATTAGATTTAGATTTCAATGTAAACACCTTTAACTAAGTAAAAAACTACTTTAACATCATTTATTATGAATATTTTTTTAAAAAAGACTATTCGTTACATAGCCGGCATATCTTTCATTGTAATTATTACCGGTATTGTGGCATGCGGAGAGCACAAAAACTTTTCGGGAAGTTCCGACTCAATACCCTCCGACCCCTTAAACACAAGAATGTACACCCTTAAAAATGGTTTAAAGGTTTACCTTTCGGTATATAAAGAAGAACCAAGAATACAAACTTACATAACCGTTAAAGCCGGAAGCAAAAATGATCCTACCGATGCCACCGGGTTGGCTCATTACCTGGAACATATGCTCTTCAAAGGTACCGATAAGTTTGGTTCAAAAGATTTTGAAAAAGAAGTTATATTAATTAACCAAATAGACAGTTTGTACGAGGTATACAGAAATACGGTCGAGGAATCCGAGAGAAAAAAAATCTACAAGAAAATAGACAGCGTATCTTTTTTGGCTTCTCAGTTTGCCATTGCCAACGAATACGATAAAATGGTTGCGGGCATTGGAGCGAAAGGCACAAATGCCTACACCTCCGAAGAAAGAACTGTTTACATAAACAACATTCCCTCCAATCAACTAGAAAACTGGATTACCATTGAAGCGGAGCGTTTCAGAAACCCAGTGCTTCGTCTCTTTCATACCGAACTGGAAGCCGTTTACGAAGAAAAAAACATGAGTTTAGACCGAGATGGGGACCAAGCCTACGAAACCCTTATGCTCCATCTCTTTCCCAATCACCCATACGGTACACAAACTACTATTGGCACAATAGAGCATCTTAAAAACCCATCGCTGAAAAGAATCAAAGAATATTACGATGCCTATTATGTTCCCAACAATATGGCCATCTGTATTTCGGGCGATATTGACCCCGATAAAACGATTGAACTTATTGAAACTCACTTTGGATCTTTTAAAAACAAAGAGACTCCAACTTTTACACTTCCGGAAGAAAAAACAATTTCCTCTCCCATTGAAAAAGAAATAAGTGGCCCCGATGCCGAATTTGTAATGATTGGATACCGATTACCCGGACAAAGTACAAAAGATGCTCTTATTGCAGAATTAATAAGTGCGATGTTGCATAACGGCACAGCCGGGCTGTTCGACTTAAATCTTATACAACAACAAAAAGTGCTGGAAGCCTACTCCTATTTAAGTGTAATGAACGATTACTCTGCCCACATTCTGGAAGGATTAACTAAGGAAAACCAAAAACTAGAAGACGTAAAAGATATATTACTTGGCGAAATTGAAAAAATTAAAAAAGGCAACTTTCCCGATTGGCTTCCACAGGCTGTGGCCAATGATTTTAAGTTGTCGCAATTAAAACAATTACAAAGCAATAATTCTCGAGCACACCTTATGGTAGAAGCATTTTCGGCCAATATGCCCATAAACCAATACATGGCGAAACCTTACGAAATGGCTAAAATCACCAAACAAGAAATTATTGATTTTGCCAATAAATATTACCAAAACAATTATGTGGTGGTGTATAAACGCGAAGGAGAAAAAAGCAACACAACAAAAGTTGAAAAACCGGCTATTACGGAAGTCGCTGTTAACCGAGAAGACGAGTCGCCCTTTCTTAAAAATATTTTAAAAAACACCCCCAAAGAAATAGAACCTGTTTTTATTGATTATAAAAAAGATATTAAAACCCTCTCTTTAAAATGCTCCGCCCCCCTTTACTATTCAAACAATAAAGAGAATAAACTTTTTTCTCTATACTATGTAAACGAAATGGGCTCGAACCATAACCCCTTGCTACAATATGCCGTAAACTACTTAGAATTTTTAGGTACCACAAAATATACGGCCGAAGAAATAAAACAACAGTTTTATCGCATTGGTTGCGAATTCCACGTTTCGTCTTCAGAAGACATGACCTACATTTATCTGGAAGGTTTGCAAGAAAATTTCGAAGAATCCATTCAACTATTCGAACACTTATTGGCTAACGCACAGCCCAACGAAGAAGCACTAAAAAATTTAATTTCGGATGAACTCAAAACACGAAGCGATAACAAAAAAAACAAAAGCTATATTTTTTGGAATGGCCTTATGAATTACGCCAAACACGGAGAAAAATCACCTTTTAATAATGTGCTAAGTAATGAAGAATTAAAAAACATAAGCTCTGAACAACTTATAAAAATTATTAAATCACTTACCGCATACAAACACAAAGTACTCTACTACGGGCCAGAAAGCATAGAAAATATTTCTACCTCTATAAATAAATGGCACAACCCGGCCTCTCCTCTGCTTGAATTACTTCCAGAAAAAGAATTTACACTCGAAGCCAATACCCAAACTAAAGTATTCGTAGTAGATTATGATATGAAACAAGCCGAAATTCTTTTCTTCTCGAACGGAAAAAAATTCGACCCCCAACTTATTCCAATTACCACACTTTTTAACGAATATTTCGGGGGCGGAATGTCTAGTATTGTTTTTCAGGAAATACGCGAAGCAAAAGCACTTGCATATAGTGCTTTTTCTACGTTTAGTTTAGGTGCTAAAAAAGATAAAAACAATAGTTGTTATGCTTACATTGGAACACAAGCCGATAAGTTGCCAGAAGCCATGAAAAGCATGAACGAACTTTTGATAAACATGCCTAAATCCGATAAAAATTTTAAACTATCTGTAGATGCCGCCTTACAGAAAATACGCACCTCTCGGATAACACGCACCTCTCTACTATTCAACTTTATTGATAATGAAAGAAAAGGGATTACTCACGATACCCGTAAAGATATTTTTGAACAACTTCCTAAATTTTCTTTTCAAGATTTAGAAAATTTTCATGTACAAAATATAAAATCGAATCATTACAACATAATGGTTTTAGGCAAGAAAAACGAGCTCGACCTAAATACCCTAAAAAAGTACGGAAAAGTAGAATTCTTAACTCTCGAACAAATTTTTGGATACTAAAAATAGAATGATAACTTTTGCCGGTAAAATTTTTCACAAACAATAAAAATAAAAAAAATGAGCAAAAAAATTAAAGTGAGTAATCCTGTAGTAGAACTAGACGGAGACGAAATGACCAGAATTATTTGGAAATTTATTAAGGACAAACTCATTCTACCCTATTTAGAAATTGATATAAAGTATTACGACTTAGGAATAGAATACAGAGACCAAACAAACGACCAAGTTACGATTGATGCTGCCGAGGCAATAAAAAAATATGGAGTGGGTATTAAATGCGCTACCATTACCCCGGACGAAGCAAGAGTAGAAGAATTCAAGTTAAAGAAAATGTGGAAATCGCCCAATGGTACCATACGAAACATTGTGGGAGGAACCGTTTTCAGAGAACCTATCATTTGCAGCAATGTGCCACGCCTTGTTCCGCATTGGACTCAGCCTATTGTAATTGGTCGCCACGCACATGCCGATCAATACAAAGCCACTGATGTTGTTGTAAAAGGAAAAGGAAAACTTACTATGACTTTTACCCCCGAAAACGGAGAAGCCCAAACATGGGAAGTTTTCAATTACAAAGGCGATGGGGTTGCCATGAGTATGTACAATACCGATGAGTCGATTTATGGATTTGCACACTCCTGTTTCAATCTTGCCCTCGATAAAGGGTGGCCTCTTTATCTCTCCACCAAAAACACCATTCTTAAAGCATACGATGGAAGATTTAAAGACATTTTTCAAGAAGTGTACGAAAAAGAATTTAAAACCAAATTTTCCGAAAAAGGAATAGTGTACGAACACCGCCTGATTGATGACATGGTAGCCTCGGCTATGAAATGGAACGGAGGATACGTGTGGGCCTGCAAAAACTACGATGGTGATGTACAAAGCGATACCGTGGCTCAAGGCTTTGGTTCTCTTGGTTTAATGACATCTGTACTCATTACTCCCGATGGAAAAACGGTGGAAGCAGAAGCTGCCCACGGAACCGTTACTCGCCATTACCGCATGCACCAACAAGGTAAACCAACCTCTACAAACCCTATTGCTTCTATTTTTGCATGGACAAGAGGGTTGTATTACCGTGGCAAATTTGATGGAAATAACGAATTGATTCGTTTTGCCGAAACATTAGAAAAAGTTTGCATCGAAACGGTAGAAAGCGGTAAAATGACCAAAGATTTAGCCGTATGTATCTACGGAAACGAAGTAGCATCCGACAAATACCTTACAACCGAAAACTTTTTAGAAGCCATTAACCAACACCTTCAACACAAATTAGCCTAAATAAAAATTTCCGTTTACCTTAAATAAACCCCTTTCTTAAAGGGGTTTATTTTTTTGCCCCCCTCACAAAAAACATTTATTAATACTCCATACGTTTGTTTTACATATACATCAAAACCAAAGGGTAGCATACTCTCCTAAGCAAAAATCATTTAGATACCCTGCTGCCGCAAGTATTTACTTGTGGCATTACAATTTGTATTTACTATTTCTTGCATGTTTTCTTGTTGAAGTTAAATAACTTGTTTCTTTTCTTTTTTTCCGCTAAAAAAGAAAAGAAACAAAAGAAAAAACTCCTCGCTTAAAAAATGTTTCTAAAAACTATACTGCTTCTCGATATGCCCTCATGCTTCGGGCTACTCGAGGTGCAAAGAACGGTAAAAACCTCCGCTTAGATTCCGAAACAAGTTCGGAATGACGAGTTCTCTCATTGCGTCATGCTGAACTTGTTTCAGCATCTTTTTAGTTCGCAATGGCCTTCTTTTGTTTTGCCTTTCAAAATTTAAAATTTCAAGATTTCCACTTTTAACTTTCTACTTTACTCTGGGATTGCTTCAGTTGAGCCTTGTTTACCCCCCCCCAACCCCTCTTAAGAGGGGAGTTTGCTTACATTTTCAAACTTTTAACTTTCACATTTTCACTTTCATCTCGTTAGTGTTAAGAAACCTTTTTCTTTTTCTTTTTCTTTTTTTATTTCTCCTGTTGCTGCGGTGTAGGTTACAAGGTAAAAATAGGTGCAAAATACTGAGAGGTAAAATGGCGGATGCTGTCAACGAAAACAATTACTGCTGTTTGGCAAGTATTGATGTTTTGTGCATTAAGCATGCTTGTAACATTAATGAATACTGCTAATACAACGGTTTTTTAATGCTCCAAAAATGGGGTTGGAGGCAAGAGACTCATAATGAATGTGTTACAAATGCTTGGTACAAAGGTAGAAAAAAAGAAATAAAGCAACAGAAATAAATTTTCAATTATTATCTCTTTGTTGTTGGCTCATGTTATTAGAAGAAATTCTTCATAAAGAACAAGGGGCTAATATATTTTTTATACATTTGGAAAGAAAACAAATTTTATATGACAGTTAAAGAAGCATGGGGCTCTCGTATAGGTCTTATTTTAGCAATGGCCGGCAATGCCGTTGGTTTGGGCAATTTTCTCCGATTTCCGGTTAAAGCGGTTCAAAATGGCGGAGGAGAATTTATTATTCCCTATTTAGTTTGTTTTTTGGTAATGGGCTTACCTCTGCTGTTTGTTGAATGGGGAATGGGACGGTTCGGTGGAAAATTTGGAGACCACTCTACCCCATTTATACTCAACAATATGACCAAAAAGAATTTTTGGAAGTACTTTGGAGTATTCGGTATTTTTACCAACTTCGGAGTAATTGCCTATTATACTTATATTGAATCGTGGACTTTAGCCTACGTTTTCGAATCTATAAAAGGAACTTTTGTAGGAATGGACATTCAAGCCGTTGGCAACTTTTTTAATGAATATGTAGATATAAAAAGCGATGGAAGCATCTTTAACTGGCCAATAAAAGCCATTATATTCTTCACCATTACATTGGCAATAAACATCTACATCTTATCCAAAGGATTAAGCGGAGGAATTGAAAAAGCAGCCAAAATTGCCATGCCCCTATTGTTGGTTTTTGGTTTATTTTTAGCAATAAGAGGACTAACTCTTGGCAAAACAGGCGAATGTGTTGGTTGCGACTCAAACGTGGCATTAGCCTTTATTTGGGAACCCAGCTTAAACGGTTTATGGAATTTTAAAACATGGCTAGAAGCAGCTGGTCAAGTATTTTTTACCCTTTCGGTAGGAATGGGAACCATTCAATGTTATGCCTCATACATACGTTCAAAAGATGATATTGCCTTAAATGCAGTTAGTGCTGGTTTTATGAACGAATTTGTAGAAATTGTGTTGGGGGCATCTATTGTGATACCTATTGCAGTAGGATACTTAGGTATGGATTGGGTGATGGAAAATGCCGGCTTTATGATGGCATTTAAAACCATGCCCTTTTTATTTGATAACTGGGGGGCTACCCTTGGTATTGCAGCCGGAGTAATGTGGTTTGGTTTGCTTTTTTTTGCCGGTGTAACCTCTTCTTTAGCTATGGGTACCCCATGGATGGGTTTTATGGAACACGAATTCGACTGGAGCAGAAAAAAAGCCGCCTTTGTTTTTGGCTGCATTGTATTTGTACTAGCAATCCCTCCTATCATTTTATTCCAACAAGGAGTGTTTGATGAATATGACTATTGGTCGGGAACTGTATCGCTAGTTGTTTTTGCTTTAGCTGAGGTAATAATTTTCGGCTGGGTGTTTGGAATAGATAAAGCCTGGCATGAAGTAACACACGGGGCTGATATAAAAATACCTACTATTTTCAAGTTCTTTATTAAATGGGTAACCCCCCTTTTTATTTCCGTTGTTTTTATTGGCGCTCTCATAAAACCCAATGGAGACCAATGGGCCGAATCATGGAATAGTTTTACTTCGGGTAACGGATGGATATTTGATAACGGCAGTATATTAAACCAAATTTTTCGATTTAACACTCCGGCTACAGAACTTAAATGGTTTGTTGAGGGCAGCCCCACCTCCTTGTTTTTTGTAGATATGAGCAGGCTTCTTTTAACATTAACTTTTTTGTTCGTGTGTTATTTAGTTTACGTTGCCTCTAAAAAAAGAAATAATAGAATTCCCGTAGAACATAAATAAAAAAACATGTCAACTTCTGCTATTATAATGATGTTATTAGTACAAGGCACTGTTACAGCTATTACAGGCTACCTTTTTTATAAAGTGCTAACCACTAAACCAAAACCAGAACCAGATTCCTACATAGAAAACGACTCAGACCCTCGGTAATTAAGGATAAGCACATCTCTTTGTGGTGTATGCAAACACACTGATTTTGTCCAATATTTTACCGATGAAAAAATTTATAAAAAACTATTTTGCATTTACTCGCAGAGAAAGCATTGGGATTTCAGTTTTACTCCTAATCATTTCAATTCTTATCATCTATCTTATGCTATCTAATAATGGCATAAAACTTATACCTACAGACTACAGTGAATTTGAAAAAGATATAAATCTTTTCGAAAGCCAAATAAGATTAAAAAACACCCTACGAATTACAGAAAACAATAACATAGAACCGTACCCCACCGACACTGCTACTCCATTTAATTTTAACCCGAATACGATTGATAGTACTACATGGTTAAAACTTGGCTTTTTACCAAAGCAAGTAAAATCAATTTTTAATTACAAACGCAAAGGCGGTAAATTTTATTCTAAAAAAGATGTACAAAAAATGTACTCCATAGACTCTGTTATGTACAAAAAAATTGAGCCTTATATTCAAATACCCAATAGAGATTACAAAACAATTACACACTATGAAAACAAGAAAAAAGAATCAAATAACACTACCCGATTTCATGAAAAAATAAGTTCTCTTAATTTAAACACGGCTGATAGTGCTGAACTCAACACACTAAAAGGAATAGGCCCTGTGCTTGCGGCACGAATTATAAAACGCAGAAACGAATTAGGTGGTTACATAAACAAAAACCAATTAAGCGAAATATATGGCCTAAAGCCAGAAGTGATTACGCAAATTGAAAGTTTTGTATATATAGACCATTTGTTTTCTCCCAACAAAATAAATATTAATACGGCCACATACGAAGTATTAAAAAAACACCCCTACATAAATCATGCGTTAGCTAACGCAATTGTGTCCTATCGCCAACAGCACGGAAATTATAAAAAGATAGAAGATGTTAGAAAAATACATTTGGTAACAGCCGAATTATATAGTAAAATTGCACCCTATATCAGTATTGAATGAACCTTGAAAACAAAATAAAAACCGTAATACGTGATGTTCAAGATTTTCCCAAACAAGGCATCGTTTTTAAAGATATTACACCTATATTAAAAGATCCCGCCCTCTGCAAGGAAATAATACATGCCTTTGAAGATCAAATTCTCCAACTTAAACCCGATGCCATAATGGCTATTGAAAGCAGAGGTTTTTTATTTGGAATGATGATGGCTCTGCACTTTAATATTCCTTTTATTCCGGTTCGCAAAAAAGGCAAACTTCCCTATAAAACCATTTCATACAGCTATCATTTAGAATATGGTTCGGCCACCGTAGAAATTCACGAAGATGCCCTTGCAAAAGGGAGCAAAGTGCTAATACATGATGATTTGCTTGCCACCGGAGGCACTGCCATTGCTGCAGCCGAATTAGTAAAAATGCAGGAAGGCGAAGTGGTCGGTTTTTCTTTTGTAGTTGCACTCGATTTTTTGAATGGAGCCAATCGTTTGAAAAAATATTCTAACAATATCTTAAGTCTTGTACATTATTAATTTTTTATTACCATGAATTTTGCGTTAACAGAAAACCAACAAATGATTGCACAAATGGTGCATGATTTTTCAGAAAAAGAAATACGACCTTATTTTATGCAGTGGGACGAAACGCAGGAATTTCCCCTCTCTGTTTTTAAGAAATTGGGTGAACTAGGATTAATGGGCGTATTAGTTCCTCAGGAATACGGTGGTGCCGGAATGGGTTATTTAGAATACGCCACAGCCATTTCGGAAATAGCCAAAGTATGCGGTTCTGTTGGCCTGTCTGTTGCTGCCCACAATTCTTTATGCACAGGGCATATTTTACAATTCGGAAATGAAGAACAAAAGAAAAAATATTTACCTAAACTGGCCACTGCCGAATGGATAGGTGCATGGGGATTAACAGAACATAATACCGGATCTGATGCAGGAGGTATGAATACCACAGCCATAGAAGATGGAAATTGTTGGATATTAAATGGTGCAAAAAATTTTATTACACATGGAAAATCGGGTAATGTGGCGGTAGTAATTGCACGCACCGGTGCTAAAGGCGATTCTCACGGTATGTCCGCTTTCATTGTAGAAAGAGGAAACCCGGGTTTTACAGCCGGAAAAAAAGAAAACAAATTAGGGATGAGAGCCTCAGAAACAACTGAAATTATTTTCAGCGATTGCCGCATTCCTAAAGAAAACTTAATTGGAAAAGTGGGCGAAGGCTTTATACAAGCCATGAAAGTGCTTGATGGAGGCAGAATTTCTATTGCGGCATTAGCTCTTGGTATTGCAAAAGGAGCCTACGAATGTGCATTAAAATATTCTAAAGAACGTGAACAATTCGGAAAACCCATTTCTCAATTTCAGGGTATTGCTTTTAAACTAGCCGACATGGCTACCGAAATTGAGGCAGCCGAATTACTGATATTCCAATCGGCCGATCTAAAAAACAAAGGACAAAACGTAACTAAAATTTCGGCCATGGCCAAATACTATGCCTCTGAAATTGCATGTAAAGTAGCCAACGAAGCCGTACAGATTTTTGGAGGTTATGGATACACCAAGGATTTTCCTGCTGAGAAATTTTATCGCGATTGTAAATTATGTACCATAGGCGAGGGAACCTCTGAGATTCAAAAACTGGTAATATCCCGGCAAGTGCTTCGGTAAAAAACACTTTTTTCAACAAGAGAGAAATAAAAAATTTGAAATAAAAAACAAAACCCACAGCATGCTGTGGGTTTTGTTTTTTATGCTTGTGCTGTAGGGCCTCCAAAATTTATGGGAACCGAGGGTTGCTCCATTTCTTTTATTACACCATGCATTGCTTCAAACTTAGAAATATTTTCTCCTAAGGCATGGAGCAAACGTTTGGCATGCTGTGGAGTCATCAGAATTCGGCTTTTTACCTTTGCTTTTGGAACACCGGGCATCACTTTAATAAAATCCAGAACAAACTCCGAGTTCGAATGGCTGATGATGGCTAAATTCGAATAAATCCCTTCTGCAATATCCTCTGTTAACTCTATATTCAGGTGATTTTCCTGTGGTTGATTATTATTTTTTTCGTCTGCCATACGCTTTATATTTCTGATTCTACTTCTTCTTTAGCAGAAAGTAGCTGTTCGTATTCTTCGTTAGAACCCACTACGTAATTTTTATAATCGCGCAAACCTGTACCGGCAGGAATTAAGTGTCCTACAATTACGTTTTCTTTTAAGCCCTCTAAGAAATCTACTTTACCACTAACAGCAGCTTCGTTTAATACTTTTGTTGTTTCTTGGAAAGAGGCAGCCGAAATCCAGCTCTTTGTTTGTAACGATGCACGGGTAATACCTTGTAAAACCTGATTAGAGGTAGCAGGTATGGCCTCTCTTGCTTCAACCTGTTTTTTATCCATTCGTTTTAGTTTAGAGTTTTCATCTCTTAGTTTACGTATAGAGATAATTTGCCCTGCTTTGAATGTATCAGAATCTCCCGAATCAACCACCACTTTTTTACCGTAGATGTTGTCGTTTTCTTCCATAAATTCGCTTTTGTTTACAATTTGTTGTTCTAAGAATGTAGTATCTCCTGCGTCAACAATTTCTACTTTACGCATCATTTGTCTAACGATTACTTCAAAGTGTTTGTCGTTTATTTTTACACCTTGTAAACGATATACTTCTTGTACTTCATTTACCAAATACTCCTGAACAGCCGTTGGCCCTTTAATGGCAAGTATATCATACGGAGCAATAGAACCTTCCGATAGCTGAGCGCCTGCACGAATAAAATCGTTCTCCTGTACCAATACATGCTTGGCTAAAGGAATCATATATTTTTTCGTTTCTCCCGTACGAGATTCAACAATGACTTCCCGATTGCCTCGTTTTATTTTTCCGAATGTAACAATGCCATCAATTTCAGAAACTACAGCCGGATTTGATGGGTTACGTGCTTCAAAAAGCTCGGTAACTCTAGGTAATCCACCTGTAATATCACCCGATTTACCAGATAAACGAGGTATTTTAACTAAAATATCGCCACTAATCACTTTATCTTTATCATTAATAGCAATGTGTGCTCCAACAGGAACATTGTACGTTTTTAATACATCTTTTTTATTCAATACTTTTATTACCGGTATTTTCTTTTTATCTCTCGACTCAATAATTACTTTTTCCGTAAAACCGGTTTGTTCGTCCGATTCTTCCCTATATGTTACCCCTTCTTCGAAGTTTTCAAACTCTATGATTCCCGAAAATTCTGAGATAATGACAGCATTATAAGGATCCCAATCGGCAATTAAATCGCCTTTTTTAACCTTTGCCCCGTTTTTAACATACAACATGGCTCCATACGGAATAATTGAATTATAAAGCACAATATTGGTGTTTGTATCAATGATTCGCATTTCACCCGAACGACCAATTACAATTTCGGCTTTTTCTTTGGTTTTGCTTTCTTTGGCAACTGTTTTTAGTTCCTCGAACTCTATTTTGCCCTCATACCTAGCTTCTATTTTAGATTCTGATGTAATTTTAGAAGCTGTGCCTCCAACGTGGAATGTACGTAGTGTTAATTGGGTACCTGGCTCACCAATAGATTGAGCAGCAATAACCCCAACAGCTTCGCCTTTTTGAACCATTTTTCCGGTAGCTAAGCTTCGGCCGTAACATTTTGCACAAACTCCTTTTTTTGCTTCACAAGTAAGTACTGATCGTATTTCTACCTCTTCAATAGGCGATGATTCTATGGCTGCAGCAATGTCTTCGTTTATTATTTCACCGGAAGCTACTACTAAATCTCCTGTTAGAGGATGATATACATCATGAACAGAAGCTCTTCCTAAAATTCTATCCGATAAACTTTCTACTATTTCATCGTTATTTACAAGGGATGTCATTATAATACCTCTTAATGTACCACAATCTTCAACACCTACAATTACATCTTGCGATACATCTACTAATCTTCTTGTTAAATAACCGGCATCGGCTGTTTTTAGGGCTGTATCTGCTAATCCTTTACGTGCACCGTGGGTGGAAATAAAGTATTCTAATATTGATAACCCTTCTTTAAAGTTAGATAAAATGGGGTTTTCAATAATTTCTTGAGCGGTTGCTCCCGATTTTTGGGGTTTAGCCATTAATCCACGCATACCTGCAAGCTGGCGAATTTGCTCCTTAGAGCCTCTGGCACCTGAATCGAACATCATATACACGGAATTAAAGCCTTGTTTATCGTTCTTTAATCTGTCCATCAGAATATTGGTAAGTCGGGTATTGGTGTGTGTCCAGATATCGATGATTTGGTTGTATCTCTCGTTGTTTGTAATGAAACCCATGTTATAGTTCGACATTACCTCCTCTACCTGAACAAGAGCGGCATCTATAAGTTTTTCTTTTTCTGCCGGAATAACCACATCAGACAAATTAAAGGAAAGGCCTCCTTTAAAGGCCATATCGTAACCCAATGCTTTAATATCGTCTAAGAAACGAGCTGTTTTGGCATTGTTGGTTTTCTTTAAAATATCATGAATAATATCGCGTAAAGATTTTTTGGTTAATAAATCATTGATGTACCCCACTTCTTCCGGAACACACTTATTAAAAATTACCCGGCCTGTGGTGGTTTCAATAATTTTATGCACGTATGAATCGGCCTCTTTTAAGCGAATACGTACTTTAATCCAGGCGTGTAAGTCTAATTTTCCTTCGTTGTAAGCAATTACTACTTCTTCCGGAGAGTAAAATGTTTTTCCTTCTCCTTTCACCGGTTCTTCAGGCGTACTTTTTTTACCTTTGGTAATGTAATATAAGCCCAACACCATATCTTGCGATGGAACCGTAATAGGAGAGCCATTAGCCGGATTTAAAATGTTGTGAGAGGCTAACATTAAAATTTGTGCTTCTAAGATAGCTGCATGTCCAAGCGGAACATGAACGGCCATTTGGTCACCGTCAAAGTCGGCATTAAATGCGGTACAAACCAATGGGTGTAAACGAATGGCTTTCCCTTCTATTAATCTTGGCTGAAAAGCTTGAATACCTAGGCGGTGTAATGTTGGGGCACGGTTTAGTAAAACAGGGTGTCCTTTCATTACATTTTCTAAAATATCCCAAACTACAGGGTCTTTTTTATCTACTATTTTTTTTGCTGATTTTACGGTTTTAACAATTCCTCTTTCGATGAGTTTACGAATAATAAACGGCTTAAATAATTCGGCAGCCATGTCTTTCGGTAAGCCACATTCGTGTAATTGCAAATCGGGGCCTACCACAATAACGGAGCGACCGGAATAGTCAACACGTTTTCCTAATAAATTTTGGCGGAAACGGCCTTGTTTTCCTTTTAACGAATCGGAAAGGGATTTTAATGCTCTGTTTGATTCTGTTTTTACTGCACTTGATTTTCTGGAGTTATCCAATAGTGAGTCTACCGCTTCTTGTAACATTCTTTTCTCGTTTCGAAGAATCACGTCTGGAGCTTTTATTTCCAAGAGTCTTTTTAAACGGTTATTTCTAATAATAACTCTGCGGTATAAATCGTTTAAATCTGATGTAGCAAAACGTCCTCCATCTAAAGGCACAAGTGGACGAAGTTCTGGTGGAATAACAGGCACTACTTTTATAATCATCCATTCTGGTCTGTTATCCGTATTTTTTTGGGAATTTCTGAAAGACTCAACTACTTGCAAGCGCTTTAGTGCTTCGTTTTTTCTTTGTTGCGATGTTTCTGTGTTGGCTTGATGGCGTAGATTGTATGATAAGGAATCTAGATCTAATCGTTTTAATAATTCGTATAACGACTCCGCCCCCATCTTAGCAATAAACTTGTTGGGGTCGTTATCATCTAAATACTGATTATCTTTGGGTAGTGCGTCAATAATATCAAGGTACTCTTCTTCGGTTAAAAAGTCGAGATAATTAATCGGTTGACCTTCTTTATTTTTGGCCAAACCGGCTTGAATAACCACATAGCGTTCGTAGTATATAATAGCATCAAGTCTTTTGGTTGGTAGGCCTAGCAGGTAGCCAATTTTATTGGGTAAAGATCGGAAATACCAAATGTGTGCAACAGGTACCACTAAATTTATGTGTCCCATTCTTTCTCTTCGCACTTTCTTTTCTGTAACCTCTACACCGCATCGATCACAAACAATTCCTTTGTAGCGAATTCTTTTATATTTTCCGCAATGACATTCCCAATCTTTAACGGGCCCAAAAATTCTTTCACAAAACAAACCATCTCTTTCGGGCTTGTAGGTTCGATAGTTAATGGTTTCGGGTTTTAAAACCTCGCCAAACGATTTTTCTAAAATCATTTCGGGCGAAGCTAAACTTATGGTTATTTTCGAAAAATTGCTTTTTGCTTTTAATTCGCGCTTAAATGCCATAGTATAGTAGTTTTATTTATTTAATTGTTAAAAATAGTATCCGGTACACCTCCAACAAGATGTACCGGTATCGTTAATCTAAAGTAATATTTAGTGCCAATCCTCTAAGTTCATGCAATAACACATTAAACGACTCGGGTATACCGGGAGTAGGCATATTATCGCCTTTCACAATGGCTTCGTAAGCTTTTGCTCTGCCTACTACATCATCGGATTTAATGGTTAAAATCTCTTGTAAAATATTGGCTGCACCAAATGCTTCGATAGCCCAAACCTCCATTTCACCAAAACGCTGACCACCAAACTGAGCTTTACCACCCAATGGTTGTTGTGTAATAAGTGAGTATGGTCCAATGGAACGAGCATGCATTTTATCATCAACCATGTGGCCAAGCTTAATCATGTAGATTACTCCTACCGTGGCTGGTTGGTGAAAACGGTCGCCTGTTCCTCCATCGTAAAGGTATGTTTTTCCGTAGCGAGGTACTCCGGCCTTATCTGTCCATTCATTGATTTGGTCAATAGAGGCTCCATCAAAAATTGGGGTAGAGAATTTCACTCCTAGCTTTATTCCTGCCCAACCTAAAACGGTTTCATATATTTGACCAAGATTCATACGTGATGGCACACCGAGAGGATTTAACACGATATCAACGGGAGTTCCATCTTCTAAGAAGGGCATATCTTCATCACGTACTATTTTTGCTACAATTCCTTTATTACCGTGCCTTCCTGCCATTTTATCACCCACTTTTAATTTTCGTTTTTGAGCTATGTACACTTTAGCTAATTTTATGATTCCGGCAGGTAATTCATCGCCTATGGAAACCACGTATTTTTTACGTTTGTAAATACCTAAAATTTGATTGGATTTTTTACGATAGTTAAAAAGTATTTTTTTAATGGTTTCGTTTGTGCTTGCTTCGTTAGTCCAATTATTTCCATCAACCGAAGTATAATCGGCTACTTTTTGTAACACTTTGGCATTAAATTTTGTTCCTTTAGAAATAATTTCTTCTTTGTAGTAGTTATAAACTCCCTGACAGGTTTTTCCTTCAACTAGTTTAAGCAGTTTTTCGATTAGGGTATTTTTAAGATCAGCCATTTCATTATTAAATTCAGCATCAAGCTTGTCTAAAATAACTTTTTCTTCGGCTTTTGCTTTACGATCTTTTACAGCTCTGGCAAAAAGTTTTTTGTCTATTACCACTCCGTAAATTGATGGAGGAACTTTAAGCGAGGCGTCTTTTACATCGCCCGCTTTATCGCCAAAGATTGCTCTCAGAAGTTTTTCTTCGGGCGTAGGGTCCGATTCTCCTTTAGGAGTAATTTTACCTATTAAAATATCGCCTTCTTTTACTTCTGCACCAATTCTAATCAGTCCGTTTTCATCTAAATCTTTTGTAGCCTCTTCGCTCACATTAGGAATATCAGAAGTAAGTTCTTCTAACCCTCTTTTTGTATCGCGAACATCTATTGAGAACTCTTCAATATGTAATGAAGTAAAAATATCATCTCTCACTACTCTTTCTGAAATAACAATAGCATCTTCAAAATTATATCCTTTCCATGGCATAAAAGCCACTTTTAGATTTCTTCCTAAGGCTAATTCTCCTTTTTCGGTGGCATACCCTTCACACAATATCTGTCCCTTTACCACTTTATCGCCTTTTTTTACGATGGGTCTAAGAGAAACACAAGTATTTTGGTTGGTTTTTCTGAATTTAACAATATCGTAGGTTACTGAGTCTCCTTCAAAATTTGCTATTTTATCTTCATCAGACATTTTATATTTAATAACAATTTTATTACCGTCAACGTAATCTACAAGACCTTCAGCTTCAGCCTCTAATAATACTCTAGAATCTTTGGCAATTTGTTCTTCTAATCCAGTACCTACAACGGGAGCTTGCGGACGAAGCAGCGGAACTGCTTGACGTTGCATATTAGACCCCATCAAAGCACGGTTTGCATCATCGTGTTCTAAGAAAGGAATTAATGAAGCGGCAATGGATGCTATTTGATTTGGGGCAACATCCATTAATGTAAGCTTATCCGGCTCTACAATGGGAAAATCGCCTTCATACCTTGCTTTAACTCTATTGGTTAAAAAAGTGCCTTTTTCGTCTATTTTGGCATTAGCTTGTGCTATGGTTTGGTTATCTTCTTCTTCTGCACTTAGGTAAATAACATTTCTTGATAAATCTACTTTGCCTTTATTTACCATTCTGTATGGAGTTTCGATAAATCCCAAACGATTTACCTTAGCAAAAACGCAGAGAGAGGAAATAAGTCCAATATTGGGTCCTTCCGGTGTTTCAATTGGGCAAAGCCTTCCGTAGTGCGTATAATGAACGTCTCGGACTTCAAATCCGGCTCTTTCTCTGGATAATCCACCTGGCCCTAATGCGGACATTCTTCTCTTGTGGGTAATTTCAGAAAGTGGATTAGTTTGGTCCATGAACTGAGAAAGCTGATTAGTCCCAAAAAACGAATTGATAACGGAGGAGAGTGTTTTTGCATTAATTAAATCGGCAGGTGTAAATACCTCATTGTCTCTCACATTCATTCGTTCTCGTATTGTACGAGCCATACGAGCCAAACCTACACCAAATTGAGAATATAGTTGTTCTCCAACCGTTCGTACTCTTCTATTGCTTAGGTGGTCAATATCGTCCACATTTGCTTTAGAATTAATCAGTTCTATTAAGTACTTTATGATACAAATAATATCATCTTTAGTAAGCACTTTTGTTTCTTGAGGAGTGGTTAAGCCTAGTTTTTTATTTATTCTGTATCTGCCCACCTCGCCTAAATCGTAACGTTGTTCTGAAAAGAATAATTTATCAATGATTCCTCTTGCTGTTTCTTGGTCTGGTGGTTCTGCATTTCTTAACTGACGATAAATATGCTCTACGGCTTCTTTTTCGGAGTTAGAGGGGTCTTTTTGAAGGGTGTTGTATATAATTCCGAAATCTGTGGCATTTATGTCTTCTCTATGTAAAAGAATGGTTTTAATATTGGCGTCAACAATTTGGTCTATGTGTTCATCTTCCAAAATGGTTTCGCGATCTATAATAATTTCATTTCTTTCAATTGAAACTACTTCTCCGGTATCTTCGTCTACAAAGTCTTCTATCCATGTTTTAAGAACTCTTGCGGCAAGTTTTCGACCTACCACTTTTTTAAGGCCAGATTTGCTTACTTTAACTTCTTCGGCAAGGTTAAATATTTCTAAAATATCTTTATCGCTTTCGAAACCTATTGCCCTTAATAATGTGGTAACGGGAAGTTTCTTTTTACGATCGATGTATGCATACATCACGTTATTAATATCGGTAGCAAATTCAATCCAAGAACCTTTAAAAGGTATTACTCTAGCTGAATACAGTTTAGTGCCATTTGCATGGCGACTTTGACCAAAAAACACTCCTGGAGATCTGTGCAACTGAGAAACAATAACTCTTTCGGAACCATTAATAACAAAGGTTCCTCTGGGTGTCATATATGGAATGGTACCTAAATAAACATCTTGAACGATGGTTTCAAAATCTTCATGTTCTGGGTCTGTACAATATAATTTTAGTTTCGCTTTTAATGGAACGCAGTAGGTTAATCCTCGCTCTATACATTCATTGATTGAATAACGGGGAGGGTCGACAAAATAATCTAAAAATTCGAGTACAAATTGGTTACGAGCATCGGTAATTGGATAGTTTTCACTAAACACCTTAAACAAACCCTCATCAGTACGGTTTTCATGCGTGGTATCTATTTGAAAAAAATCTTTAAAAGATTGTAACTGTACTTCAAGGAAATCGGGGTAAGCAAATTGTTTGGTTGCAGTAGCAAAATTGATACGTTGGTCTTTCTTGGCTAAAGAAGCGCTCATTACAAAAGGTATTAAAAGTGGTGTCCGAATATAACAACAAAAGGGTTTAGGCCCCTCCAGACTTGAGGACCTAAACCTTTAGTATAAAAGGGAGTTATTTGGTTTACTTAACTTCAACCTCAGCTCCGGCTTCTTCTAATTGTTTTTTAATTGATTCTGATTCTTCTTTAGAAACACCTTCTTTAATTGGTTTTGGGGCTCCGTCAACTAAATCTTTTGCTTCTTTTAAACCAAGACCGGTAATATCTTTTACGATTTTAACAACGCCTAATTTTTGAGCACCGCCACTTTTAAGTATTACATCGAAAGAGGTTTTTACTTCAGCCACTTCGCCACCACCACCTGACGGAGCTGCCACTGCAACTGCGGCTGCGGCTGGTTCAATACCATATTCAGATTTTAAGATATCTGCTAAATCGTTTACTTCTTTTACCGTTAGGTTTACTAACTGTTCTGCTAGAGCTTTTACGTCTGCCATTGTATTTAATTTTAATTGGTTAATTATTAATTTTTAATTGTTTTTAGTTTGCTCGGTCTTGCAATGTTTTCACTAAACCGGCAATTTTGTTTTTTCCTGATAATAAACCTGAAATAACATTTTTTGCAGGAGATTGAAGCAACATAATAATATCGCCAATAAGTTCTTCGCGAGATTTTAAGTTGGCAAGTGTTTCTAGCTGGTTATCGCCAATAAAAACAGCTTCATCAATATAGGCCCCTTTTAAAACCGGTTTGTCGTTTTTCTTTCGAAATTCTTTAATGATTTTTCCGGGGGCATTTCCCACTTCGGCAAACAGAATTGAACTATTTCCTTTGAGCACATCATAAAGGCCTTCGTAATTTCCGTTTGCTTGCTCCATAGCTTTTTTAAGCAATGTATTCTTTACCATGTGTAATTTCACGTTTTTACTGTTACACATTCTTCTTAAAGAATTTGTTTTTTCAGCATCTAACGCGGAAATATCTGCAATGTAAAGTACATTATTGCTATTGAGTTTTTCTGTTAGCAGGGTTATTGCAGCATTCTTTTGTTCCCTGTTCATTTTTTGTTTTTTAAATTTAGTTTACTTTTTTTTGGAAGCATTCTGATTTAATTAGTTCATGTTTTTCACATCAACTATTACACCCGGGCTCATAGTACTGGAAAGCGTAACACTCTTTACATATGTACCTTTTGCCGATGTGGGTTTTAATTTTATAATGGTTTGAAGCAATTCTTTTGCATTATCTGAAATTTTTTCTGCATCAAATGATACACGACCAATGCTGGCATGTACAATTCCGGTTTTATCTACTTTAAAATCTATTTTACCAGCTTTTACATCGGTGACTGCTTTGCCTACTTCAAGGGTAACGGTACCTGATTTTGGATTTGGCATTAATCCTCTTGGACCTAGCACTTTACCTAAAGCACCCACCTTACCCATTACACTGGGCATGGTAATAATTACGTCAATATCTGTCCATCCGCCTTTAATTTTTTCTACATACTCATCTAATCCTACGTAATCTGCTCCGGCAGCCTTAGCCTCCGCTTCTTTATCGGGCGAAACTAATGCTAACACACGAACTGTTTTACCTATTCCATGCGGCAAAGCAACCGTGCCCCTTACCATTTGGTTTGCTTTTCTAGGGTCAATACCTAAACGAATATCTAAGTCTACAGAGGCATCAAATTTTGTGAAGGTTATTTGTTTCACAATTTTTGATGCGTCTTCTATAGAATACACACTATCAGGATTATATTTTCCTAATGCTGCTTTTTTGTTTTTTGTTAATGTGGCCATAATTCTTACTTCTTTTTACATTTAAAAGGGAGCATCACCTTTCACGGTAATTCCCATGCTGCGAGCTGTTCCTGCAACCATACTCATTGCCGATTCTATTTTAAAGCAATTTAAATCGGGCATTTTATCTTCAGCAATTCTTTTTACGTCTTCCCAAGAAACGCTAGCTACTTTTTTTCTATTGGGTTCTGCCGATCCTGATTTTAGTTTTGCCGCATCTTTTAGCTGTACTGCAACGGGTGGAGTTTTAACAATAAAATCGAATGATTTATCGGCATACACCGTAATTACTACGGGTAGTATTTTTCCTGGTTTATCTTGTGTTCTGGCATTAAATTGCTTGCAAAACTCCATTATATTTACCCCTTTAGAACCTAAAGCGGGTCCTACAGGTGGAGATGGATTTGCTGCTCCTCCTTTAATTTGCAATTTAATCATTCCGGTTATTTCTTTTGCCATACGTTTATTTTTTTTAAGATTCTTTTTCTACTTGCAAATAGCTAAGTTCTAAGGGTTGTTTTCGCCCGAAAATTTTAACCATTACTTCAAGTTTTTTCTTTTCTTCATTAATATTTTCGATAGTTCCGGTAAAACCGTTGAAAGGTCCATCGATTACCTTTATTGACTCACCTATAATAAAAGGTATATTTAGTTCGGCCTCTGTATCGGCTAACTCATCTACTTTTCCAAGTATCCGGTTAACTTCTGATTGGCGGAGTGGAAGCGGTACTCCTCCTTTTTCGGCACCTAAAAACCCTATAACACCATTTATATTTTTAATAATATGTGGCACTTCTCCAGTAAGTTCTGCCTCAATAAGAACATAGCCTGGGAAAAAACTTCTTTCTTTACTCACTTTCTTTCCATTCCGAATTTGATAAATTTTTTCGGTTGGAATGAGCACTTGAGAAAGATTTTCGGAAAGGCCATTTCTGGCAATTTCGTCTAGAATAGCTTCTTTCACTTTTCTTTCTTTTCCGCTAATGCTTCGAACTACGTACCACTTTTTTGATTCTGCCGCCATAATAATTACTTCAATTAAAATATGCTGTAAATGAATTCCATTAGCTTGTTAAAAGAAGAATCCATTACAAAAACAATAAGTGCAATAATGACCGATGCAACCAACACAATGAGCGAACTGCTTTGTAATTCGCTCCAGGTTGGCCATGACACTTTGTTCAAAAGCTCGTCTACCGACTCGTCTATATATGCCCTAATTTTTGACATTCGTTTGTTTTTTAAATTTGGGTCTCCTGCACGGGCACCTGGATTCGAACCAAGATCAACGGTTTTGGAGACCGCTATTCTACCATTGAACTATGCCCGTAATATTGTTTGTTTTTTATGCCAAGAAAGGCATTCCGAAAACGGAACACCTTTTTTAGCTTATTATTTGTTTTTCTTATTTAATAATTTCAATAACCTGACCTGCTCCAACTGTTCTTCCTCCTTCTCTTATAGCAAAACGAAGTCCTTTGTTGATTGCCACCGGCACAATTAATTTTACAGTAATGGTTACATTGTCTCCGGGCATAATCATTTCTCGACCTTCTCCCAAGTATATTTCGCCAGTTACGTCTGTTGTACGTAGGTAAAATTGTGGGCGATATTTATCGTGAAACGGAGTATGGCGACCACCTTCTTCTTTTTTCAATACATAAATTTCAGCTTTAAATTCGGTATGGGGTGTAATAGAACCCGGCTTAGCAAGTACCATTCCTCTCCAAATATCTTTCTTTTCAACACCACGTAATAGTAAACCTACGTTATCTCCAGCCTCTCCTCTATCGAGCAGTTTTCTGAACATTTCTACGCCTGTAACTGTAGATTTCATGTTCTCGTCTCTCATACCAATAATTTCAATTTCTTCGCCTACATTAATAACGCCTGTTTCAATACGACCTGTGGCTACAGTACCACGACCTGTAATGGTAAACACGTCTTCTACGGGCATTAAGAAAGCTTTATCTACATCTCTAGGAGGTACGGGAATAAAAGAATCAACTGCATCCATTAATTCTTCAACTGTTTTAACCCACTTGTCGTCTCCGTTTAATGCACCTAGTGCAGAGCCACGAATAATAGGAGTTTCATCACCAGGGAATTCATAAAAATTCAAAAGTTCTCTTATTTCCATTTCAACAAGGTCTAGAAGCTCAGCATCATCTACCATGTCAACTTTGTTCATAAACACAACGATGCGAGGCACACCAACCTGACGAGCCAAAAGAATATGTTCTCTTGTTTGTGGCATTGGACCATCGGTAGCGGCTACCACCAAAATAGCTCCGTCCATTTGGGCTGCACCTGTTACCATGTTTTTAACATAGTCAGCATGGCCAGGACAATCTACGTGAGCGTAGTGGCGATTTTTTGTTTGATACTCTACATGCGATGTATTAATGGTAATACCTCTTTCTTTTTCTTCCGGAGCGTTGTCGATAGAAGAAAAGTCTCTAACTTCTGCAAATCCTTGCTTTGCAAGAACGGTGGTAATAGCAGCGGTTAATGTAGTTTTACCGTGGTCTACGTGACCAATAGTTCCGATATTAACGTGCGGTTTAGAACGGTCGAATGTTTCCTTAGCCATGAGTTTTATTGTTTTTTATTGTTTATTATTTGGTTTAATTTATATTTCTTTCTTTATTTTTTTCTAGAGCCAATGACGGGACTTGAACCCGTGACCTCTTCCTTACCAAGGAAGTGCTCTACCACTGAGCTACATCGGCATGAAGCAGCGAGCAGTGTTTTATTTTAGCATAAAAGCTACCCTGCTTATTACAAATTTAGAGCGGAGAACGAGATTCGAACTCGCGACCCTCAGCTTGGAAGGCTGATGCTCTACCAACTGAGCTACCTCCGCAATTTTTTGTACTTGGTTACTTTATTTTTTTCAACTTTTAAAGAACGTTTTCTTTCTTTGAATCGCTTCAAAACATTAGTGGGGAGTGATGGATTCGAACCACCGAAGGTATAAACCAGCAGATTTACAGTCTGCCCCATTTGGCCACTCTGGTAACTCCCCTACTTTTCTAAATCTTCTGCCCAGAGCCGGTGGAGGGATTCGAACCCCCGACCAGCTGATTACAAATCAGCTGCTCTGGCCAACTGAGCTACACCGGCAAAGAACGTATTTGCTACTACCCCTTTTTTTTTAAGGACTGCAAATGTAGTAAAAAATAAATACGATTCAAAAAAATGAAAAAACTTTTTTGTTTTTTTCATTTTTTTGCTTATCAGGTAGTTCTTACTTTTTTTCTTTGTGTTTCTTAATTTGTTTAAGTAGTGCCTCTGATACAGAGTCAACCGCTTCTTCAAATGTTTTTGACTGCTTTTTGGCAAACAAATCGTTGCCAGGTATATTCAACTTAATTTCTGCTATTTTATTCTCATCGCTGCTGGTTTTTTGCAATTTCAGAAACACTTCGGCTCCTTCAATTTTATCGTAAAATTGGGTTAGTTTATCCATTCGTTTTTGGATGAATGTAAGCAATTTCTTGTCTGCATCAAAATGTATTGATTGCACTTTTACCGGTACTTTCATAATGTTTCCTCCTTCTTTTTATGCCTTTGGATGGGCTTGTTTATATATGTTTTTTAATTTTTCTATTGAATTGTGTGTGTACACTTGAGTGGCCGCTAAACTACTATGCCCGAGCAATTCTTTTATTGCGTTTATATCCGCACCATTGTTAAGCATATGCGTTGCAAAGGTATGCCTAATTACATGTGGGCTCTTTTTGCTTAGGGTGGTTACCTTGCTTAAATATTTATTTACTATTCTGTACACCAACTTATGATACAGTGGGCTTCCTTTGCTCGTAAGCAACATTTCTTCATATTCGGTGTTTGGAAATTTTGCATTTCGAGCTTCAATATATTCTTTTAATATTTCTAATAAATAATGATTAAAAGGAATCATTCTTTCCTTATTGCGCTTTCCTAAAACTTTAACTTTAGATTCTGCTATATCTACATCTTTTATTTTTATTCCTATTAACTCACTTAAACGAATTCCAGTATTGTACAAAAATTCCAAAATCAAACGATCTCTTATTCCATTAAACCCCTCTACAAATAAATCTTTCTGCAATAGGTTGTTCATGTTACTTTCGGGAACATAGGTTGGCAAACGCTTAGGTATTTTGGGTGCTATTACCTTTAACATGGGATTGTTTTGCACTACCTTGTTCTTTATTAAAAAATTAAAAAATGATTTTAATGTGGATAGTTTTCTATTGATTGTTTTTGCTTCATTCTTATTTTCCATTAAATACGCAACCCAAGAACGCACAAAATGATGAGTACAAAGAGAAATGTCGTTTAGCGAAAATTCTTTTTGCAAGAATTGTTGAAAGGCAAATAAATCGTTTTTGTATGCTGTTATAGTATGCTTAGAATACCGTTTTTCTGTTTGCAGATAGCTTATAAAGGTATTTATGGGCATAAAAAAAGGTAAGTCTGTTTCCACAAATTTCGTAAAAACTGCCTTACCTTTTAAGGTTTCTTTATTAAAAAACGTTAAGCTTCTTCTTTTCTACGTAATCCTTGTACGTACACCGCTTTTATAATTTCCTGCCTGCGGATAATGGAGGGCTTTGTAAAATGTTGTCTTTCTCTTAATTCTTTTACCACTCCGGTTTTTTCAAACTTTTTTTTATACTTTTTTAGTGCTTTTTCAATGCTTTCGCCTTCTTTAACTGGTACTACTATCATATTTTTTAAATTAAATAGGTTGCGAAATTACTGAATTTGTTTTTACGTTGCAAACTTTATTTATAAAATACATCAAATACTAGGGAAACTATTAGCTCTGATTGTATAATTAGGTGCGATTAGAAAGCATTCTTAATGGCTTTCTTATAACTTCGTTATTTAAAATATCTAATTTGCTGGTTTATTACCTTACTTGCAGGCGTTGTACCTATATTTTTCAGGATTATTGGTATAAAGGGCATTTATACCTGTTATTTTAAAAACATCCCTATTATCCTCATCTATTTCTCTATGTATAAACCATTTTAATAAAGGGAATCCGATTTCTGGGTATCCTAAGGTATTACTTTCCAAGGCAGACTCTCCTCCTCTGGCCACCAATAATAATTGATTATTATCGTTTATATCCACTAATTTAAGCACAGTGTAATAAGCCACATCATCTTCGTTATCTGCTATCATGTAATAATCTGATAAATCGGTTTTATATTTTTTCAGCTGAAAAAAATTTACGCCCCCATTTTGGCAATTTTCTTGAACAAAATACCCCTCTTCGCTTTCGTTCAGTTGAGTATACTTTGAAGAATACACTTCGAATTTTTCATTATCGGGGATTGTGCAAATTAAACCTGTTTCCCATATTATATTTTTCTTAGACCACCTCCATGTTAATTGGTAGGAGAGATCAATTTTTACTTCATTGTATTTATCATCAAAAAAGGTTTCTGAATAAATACTTCTGCTGTTATGTGATAAAAAAATGGTTGGAGGAGATCCTTCTTTTTCAACAAACTTCAGTTCCTCTTTTACGTAAGGTATTGTAGTTTCGTTTTCGGTGTAAAAGTTTGATTGGGATTTTATTTGTGTAGGATAAAGTGTATTTTTTCCATCATATAAAATAATCTGTTCGCTTGTAAAGGTTTCCATTCCTTTAAACTTTTCGTTTGTGAGTAGAAAATCATTGGAATGATCGAGCAAAAAATCGCAAGCATGACTGAAGTTTCCTTTAAAAAAAGTAGTATTAATACCCAGCTCTCTTATGTGGTTGTACAAATCGAAATATTTCTCGTTTTCTGCAATGTTTTCAACCAATTCTTCATATCCTATACAAATGGAATATTTGCAATTTAATTGCCACTCATCAAAAGTTTCTATGAAATTATAAATTACCAAACTGCTATCGGAGTTTATAAAAAATATTTCGCCTTCAATTTCAAAACCGGAAGTATTTTTTTCAACTTCTGTTCGTTCTTTTTTTACCCATTCTAAAAATTGTTGAGGTGTGTTTACAATATTTCTGTTTTCAATTATATCAACTGTATTTGGTTCTGATGAAGAATTACAAGCAAAAGACAAAATGCAAACAGTGAAACAGACATAGGCAAAATTCTTGAATAGCCGCATAAGAAAAATCAATTTTTCTTAAACAAATAGCGTGTGATAAAAATTCCTGTGCTTTTATCGGCACTGTAAACACCCGGGGTTACTGCTACAAGTTCCCAACCTTCTTTGTATAGCTGAGTAATTTTATCTGTAATTTGTTGGTCGTTTTTACGAATGTTTCCAAAGTTGATGCCCACCATGCTAAAAAAATTCTCCATACCCTGTTCGGATAAATTTCCTTTTTCATCAGTCATAATCATCCTAGATCGTCCTAAGCCTCCGGGAACAACTGATTCTACTGTAGTAATTTGTAAAAACTCTTGAGAATAAGAGTAAGCCACACTAAATATGGCAAGAAATAAAAAGCATAATTTTTTCATAAGATTGGTTTTTATTTGGGTTAATTTTTTTCGCAAATATCGATACATAAACCTTAAATCGGAATTTTATGATATGTTTAAAAAGAAAAGAAGCCTTTTAAGTTTCATTGTCGTTGGACTAATATTGCTTTACTGGCTTCTTTGCTTGCCTGCTCCTCTTTTTGATGAGCCTTATAGTACCGTTGTTTACGACCGCAACAACGAACTTGCCGGAGCTCTTATTGCCAGTGACGGACAATGGCGATTTCGTAATTCTTCCTCTTTGTCTCACAAGGTTTCTACCTGTATTGTTTTTTTTGAAGATGAGTATTTTTATTTTCATCCCGGCATAAATCCCTTATCGGCAGCAAGAGCATTTTGGCAAAATTTAAAATATAAAAAAATTACCAGTGGGGGTAGCACATTAAGTATGCAAACCATCCGCTTAGCTCGTAAAAATAAAAGAAGAACTCTTATCGAAAAATTAATTGAAGTGTTTATGGCTACCCGCCTGGAGTTAACTTATTCTAAAAAAGAAATACTTCAGTTATACGCCAATAATGCACCGTACGGAGGAAACATTGTGGGCTTAGAAACCGCTTCGCAGAAATATTTTGGAAGAAATTCCGATAATCTCTCTTGGGCCGAAGCCGCTTTGTTAGCCGTCCTTCCCAATGCTCCTTCATTAATTTTTCCCGGAAAAAATCAGCGATTACTAATAAAAAAAAGAAATAGACTACTTACCAAACTGTATCTCAAAAAAAAAATAGACCTTCTTACCTTTCGGTTGGCATGTTCCGAATCGCTTCCCTATAGTGTATTGTCTTTCCCAAAATTAGCACCTCACTTTGTAACCTTGATATATAAAGAACAAAAAAGTAAAACCATATACTCTACTATAGATAACCGTTTACAGAAAAAAGTAAACGACATTATTTTAAAACACGGCATAGAATTACAACAAAACGAAATACAAAATATGGCGGCATTAGTAGTTGATGTGGAAACAGGACAAGTGCTTGCATATGTAGGAAACAGCCCATCGGCCGGAAAAGAAAACGAAGGTGATGTTGATATAATTAAAGCCCCCCGAAGCCCCGGAAGTATCTTAAAACCCCTTTTATTCGCTTCGATGCTTGATGAAGGCTCTCTGCTTACCGATATGCTTATTGCCGATATACCCACTCAAATATCGGGCTACTCGCCAAAAAATTTCGATTTGGAATACGATGGGGCTGTGCCATCTAAAAGGGCTTTAGCTCGTTCATTGAATGTTCCGGCCGTTAAATTGTTACAAGAGCATGGTATAGAAAAATTTCATCTTCTGTTAACTCAAAAAATAAAGTTCAGTACTATTCAAAAAAATGCAGCCCATTACGGACTTTCCATCATATTGGGAGGATCTGAAAATACCCTGTGGGAATTAGCCGGGTGCTATGCCTCTATGGCCCGTACATTAAACCACTATGCAAAATACAATGGAAAATACAATTCTTATGATTTTCGTTTTCCAACATACGAAAAAGAAAACCACCAGAATTCTTTAATCGCAGATTATCCCGTGTTCTCTGCCGGAGCTATTTATCAAACCTTCGAAGCGTTGGCAGAAGTAAATCGTCCCGACCTTGAATCGGGTTGGATACACTACCACTCTAATCAAAAAATTGCTTGGAAAACAGGTACCAGTTTTGGGTTTCGCGATGCCTGGGCTATTGGCACCACCGCTAAATATGTGGTAGCCGTTTGGGCTGGCAATGCCGATGGCGAAGGAAGAAAAGGTTTAAGCGGCATCTCTGCAGCAGCCCCTGCCCTCTTTGATATTTTCAGTGCATTACCCTCCTCGCCTTGGTTTGAAAAACCATATGATGAGTTTAAAACAATAAAAACATGTAGACAAAGTGGTTTTAAAGCCTCTCCACTTTGCCCCGACACGTTAGCCTCTGAAGTATTGCCTAAAGGAGTAAAAACAAAGATATGTCCCTACCATACCCTTGTACACTTAAGCAGTAGCGGACTACATCGGGTAAACAGCCACTGCGAAAATCCGGAAAATATGCAGCATAAAGCATGGTTTGTATTGCCTCCTGTGATGGAGTTTTATTTTACGAAACGAAACCCATGGTATCAAAAAACTCCTCCGTACCGAGAGGACTGCAACCCTTTGTCTGATAAAAATAACATGGAATTAATATATCCCAAAGAAACAGCTAGAATCTATATTCCTAAAGAGATTGACGGAAAACCCGGAAAAGTGATATTTGAAGCAGCACATAGAAATGTTAATACTACTATTTTCTGGCATCTAAATAATACCTTTGTCGGCAGCACAAAAAACCTGCACCAAATAGCAATTTACATTACAGAAGGAAAATATACCCTAACGCTTATTGACGAAAATGGGGAAAGTATTTTAAAAAATATTACGATAGAAAATAAAAAATAATTCTAAAAACACATTAAAATGAAAAAGAAAATTCAACTCCTTGTACTGATGATTTTTCTCTGCACCACTTCGTTTTCTCAGCATACCAAAAATTTTCGCATTGCTTTTTATAATGTGGAAAATTTATTTGATACCATAGACGACCCCAAGACCAACGACAACGATTTTTTACCAAGTTCCACACACCAATGGAATACTCAAAAATATAATACAAAAATTAAAAATTTAAGCAATGTAATTGCTGCTATGAGCAATAAAGAACTGCCCGAAATTGTGGGTTTATGCGAAGTTGAAAATGAGATGGTACTCGAAGATTTAATAAATTCCAATCCTTTAAAAAACGGAAATTATAAAATTATACACAGCAACAGCGAAGACCCTCGCGGAATTGATATTGCTCTTATTTATCGCCCAAACGAAGTAAACTACCTTAACCACAATTACATTAGAATTCCTAAAAACGATACCATGAAACTTCGTACCCGCGATATACTTTATTTTAAATATACAACCATACGTAACGATACGGTGCACTTATTTGTAAATCACTGGCCATCGAGACTGGGAGGTGAAGCCAATAGCGAACCTAAAAGAATATGGGTAGCACAAACATTAAAATTTTATTGCGATTCTATCTATAAATCGTCTCCCAATGCGGCTTTAATTATTACGGGTGATTTTAACGATTACCCTACCAACAAAAGTATTTCGGAGGTATTGAATGCCACAGGCAATAAAAAAAGCAGAAAACACAAACTGCTTAACCTCATGTACAGCGAATATGTAAACAAAAAAGGCACTTATTATTTTAACAAGGAGTGGGGTTGTTTAGACCAGTTTATTGTTTCATTTTCTATTGTTCGAAAAACAAGTATTTTGAAGTTGACATATAAACAACATCAAATTTTTAGTAAAGACTGGCTGCTGCAAACCAACAACAAAGGCGAAACTTTACCTTTTAAAACATTCAACGGAAAGAATTATGCAGGAGGTTATTCCGATCACCTTCCCATACTTTTAGATTTTAGAATAAAATAAAAAAATTACCAGCTTCCACCAGCTCCCCCTCCGCCAAAACTGCCTCCTCCAAAACTACGAGAACTTCCGCCCCACGAAGAAGATCTACCTCCAGAAAACCCTCCCCCCCCATAAAAAATAGTCCCACCCCTTCTGCCGGCACTTGATATGGTTCCATATTTTCTTGATCGATAAATGGCTAATGCAACATATATCGCTATGATAAGAAAGAAAACAATTAAGCCCGAAATTTGAGGTGTTCTGTTGGGTTCATATGTTTTAAATTCGCCCGAAGCAATGCCTATTATAATGTTTACAGCAGCATCTACTCCCTCAAAATATGCCTTTTTCTTAAACAAGGGTATCATTTCATTTTGTACAATATCCCAGCAAATGGCATCGGGCAAGGCCCCCTCAAGGCCATATCCACTGGCAATAAAGGCCTCTCCTTTTCCGTCTATTTCTTTTGGTTTTACTAAAATAACAACCCCGTTATTAAAATCTTTATTTCCCACGCCCCATTTTTCTCCAATCTGTTGTGCAAAGGAAGACTTGTCATATCCGCATAAATCAGAAACGGTAATTACTAAAATTTGAGTGGAATTCGTATCGCTGAATGCCCCTATTTTATTCTCCAATTCATTTTTTTGAGCTGTTGTAAAAACATTGGCTAAATCATTTACAAAACGGGCAGGAGCAGGCTTTTCTGGGAAACATTCTTTGGCTAAAACCGTTTTTAGTGAAAAGAACAAGAAGAAAATAGAAGCCACCAAAATAGTTCTTAAGATAATACGATTGCTTACTATTTTTTTATTTTCCTCTTTCATTTAGCTTCCTCCAAAAGAAATTTCATCGCTTAGTTCATTCCGATCGGTTTGGCTTTTAAATGGAAAATGTTTTTTCAACTGTTCGCCTGCCATCATAATTCCTTCGGATAAACCTTGGGCAAATTGTTCTTGTTTAAAAGATTGTATCATGTGGTTTCGCACTTCGTTCCAAAAGTCTTCCGGCACTTTTTTATTGATTCCCTCATCACCCACAATGGCCAGTTTATGGTCGTTTACAGACAAATAAAAAAGTACACCATTACGTTGTTGGGTTTGATGCATTTTGAGTTTTTCAAAAATGCGTATTGCATGTTCCAGCACATCTTCTTTACACCTTTTTTCGATATGTACTCTAATTTCGCCCGATGTATTTTTTTCGGCTACTTTAATCGCTTCAACAATTTTTTGTTGTTGTTCTTTCGAGAATAATGTATTCGACACTTTGCTAAAATTTTACCTGAGGTGCCTTTTCTGCACCGCTTTCGGCTTCGAAATAGGCTCTTTTTTCAAATCCAAACATTCCGGCAATTATATTTTTTGGAAACTTTCTGATGTATGTATTATATTCTTTAGCCGTATCGTTGAATTTTTGTCGTTCAACCGTAATACGATTTTCTGTACCCTCTAACTGAGCCTGAAGTTGAAGAAAATTCTGATTGGCCTTTAAATCGGGGTAACGCTCTACTACTACCATTAAGCGAGAAAGTGCCGAACTGATTCCCTCTTGTGCGGCCTGAAATTTTTTGATTGACTCGGCATTGAGATTCGAAGGATCTATATTTACTGAGGTTGCTTTACTACGAGCCTCTACCACTCCAGTAAGCACTTCTTTTTCGTGTGCAGCGTACCCTTTAACCGTTTCTACTAAATTAGGAATAAGGTCGGTTCTGCGTTGATACACATTTTCTACCTGCGACCAGGCACCCGACACCGCTTCGTCTTTTTCAACCATACTATTATAGGCTCCAATGGTTACTGAGTATAGAATAATTACAATTAATGCAACTACTCCTATGGTGATCCATGTTTTTTTCATTTTTATTTTTTTTTGCTAAGGTAAACTTATTTTATTAAATCGAAACTACGTTTTACAAACCTGGTAAGCTCTTCTCCTTTAAGCATGCCTTGAGAAAGAAGAGCTAAGTCGGCAGCTTGTTTGGCTATTTCTTTCTTCTTTTCTTCGTTTTCTTCGTTTAGTATTTTAGACGCTAAAGGGTGATTGGCATTTACTACCACATTAAACATTTCCGGCAATGCTCCATAGAAACCAATGCCTCCGCCTAAGGCGCTCATTTCTTTCATTCTTCGCATAAATTCGGGTTGGGTAATGGTAATGGGTGCATCTGTTTCGCTTAAACTATCTATGCTAATGCTGTATTTTTCTTTACTCAATACTGCTTCAAATAAAGGCTTTATTTTTTCTTTTTCTTCTTCAGAAAGTTTACAAGGTATTTGCTCGTCTTTTTTAATTAGTTTGTCTATGATATCAGCATCTACGCGTGTAAAATGAATTTCGCTGTCGTGTCGTTCAAGTTTTTCTAATAAGTGTGCTGTAAGCGGTGTATCCATTACCAACACGTTGTACCCTTTTTCATTTGCTATTTGAATGTACGAATGTTGGTCTTCGGCATGATTGGCGTAAAGGAAAATTATTTTTTTGTCTTTATCCGTTTGCAATGGCTTCACTTTTTCCTTGTATTCAGCAAACGATAAACAGTTTCCTATGGTATCTTTAAAGAGCATGAATTTAAGAGCTCGTTCAAAAAACTTTTCATCGGTAAGCATACCGTACTCAATAAATACTCTAATATCGTCCCATTTCTTTTTAAAATCTTCTGCATCGGTTTTGTACATTTCTTCTAACTTGTCGGCTACTTTTTTACTAATGTGCGATGATATTTTTTTTACATTGGCATCGCTTTGTAAATAAGACCGGGAAACATTCAATGGGATATCGGGCGAATCGAGTACTCCGTGTATGAGGGTTAGATACTCCGGCACCACACCTTCTACGTTATCGGTAACAAAAACCTGATTGCAATACAATTGAATTTTTTCTTTTCGTAGTTCCAGCTTATTTTTTATTTTAGGAAAATATAAAATACCGGTTAAATTAAAAGGATAATCAACATTCAGGTGTATATGAAACAGAGGCTCTTCGAATTGGTAAGGGTATAACTCTCTATAAAATTTTTGATAGTCTTCCTCTTTCAAGTCCTGCGGACTTTTGGTCCATGCCGGTTCGGGGTTATTTATAATGTTATCTACTTCAATTTCCTTGTCTTTTTCTGTATTCTCTTCATCTTTTACCCATTCTTTCTTTTTTCCAAAGCGAATTGGAATAGGCATAAATTTACAGTACTTATCGAGCAAATTCTGTATTCTGGTTTCTTCTAAAAACTCGGAAGATTCGTCAGAGATGTGCAGCACAATGTCAGTTCCTCTTTCTTTCTTCTTTTTATATTCTTCCAGTTTGTATTCTGTATTTCCTTCGCATACCCACTTTACGGCAGGAGCATCGGTGTAACTTTTAGTTATTATTTCTACTTTATCGGCTACCATAAACGCAGAATAAAACCCTAATCCAAAGTGCCCAATAATGTTGGTTTTGCCTTCGTATTTTTTTACAAATTCTTCGGCACCCGAAAAAGCTACCTGATTAATGTATTTTTCTACCTCTTCGGCACTCATGCCAATACCTTTATCTGAAATAGTTAAGGTTTTCTTTTTTGTATCGAGTGCAATATCGATAGTGGTTTCGCCCAATTCGCCCTTAAATTCGCCCACTGAAAGCAGTGTTTTTAATTTTAATGTGGCATCGGTGGCATTGCTGATTAATTCGCGAAGAAAAATTTCTTGATCAGAATAAAGAAATTTTTTGATAATGGGAAAAATGTTTTCGGTTTGAACGCGTATGCTTCCTGTACTCATAATGAATTATTTTTTTTTTGACATTTGTGTTTTTCAATACTTATGCCATTTGTGTATTTATGACAAAATGACGTAGCCAACTGTTTACTCAATAAGAAAAAACTAACTTTACACAAGTTCTAATTAAAACAGATGTCCAAAAAAATAAGAAAAAGAGTATCGGAAAAAGCAGGTCTACCGCCCGGAAGTTTAGTTTATATTGGAGCAGAAAAACAACAAAAGCATCTAGTAGAGCTTATATCGTACACGAATTCGGAATATTTTTTCTATTCATCAGAAAATGTCGATGAAGTTTTAAAAAAAATTAATCCGGCACACCAATCATGGTTCAATGTAGTAGGGCTTACTCAAATTGAAACCATCTCTAAAATTGGAAACTATTTTTCACTTCATCATTTATTATTGGAAGATATTTTAAATACCGATCAAAGGGCTAAATCTGATGTGTATGAACAACAGATTTCCATTACGCTTAAGGTTTTAAATAAATTGGAAAATGAAAATATAGAGTACGAACAAATTAGTTTCGTGTTGGGTAAAAATTACATTATTTCTTTTCAGGAAAAAGAAGGAGATATGTTTTCAAACATTAGAAATAGGCTTAACACAACCGGCTCTAATGTTCGAAATAAAAACACAGAATACTTGTTTTACCGTTTATTAGACCATGTTGTAGATAGTTATTTTTCTATTCTAGAAAAGTTAGGAGAAAGAATAGAACTTTTGGAAAATGAGATGAATAAACCGAACAGAATATCGGTTAACAAAATACATGAATTGCGAAGAGAATTAATTATTATTCGAAAAAACATATACCCTTTAAGAGAAGCCTTAAACAAACTAATAAAAGATGATGCGGGTCTTCTTTCGTTAGAAACCGAGCGTTATTTAGGCGATGTGTACGACCATTGTTTAATAATTATCGAAACATTAGAAACATATCGAGAACTTGCTTCGGGATTAACCGAATTCTATATGTCTACCGTAAGCAATAAAATGAATGAGGTAATTAAAACATTAACTATTATTTCAACTATTTTTATTCCACTTACTTTTTTAGTGGGTGTTTATGGCATGAATTTTAAATATATGCCCGAAATTGACAAGCCTTATGCCTACCCAATTGTTTGGGGTATTATGTTGCTTATTGCCGTGGCAATGTTGGTGTATTTTAAAGTAAAAAAATGGTTATAAAAACAACTTGACTTAAAACCTCAACGAAAAAGAAATTCCTGCCGAAAAACCTCTTGTAGTATAGAAAACAGGCTGCCACTGCATACTTAAATCATCGCTTACATCGAAATAAAAAAGGTGGGCATCTACAGCGGCATCTACCACATTTAGTACATAAACGGCTGTGGTAGCAATAATCATTAAATCTCGGTTTCGTCTGGAAATTTCCATGTTGCTCAGTATCCATTGCTCACTTTGGGTAGAAAATTCATCGGCTTCTCCCTTTTGCCTCAATAGGTATGCATTTTTATAGCGTACAAAATCGTTGTTTTCATTCACTGCAAAATAACCGGCAGTAGCTATACCTGCATATATAATGGGTACTTTCCAGTATTTCCGATTATACACCTGCCCTAGGCCTGGAATAACGGCCGAATACAATGTTGCTTTGGGGGGCGAATGTTTTTTTAACGAATCAGCCGGAGTTTTTAAGGTATCTGAAATAGGGCGTTGCTTTTTTGCTTTCTCTTTTTGCTGTGCAAATATTGTAAGAGAAGTAAGAGAAAAAAGAAATATGAAAAAAAATTTTACCAATGTTGCAGGTTCAGATAAAAACTTTTTTTACAACTTTAAAAGTTCTACAATATTCTCTAATTCTTGTTCGGAAGCAAATGGAATCACAATTTTTCCCTTCCCTTTTTTATTAGCCGATAGTTCAACATTTATCTTAAAAAAAGAACTTAAATCGTTTTTAATTTTTTGCTGAGAAAAAGAAATTCCCCTCTGTTTAGCCACTTTAGTTGCCTTAGTTAGTTTTCGTGTTTGAGGTGTAAACCCTCTCGACATATCTTCGGCTTGCCTTACCGATAAACCGTTTTCAATAATGGCATTGCAAATTTCGAGTTGCTGTTTTTCATCGTCAATGTTTACTAATGCTCTGGCATGCCCCATACTAATGGCTTTTTTTCTAATAGCCATTTGTATTTCGGCCGGAAGTTTTAAAAGACGCAAAAAATTAGTTACCGTAGTTCTCTTTTTTCCAATTCTCTCACTTAAGTTTTCTTGTGTTAAATTACACTCGGAAATAAGTCGCTTCATACTAATGGCAATTTCAATGGCATCTAAGTTTTCTCTCTGTACATTTTCCACTAACGCCATTTCCAGCATCGCCTGGTCGTTTGCTATACGAATGTAGGCCGGAATTTCTTTAAGCCCTGCTAACTGCGAAGCTCTAAAACGTCTTTCACCCGAAATCAGTTGGTATTTATCGTATCCAAGTTTTCGAACGGTTACGGGTTGAATAATTCCTAATTGCTTTATGGATTCAGCCAATTCTTCTATGGCTTCCACATCGAACTTTGTTCGTGGCTGGAAAGGGTTTGCTTCTATTTGCTCTATGGGAATAGATGAAATGGAGCCTACTATTCTTAGCTCTCCATCTACCTGTGTTTTGGTGGTAATATCGGTTGATGCATTTTCTAAAAGGGCGCTAAGCCCTCTTCCTAATGCCGGTTTTTTACTGCTGCTCATCGGTAATATCTATTATTTTCTCGTTTTCATTTATTTTAGTAAGCGAATTTTTTTGAAGTATTTCTCTGGCTAAGTTTAAATAGTTCACAGAGCCTTTGCTGGCTGCATCGAACATAATGACTGTTTTGCCGTGGCTGGGGGCTTCGCCCAGTGTGGTATTACGCTGTATAATGGTGTCGAATACCATTTGTTGAAAGTGCGTTTTTACATCTTCTACTACTTGATTGGCTAAGCGCAAACGCATGTCGTACATGGTTAAGAGCAATCCTTCAATTTCTAAATCGGGGTTTAATCGGCTTTGTACAATTTTGATGGTATTTAATAATTTACCTAAACCTTCTAATGCAAAATATTCGCACTGTATCGGAACTATTACAGAGTTGGCGGCAGTAAGTGAGTTTACAGTAATTAAACCTAACGATGGAGCGCAGTCTATAAAGATGAAATCATAGTTATCTTTTATTTTAGAAAGCGTTCTTTTTAACATCTTATCTCTATTGGGTAAATCAATCATTTCCAATTCGGCTCCCACTAAATTGATGTTGGTAGGAATTAAATCTAAATTGGGCGAATCTGTTTTTAAGATAAGCTCTTTGGTGTCTAGGTCATTTATAATACACTCGTATATTCCGGATTTTATGTTACGAGGATCGAACCCTACCCCTGATGTTGAATTGGCCTGTGGGTCGGCATCTACTAATAACACTTTGTACTCCAACACGCCCAATGCAGCGGCAAGGTTAATGGCTGTTGTGGTTTTTCCTACTCCTCCTTTTTGATTCGCAATAGCTATAATTTTTCCCATAATTTATACTTCGTATGTTTTACCCAATTCGGGTAAGGTTAGATTTATATTTTTTTGTTTAAACTTTTCTTTCGTTTCCCTGTGGTTTATTTCTATATATGGAAAGGTATCGAAATGCATACCTACAATGTTTTTACAATTTACAAACTCTGCAGCAATAATGGCATCATCTACATCCATTGTAAAGTTACCGCCTAAAGGCAAAAATGCACTGTTTATATTATCAAATTCTCCTATCAGCTTCATGTCGTAGGTAAGGGATGTATCTCCGGCAAAATAAAAAGTGCACTCTTGCGAATAAACTACAAAACCCATTGGATTGCCTCCGTAGCTTCCATCGGGAAGCCCGCTGGAATGTACAGCCAACACGCACTTTACTTTTCCGAAATCAAAATTCCACTTTCCTCCAATATTCATGGGGTGTGTATTGGTTACGCCCTGTTTATTCAGCCATTCATGTATTTCCCAAGAGCAAACTACTTTTGCATTAGATTGTTTGGCTATTTGAACCGTATCGGCTATATGGTCGAAATGACCATGAGAGATTAGAAGGTAATCCGGTTTAATATCAGTAATGTTAATATCTTTTGCCTTTTCATTAAAACTAATAAATGGATCGAACAGTAGTTTTTTGCCGTTTACTTCGGCTAAAATACAAGAATGACCGTAATATATTATTTTCATAATTAAACTATTTATCTAATTTTAAAACACTTAAAACCAGGCATGCATTTTTTTTGGAAAGCCTAAAGATACTAATTAAAAAAGGGAGGGAAATACAGATTTATAAACACGTTATAAACACTTTTTGAACTCAAAAAAAATACGCTGAATTTTATTTATTCAATGGCACAAACATTTCTGAAGGACTTGTATCCGGCTCTGGCAAAGGAGGTACAGGCGGATTAAGTTGCATTTCTTGAAATTCTTTAGGGCTAATGATTCGGTTGAGTTCGTACGTGTTGTTTCTGCCGTCATCGCATTTGAATGAATAACGGACTAAACCAATCCCTTGTGCGTAATAATAGGTTTTAGAACAATTCATTTCATTGTTATAGGTAAAATGTTTTTGTTTGTAACTAAACTTAAAATTACCCATCATTACAAGCATGGGAACTTCTCTGTTTTTCCAAATAGATTTGTCTAACCATTCTACCCAGTTTTTATCATTAAACACTGCGTAAAAATCGGGTTGCGAGGGAGAATCAAAACGAAAAGAAATGCTAAGTGTATCTTTAACCGGAAACTTTAATTGATAGGGAAATGCCTCTAAGCTATCGGCAACAGCCGGTTTGGGGGTTCCATTGTTATCCGGCTCAAAAATTACGTATGCCAACAGTCTCACAATATTATCTTTCACTTCCTCTTTGTAAGAGTTTGACGGATTCAAGTAATAATCGTACATATTAAAACTACTAGTTCTTTGTTTTTTTTCAAGTTTTGTATCAATTTCTATGTACTGAAATAAATCGCCTAGCGTATCGCCCACGAGTTTATATTCAAAAATTCCGTGAAAGTTTGCTCCATATAAATAAGGCGTATGAAACAGGGAGAAATCTATAAATTCGGGCAGGCTATTCTCCTGCACATTCAATGTATCTACAAAAACATTTTCGCTCGTTTTTTTTGTAAGAAATGTGCACGAAAAGAGGGTAAGCAAAAAAATGCACAAAATATATAGGCTTCTGAATTTCACTTTTACAATCGAAAAAACAAATGTATTTTTTTATTTTGAACGCATGGCATCTACCGGATTTAATTTGGCTGCCTGCATAGAAGGAAATATCCCTGAAACAATACCAATGATTACAGAAAAACTAATACCCATCAGCACATTGTAAAAACTCATAGATACGCTAAATTCAGTAACTGCACTCACTAATAGAGTAAGTAAAAAAATAAATAATATACCCGCCACTCCGCCAATTAAACAAAGAAAAACCGACTCGAACAAAAATTGTAAAAGAATAAAATAATTTTTTGCACCCAATGCCTTTTGAATACCTATTTGTCCGGTTCTTTCTTTAACCGAAACAAACATAATGTTTGCTATGCTAAAGCCTCCCACTAATATAGAAAAACCACCTATTACAAAACCAGCAATATTTACAATATCAAAAATAGATGAAAAACCTTGTGCTATCATACTGGTTTGATTGAGGGCAAAATTATCTTCTACCCCAGGTTTTAGTTTTCGGTGAGCACGTAAAATCATGGTTAATTCGTTCATTAATTCTTCGTTAGTTACCAATGGTTTTGCTTTAACCATTACGGTAGGATTTAAGTTTTCGTTATCCAGTTTGTATAATTTTCGTGCAAATTGAATAGGAAAAATGACTTTATTATCGCTTGAATTTCCGAATATACTTTCGCCTTCTTTTTTAAGAACACCTATTACTTCAAACTTATGTCCATCTATTTTTATAGTGTTTCCAATCGGATTGTTTTGTAAAAAAAGCGTTTCGGCCAAATTGAAACCTAACAAAGCCACGGCAGCCCCTCCGGCCGATTCTTGCTCGGTAAAGAAACGACCAATTTGCAAGTTTAAATTACTTACCAAAGAATAATGGTGCGAAACTCCTTCTAAAGCAACATTTTCTACTATATCGCTTTGATATTGTACTGTTTTTTGGGCATCTATTTTAAAACACGAAGCCATCGCCAAGTCGGAGTTTTTGTCTATTGCCTTTAAATCATCATACGATGCTACAGGTCTTTGCCAGTATTTCCACCAGGGATAATCGTTACCAAAAGTCCATGGCCATTTTTGCACAAATACCACATTATCGCCCAGTGATTCAATGCTGCCTTTAATGTTTCTTTCCAAAGAATCTACCACAGTGAAAACCGCTACTATGCAAAAAATACCAATGGTTACGCCCAACAAGGAAAGCATGGTGCGAAGCTTATTCACAATTAATGCCTGCCTTGCAAAGGCAATGCTTTCGTTTAATATGCGAAGCACCAACAGAAATTTATTTTTCCATTGCTCTTTTAATGTGTATTCCTTTGGCATTTCTGTTTTAAACCACAAAAGTAGATAAAACAAATTTCGAAACAGGTTTATTTCGGTTATAAACAATTGATGCAAATTATCAACATGTGCGAAAATGCATACTCTAAAGCATTGTGCCTTGCTGCATTATTCCTAACATTGCACTCCCTTAAAATTTATCCATTACCATGAACACGCAACGCACAATTAAAAATGCACTTATATCGGTTTTTTATAAGGATCATTTAGCCCCCGTGGTAGAAAAACTAAATCAACTGGGCATCACTATTTATTCAACCGGGGGAACATTATCATTTATTGAAAGTTTAAACATTAAAGCTATTCCGGTAGAAACACTCACTTCTTACCCTTCAATATTAGGAGGCAGAGTAAAAACACTACACCCTAAAATTTTTGGAGGCATATTAAATCGTAGAAATTTAGAAGAAGATAAAGAACAACTCGCAACATACGAAATACCCGAAATAGATTTAGTTATTGTTGATTTATATCCTTTCGAGGAGACATTAAATTCCGGTGCTACCGAACAAGAAATTATTGAAAAGATTGATATTGGAGGAATTTCACTAATTCGTGCGGCAGCCAAAAATTTTAACGATGTGCTAGTTGTTTCACATCGAAATCAGTATGAGGGTTTGCTGCAATTACTCAAAGAACAAAACGGAGAGAGTTCCCTGTTTCAAAGAAAAGCATTTGCAGCCGAGGCTTTCAACATAAGCTCTCATTACGACACTAACATTTTTACATATTTCAATCCATCCGAAACCTCCTGTTTTAAACAAAGTATTTTAGAATCTCAACCGCTTAGGTACGGAGAAAATCCGCACCAAAAGGGTGTATTCTTCGGAAAACTAAACGAACTTTTTGACCAGTTAAACGGAAAGGAATTATCCTATAACAACCTGCTGGATATTGATGCCGCCATTGCTTTAATAAAAGATTTTGAAAATGAGCCTCCTACTTTTGCTATACTAAAACACAACAATGCCTGTGGTATGGCTTGCCGTAGCACGCTGCTTGAAGCCTGGCACCACACCCTTGCCGCAGACCCCCTCTCCGCATTTGGTGGAATTGTGGTAAGCAACTCTAACATTGACATAAAAACAGCCTCCGAAATCGATCAATTATTTTGTGAAGTAATTATTGCACCAGGCTACGAAAACCAAGCATTGGAAATTCTAAAATCGAAAAAAAACAGAATTGTTCTTTTACAAAAACCGCTATTGCTCCCTAAAATACAGTTTCGTTCGGCCTTAAATGGGGTTTTACTTCAAGAAAAGGATTTAATAACCGAAAATCCAGAAAACCTTGTTACGGTAACTACTAAAACACCAAGCCCCAAAGAAACTGAAGACTTACTTTTTGCCAACAAATTAGTTAAGCATACCAAATCAAATACCATTGTTTTAGCCAAAAATAAAACATTGCTAGCCAGCGGAACCGGTCAAACCTCAAGAGTAGATGCCTTGAAGCAAGCCATAGAAAAAGCAAAACATTTCGGGTTTGATTTGAATGGAGCCGTAATGGCCTCCGATGCCTTTTTTCCTTTTCCGGATTGTGTTGAAATAGCCGGCAATGCAGGCATTACTGCCGTTATTCAACCCGGGGGTTCTATTAAGGATAAAGATTCGATAGAATATTGTAATAAAAATAATATATCTATGGTTTTTTCTGGAAACAGGCATTTTAAACATTAATTTTGCGTAAACTTATACCCTCCTAAAATAAAAGGATATTAATAATATGGCACTATTCGAATTTTTAACACAAGAAATTGCAATTGACCTGGGTACCGCAAATACCTTAATTATACACAATGACAAAGTGGTTGTTGACGAACCCTCTATTGTTGCACAAGACAGAAGAACGGGCAAAATTATAGCGGTTGGTAAAGAGGCCATGCAAATGCATGGCAAAACACACGAAAACATCAAAACCATTCGTCCGCTTAAAGATGGGGTAATTGCCGATTTCTACGCTGCCGAACACATGATTCGGATGCTCATTAAAATGATAAACCCTAAGAGAAGATTTTTTTCTCCTTCCCTGCGTATGGTCATTTGTATTCCATCGGGAATAACCGAAGTAGAAAAACGTGCCGTAAAAGACTCGGCCGAACATGCCGGAGCAAAAGATGTTTACTTAATACACGAACCTATGGCTGCAGCTATTGGAATTGGCATTGACGTACTAGAACCCATGGGAAATATGATTATTGATATTGGCGGTGGCACTTCCGAAATTGCCGTTATTGCTTTAGGAGGTATTGTTTGCGATAAATCTATACGAGTAGCAGGTGATGAATTTACCAGCGACATTATGGACTACATGCGAAGACAACATAACCTGATGATAGGTGAACGCTCGGCCGAACAAATTAAAATTGAAGTAGGAGCTGCCCTTCCCGAGTTAGACAATCCGCCAGCCGACTATGCCGTTCAAGGTAGAGATTTAATGACTGGTACGCCAAAAGAAATTATTGTTTCTTACCAAGAAATAGCACACGCCTTAGACAAATCCATTTCAAAAATTGAAGAAGCGGTTCTAAACAACCTTGAACTTACCCCTCCCGAACTTTCTGCCGATATATACAAAACAGGCATTTATTTGGCAGGGGGAGGCTCTTTACTTAGAGGCTTAGATAAAAGAATTTCCATTAAAACAAAACTTCCGGTACACGTTGCCGAAGACCCTCTGAGAGCCGTAGCCAGAGGAACAGGAATTGCCCTAAAAAATATTGATAAACTACCGTTTCTGCTTAAATAAAAACACATAAACCGGAGCATAAATGGGCAATTTAATAAAGCTTTTAATCCGGTATTCGTTTTTTATTTTATTTCTGTTATTCGAACTGATTTGCTTTTTTCTAATTGTTCAGAACAACCACTACCAGCGAAGTTCTTTCCTTAACCTATTTTATGAAACATCAGGCTCCATACAAAATAAATATGCCGCAATTACCGAATACCTAAACCTAAAAAATATTAATAAAGAACTAGCCGAAGAAAATGCCCGGCTAAATGTTTCGGCCTTAGAATCGAAAATGAAATTATTTGGAGAAAATTATCTTATTAACGATACGCTTTTTAAGCAAAAATATGTATATCTTGCCTGCAAGATAATTAATAATTCCGTAAATAAATCAAGTAATTATATAACCTTAGATAAAGGAGCATTAAACGGAATTGAACCCGAAATGGGGGTAATAGGCCCCAACGGAATTGTTGGAATTGTAAAACATGTTTCGCCTCATTTTTCTACAGTTGTTTCAGTTCTCCACACTAATTTCAGAGCCAGTGCCAAAGTAAAAAATACCGGTTTTTTTGGTTCTTGTTATTGGGATGGAAACCATTACCAAACAGGCATTGTAGAAGATATTCCAAGCCATATTAAAATAAAAAAAGGCGATACCATTATTACTACCGGATACTCTACTGTATTTCCTGAAAATGTAAACATAGGTACCGTTCTCTCTTTTGAATTGCCCCCCGAAAAGAATTTTTATACGGTTAAAATACAATTTACACAAGATTATAAAAACATAAATTATGTTTACGTTGTGAAAAACCTCATGAAAGAAGAAATAAGGGAACTTGAAAAGTTAACCGAAGAACAATGAACAGTAACTTATTCCGATACATATTCAGTTTTATTTTTCTCATCTTATTACAATCGTTTGTGCTAAACAATGTTCAACTAAGCGGATATTTAAACCCCTATTTATATATTCTTTTTATCCTTTCTTTACCTTTCGATATTTCGAAATATACTTTATTGCTGCTTTCCTTTTTGCTGGGCTTGTGCATCGATTTTTTTTTAGGAACCACAGGAGTGCACGCCTCAGCTAGTGTGTTTATGGCCTTTTGCCGGCCATTTATTTTACGTGTAATTGCTCCCCGCGAAGGGTATGATACAGCCACCCGCCCTCGCCTTCAGGATATGGGTGTTAAGTGGTTTATCATTTATGCTTTTACACTTACATTGCTGCACCACCTATTTTTATTCTATACCGAAGTATTTCGTTTTTCTCATTTTTTTACCACACTTGGCCGAAGCATAAGCAGCACATTGTTTACGTTTATTCTTATTTTTATTTCTCAATTATTTATTTTCAAAAAGGCCGATTCTAAATCATAGTATTATGCACGGTTTAGAAAATAGAAAAATTGTAATCTTGTTTATTTTCTCTCTGCTCTGTTTTATTTTCCTGATTCGCTTGTTTTACCTTCAGGTTCCGGATAATCAGTATAAATTAGAAGCAAGCAATAATGTGCTTCGCAGAGTTATTATATACCCCGCACGAGGTATGATATACGACCGTAATGGTCAATTAATGGTATACAATGAAGCCGCTTACGATTTAATGGTAATTCCGAACCAACTGCAACCTATAGATACACTCGCTTTTTGTAAACTTATAGGAATTAGTAAAGAGCAATTTATAGAAAGAATTCATAAAGCAAAAAAATATTCTCGTTATAAATCATCGGTTTTCGAAAAAGAAATTTCATCTAAATCGTATGCCGAAATACAAGAAAAATTAATGTATTACCCCGGATTTTATGTGCAATGGCGTACCCTGCGTAAATACCCCAAATCCATTGCAGCACACTTGTTGGGCTATATTGGCGAAGTAGATGAAAACACCATTAAAAAAAATCCGAAATACCGCATGGGCGATTATATTGGCATGAGTGGAATAGAAAAATCGTACGAAGAGATTTTAGGCGGAATTAGAGGAATAAATTACTTGATGGTTGATGTACACAACCGAGAAAAAGGAAAATACCTCAATGGAAAATTTGATACCCTGGCTGTTTCCGGCAAAAGCATGCACATTACCATTGATGAAAAAATTCAGGAATACGGAGAAAAGTTAATGCAAAACAAAAAAGGCAGCATTGTAGCCATAGAACCTTCTACCGGAGAAATACTGGCCTTTATAACCAGTCCAACATACGACCCTAATTTACTGGTAGGAAGAGCAAGAAGTAAAAACTTTCCTGAATTGGCAAAAGACTCGCTGAAGCCCCTTTTCAACAGAGCCTTAATGGCACAATACCCTCCGGGCTCAATATTTAAACTGGTAGATGCTTTAATAGGGCAACAAGAACAAGTACTGTTTCCTGAAACACGATACCCCTGCCGTGGAGGATACCCTCTGTTAGGGGGCAAACCCAAATGCCACCCGCATGCTTCTCCTTCTGATTTGAGGGGGTCTATCCGAACATCGTGCAACTCGTATTACAGTTACGTATTCCGAAGCATTGTAGATAAAAAAGGATTTAAAACCTTTGAAGAGGGCTACACCAATTGGAGAAACCACATTCTAAGTTTCGGAATAGGAAGAAAATTAGGTACCGACCTCCCACACGAACTAAGCGGAAATGTTCCTTCGGTTGAATACTATAATAAATACTTTGGCAAAAACGGTTGGAAATCTTCTACCATCGTATCTCTTGGAATAGGCCAAGCAGAACTCGGAATTTTACCCGTACAAATGGCCAACGTAATGTGCATTATTGCCAACCGAGGCTATTACTATATTCCGCATATTATTAAAAAATTAAACGACACCCCATATACCAAAGCCGAATTTTTAAAGAAAAACCATGCTAGTGTTGACGAAAAATACTACGATGTAGTCATAGACGGTATGGAAATGGCTGTACAAATGGGTACCGCAGCAGCCTCAAAAATAAAAGATATCAGTATGTGTGGTAAAACAGGTACAGCACAAAATCCACACGGTAAAGACCATTCGGTTTTCGTTGCATTTGCCCCACGCGAAAATCCTAAAATTGCCATTGCCGTAGTAGTAGAAAATGCAGGATTCGGTGGTACATGGGCTGCCCCCATTGCCAGTTTAATCATAGAAAAATACTTAACCGATACCATTACCCGTCCTCATATTGAAGAACGTATGTTAAATGCCAATTTGATACAAAACCCATGAGAAATACCAACAACATATTCGGTAACATAGACTGGGTTCTTGCACTCCTCTACCTTGTATTTGTTTTTATTGGTTGGCTTAGCGTGTATGCCGCAGTATATAACGAAGAACATCAGAGCATTTTTGACATTTCGCAACGCTACGGAAAACAATTATTATGGATTGGCACTTCGCTGCTAATAGCTATTCTTATTTTAGTAATAGACCAAAATTTCTTTCCATCGTTTGCCTACCCTATTTATACCTTTATTCTGATTTTACTTTTTGGAGTGTTAGTGTTCGGACAGGTGGTAAAAGGCTCTAAATCGTGGTTCGAAATTGGAGGATTTGCCCTTCAGCCATCAGAGTTTGCAAAATTCGCTACCGCACTGGCTCTCGCAAAATATCTAAGCACGTTGGGCATTCGAATGGAAAACTTAAGAACAAAAATAACGGCCATCTTCATTATTTTACTACCGGCTGTTATGGTACTCGCTCAAAATGATACCGGTTCTACGTTGGTATTTTTTGCATTTATTTTTGTTCTTTATCGCGAAGGATTATCCGGAAATATAATGATTCTTGGATTGTACACCGCCACGCTGTTTATTCTCTCCCTGCTAATGCGGTTAAGCACGTTCACTCTTCCTTTCGGATTTACCCTTTCGGGCGATTGGTTTCTGATTGGGATTTTGGGAAGCATTGCTCTCCTTATGTATTCTATTACCCGAAAAATTAAACGCATTTGGCTTGTCATTCTTTTAGCCTGGATTTTTTCTGCCGGCCTTATTTTTAGCGTAGATTATATTTTTGAAAAAGTATTAGAGCCACATCAGGCTACCCGAATAAATGTTTTACTAGGTATAGAAAGCGACCCTAAAGGAGCCGGATATAACGTAAACCAAAGCCTTATTGCCATTGGCTCCGGAGGCTTTTTAGGCAAAGGGTTTTTAGAAGGTACACAAACGAAATTTAACTTTGTACCGGAGCAAAGTACCGATTTTATTTTTTGCACTATTGGTGAAGAATGGGGATTTGTCGGCTCACTCTTTCTAATTGCTCTTTTCCTTACTTTATTTATAAGAATCATTATCGTGGCCGAAAGGCAGCGTTCTACCTTTACCCGTATCTACGGCTACTCGGTAGCCTCTATTCTTTTTTTCCATTTTATGGTAAATATTGGCATGGCTATAGGATTGGCACCCGTTATAGGAATACCATTGCCCTTTATCAGTTACGGTGGCTCTTCGCTTTGGTCTTTTACCATTTTACTTTTTATATTAATAAAACTAGACCGAGACCGCTTACTCGTGTTTAGGTAAATTAGATAACTTAGCTCTAAAATGGAACGCTATACAAAATATTTTTGGTACTCCTTTCTTATTCTTTGTGCTTTACTACTCGCCTCATTTTTGTTTAAAGTAGTGGTTTACTTAGCCATTGTTTTTGTGTTGCTTATTCTTACATCGCCTGTTCGCAGATTCCTATTACAGTTTCCATTTTTCGAAAAACACAAATGGTTTTCCGCTTTATGTATTGTATGTACAGTGCTACTTTTCTTCGCTGGCTCATTTTTTATATTTATTCCGTTAGTAGTAACAGAGGCAAAAAAAATATATACAACCGATACCGGTGCTATTGTTTCTAATTTCGAACATTTATTTATTCAACTTAAAGCGTACATAGATACACTCAACCTTTCGGAGTACGAATTGCACCAACAATACATTCAGGAAAAACTTATAAGCCTAATAAATTTAGGAAACATTCCGTTGTTGCTCCGTAATATTGTAGGTATTACAGGCGATATTTTTGTGGGAATTTTTGCCGTACTTTTTATATTTTTCTTTTGCCTAAAAGATTACGAAAAAATTAAATTGAACCTTATTCATCTTTTTTCGGAAAGCAAAAGAGAAAAGATTTACACCTCTCTGCATCGTGCTCAACAACTGTTTCAGCGATACGTTGTAGGATTATTTTTAGAAGTAATTGCCGTAAGTATTTTAACCGCTACAGGTATGTTTATCATTGGTTCCGAAAGCATTTTACTAATTGCATTTTTGGCCGGAATTCTAAACCTAATTCCCTATCTGGGTCCACTAATAGCCGCTTTTGTGTGTACACTGCTGGGGGTTTATTATCATCTTTCTGAAGATTTAATTTCGGTTGTTCTACCTTTGGCTATAAAATATATTATTGTTTTTACAAGTGTTCAACTAATAGATAATTTGTTATTGCAACCCTATATTTATTCGAATAGTATTAAGGCTCATCCCTTAGAAATATTTATTATTCTTTTAGCAGCAGGAACTGCAGGTGGCATTGGAGCTATGATGGTGGCTATTCCAACATACACTATTCTGAAAGTTTTTATTATGGAATTAAATAAAACATGAGCCAACACCAAAAGCAATAATAATTGCAACATAATTCTTGTTCTCTGCTTTATTTTTCTCTATCTTTGTACCACACCTTTATAAAGTACTCATTATGAAACACTTACCCCCCCCATTTTCGGGACACTAAAAACCCTTGTGTTTGCAGTATTTGTTAATGTTACCAGCATGCTCCATGCACAAAACAACAACTCTTGCCAAACGGCAGCCATTTTAAATCCGGTATTGGAATGTAACAGCCCGCAAACTTTTGTTTTTGGTAATGGGCAGACGGAGCAATGGTTTAGTTTTAATACAGGAAGCAGTCAATTTTTCATATTGGAATATGCTATTCATTCTTCTTACTACAAATATTCCGTTGATTTATTTAGTGGAAATTGCAATAGTAACCTGTTTATTAAAACAGACACCCTTGCAAATTATGTTTTTTTAGATGAATTGTTTTATGAAAACTTAGATAGCAATACTCAGCATTATATCAGAATAAATAAACTAAGCAACTCAAATACTAATGACACCATTACCCTTTGTCTAAACAACAAAAATATGTTGGATAATGATTTTGAAGCCTGTATTACATTAGACCCTTTGAGCAATATTTTTGGGTGGTGCTGTGCACAAGAAGGAGAGCCAATAAAAAATTGCTCTTGGGAAGAATCAGGAATCGGTTGTTACAACACTCCTTTTACAGTGAAAAGCAGTTATGGTGGAGCAGGTATAAGGATAGTATGGACGTTACCGGGTGCAGTCATTATTAAAGACTGGGTGGGAAATAATTCAAGTTTGAGTGTAACGAATTACACCATACCTTCCGGATTCTATCCTCCGGGTTCAGGAAATTGGGTACTCGCAGGGGTTTCAGCCGAGTATTTTAAAGAGGATGGTTTTGGAAACTATTATCCATTAAATAAAAAAATAAGTATTACATTCTCTGTTGTTGTTCCACATGCAGAACCCCATTTTGAAATTGTTGGAAACGGGCCATTTTGCATGGGAGATGAGGTTTGTTTTGATTTTTATTCAAATAATACGGAAACAAAAGATATCTTCACTACTATAGGTATATTTGAACCTTATATACCTTTTTTTTCTTATCCTGACCCGGTTATTAATTCACATACGGGAGGAATTGGCATATTAACCGAAACAAAATGCTTCCAATACCTTTCCCCCGGTATTTACACACCCACATTAACCACTGAAAACGCTTGTGGTATTTGGAGCAAAACACTAACACTGGAAATAGGCCCCTACCCCAAATTTGAAGTCCCCGAACCCTTATGTGCCGGGCAGGAATTTACCTTTACCAATAACACAACCTGCCTGCAATATGTGCAAAGTTGGTTTTGGGATTTTGGCGATGGTTTTTCCAGCACCCAGCCTAACCCCTCACACACCTACACCACCCCGGGTAACTATACCGTTACACTTTGCTTAACCGATGCCAACGGACAGCAACATTGCATTACCCAGTCGGTAGAAGTACACCCCAGTCCTGCATCGCCTGTTATTTTGGGCAACTTGTTTGTATGCGACCCCAACCCCGAATTTTGTGTACAAAACCAACAGCCGGGCGAAACTTATACTTGGAACATCACCAATGGATTTCCTCAATCGTACAACGGGCCCTGCGTAGAAGTGAACTGGACTCAGAACGGAAGCGGATTCCATACCGTAATGGCCACTAACGAATTTGGCTGTATAGCCGTTACCGATGCCGAAGTAGCCGAATGTTGTTATAAAGAGGACATCAATAACCCGGGTACAGAAATAAACCTATACAATACATCGGCTTCTTTTATCATTAATAATATTTTAGGAGGAAGCACTACCTGGACTACCAACACCTTCATTAACCTAAACGGGGTAATGGAAATTGACCAAGACTTTACTTTTTCCAATTGCCCCAATATTTACCTTGGGCAAAATGCACGCATTGAAATACCAACAGGTAAAAAATTGCGTATAGAAAATGCCAGTAAGTTGGAAGCCGCCTGCCCCGATAAAATGTGGGATGGCATTTACCTGCAAACTTTTACCTCGCAGTTAGAAGCCGACTTCAGCACCTTTATGCATGCCCAAAACGCTATTGTTTCTCAAAATGGAGCTAAATACACCATTACATCATCTACCTTCAACCAAAACTGGATAGGCATCAAAGTAGAACCTTTTTCTTTTAACCACCCGGGCATTGTTACAGCCGGAGCCTTTGGCCCTACCAGCTTTTTATGTACAGCCCCACTGATGTATCCACACCTGAATAAACGCAGCCATGCCGGAGTATTAATTGAAAGAGTAGGAAACCAAAACGGAAATATTACCATAGGCTCCAGTCTGCTGTTCGATAACCAAAACACTGGCATATTAGCCGATCAAAGTTATTTAACAGTAATAGGAAATACTTTCCAACATATGGGTATTACACAGGGGCAAGGCGGAGGTATTGGCGTACATGCCATGGGAGGCAAGTTTAGCACCCAAACATTGGTGGGAGGGGCTAATGCCAACCAAAACCATTTTAACAACTGCTTTATTGGGGTGCTTATTGAAGGCTGGCAGCAGGCCGAAGTAAGCCACAATACATTTAACAGCAACAACAATGGTGGAGGTACAGGAATTTCTGTAAAAAATGTTACTAACTTTAACATCCCTATTCCGTACAAGAACATTATCATAGCCCAAAACCAGATAAACAATTACCAAACCGGCATAAACCTGTACAACAACATGAACGCCAAAATAAACGTGTTAAAAAATACCATTAACCAGCAAGGTATACCGTTTGGCAGTGGCATTATTGCACAGGAAATGCCCATAAGTACCACCTTTAACCTTACCATTATTACCGACAATAACATTACCGCCCCCGCTACCGGTATTAGTGCAGGCGGTTTACGCAATGCCCTGATAGAAAACAACAGCATAAGCAAGCTGAAACAATTCCCTATGTTTAATACGTATGGGGTATTGCTGCGAGGCTGTTTGAATGCAAAAATAAATGCAAATACCGTAAGCAGCCAAAACCCAAGCACCAACACCCGCCAGCACGGCTACGCCTTCGAGATGAGCGAAGCCACCTTGGCCACCTGCAATGAAGCCGATAAAACAGGTACAGGTATGCGTTGTGCGGGGGTGATGCCCAACAGTTTTATTTTGGGCAATGCATTTAAAAATAATTACCACGGTTTTACCATGACCAACAATGCCATTATTGGCGAACAGTATAGAATGGTGCAAGGAGTAAAATACCCCTCCGATAACCGTTGGCAGGGAAATTTTAATTCGAGAATCAATGCTAACGCCACAATGAATCCCGATAAAAATTTATCTCCTTTTAATGTTCGTAGTATTTCAGGAAACAATCCTTTTTATCCTAATGCAGGTGTATTCCCATTAACAAATGAAGTTGTTGTTTCGCTTTTAGTTGAAAATCCGCCTTTAAAATGTGGTAAAATAGACAATCCCGGCATTAAAAAAGGCATATCCCAACAAATTGCCAAAAAACAAATTCCAATAAATGATACCGCTTCTATTATTGGACGTATGCAGGTGTTTGAAACCTTGCGACAAACCTACACATGGCAGCCCGACACTCTTCTTGCCCAGTTTGCCGATAGTATGCAAACTACATCATACCGAACTCTTCAGCTAATAGATAGTGTAATGTTTGATACTGCACAGTGCAACGCAACTTTACTAAGTACTTGCCAAAATATTACATCCCAAAACCACGTAGAGCAGCACATACAAACGGCTACTGAAATTTATATAAACTCTCGCATAAGTAACAACGGTATTTACACCCCCCAGCAAATTTCTGATTTGGAAAACATAGCCTGGCTTTGCCCATTTGATGATGGATTGGGTGTTTACTTGGCTCGTTTTCTGTTGCAGGAAGTAAACGATACAGAATACCTGAATAGTTGTGAAGAAGCAAACGGAAACAACCTGAGAATTTTCAGCAGTGAAGAAGAAAACGAAATTACGTTTGAAGCTATTTCAAGCAAAGATAGTATAAGCGTTTACCCCAACCCTGCCAATGAAAGCATACATATAGAATCAAGCGGTAAACAGCCCTTGCACATTGATATATTTGATATGGTAGGTCGTAAAGTATTATCACATTATTCTGTAAACCAACGTACATCAGTAAATGTAGTTAATATGCCAACAGGATTGTATATAATAAAAATACGTACAGGAGATATTGGAAAAAATTACAAAATAAACATACAACATTAATAATATAGCAGGTGTTAAAGACATCTGTTTTTTTTATGAAATATTTAAAATTTTTATTTGTATTACTTTTTCTGCCGATGTTATACTTTGGGCAAAACAATTTGGCATTAAATCCATCTTTTGAAGAATTTGTAACACCTTGTAATTTCCCGGCAGGAGCTATTAGATGGGGCGAAAGGGTAGTTGGTTGGTCTTCTCCTGATGCATTAGACCCTGATTATTTTAACGAATGTAGGGGCGGTAGTATTGGAATCCCTAAGAATGATTTAGGATTTGAGTACGCAAAAGATAGTAAAGCTTATGTTGGATTTCACCCATACGACTCTACCATTTCTTCAAATACTGAATTTTTACAAGGAACATTATTAAAAGTCTTACAAAAAGATACAATTTATTGTATCTCCTTTTGGATAAGCCATGCTGATAGTGTGCATTATTATATTAATGCCAAACACATAGGTGTATGGTTTATTAATTACAAGAGTGGTTATCCACCTACAGTAACACTAAATGATAGTTTGCCTTTTATACAACAAAAAATAGCCTTTATACCAGATACTTTTTACATGGAAAATGATAGTGGATGGACAGAGCTAAAAACTACCTACAAAGCTAAAGGTGGTGAAACACATTTTATCATTGGAAACTTTACTCCTCATAATCAAGTTAACACCTCATATAAAGCAAATGGTAAGACCAACGGATATAAAAATTTCGCCTACTACTACCTAGACGAAGTAAGCATTTACCGTTGCAACGATACCCTACCGCCCCCTGTACCCAAAGATACCGCCTACTTAAACCTGCCCACCGCCTTTTCGCCTAATGGAGATGGGCAAAACGATGTGTTTAGTGTATTGGGAGCAAAGTATGTGCAAAGCATAGAGTTGCGGATATATAACCGCTGGGGGCAGGAGGTATTTTACACCAACCAAAAAGAAACAGGCTGGGATGGCACGTTTAAAGGGCAGCCTGCCCCCACAGGAGTGTATGCCTACACGCTGGTAGCCACCCTGCCAAACGGAGAGGTAATAACCAAAAAAGGAAATGTTACTTTGAAGAGATGAGAGATGAAAGAGGAAATATGAAAGTTGAAATAAGAAATTTTGAAAAGTGGAAATGTAAAAACTGAAATTAGAAATGAACATTTACCGTCATTGCGAAGGAGGCACGACTGAAGCAATCCCAGAGTAAAGTAGAAAGTTAAAAGTGGAAATCTTGAAATCTTAAATTTTGAAAGGCAAAACAAAAGAAGGTCATTGTGAACTAAAGAGATGCTGAAACAAGTTCAGCATGACGCAATGCGAGAAAAAAGGAGGTCATTCCGAACTTGTTTCGGAATCTAAGTGAAGCAAACCATACCCCCATCATTACGAGGTATAGAGTACCGAAGTAATCTGTTCGTTTTTGCTTCGTATTAAAAGAATTGCTTCGCTCCGCTCGCCATAACGAAAAAAATGAAATTTAAAAAGTTAAATGCTTTTATTTTTATTCCACTGCCCATTTCCATTCTTTACCTAACAATAACTTTTCTTTCAACTGATGTTTTATTAAAAAATTCTGAGTTTCATTTTCTGAGAAGTGTTTGGCTGGAATTGTATTTGTATTAGCTAATGCAAATAAAAACATGCTTACAAAACGCACATTGTTTGTCATATCGTTTTCATTTACCAGTTCAAAATGATCGCAACTGGAATGATAACAATTATATACCTCTTTATTCATATTGCTATTGGGAGCCAATACAGGAATTCCTTCCAACATAAAAGGCTGATGGTCGCTATGAAGACCGGCAGAACTACTGTTGTTTGAAGCAAATGTGGAATCTATCATTTTAATTATATTACAAATGCTGTCCGTATAACTCATCATTTCATCACGGCCATATAAATTAAAACCATTTGCATTGCCGGTCATGTCTAAATTCAGCATATACTTTATAGTTGAAATACCACCTAATTCTTTTGCCTTTTTTACCAAGGCTTTAGAACCCAACAAACCTTCTTCTTCGCCCATAAACAACACAAATTTTATGGTGCGTTTGGTGGTTAAACGAAGAGCCGAAAAAGTACGGGCAATATCAATAATGGAAAAAGAACCTATGCCGTTATCTATAGCTCCGGTTGCCAAATCCCACGAATCGAGGTGCCCGCCAATAATAATTACCTCATTGCTTTTTTCGGTACCCGGCCAGGTGGCCACTACATTGCGGGCCATTATTTTATTACTGTAGTTATTCATTTCTATGCGAGCCTGTATTTTTTCGCCTTTAGCCATACGTTCTCTTAATTTATTGCCACTTTCGAGCGACATGCAAACCGCAGGAATATCAATTAATTCGCCTGTTACGGAAGCGGTTCCGGTAAGTAACACTTCACCGGGAACTCCATTGATAAAAAGCACTCCGGCTGCTCCGTACTTTATAGCAAGCTCTGTTTTTTCAGAGCGGTGCAAATTCATAGAAGAGGAGTCGGAAAACAAGGTATTGATATTCATTAAAACAATTTTTCCCTTTATGTTTTCCGAAAATTTACTGAAATCACTTTGCAAACCACTGCCTAAATCAATTACCTGAGCGGTAGTATCGGCCTTCACAGGAGTGTGGGCAAGACTTACGGTTTTAATTTCTTCTCCGTTAATGCTGGTTTTAACGCTTAACCTTAGCCAACTGTTGGCTTCGAAAGGTAAATATTGTACTTCTGAAAATCCGTATTTTTTAAAAAGCGAGAAAACAAATTCTTCGGCTTTGTTACCGTTTTCGGTACCTGTAAGCCTATGCCCTATGGTAGCCGTGGCTTGTTGCAGATTTTGGTATGCTTCCGAATGTTTTAATACTTCTTCGTTTATGAGAGAAAAAGCATCTGAGCAGGGTAATTCTTGTTTTTCATCATTTTTATGCCCACAAGAAAACAAAAAAACAGAAATGATAAGTGAAGGTAAAAGTCTCATATAAAATATTTTGTTGCGAAAGGTAATCATTCCTTTAGGAATAGAAAAAAACAGAATAGCGTAAATAGAATTATTTTGTATAATTTCATGGCTTGAAAAACAATACAAATTATGAAAACAAAATTTACCCTTCTATTGCTCTTATTATTACTAAACTACCTGCCATTTACTTTTGCCCAAACCCCCGGTTTAGATAAAAGTGTGCAAGTATCGGCTACCGTGCAAAACAACCCTGCAAAAATTACCTTAACATGGCCTACCATTCCAAGTGCTACCTCTTTTTCTGTATTCAGAAAGCTAAAAGGAGCCACTTCTTGGGGAACTGCATTAGCAACCGGATTACCAGGGAATACCACACAATGGGAAGACAATACTGCACAAGTTGGCGTACTTTACGAATATCGCATTTCTAAAAGCGGAGGAACTGCTGCCTATGGTTACATCAATTCGGGCATAGATATTCCCGAAGTAGAATTTAGAGGAAAACTCCTTTTGGTTTACGATACCATCAGTACGGCTACTCTTACTAACGATATTAAACAATGGGAAAAAAATGCCATTGGCGATGGCTGGGGGGTTATTCGCATTCCGGTAAACCAAAACGATGTGGTTACAGCCGTAAAAGCTAAAATTGTTACAGAATACAATAAAGATCCACAAAACGTAAAAACCGTATTTCTTTTCGGAAGAGTTCCTATTCCCTATTCTGGCGATATTGCACCCGATGGACACGTACCCGACCATCAGGGAGCTTGGCCTGCCGATGGCTATTATGCCGATATAGATGGCATTTGGACGGACAATAGCGTGAATAACACGGGGGCTTCGCAAGTAAGAAACCAAAATATACCGGGCGATGGAAAATTTGACCAAGGAGGTTTTCCGGGAAATTTAGAATTGCAAATTGCAAGGGTTGACATGCGGAACTTATCCGGATTTGGAATTTCGGAAACTCAACTTCTAAAAAAATATCTTACAAAAAACCATGCCTATCGCCACAAACTTTTTAGTCCGGTAAACCGAGCTTTAGTTGACGATAATTTTACAGGCTATGCCGAAGGCTTCTCGGCCAGCGGATGGAGAATTTTTTCTACACTTTGCGGAAGTGCAAATATTGTAACTACCGATTACCACACCACCATGAAAACCGATAGCTACCTCTGGTCGTACGGATGTGGGGCCGGCTCCTATAACAGTTGCAGCGGAATTGGCAACTCTACCAACTTTGTTAACGACTCCTTACTGAGCGTTTTTACCATGTTATTCGGAAGTTATTTTGGCGATTGGGATAGCCCAACCAATAACTACTTACGCATGGCATTAGGAAATGGCACCACACTTACCAACTGCTGGGCCGGAAGGCCTTACTGGTATTTTCAACACATGGCCATGGGCGAAAATATTGGCTACAGTGCCTTGGTTTCCATGAACAACAACGGATATTACGAAGCCAACAACAGCTTAAAAGGAGTACACATGGCACTGATGGGAGACCCCACCCTGCGTGCTCAAATTGTAGCACCACCTACTAACTTTACCGCAACGTATAGCAATGGAAATGGCCTACTCACATGGACAGCATCGCCCGACCAGGTGTTAGGTTATAATGTTTACAAATACAACGACACTACAAAAACATTTACTAAAATAAATTCATACTTGATAACAGGAACTACCTACACCGATTCCTGCTTGGTTTATCAGGGAATACAAACCTATATGCTCAGAGCATTAAAATACGAAACAACACCCAGTGGTACTTTCTATAATTTAAGTACTGGGGGTTTCGATACCTTGCTAAATCCCACAAACAAAAATATAGTAGCCGATTTTACTTTTACTCCCAACCTGTTTCAGGTTACCTTTACAAACACCTCTCAAAATGCAGCCTTCTATTTTTGGGATTTTGGCGATGGCAATACTTCTACACAACAACACCCTATTCATACCTACAATACTGATAATTCCTACAATGTAACGTTAGTAGCAAATTACAATTGCGATGGAACGGATACAGTTTACAAAACAGTAACCATAGCCACCGGAATTATAAAAAACGAGTTAGAAATAAATACCGAAATTTTTCCGAATCCGGCCAAAGATGCCATAAACATTCGCGTTAAAAACATTTCGTTACAATCAATTTCCCTATTTAATGCCCAAGGAAAATTAGCAACTGAAATATATACTAGCCCAAGCAATAACCAATACACAATACCTGTTTCTTCTTTTGCAAAAGGTATTTACTTTATTAGGCTATTAGATGAAAACGGAAATGCTATGAATAAAAAAATTATCTTAGAATAATGTCGGAAAACATATTGGGCATATACAAACACTATAAAGGAAAAAAATACGAAGTAATTGGCATTGCATCTCATTCGGAAACACTAGAAGAATTTGTAGTGTATAAACCTTTATACCCTACCGAACATAGTCTTTGGATTCGCCCAAAGACTATGTTTTTTGAAACGGTGGAAATAAATGGAGAAAAAATAAAACGCTTTCAGAAATTTGTTAATGAGCAATAAATATATGAAAGTGTATTTTTTTTCGATGGTATTTTTCGTATTTTCTTTTGCACAGTCGCAAAACTCTACCTACCAAATTGCATTGCTTAAATACAGCGGAGGAGGCGATTGGTATGCCAATTTAGAAACTTCCTTGCCGAATTTAATTAAGTTCTGCAACCAGCATTTAAATACCAACATTAATAAAGAACAGGCCATTGTTGAGGTAGGAAGCGAAGATCTTTTTAATTACCCTTTTGTGCATTTAACAGGACACGGAAATATTATTTTGAATGTATTGGAAACAGAAAATCTTAGAAAATATTTAGTATCCGGAGGTTTTTTGCACATTTCGGATAATTACGGATTAGATAAATTTATGAGAAGAGAAATGAAGAAAGTATTTCCGGAGTTAGATTTTATTGAATTACCCTTTTCTCATCCTATCTACAATCAGAAGTACAAATTTCAGAAGGGATTACCTAAAATTCACGAACATGATAACAAACCACCGCAAGGGTTTGGCATCATTTACGAAGGGCGTTTGGTGGTTTTTTATGATTATGAATGTGATTTAGGTGATGGTTGGGAATCAAAAGAAGTTCATAATAACAGCGAAGAAACTCGCTTAAAAGCCCTGCAAATGGGTGCTAATATTATACAGTATGTATTCAGCGGAAACGAATGAGGACTTGCCTCTTAGCTCCGAAATGCTTCATTTTATTAACGAATATACAGATAGTAAGGCTTCTGATATTTCATTAAAACTTTCTAAAAAAAAACATTGGCCCAACGAGTTTATTATACAACAAATAATAGGTAAACAAAAGGCAAAAAAGAAATTTCCGCTTTTGGCTTCATGTTCTGAAATTATTTATCCTTCGTTACTTGCCATAGAACAAGCATCATCTGAAACTACCGCAAAATACAAGGCGAGTTTGGTTTTCGGGAAAAAACTTTTGGACCTGAGCGGAGGAATGGGAATTGATTGTTTTTTTATGGCAACTCATTTTGAGGAGGTATACTACAACGAACCTAGCACAGAACTCTATGAAATAACTCTTAAAAACTTGCAACATCTTTGGAATACAAAACCCGAATACAAACAAAAAAAAATCTGTTTCTATAATCAGGGAGCCGAAGATTTTTTACAAACCAACAAACAAAAATTCGATTGCATATTCATAGATCCCTCTCGGAGGAAGGAAAACAAAAAAACAGTAAGCCTTTCGGAATGTACGCCCAATGTACTATTGCTGCTACCTGAGTTAATAAAACGCAGCAATAAAATGCTTATCAAAGCATCGTGCATGCTCGATATAAAAAAAGCCGTTGAAGAACTAATGTTTGTGCAAAAAGTACATGTAGTAAGTGTAAACAATGAGTGTAAGGAATTGCTTTTTGAATGCGGAAAAATTCCGAACAAAAATTATGGAATAGAATGCATTAATATAACTGCAAAAGAAACACATCGCTTTTGTTTTACCTTTAACGATGAAAAAAACAGCACACCTCTTTATTCGCTACCACAACACTATTTGTACGACCCCCATTCGTCTGTTACTAAAGCCGGTGCTTTTAATATTGTATCCCAACAATTCCATCTGAAAAAAATTGCGGCAAATACCCACCTTTATACTTCAAATAAAATTGAGAAAAATTTTCCGGGAACTATTTATAAAGTACAAGCTACGGTTTCTCTAAACAAAAAAGAAATTTTACCCCACCTTAAACAACCTGAAGCGATGTGGATGCTACGCCATTCCGCCTTTACCGAAAAAGAACTGATACAAAAAACAGGTATTAAAAACAAATCGTCTCCTATTGTTTTATTCTCAACCAGAAACCTCGAAAATAAAATAATCATCATCATTTGTAACATTATTTAACATTTTTTTACCAATATGTAGTAAGCTATATGCGTTCACAAAAAAACAGGAAAATCCAAAAGCATTATCTTATGTGGACGTATCTTTTTATAGGAATTTCTATTTTACCTATGTGTAAACAAAATACCTCCCACCTATACCACGTAGCCTTAACAAGCACGGTTGATAGTATTGTAGTGTATAAAAGCAAACGCGAGATGCACGTTTTTAACAATCATCATTTGCTTAAAATATATAGAATTGCTTTGGGCAGTAATCCGGTGGGTAAAAAACAATTTCAGGGCGATATGAAAACTCCCGAAGGCAAATACTCCATTAACAGTAAAAATCCACAAAGTGCCTATTACTTAAATTTAGGAATTTCATACCCCAACGAGAGTGATAAGGCTATTGCAAAAAAAAATGGAAAAAGTGCAGGTGGCGATATTAAAATACACGGCTTGCCAAATGGTTCAGGAGCATTAGGAAAGGCTCATTTACTAAGCGATTGGACGCATGGTTGCATAGCGGTAACCAATGAAGAAATAAAAGAATTATACGAATTTGTTCCTATTGGAACCTCAATACATCTATACCCTTAAGATTACTTTTTCTTTTTAAAATATACTAAGGATACAGCCTTTTCAATTAAATCAAGTACTCGTTTAAATACATCAAAATACAAAGTAAAAGCAAGTAGGAGGCTCATAAGCCAAACTACTATAAGATTTACAGAATACGTACTGAAATATTTTCCAAACACTAATTTACGAGGAGCAAAGAAATGAGCACGAAAATCATCGGGGTCTAAATATACCGGATCGGCTCTTTGGTAAAGCTTCCCATCTTTTTCTAAAATTTTATTGAATTCGCTTTTGTTGGTAACCAAATCGCTAAGTGCATCATTGGTGTACTCATCTTTCATTTTAATAAATGCTTCTTTAGCCGCAGCATCTTTATTCATAGACATGATTAACTCATCTTTCTTATCGTTGGCACTGTTGTATTTTTTTATATAATGCTCGTTTACTTTTCTAAGATAGTGCGATACTGAATCTAGAATATCTTTGCGTTTACTCACTTCCGGATAGGTAAGACTTTGCAGATGATTAAAACGCACCTCCGGCATTTTCTTCATTTCTTTTGCAATTTCGTATTGCAGCAGGACCAAGTCTTGTTTTATAGATTCCGCTTTTGTTTTATCTTCCAGATTAGTGTAGCAGTTCCCTGTTTTTTCGCGTAGTTTACTTAGCCAAAAATTCTTTTTAAAATCTGCTTTTCTTAATTCTTTATCGTATGGATAAAAAATCTTTTCGAACTTGTTATTTTTAAATTGGTTAACCGCAAGTGCTTCAAATGCCCAACGAGAAGTCATTATCTCTCCTGCAATTGGCACACTGTTCTGAAGAGTTACCACCGGATTTAATTTATCAAATTTTACAATGACTCCACTCAGCAATAATTGTGGTATAATTAAAAAGGGAATAAGTATATAAATGGTAACAGCCGAGTTAAAGGTTGCCGAAATATTAAGTCCAAGCATATTGGCAAAACAAGAGGTTGTAAACAGAACAAGCCAGTAATCTGCCCACATTCCTTTTAATCCGAGCAAACTATTGCCTAATAAAATAAATGTAGCTGTTTGTATAGCCGAAAGCACAAACATTATCGATATCTTAGACACCAAATAACTACCCTTGCTCAAATTAAGAAACTGCTCGCGTTTGCGAATTTTTTTATCACGAATTATTTCTTCGGCACTAACCGTTAATCCAATAAACAAGGCCACTATCACTGCCATAAAAATATAAGCAGGCATATTTTCGTTCTCTCGGAATATGTAGCCAATTTTATTTGAGGTATCGGTATTATAGTACCTCACTAAAAAAGCAAGAATAAACGCTAACACAGGAGCCTCTAACAAATTTATAAGCATATACTGCGTATTGGTAAGTTTTGAAAGCACATCGCGAGTAATAAAAACGTTGAACTGACTTACCAAATTGGGAACGTGAAAAGTGCTTTCCGGCTTTTTTTCCGGAGGAGTATGAAGTATAATTTTCTTTTCTATGTGTTCTAAATAATCCTGATTCCATTCTTTGGGTGAAACCTTTCTGTAGGGGGTTGGATTACCATACTCATCAACTACCTTAGCCTCAATGATATTAAAAATTTGCTCCGGGTTTACGTTACCACATTCTATACATTCGCTTTCATCGCTATTAACGTGGTTGGCTCTTTTCTTAAAATAAATTACAGCATCCACCGGATTTCCATTATAGATAGGATATCCGCCTGTATCGAGAATTAGCAGTCTGTCGAACATTTTAAATATATCGGACGAAGGCTGATGGATTACCACAAACACCAATTTTCCTTTAAGGGCAAGCTCTTTCAGCAAGTCCATAATATTTTCCGAATCGCGAGAGGACAAACCCGATGTGGGTTCATCAACAAAAAGTACCGAAGGTTCGCGAATTAATTCTAAGGCTATGTTTAGTCGTTTGCGTTGCCCACCGCTAATGGTTTTATCTAAAGGGCTGCCCACTTTTAAATCTTTTGCCTCATATAGGCCAATACTAGTAAGCATATCGGCCACCAATTTTACAAGTTGGGTTTCCGGCATTTTGGCAAAACACAGTTTGGCATTGTAATATAAATTCTGGAAAACCGTTAGCTCTTCAATGAGTAAATCATCTTGAGATACGTAGCCTATTACTCCTTCTATTTGATCGGTTTGATGATGAATGTCTATTCCGTTTATGGTAACTTTTCCTGATGTAGGAATATAGTTTCCGTTGAGTAAGTTCAGAAGGGTTGATTTTCCTGCTCCACTGGCACCCATAATACCTACCAGCCTGCCGGACTCTTCGGAAAAATTGAGTGGATATAATCCTATGTTTCCACCCTTAAAAACATATTGAAGTTCATCTACCCTAAATACAATTTTTTCTTTAGAGGAATCGCTCAAAAAGGCACTTACAATATCGCTGTAATAAATAGGCTGAACTTTTGAACTTCGAACCGAGGAGCCGTTGGTAAGGATATAGGTTCTCTCGGGAGTTATATTAATTCCATTCAAATACAATTCTGCCGTACCAAAATACCTTAACACGTACATGCTTACGCTCTTTATGCGTAATACTCTTATGTGTCCGGTAATACCCTCAGAATATAAGTGACGGGCATTAGTGAGTGTATTAAATTTTTGGTTGTTTATGTATAAAAAATCAACATCGTCCTGAATTTCAGGAGCTGATTTAGATTTTATAAAATGTAGGCTCTTCTCAAACTCTTCTGTTTCTATATTAAATGTTTCTGCAACCGTAGAAACAAACTCCATTTCCTGCTCGGTAATTTCTTCTCCGGCAAAAATAAATTCGAGCAAACGAATCAGTACAACTACTTTTTGCTTTTGAGCAAGTTCTTCGTTAATTTGGGTGCATATTCTTAAAACTTTTACCGAGTTTACAGAGGTTCTTTTTCTTTTCTTTTTATCATCAGAGCCCTTTTGTGCGTCTAAATAATCATCAAAAATTTTAAGATATTCTTCTACCAATTCCTGATTTAATTGTTGTTTTAGAAATGCTTCAACTACACTACGGCTTCGCCCCGATATATCTTCCACATCGCAAACAATGGCAAAAAGTTGCATTAGGGCTTTCAGTATCCGTTCGCTCATTTTATTTTTCCTTAAAAATTAAAAAAAAAGACATTACACAACCTTGCATAATGTCTTATAAAACATTGTTGTATTTTTTATTGTTTAAATGCAATTAATAATACTGCACAGCCCGATGCCAGATTATTCGGATCTAGTTGCGCCTCTATGGTACAATCAAGGGTAGAATTAATTTTAAAATCCCAGTAAGGGGCATTTTTATAATCTTTATTAGTGAAGAGCAGATTCCGGTCTTGGTCGTACACTGAAAAAATCAAATTTCCGTCTGAAAGACCTGAACAAGCTGCAAAACGATATGTGCTTCCTCCATACATAGTAACCTGAAACTCGGCCATTTCTTCATTTAACAGAAGAGCTCGATAGGCTTGCCCATCAGAAATATAGCCTTTGGTAAGGTGCTTGTTACAAATATTGGCAATCGTATCGCATTGAGAGAATGCATTTGCAGAAAATAACAAGATTGCTGTAAATAGCAGTATTGCTGTGAAGTTATTTCTTTTCATTTTTTTTTATCTAAGGGTTTAACCAATTATTTTTTCTCTTATCGCAGAAATTTTTTCCGAAATAAGCTTTAGTTGTTCTTTTGTAACTACCACTTCGCTGGTACTGTTTATGGTCGTTGTTTTATTTTTTTCATCAACCGTTGGCTGAACGTATGTATAGGTGTTAGTAACCTGAGCAAATACCTCGTTCAAATCCATTAACTGATCTACTAAACCCGCAAATTCCGATTTACTGTAATAAGGAGTTAAAATTTTTATCAGATTGTTAAGGGTATTTTTTTGCTCACCGATTCTTCTGATTACATCGGCATTTTGAGTTTGATTGGCTACATTGGTTGCAAACCAAAGTGTTTCAATCCATCCCCCGGCAAGAATAAGGGCTCCCACATCATTTCGTTCGTTATTTTTAAGATACGCATCAGCTCCCTGATAGGCATCGGTAACCAAAACCAGCAGAGAGTCTTTGTTTCCCAAATTTTTCTCAAAACGTTCTAGCAAAGTACGGTCAAAAGCTCCCATCACACCTAAATCATCGGCAAGGCTATTCACTGCAGTTAAAAAAGAAATAGCATCTTGCGTCTGTTCGTAAATGGTAACATACCCTAAATCGGCACCAAATACACCAAGGTTTACGGCTTTTTGGTAGTTGGAAGAATATTTAGTTGTGTTTTTTGGCGAGTTTAGTAATGAGGCGTTGTAAGTGCTACCCACTTTTTGTATCAGCAAGGCTGTTTGGATAGGCGATGGCACACTAAAAACCTTGCCATCTATCTGCAAAAGATTAGTTTTATCGGGGTTTACAGGTTCTGTTGTGTCATCGTTGGCAGAGTCATCGGTTCCGCCTCCGCATCCTGAAATAACTAGAGCCACAAGAGATATGGCAAATAAAATTTGTTTCATCGTAAGTATTTTTTTGTCTTTTTTAATTTTCAATTTGAGGCTGCAAGTAATGAAAAAATAATGAATTCTCAAAACCTTTTTTTTCGATTAATACACAAAATAAAGGGTTTATTTTTATTAAACTGCCCACGAACCGGTTTGCATTTTGCAGCTTCTTGTTTTTCAACAAAATAGAAATTTATATAAGTGTGCCAATGGGCGTAAAATCGCCTTTTTGCACATTTCAGAGCAAGCAAATAAACCTATATTTGTTGCTCATTTTTATATTAACAAATGGAATTAGTAGCTAAGTGCAATGCCGGATTAGAAAGTGTTTTGGCCAAGGAGCTTTATGTTCTTGGAGCAGAAAATATACGTATAGGAAGACGGGCTGTTTTGTTTTCCGGAAATAATGCTCTGCTTTATAAAGCAAATTTGTACCTACGTACCGCTATTAAGGTGCTGCTTCCCATTTCGGAGTTTAATGCAAACAGTTACGATGAGTTGTACGAAAAGACAAGGGCTATTGATTGGAACTGTTTTTTTAACCCCAACTTAAGTTTTGCCATAGAACCGGTTGTAAACTCAAGTATTTTTACCCATTCTCAGTTTGCTTCACTGCGTGTAAAAGACGGCATTGCCGACTATTTTCGAGAAAAAAAAGGAAAACGCCCCTCGGTAAACCCCGAAAACCCCGACTTTAAAATTATACTTACCCTTTTTGAAAACCGCTGCTCCGTTGGAATCGATAGCAGTGGAGACCCCTTATTTAAAAGAGGATACAGGCAAATGAGAGGAGCCGCCCCCATTAAAGAAGATTTAGCTGCCGGAATGGTATTATTAAGTAATTACAAGGGACAATTCAACCTATTTGACCCCTTTTGTGGTTCCGGAACCATTATTGCCGAAGCGGCCATGATTGCATGTAACTTCCCTCCCAATCTTTACAGAGAACATTTTGGTTTTAAAAACTGGAGCGACTACAATCCCAAAGAATTTCTAAAAATTAAAAAAGAAGCGGAAGAAGCCATTGTACCCTTTAAACATTTCGAGTTTTTTGCCTCCGATATTTCTTCTTCAGCCATTAATGCCACCTCAAACAACTTAGCATTCCTGAATAAGTTTACCACCATAAACATTTCGGTTTCTGACTTTTTTAAAAATTCAAACTCTTTAGATGGGGGTATTCTTATTACCAATCCACCTTATGGAGAGCGATTGCAACTAGAAGAATCGATTTCGTTTTACAAAAAAATTGGCGATAAATTAAAATCTGATTATACCGGATTTGACGCATGGATTATAAGTTCTAACAACGAGGCTATGAAACATATTGGTCTTAAACCATCAGCAAAAATTCAATTATACAATGGCAAATTAGAGTGCTCTTTCAGAAAATACGAACTTTACCGAGGATCCAAAAAACAGAAAACAGATTCATAGAGCATGTTTTAACTAAAAATAAAAGAATGAAAAAAATAGCTGTATTTACTTCAGGAGGCGATGCCCCTGGTATGAACGCATGCATTAGAGCTGTAGTACGAACCGGCACTTACTACCAAATTGAAGTAATGGGCATCTTAAACGGGTACGAGGGAATGATTGATAATACTTTTGTTTCCATGAATGAAAAATCGGTATCGAATATTATTCAACGAGGAGGCACCATTTTGAAAACAGCAAGAAGTCAACGCTTTTTACAACCAGAAGGAAGAAAAAAAGCACTCGAAAATTTAAATGCTCACCAAATTGAAGGAATAGTAGCCATAGGCGGAGACGGAACTTTTAAAGGAGCTCTAGCACTTTCAGAACAATGCCATATACCCATTGTAGGCTGCCCCGGCACCATTGATAACGATTTAGTAGGAACCGATTTTACCATTGGCTACGATACCGCTATAAATACTGTAATAGAAGCCGTAGATAAGATAAGAGATACTGCAGAATCGCACAACCGCCTTTTTGTAGTAGAGGTAATGGGTCGCGATGCCGGACTCATTGCTCTGAGAAGTGGTATTGGTGCGGGAGCCGAAGCAATACTGATTCCTGAACTCAAATCGGACATGAATGAAATGCTCGAAAAACTTGAAAAAGGAAGAAAAGATAAATCCTCTAAAATTATTTTGGTGGCCGAAGGCGATGAATCGGGCGGAGCCTACAAAGTAATGGAAGCTATTAAACAAAAATTCGGTTCAATATACGACATTAGAGTATCTGTTCTCGGACATATTCAACGAGGAGGCTCCCCTACCTGCATGGAAAGAGTAAATGCCAGCCGTATGGGACACGCAGCTGTAAAAGCCCTATTGCAAGGCAAAAGCAATATAATGGTGGGTATTATAAACGGCAGTATTGCATATACCTCTTTCGAAAAAGCAGTAAAACATATTGTAGAAATAAAAGCCGATTTAAAAGAGTTGGCAGAAATTTTATCGGTATAACAATTGGCGGTTACAACAACATACTTAGATGTAATTTTGCCTTTGGCAATTCAACATACTTATACTTACCTACTTCCTTCACATATTGCCCCCGATACCGTAAAACCGGGTATGCGTGTAGTAGTGCAATTTGGCAAGGGAAATAAAATGTATGCCGCTCTTATAAAGAAAATACATTTCAACCATCCCGAAAAATATACACCCAAAAAAGTTGAAGAAGTGCTAGATAGCACACCCGTAGTAAATCAACATCAGCTTTTATTTTGGGAGTGGTTGCAAGAGTACTATATGTGTACCCCTGGAGATATTTTAACTGCCGCTTTGCCTACAGCTCTTCGTATTGAAAGCGAAACCAAGGTATTGAAAAACCCTCAATTTACTTACCACCCACATGAGGTAAACCATCAGGAATACCTCATATTAGAAGCACTAGAAATACAACCCATACTTTCTTTACAAGAAATTTCAAAAATATTAAACCTAAAAAATATTTATCCTCTTATAAAAAAAATGGTAGAAAATAAAGCCATTTTATTAGAAGAAGAAATAAATGAAAAATATAAGCCCCGAAAAGAAAAATACATTCGCTTAACGGAATATGCTGCCAACGAAAAAACACTTCAACTCATTTTTTCCGAATTAGAAAAAAAAGCTTTCAAACAGCTCGAGTTATTAATCCATTTTATACAGCAAACCAAAGCCTTTGAATACTCCAAAAAGGAAATGCGTAAAAACCGATTGTTAAAAATATCCGGGGCATCGGCAAGTATCATTAGCCAACTTGTAAAAAAAAATATACTGCAAGAAGTAGAAAAAGAAACCAACCGGATTGCTGCCGAAACCCATCAAACAGAAGAAGCCAAAAAACTTTCGGATGCACAATATACTGCTTTCTGCGAAATAAAAAAACATTTTTTGCAAAAAAACACGGTGCTACTTCACGGCATTACCTCTTCGGGTAAAACTGAAATATATGTACATCTGATACAAGAACAAATAAAAATAGGTAAACAGGTTTTATACCTGCTACCCGAAATTGCACTTACAACTCAACTAATATCCCGACTAAAAAAATATTTCGGGAATACGATTGGTATATATCATTCCCGTTTCAACGAAAACGAACGAGTTGAAATTTGGAACAGCGTATTACATAAAACCCAAAATAGATTTCAAATTATTATTGGTGCCCGTTCGGCTCTTTTTCTCCCCTACTCAAACCTAGGTTTAATTATTATAGATGAAGAACACGAAACCAGTTTTAAACAATACGACCCTGCTCCTCGCTACCATGCCCGCGATGCTGCATTAATGCTGGCAAACCAGCACAACGCAAAAGTAGTATTAGGTTCGGCCACCCCCAGTATCGAATCATACTTCAATGCCACCGAAGGAAAATACGCTTTGGTAGAACTAAATGAACGCTTTGGTGGCGTGCTTCTGCCAAAAATTATTTTTTCCGACATTGCAGAAGAAAGCCGCAAGAAAAAAATGCACTCACATTTTTCTGCCATCTTGCTAGATGAAATAAAAAAAACGATTGATAATGGAGAACAAGTCATTCTTTTTCAAAACCGAAGAGGCTATGCCCCTTTTCTAATGTGCCAAACCTGTGGCCATGTACCAGAATGCCAACACTGCGACATCTCTTTAACGTACCACAAACTAAAACACAAACTCATTTGCCACCTTTGCGGATACAGCGAAACCATGACACAAAAATGCCCCGCCTGTGGAAATATAAACATGAATTTAAAAGGATTTGGCACCGAAAAAATTGAAGAAGAAATAGGCCTTTTTTTTCCGAATGCCAAAATAGCCCGTTTAGACTTTGACTCCACGAGGGCTAAAAATGCCTACTACAACATCATTACCGATTTTGAAGAAAATAATGTTCAAATTTTAGTAGGCACACAAATGGTTACAAAGGGTTTAGATTTTGATAATGTAGGGTTGGTAGGCATTTTAAATGCTGACAATATGCTTTACTTTCCTGATTTCAGGGCCAACGAACGCTCCTTGCAGCTCATGCTACAAGTGGCCGGCAGAGCCGGCAGAAAAAACAAACAGGGAAAAGTTATTATTCAAACCTATAACCCACAACATGTTATTATGAATTTTGTGCAAAAACACCAATACAAGGCATTTTATAATTACGAAGTAGAACAACGTAGAACCTACCAATACCCTCCATTTTGCAGAATACTAAAAGTTACATTAAAACACCATAAACCCGAATATCTTAATCCTGCAGCCGACTACCTTACTCTATTATTAAAAAACGATTTTGGGAACAGAGTACTTGGCCCTGAATTCCCTGTTGTTTCAAGAGTGCACAATTTGTATCAAAAAAACATTCTACTTAAAATTCAAAAAAACACATCGGTAAAATATAGCCGAACTCTTTTAAAAAAAGCCATTGATACCTTTTTAGAAAGTAAATACAGAAGCACTAGAATATCCATTGACGTTGATGCTTATTAACATTTATTAACTCCATTTGTACCGCACATTTACCACTAATGTAAATTTTAATTAATTTCAGCCCCTCTAACACAACAAAAAAAGTAAACATCAAGTTGAACAAAAAAAGTTTAGCAAAATTTAACGTATGAAAATTGCACTGCTCGGTTACGGTAAAATGGGTAAAGAAATTGAATCTATTGCTCAACAGAGATTACATACCGTGCCGCTTAAAATAAGCTCTTTAAATAAAAACGAAATAACCATTGCCAATTTACAAAAAGCAGATGTGGCCATCGAATTTAGTCAACCCGAAAATGCCATTGGAAATATTTTAAAATGTTTTGAAGCCGGAATACCCGTGGTGGTAGGCACAACCGGCTGGTATGAACACTTTCAGATGATAGAATCGGAATGTAAAAAAAATAATGCCACCCTTCTATATGCTACCAATTTTAGCATTGGCGTAAACCTGTTTTTTGCTCTTAACCGCTACCTGGCACACCTTATGAAAAACTACACCGAGTACAGTGTAGAGATAGAAGAAACACACCATAGCCAAAAACTAGACTCGCCCAGCGGCACAGCCATTACGCTTGCAGAGGGAATAATGAAAGTAAATTCTAACTTAAAAAAATGGGTAAACGAAACCACCGATAATATAAACGAAATACCCATTACTTCTCATCGTATTGGAAATGTTCCAGGCACTCACCGCATCACATACCATTCTACCGTAGACAGTATTGAAATAAAACACACGGCACACAACCGTTCCGGTTTTGCCTTAGGTGCTGTGTTGGCTGCAGAATGGCTGCAACATAAAAAAGGAATTTTTACCATTAACGACATTATAAACTTTTAAAAATGGAAATAAGCATCAGCACTTTTATTATTTTAAGCATCGTTTACTTTGCTGCCTCACACATTGGCCTCTATAAACTTTACGAAAAAGCGGGCCTTAAAGGGTGGCAGGCCTTAGTGCCCTTTTACGGGGTTTATTTGTTGGTAAAGTTAGTTCATCGCCCGCTTTGGTGGATTGTAGTCTACTATATTCCCTTTCTTGGCTTCGTAGTATGGATGGGTTTAATTGTAGATTTACTGAAACATTTTGGGAAATTCGAATTAAAAGATCACTTTTTAGGAGTTGTCTTTTCGGGCATCTATCTGCCAATTATTGCTTTTAAAAGCGATTTAAAATTTATTGGACACGAAAAAGCCAAGCAACACAAAAAAACAAAAACCCGAGAATGGATTGATGCCATTGTATTTGCTGTAGTAGCAGCCACCATCATAAGAAGCATCTATATGGAGGCATTTACCATTCCCACTTCTTCAATGGAACATACCTTGGAAAGAGGCGATTTTCTCTTTGTAAGTAAATTAAGTTACGGACCACGAATACCCATGACACCCATTGCTTTTCCATTTGCTCACCACACCTTGCCTCTAACCGAAAAAACAAAATCATATCTAGAATGGATTACTTTTCCTTATTTTAAACTGCCCGGAATGGGAAATGTAGAACGCTACGATTACGTTGTGTTTAATTTCCCGGCAGGCGATACCGTAGCCATAGAAAGAAGCAATGAAGTATATTATCAAATTGTTCAGGAAGAAGGCTGGCAACAGGTGCAAAAAAAATATACCGTAACCGCAAGACCCATTGACAAAAGAGAAAATTACATTAAACGCTGCGTAGGTATGCCGGGCGATAAACTGGAAGTAAAAAACGGAGAGCTATTACTAAATAATTCTCCGGCCTATATAGGCGAGGGAATGCAACACATTTACCGTGTAACCGTAGATGGATACGGGCTAAGCGAAAAAAAACTTTTTGACGAAAATATTACCCGAGAAAAATTTGAAAACCAACCCTCGGCCCGTTATGGTGAATATTATATTACAATGACAGCCAAAGCCGCAGAAAAACTAAGGCAGTTTACCAATGTTAAATTAGTAGAAAGGTTAAACAAGGAAAAGGGATACTATCAGCAACAAGCAAAAGCCTTAAACATAAACTCCTTTCCTATATACCCCAACCACCCAACCTTTGATTGGACAGAAGATAATTTTGGCCCCATCGACATTCCCAAAAAAGGAAATACCATATCTCTTACCACACAAAATTTACCCATTTACAAAAGAGTAATTGCCGTATACGAAGGCAATCAATTAGAGGTTGTAAACAACGATATTTTTATAAATGGAGAGAAAGCTACTTCCTATACTTTTCAAAAAGACTATTACTGGATGATGGGAGATAACCGCCATAACTCACAAGATTCTCGCTTTTGGGGGTTTGTGCCGGACGACCATATTGTAGGAAAAGCTGTATTTATTTGGTTATCGCTTGATCCTGATTACCCCCTTACCCGAGGTAAAATAAGATGGAAACGACTATTAAAGATGGTTGACAAAGAATAATGGTAAAAAAAAATACAACTTTTAGAGAATGGAAAAAAGCATTCCTATTGGCTCTTTTTTTCGTTCTTCTATTACGTATTTTTGTATTTGAGGTTTTTACCGTTCCATCTACCTCCATGGAAAAAACAATACTTACAGGCGATTTTGTGCTTGTAAATAAGTTGGCTTATGGAAGCAGATTGCCTATTACGCCTCTTAGTATTCCGTTCTTTCATCAATATCTTAATAAAGAAAAAAAAATTTCAGCTTACCTTCCTTGGCTCAGCCTTTCTTATTTTCGTTTACCCGGCTACACAAATATTGAAAGAAATGATGTGTTGGTTTTTAATTATCCCGTAGAAAAAAATCATCCTATAGATCATCGTTCATATTACATAAAACGGTGCATTGCTCTGCCTAACGATACTATTGAAATAAAAAATAAAAATGTTTTTATTAACCATACCGAATTAACTCTTCCGGAAAACGCCTGTTTCAATTACCATGTATTTCCAAAAGGCGAAATTGATAATTCATTTTGGGACTCACTGAAAATAACTGAAGGGAGCAGAATTTTCACTCTTCATAAATGGCTATTACAACTTACCCACAGGCAATATAATGATCTTTTAAATTCAAATAAAATAAACACCATTACCAGACAATGCTACTCTCCCTCTCAATATGCCGATTTTATTTTTCCGTATGACAGCGTTTTTCCGTGGAATCCTGACTATTTTGGACCTTTACACATTCCTGCAAAAGGAGATACGATAGAAATTACCCAACATAATTTTTCCTTATATGCTCCACTTCTGGAAAGGTTTGAAAAAGCTTTTGTATCGGCCGATTCGCTTCCTTACCAACATGTTTTTTCGAACAATTATTACTTTGTACTTGGCGATAATAGGGATAATTCAAGTGATTCTCGCTTTTGGGGACTTGTTCCTGAAAATCATATTATAGGCAAAGCGGAAATTATTTTGTTTTCTGTAAATAAAAACCCATCTGAAAAAAAGATACGATGGAACCGAACATTGAAGAAAATACAATAATATTACCCTCTGCGTATTTCGGCAGTTTAGAATACTGGAAATTGATGGTATCGAAAAGCCTTGTTTTTATTGACAGGCATGAGTCTTTCAGAAAACAAACGATACGTAATCGCACTCATATACTTACCCCCAATGGAATACAAATTCTAAGTATACCGTTGCAACATTGGAAGAATAACACACCTCTAAAAGACATAAAAATATGTTATGCAGAAAGCTGGCAAATCAAACATTGGAGAAGCATCGTTTCGGCTTACAACAATTCTCCTTACTTTGAATTTTACAAAGATTATTTTTGGCCTTTTTATGAAAAAGAAAAATTTCGCTATTTGATAGACCACAATGAAGAAATACAGAGAGTTCTACTAAAAATAACTAAAAGTGATAAGCAAATTTTATACTCAAACCAACCGATTGAGATTAAACAGGAAAATGATTTTAGAGAAAATTTATCAAAAAAAGAAAATATACTATTTGAATTTAAAGACTATACACATGTATTTGATACTAAGGTGCACCAAGTAGGGAAACTGAGTATCATCGATTTATTATGTAATCAGGGGCTTGATGCAGTATACTTTCTGAAATCTAACTAGAATATTTCTGAATTAAATGAGAGAGTATTTTACACGCTGCTTCCGGAATTTTGGTTCCCGGCCCAAAAATTTCAAATACCCCTGCTTTATACAATGCCTCATAATCGGTGGTTGGAATAACTCCTCCTGCAATAATTAAAATATCTTCTCGGTTGTATTTTTTTAATTCTTCTATCACAAGGGGTATTAATGTTTTGTGTCCACCGGCTAAAGAGGAAATGCCTAAAATGTGTACATCGTTTTCTACTGCTTGTTTGGCCACTTCTTGTGGAGTTTGAAAAAGTGGTCCCACATCCACATCGAAGCCCATATCGGCAAAAGAGGTTGCTATTACTTTCGCTCCTCGGTCGTGCCCGTCTTGTCCCATTTTTGCAATCATAATTCTTGGTCTTCGACCGTCTATAGCAGCAAAAGAATCGGACAATTCTGTTGCTTTTTTATATGTTTTGTTGTTCATTGATTCTGAAGAATAAACACCGGTTATAATTTTAGATTGGGCTTTGTATCGGCCAAAAACTTTTTCCATTGCATCAGAGATTTCTCCCAAAGTGGCTCTTTCTCTTGCTGCATTAATGGCGGCCTCTAATAAATTCTGATGTTCTGTTTCTGCGGCAGCAGTTATTTTCTTCAAGAGTATTTCTACTTTCTCGTTGTTTCTTTCGGCACGTAGTTTATTTAATCTTTCTATCTGCTGATTTCGAACTTTGGTATTATCTACATTTAAAATTTCTAATTCTGTTTTCTCGTTTGTTTTAAAAGCGTTTACTCCTACAATAATATCGATATCTGAATCAATTCTGGCTTGCCTTTTTGCGGCAGCTTCCTCTATTCTCATTTTAGGCAACCCTTTTTCTATTGCTTTGGCCATCCCTCCCATTTCTTCTACTTCTTGTATTAAATCCCATGCCTTGGAAGCTATGTTATACGTTAACTCTTCGATAAGGCTAGAACCTCCAAATGGATCAACCGTTCGGCAAATTCCTGTTTCTTCTTGCAGGTAGAGTTGGGTGTTTCGGGCAATACGTGCCGAAAAATCGGTGGGTAGTGCAATGGCTTCATCTAATGCATTTGTGTGTAACGACTGGGTTCCTCCTAAAGCGGCAGCCATTGCTTCAATACATGTTCTTGCTACGTTATTATAGGGATCTTGTTCTGTTAAACTCCAACCCGATGTTTGGCAGTGTGTACGCAATGCCATTGAATTTTCTTTTTGGGGGTTGAAGGATTTTACCAATTTTGCCCAAAGTAAACGAGCCGCCCTCATTTTGGCAATTTCTTCAAAATGATTCATGCCAATAGCCCAAAAAAAAGATAATCTAGGTGCAAAATCATCAATTTTTAAACCGGAATTTAAGCCCGTTCTTATGTACTCTAATCCATCGGCTAATGTATAGGCTAATTCTATTTCTGGCGTGGCTCCCGCTTCCTGCATGTGGTAACCGGAAATACTAATAGAATTAAACTTGGGCATGTATTGTGAGGTAAATTTAAATATATCTGCTATTATTCTCATTGAGGGTCTAGGTGGATAGATGTATGTGTTACGCACCATGAATTCTTTTAAAATATCGTTCTGAATAGTACCAGCAAGTTGTTGCGGTTGAACGCCCTGCTCTTCTGCTGCAACAATATAGAATGCTAAGATGGGAATTACTGCACCGTTCATAGTCATAGAAACAGACATTTGGTCTAAAGGAATTTGATTAAACAAAATCTTCATGTCTAAAACAGAATCTATGGCAACACCGGCCATTCCTACATCTCCTAACACTCTCGGATGGTCGGAATCGTAACCTCGGTGAGTAGCCAAATCGAAAGCTACCGAAAGACCTTTTTGCCCTGCTGCTAAATTTCTGCGATAAAACGCATTGCTTTCTTCAGCTGTAGAAAAACCGGCATATTGACGGATAGTCCATGGCCGAACCACGTACATACTAGCATAGGGGCCTCTTAAAAAAGGGGGTAATCCAGCTCCAAATTTTGGAAATTTTATTTTGTTCGTAGAATTCCTTTCTGACTCTTCCTTTGAAAAATCAAATTTCAAGCTCGTATTTGAAAAATCTTTTCTCATTTTTTTTCATCTCTTTCTATCAATTCAGCTATTCTGCATTCTTTAAAAGACTTAGCATTTGTATCCGTTGTTATAGAAGGGGTATAATGTATTGCCTCGCTTTGCTCTATAAGGGTTTCGTATTTATTAATCCCCATCAGTATTCGCTTCCCTATTTTGTATTCTTGCAATTCTTTTTCTCGATTCTTTTTTATTTCATCTTGTATTTCATTCTTTGAAAGCGATTCTACCAAGCCTCCCGATTTTTCAATTTCTTTAAAAAACAACCATGCTTTTTTGGTAAACTCTGTTGTTAAACTCTCTATAAAATATGAGCCATTAGCTATATTTGGATAACTAGAAAAAGAGGCTTCATGAAATAGAATATTTCCTGTATTTCGGGCAATTCTTCTGCTAAATTCATCTGCATTCTTTAGGCTATTAAAGGGCAAAATAGAAAGTGTGTTGCATCCCCCAATAAGTGCCGACATGGCTTGAGTTGTAGTTCTTAAAATATTAGTATGTTCATCTTTTACCGTATGGTATCGCCTTGATGTTTCAGCATGAATATAGCAAGGACATGCATCTATTTTATAATGATAGGCACGGATTAGATTTGCCCATAATATCTGAAAAGCCCTAAGCTTTGCTATTTCGGCAAAATAATCGGTGCCTACAGAAAAGGTAAACTGTATTTTTGAAATAATTTCTTCTATTTTAAAGCCATGCTCCAATAGGTAAACAATGTACTCGTGAGCATGAGCAAGAGAAAAAGATAATTCCTGAATAAAACCTGCACCCGCATTATGGTAGATAGATGCGTTTACATGCACGCTTTTTTGAATTGGCAAATTATGTTCTCTTATGTATTCAAAGGTGTTTTCTAATGCAACAAAATCGTCCTTTTTTGAGACTAACCACCTGCCGCTTTGAGCAAACTGCGAGATCGGATCATGTTCAAGTAGATAACTTATTTTGTCGCTAAATATAAATGGGGTCGATGTTAAAAACAGTTGAACATTATCCGTTATATCAAAAGATAACTGGATATTTTGCTCCGGTAATTTTTGTGCTGCTAATTTAACCTGGTTACAACTTCCGGAAAGGATAATCGATTTAATACCTCCCTCTATTGCTGTGTTAATTTTTTCTATTGAATTGTCAGTATGAAAATCTGAAAATTTTTCTCTTAAAAGGACAGTATGATTCGATTCATTTTTTGTTTGAAAAAATTTTTCCGATTCATTTATCGAATTGGTATAAAATGGGAGAATACTTATGGTGTCTATTCGAGTAGATATATCCTCTATCGAAGAACCCTTAATTTCTTTACTAATTTTTTCATTCCATTGTTCTTCAGAAATTTCCGAAAACTCGTTAAATTGAAGGGATGATTTTTTTTGCATTGAAAATAATTGATTTCCGAACTTCAAATTTCATCATTATTTCTATAAAAAGGATTGAGAAAAGTGTAATTTACTTTTCCTCTACTATAATAAAAACTTCCTCATCGTCTTTTTTCATTAAATAATTTTCTCTTGCAAATTTCTCTAGTGTTTTGGTATTGCTGGTAAGTTCATTTAAATGATCGAGGGTTTGTTTTATCTCTTGAATATAATATTGCTTGTCTTCTAACAGTTTATTTAATTCATTCCTATATGAAAATTGAGTAACTAAATTATTTTGATCGAAAAACAAAATCCAAATAAAAAATATTAAACCCGATAAAATGTATTTGTTTTTAATATATTTAAAAGCTACGCTGAACATTTAGCTAAAGTACTTTCATTAACTGAAGATATTTGTTAAAAGGAAGGAAAATCTCAACATTATAATGTTTAATTAAAAAGCCATGTAGTTATACATGGCTTTTTAATTAAATTTATTCTTTCCTTTAAAAGTTCCACATATCGTGTTCTAACTTAAAAAGCTCATCTTTAACCTTATCAGATTCAAGTAATTGATCTATAGGACTCAGGTATTCTACAAAATATCTTTCATATACATTAGATCGTTTTCTGATATAACTGGTAAACATTCTTTTCCAAAAAATATCATCAAAAGTTCTTCTTTCGGCATCATTTTGTCTGTTAAATACATCATAGTTAGCAAACACATAACGTGCCTCTGGAAAATAAATCCAAAAAAGAGGAGCATATCCACGAACAGTAACCCCGTCAGCATCAAGAACTTCTTTCATGGGTGCTATTCCTAAAATTCTAACATCCATAATAGAACGCTCCCTGTCGAAAATCCAATCTTCTTTAACCCAATACCTTCTCACTGCACCAGAAGTTACTTCAACAAAAGCACTATCTTCAACCATATCTCCTGTTAGTGTGTCTTCTCTAAATATTTTTTCCCATCCCCCCATTTTGGCCTTCGCCTCAGCTTTTGTCATAGGCAACTTAAATTCATCATCTTGCAAAGGATTATCGTATGCTGTAATGGTACCCTCTTCTACACCTTCTTTAATAACTTGAAACAAACTTTTACGATTATTAATAGGATCTAATGGGTAATAAAGAGGATGATTAATCTTTTCTCTTAAGTCCAACAGCCTCCACACACGAGTACTCCACATCACATCCGCTTCTCGTACATGAGTATATGGAATAACCCTACGGGTTGGGGTATGTTCTTTTATGTAGATACCGTCTAATATTTTATTTTGTGCCGATATCGGAACGCTAATACTCGCAAAAAATAAAACAACAAGTGCTTTCTTAAGAGTTTTCATATTATATCACTTTTAAACTTACAGGAGATAATTCTCTAACCGTACCATCAGGCATTTTTACTTGAATCTTTTCAAAATAAAACTTCTGGTTCTTTTTTGCTGTGTTAATATAATCCAACGCTTTTCCCGCTAATCTGTTCCCTTGTATTTTCTCTTCCACTATCGCACCTTGTATTGATGTGGAAAATACATAAGATTGAACAGTTACGCTAATATCAAAATCAAAATTCTCCATCTTTGCCTGTATCGTTGCAGAAGCTTTTAATTGAGCCAAGGTTATGGTTTCAGATCCTGTTTTTCCACCAACATAAGGTACAGGGTTTGGAATTCTTTTTACACGAAACTCCATATCTCCCATTCTTTTGTTTGCTCCATCAACTTCTGCACTTACCGTAATCTTAGCTGTGCCTGGATTAGAGACTCTCACCACATACCCATCTCTCCCACTTTTAGAAATAGAACCATTACTTATACTTGGTCTAACTTTATCCGCAGGAACACCCGGAGCAGAAACCGAGACAGGATTGTCTACTCCAATATAAAACACATTCATCTTTGTGGCCGATATTGTGGTAGTTGGCCTAGCCACCTGAAAAGTGGTTTTCCAAGGAAATTTTATAACTTTTCCTCCTGGAGCCTTAATATTAATTAAACCTTTATAAATAACTTCCCCTTCTGAATTTCCTTTGGTTCTAATTAATCCTTTGCCATCAGCAGAATTTGGTAACGAATCGTATGCACCCTTCATTACCGGGTTATTAGGGTCTGTTAAATCTACATCGCCACCATCCTTTGAGTAATAAATTACAGGGCTTTGGGTTGTATCAAAAGCAGCCAAAAAAACATCTGCTTTAAAAGAATCTCCTACCAATATATAATTAGAATTTGCGATAACTGCTGGAGCTAACTTATTAAACTTAAAAGAGGAGGCATCAATTGCACTCATTAAATGTTTAACAACATCTGATTCGGCATTCCTAACGTCTGTTTGCATCTTAGAAAGAATGGTAATCACAGCGGCTAAGGGAATATGATAGAAATTCATTGATTCCCAATTGTTATCTGTTCCACTAGCATCTTTTTTATTTGAAAAATCAAATACCTCCTTTAAACTTTGTGCAATAATGGATTCCGCAGGCACATAACCAGCCAACTTATTGCTGAATGCTTCCATTTTTTGTTTTAGTTCCGATGCAGTTAATTCTCCAGATTTTGGCTTTCCTGGTTCTGCACCAATAAGAATATTTGTTGGTATATCATAATTATCCTTACTGCTAACATATTTCAAACCTAAAATGGTATCTTTTCCGTTAGCATCTTTTCCTCTAACTTTCTCTAAACTTTCTAATTTATCTGTTTGAAAAATTAGGTTCGCTTTAATTTGGTCTATATAATCCACTAATTCATTCGCAGATTTTCTAACATCCTGAGCTTTATTCCAATAAGGCTCAACTTTTTGTTTATTCTCGTTGAATGATTTCTCAAAGGAATTATAATCCGAATCGTTTTTATCTTTAAAATTTGATTTTGTTTTTTCTAAACCTGTGTTTACCAGTATAAATGCATCTAAAATATCCTTGGATACGTTCATCGCTAAAAGTGCGGTAAGTACCAAGTACATCATACCAATCATTTTCTGCCGTGGTGGTAATTTGCCTCCTGCCATTTTCTTTTTATTTTAATAGTTAAACTATACTTAATTTAAATTATTATGTTGAGTTAAATTACCCTTTGTTAATATTCATTGCAGATAACATGTTTCCATAAACTGTATTAAGTGCAGACAAGTTTTTAGAAAGTTCAGCTATTTCTGATTTATATTTTTTAGTATCTTCCACAGAGCTATTCAGGTTTTGAAGAAGATCAGAAATACCCGCATATAAATTCGAAGTAGATTTCATGTGCTCATTTGCTCCTTGCAATTGTAATTCATAAATAGCGTTAAGAGCAGAAAGATTTTTTGACATCGCTTGCAGATGTTCTCCGGCAGCAGCCCCTGCTTCGTTCGAATTTTTCAATCCTGTTAACGACTCAGATGCCGCAGCATATGTATCAGATAATTCTCCCACCTTAGAAGCAGCTCCTCTGAGACTAGAAGCGTACTCATTGGTAGCAACAGAGGCATCTGTAATATTTGTTAATTTTCCTGCGTTCTCGCTTAAATTTCTTAATCCATTACCCAAACTTTCGATTAATTCAGGGCCAATTTTTGCTTGTTCAAGCATATTGTCTAACTCTTCTGTAACAGTTTTTTTCTTTCCTCCATGTCCGTCTCCTCCATCCTCGTCATGCATTCCTGCTAATTCAGGATAAACCAAAGTCCAGTCAATATCCATATGAGGGGGTTCAAATGCAGAAACAGCAAAAATCAAAGCCTCTGTAAGAAGCCCTACGGTTAACATAATACCTGCACCAGGCCAGTGTTGAATTTTAAAAAGTGCACCAACAATTACAATAGATGCTCCTAATCCGTAAAGCAATCCCATTACTGTTTTTCCTTTTTTTGTGTGGAAAAGAAATTCTACAAATCCCATAAGTTTAAAAATTTAATTGGTTAATAGATAGGTTTAGTTATTAATAGATAAAATCTTAGTTATAATCTTCTTTTGCACGACCAAGGAATGTCATTACATTTCTAAAGCCAATATAACACTTCGCAGTATCCTGATATTCGTATGTTCTTGTACCTGTTTGCAAATAGTAGCCAACATCTTTCCAAGAGCCCCCTCTAATTACTTTTCTCTTAAGAGCAGGAGGATCATTAGGGTTGGCATCATAAGAATAATCTAAATTCAAGTCGTGGGCAAAATTATACGCAGATTCATCAAATGCATTACTTGTCCACTCTGCTGCATTTCCAGCCATACAATATAATCCGAAATCATTGGGGTTGTAAGAATCAATACGCACCGTATGAAACCCTCCATCATCAATGTAATTTCCTCGCAGGGGTTTAAAGTTACCTAAGAAGCAGCCACGAGCGTTCCTAATGTATGGTCCGCCCCATGGATATGGACTTAAATCCAAGCCACCACGAGCAGCATACTCCCACTCGGATTCGGTAGGCAATCTAAAATCATTCACTAGTATAGATCCTATTTCCAATAAGTAAGAACTTAAGAGTTGTGTTCTCCAAATGCTAAATGCTGTAGCTTGTTTCCATGTTACTCCAACCACAGGATAATCATCATATGCAGGATGCCAAAAATAATTTTGAGTTAATGGCTCATTAAATGAGTAAGTAAAATCGTGAACCCAAGCTAATGTATCTGGATAAACATTTACCTCATCTCTTTTAATAAATACGGAACGATCTGTTAAGCCTTGTTCTCTGCTTTGACGAAGAGCTGCTGTTTTATAATCTATCCAATAATACTCGTAATTTAACTTACGGGTATCAATTTCCCTTCTTCTGTAAAACCTTTCGCTAGGCTGGTAGTAAAGAAATTCTAGAGCTTCCCTTACTTCTTGTTCTTCCCATTTAATTTTTTTGTACCAATCAATTACAGGAGGATCTAATTCTTCACCGTAAAAATTTTCTGATATAACAAACTCTTCGTCTACCTCTTCTGCTAAAGCTCTTCTCGCTAAAGAATCTCTAACCCAGTATACGAATTGACGATACTCATTATTTGAAATTTCAGTTTGGTCTATGTAGAACGCCTGAACAGACACAGTTCTTTGACCAGCTGTTTGAGCATAAGGAACATCCTGATCGCTGTTTCCCATGTTATAACTACCCATAGGCAAGTATAACATTCCGTAGGGATCTGGCTGATACCACATTTCCCTACCTTGAACACCGATTAACTCTCCTTGATTCTTGGAACAAGAAAAAAGAATGATAGCGGCAATAAATGCTGTTATTCGTTTCATTTTACCTCCTTTTTAGTACTCTTGTTGTGATAAATCACAATTTTGCAGTGAATAGCGTTTAACGATCAAAATTATATAAGGTTTCAATTTATATTATAAAAATCGTACACTTTTGTATCGCTGCACTTTTGGTTCTTTTGTTATCTTTTTACAATACTTTAACATAATCTCAACACTTCCGCTACTGTAATTTCTTAATTGAGATAAAGTTAAATCATAAGCCATTCCTAATTTTAAGCCCGACAGGCTAGGTTGAACAGCAACAAAATCCATCCCAACCAAAAAAGCAGCCGCATCTTGCAATCTATAAGATAACCCTCCCCAAAACATTTTATTGTATTCTAAATTACAATTAATATCGAACTGGGGCGAAGCCGGGTCTGTTTTAATAAAAACTGAAGGTTGTAAAACCATGGTGGGGTTTAATTGATAATTGTATCCTGCCATAACATAAAGGTGGCGAGCAACAGCGTATTCTTGAGCCCAGTCTACAGCTCCGGCAACAGATGTTGTTGCAGGACCCTTAGCTTCGAATTTACCGGGAACCAAGTGTGTGGAAGATAACCCCACGTACAAATCCTCTCTTTGAAAGTAAATACCGAAACCTAAATCCATTGCCATATCGCTTGTGCCATTATCGGGAATGGAAGGATCTTTATGGTAATCGTCTGTAGAAATCCAGTCGTTATTAATGGACTTACTCATTAAACCACCTTCTAATCCTATGCCTAGCTTTCCTCCCATTAATCCTTTTTGCCATGCATAAGAACCTTTCAGCATTAATGTTTTCTCTGCACCCAATTGGTCTTGCCAAACGGTTAAGCCTGCACCATGTTGCTGACGAAATGCATAAAAACCTCCATCTACGCTAAACAACATGGTTTGAGGATTTCCTGCAAAACCCATATTTTGTTGACGAAACATTCCTACACCGCAAATTGTTCCAACCCCTCCAGTTCCGGCAACTCCTGCATTAACGCCTAGTCGGTTAAACATGTTTTGAGTCCATTGTGGGTCTTGTTGAGACCATGCTGTTGACCCTAAAGCCAAAAGAACAGCAGATAGTAGAATTTTCTTCATATTTAGTTTTTAAATAAAAAAGTGTAGGCTCTCTTTGCCTAATTGTCGGCTAAAATAAGTATTTTTATTTTTCTGTAAAAAAAGTTGAATACAATTTTATTAACTATTTGTTAATCAGCATAATATTTTATCTTAATTTTTGAAAAGTAAGCCACCAACGATCTGGCATCTCGTCATCACACGCCACTTTATAATCGTTATAGGAGCAAGGGACTATTAATTGCCTTTCGTATTGTATTTTTTGGTGGGAAGGGTATGGTATGTCCATCCACCAACGTTCGCTTTTTTTACTTTTATAAAAAACAATTTCTGTAGTTCCACTTTTTAAAGAAACGGTATACTTAGTGTAATCCAATTTATTTACTAGAGGGAATTCATTTTTTCGGGCAGCTACTCCCTCTAAAAAGTGCCAAACTATTTGGGCATATAAGTGTGCCGTTTGGCCGTGTATGTCCTTTTCGGGTACATATCCAAAAAAACCTATACTGCTCAACTTATCACTTAATCCGGCATATCTCGATAACACACAGGCCTCATCTCCAAAAAAACCATTGGGCGATGGACATAGATTACCCGGAGCTTCAGATTGCCTTATTGCTGCAATATCAAATGAAATAAAATCTGCATTTCGGATGATCGGTTCTGACTCTTGAATAGCAGTTCTTGTTACTCCTAGCCTATATGTATCGAAATAAAGTTTATCAAGTAAATCGGTTTCTTGCTTACTTACAAAATAAGATTGATATCCAATGTTGCTGTAGTTAAACAAAAAGTTGGGTTGGAAGAGAATGATCTTGCTCAAATAGTTTTCTGCATTAATTTCTGCTTCTGAATTTCCAATGCGAAAAGAAGAATCAATGGCAACAAGATTAACTACTTGTTCCTCGTTCTCATACGTTAAAAAGTTTGCATAAGTTAAATCTCTAGAGCCCCCTATAATAACGGGTAGTATCTTTTTGGCTAGAAGTTCTTTTAATACATGTTTTAATGCAAAATAGGTATCGTTTAATGTAAATCCATTTTTTAGATTTCCCATGTCAGCAATTGCCAACGATGCGTTGTGGGTTAAGCGATACAGGTATTTTCGTATTTCATCCGGTGCGGCAACTTTTGTATTTTCATGTGAAATTCCCCTATTTTCATTCACTCCAATAATGGCAATTTTATATTCCGTACTTAATACAAACTGATTAGAATTGGTGTTTATACTAATGCAGCTACCTATTTGATGAGGTAAAAAATCTTTTTCCGATTTTATTTTTTCTAAATCTACCGGACTTAAAAATTCATTGAACTGAAACATTTTATTTCGTTTTAGCTTTCTTGACAATTTTCTTTTTAGCCTTCGCTTTTACCTTGGAGGGTGTTTTATTTTCTTTCGTTTTACTACTCTCTTTTTTTTCAGGAATATTAGCTATGGCAATACATTCTTCTAATGTTAGTTCTTCCGGGATTTTATCTTTTGGGATTTTAAAGTTTTTTCTTCCTGCCTTTATATAAGCTCCATATCTTCCTCTTAAAACCTGTATTTCTTTATTTTCTTCAAATTGCTTAATCACACTATTTTTAATATTTTCTTTCTTTGCTTCTATTAATTCTATTGCTCGCTGTAGATTAATGGTCATTGGGTCATCTCCATCTTGTGAGCGTATAGAAACAAACATATTTCCATATTTTAAGTACGGACCAAATTTTCCGATAGCGGCTGTAATGTCTATATTGTTGTATGTTCCTATTTTTCTTGGTAGCTTAAACAAATCGATGGCTTCTTCTAATGTTATATTTTCTATACTTTGTCCGGTTCTTAGCGAGGCGAATTTTGGTTTTTCCTCATCTTCGCTGCTTCCCACTTGCACCATAGGGCCAAATCGGCCAATGCGCACAATAATGTTTTTTCCGGATTGTGGATCGATGCCTAATACCCTTTCGCCTGTTGCTCTTTCGGCTGTTTCTTTTGTATTTTCTACAATAGCATGAAAGGGGTTATAAAAGGCTTCAATCATTTTATTCCATTTTATGGCCCCTTCGGCTACTTCATCAAACTGGCGTTCCACATCTGCAGTAAAACCATAATCCATGATGTCTTTAAAATTTTGAATCAAAAAATCAGTAACTACCATACCTATATCCGAAGGGAACAATTTTGCTTTTTCTCTTCCCGTTATTTCTGTTTTTGCTTCTTCTTTTATTTGATTTTGCTGCATGGTAAGCACCGTATAATTTCTAGCTATGCCTTCCCGGTCTTCTTTAACTACATATCCTCTTTTTTGTACGGTGGAAATGGTAGGTGCATAAGTAGAGGGTCTTCCAATGCCCAACTCTTCTAATTTTTTAACCAAACTTGCCTCGGTATATCGAGGAGGATGTTGTGTAAATCGTTGAGTAGCCATTATTTTTTCAACCAAAAGTTGCTGACCTTTTTTTAATGGAGGCAGCATAGACTCACTGTTTTCTTCATTTTCATCATCGGTAGATTCTAAATAAACTTTCAGAAAACCGTCAAATTTTAAAACTTCTCCTTTGGCCACAAATTGTTCGGGTTGATTGCTGATTGAAATAGAAACAGTAGTTTTCTCTAACTTGGCTTCGCTCATTTGAGAAGCAATCGTTCGTTTCCAAATAAGTTCATATAGTTTTGCTTCTCTGGCTTCGCCTTCTATTTTGTGTACGTTCATATACGTTGGGCGAATGGCTTCATGTGCTTCTTGTGCTCCTTTTGATTTGGTTTTATAGGTTCTAGGATTGGCATATTCTTTTCCATAGTAGGAAACAATTTCATTTTTTGCTGCTTCCATGGCAAAATCAGAAAGGTTTACCGAGTCGGTACGCATATAGGTTATTTTTCCCGACTCGTAAAGTTTCTGAGCAATGGCCATGGTTTGACTAACCGAAAAACCCAGTTTTCTGGAAGCTTCTTGTTGCAAAGTAGAGGTAGTAAAAGGAGCAGAGGGTTGTTTGGTGGCCGGTTTCACCTCTAGGTCAGACACCGTAAAAGTTGCTCCAATACAATTTTCTAAGAACTTTTTCGCATCTTGCTCTTTTGGAAAACGATGTGGCAGTTCTGCTTTAACCAACACCTTATCGTGAGTAAAAAACTCAGCCGTAATTCTAAAACTTGAACTTGAATTAAAATTATTTATTTCTCTTTCTCTTTCTACAATTAAACGAACTGCTACCGACTGTACACGACCAGCCGAAAGAGAAGGCTTTACTTTTTTCCATAATATAGGCGAGATTTCGTAGCCTACCAGCCGATCTAATATTCTTCTTGCCTGCTGTGCGTCTACCAAATTATAATCTACCTTTCTGGGGTTTTCTATTGCTTTTAATATAGCATTTTTGGTTATTTCATGAAAAACAATACGCTTAACTCTTTTTTCATCTAATTCCAATGCCTCTTGTAAATGCCACGAAATGGCTTCTCCTTCCCGGTCCTCATCCGTTGCCAACCAAATGGTTTCCGCTTTTTTGGCCAAACCTTTTAATTCAGCCACTAATTTCTTTTTATCACTCGGCACCACATAGTCCGGCACAAAACCCTTTTCTATGTTAATAGAAAGATTCCGTTCGGGCAAGTCGCGAATATGCCCATAACTCGATTTCACTAAAAAATCTTTTCCTAGAAAACCTTCTATTGTTTTTGCCTTTGCCGGAGACTCCACTATAACCAGATTTTTTGCCATACTTCTTTTTTTGAATTTTAAAAAACGGTGCAAAGTAAAACGTAACTGTTTCAATTTTCAAAACACCTCTTGTCATGTCAGTTACTTTATATTATTACATAATATAATTTTTTTAAAAATTATTTTAAATCAACTCTGCCAATCTGACAGTGATTTTGAATTTATTCGTAACTTTGCAGACCCCTAAAAACGAAGAACCACTAAAAATGTTTCAAAGTCAGAATAAAGTAATAGAGGAATCTAGACAAGGCGAAGCTACTCTTTTAAAAACTAATAATGAGCCCAAAAATCGTAAGGTTTACATTGAAAGTTACGGTTGCCAAATGAATTTTTCTGATAGCGAAATAGTAGCCTCCGTGCTTAGTAAAAATGGCTATCAAACCACCGGAAACTTAAACGAAGCCGATTTAATCCTGATTAACACTTGCTCCATCAGAGAAAAGGCTGAAACTACCGTTCGAAACAGATTAAATAATTTCAATGCTCTGAAAAAAAACAAACCCAAACTGCTGATTGGTGTATTGGGTTGTATGGCCGAACGTATGAAATCTCAATTACTTGAAGAAGAAAAATTAGTAGATATGGTAGTAGGGCCGGATGCATATCGCGATTTACCCTTATTGGTAAAAGAGGTAGATAGCGGCAGAAAAGCCGTAAATGTTATTCTTTCTAAAGAGGAAACCTATGCCGATATAACCCCCGTTCGTTTAGCAAGCAACGGAATAACCGCCTTTATTTCCATTATGAGGGGCTGTGATAATATGTGTTCTTTTTGCGTAGTTCCCTTTACCAGAGGAAGAGAAAGAAGCCGAGACCCTGAAAGTATTCTAAAAGAAGCCCACGATTTATTTAATGCCGGATACAGAGAAATAACCCTTCTTGGTCAAAATGTAGATTCCTATTTATGGAATAACGGTTTAGCTAAAAAAGATATTGAAAAACTTGAAGAAAACGAAAAAAATAAAAGTATTTGTTTTGCCCAACTCATAGAACAGGTAGCTCAGATAAGCCCAACTCTACGGGTACGTTTTTCTACCTCATACCCTAAGGATATTACAGACGATTTTTTGCAAATAATGAGTAAATATCCAAACATTTGCAAATACATTCATCTACCTGTTCAATCGGGCAGTTCGCGTATTTTAGAATTAATGAACAGAGGGTATAACAAAAACTGGTACTTAGAAAAAATAAACGCCATAAAAAAAATAGTACCCGATTGTGCTATCTCTACCGATATTATTTCCGGTTTTTGTACTGAAACGGAAGCCGATCACAAAGACACCATTGAAATAATGAATTACACCAAGTACCACTTTGCATACATGTTTAAATACTCTGAAAGACCCGGCACCTTTGCCCAAAGACAATTAAAAGATGATGTGCCTGAAGAGATAAAAACTTTACGATTACAGGAAATTATAAACACTCAGCAAAATCATTCCCTAGAAAATAACCAGAAAGCCATTGGTAATACGTACGAAGTATTGATTGAAGGAATCTCAAAAAAATCAGCTCAACATTTCTACGGAAGAAATTCGCAAAATACCGTTGTGGTATTTCCTAAAGAAAATGCAAAACCCGGAGAATATGTAAATGTGTTTATAGAATCGTGCACCCCCGCTACTTTAAAAGGAAAAATTGTACATTAAGATGGATATTCAACAAGTAAAACAACGTTTTGGTATTATTGGAAACTCTGCTCTGCTAAACAGAGCCATTGATATTGCTATGCAAGTGGCACCTACCGATTTAAGTGTTTTAATTACAGGAGAAAGCGGAACAGGTAAAGAAATTATGCCCCAAATTATTCATCAGTTAAGTGCCCGTAAACACGCCAAATACATTGCAGTAAACTGTGGGGCAATACCTGAAGGCACTATTGATTCCGAACTTTTTGGACACGAAAAAGGCTCTTTTACAGGTGCACACGATTCGAGAAAAGGATATTTTGAAGTAGCTGACGGGGGAACCATTTTTTTAGATGAAGTGGCAGAACTACCGCTACAAACACAAGTTCGCCTCCTTAGAGTGTTAGAAACCGGTGAGTACATTAAGGTAGGCTCTTCCAAAATGCAAAAAACCAATGTTCGTATTGTGGCTGCCACCAATGTGACGGTTCCCGAATTAGTAAACAAGGGAAAATTCAGAGAAGACCTATATTACAGATTAAATACTGTCCCTATCATTATTCCACCACTCCGGGAAAGAAAAGAAGATATTGGTATTCTCTTCCGAAAATTTGCTTCTGATTTTGCATCGAAATACCATATGCCCACGATACAACTTACTTCTGATGCTACTGAAATAATTGAAAGCTACCGCTGGCCCGGAAATATAAGGCAATTGAAAAATTTTGCCGAACAAATAAGTGTGATAGAAACCGAAAGAGAGATTGATGCCAAAACTCTTTATAACTACCTTCCCAAAACAGAAACCTCTTCGCCAGTTCATATTCACTCTGGTTCCGAAAATTTAAACGAAAGAGAAATTCTTTACAAAGTTTTATTTGACTTAAAAAGAGATTTAACCGACTTAAAAACCCTTGTGTTAGAACTGATGAAACATGGTAATATTGGTCAACTAGAAGAAGCTTCTGGATTAATCAGTCGCCTCTATGCCGAAGATTTTTCAACTACTACACAAGCTATTCAACTAGGTACTTCACAACCGCAGATATATAAACCCAACGAAATAAACACCCCGCATGAAGAAGTAGAAGAATCGCTATCGCTAACAGACACCGAAAAAGAGTTAATTAAAAAAGCCCTAGATAAACACAGAGGAAGAAGAAAAAACGCAGCCAAAGAGCTTGGGATTTCAGAGCGTACTCTTTACCGTAAAATTAAAGAGTACGAAATAAAATAAACCATGAGCCGCACATTGAAAATAGCTTTTCTTTTTATAACACTAGTTAGTTTAACCCTTTCGTGTAAAGTAAATTACTCTTTTTCGGGAGCTTCTATAGATTACAATAAAGTAAAAACTTTTTCTGTAAAATACTTTCAAAACTATGCTCCGCAAGCCAACCCAACCCTAAGCCAAACCTTTACAGAGGCTTTAAAAGACGTTTTTCTCTCTCAAACACAATTAAGAATTGTACCCGATGAGGGCGATTTGCAATTTGAAGGCTCTATTACCGGATTTAATCTAAGCCCTGTTGCTATTACCGAAGGTGAGAGTGCCGCACTTACACGGCTTACCATTACGGTAAACGTAAAATTCGTAAACACCAGCGATGCTTCACAAAATTTTGAAAATACTTTTTCGCGTTTTGCAGATTACAATAATTCAAGAAACTTTGCCGATGTTGAACAAGAATTAATTAAAGACATAAACAACCAGCTTTCTCAAGATATTTTCAACAAGTCGGTAAGCAATTGGTAAAAAACTAATGGACGTTTCCACCTTTTTTCAATACATAGAAAACCCTTCGCTGCTAAATAACAGCAGTGAGGCTGCTCTCATGGAACTCTGCAAAAAATACCCGTTTACCTCTACCCTACAATTGCTCTACACTAAAAATCTGCAAAACACAGAACATATTTCACTAGATGAACAACTAAAAATTGCTGCCGCATACAGTACAGATAGAAAAACGCTTTATTCCCTGCTCCAGAACAAAAAGCAGCAACGTATTTCAACTATTTCAGATTCTACTATTGCATCGGAAAGCCAAACACACGTTGAAGATAAAAAAAATTACAGCCTAGCACAAAATACAGAAACAACAGTAACAGAAAAAGAAAATAAAGAAAACGAGAAAAAACAACCCATTCCCCAAACGAAAGAACTAGATTTTCTCGAAGAACAATATCTTCAGGAAGCACTCATAAACAGTGCTTATGCCATAGAAGAAACAAATTCCGAAACAGAAAACCAAGACAACCCAACGAACTCCGAAATAGACGTAACTACTCAATTAAGTTTTTTCGACTGGCTACATACCATAGAGAGCGGCAAGTTAACGGAAACAAAAAAACATTCGAATGTTGATTTAGTCATTAACCAACTAGAAAACATAGAATTTACAGAGCCACACCATAAAGCAGTGTTTTTCAAACCCTCCGAAATGGCGAAAAAAAGTGTTACGGAGAATGATGAATTGATAACCGAAACACTTGCTCACATCTACTTCCTTCAGGGAAACTACCAAAAAGCCCTAAATGCTTATAAAAAATTAAGTTTGAAATATCCGGAAAAAAAGAGTTATTTTGCCACCCAAATTAAATTAATAAAAGAAAAAAATAAATAAAATATCATCATGGATATCTTCATTTCTGTAATCATACTACTCATTTCAATATTTCTGATTTTAGTTGTGTTAGTTCAAAACCCAAAGGGTGGATTAGCTGCAAACTTTGCGTCTAGTAACCAAGTAATGGGAGTTAGAAAAACAGCCGATTTTTTAGAGAAAGCCACATGGACACTGGGTATTGCACTGGTAGTATTAAGTATTGTATCGGCAGCCGTTCATCCAAAAAATGATGCTTCTAATCCTAACCAACAAGGAGAAGAATCGGCTATTCAAAAACAAATAGACGAAGCCGAAAACCCTATTCAAGCTCCCCCATCCATGCCGGAAGGAGTGCCCACTCCTGAACAATAAAACAGGAAACATTATTTAATATCCGTCTTTTAACGGAGCTCAGAAACAAATATAAAATGTCAGCGTGGCATACATTGTCTGTCATTTTTTTAAATAAAATGAATTTTTGACTGAAAAAAAAACAAAAATCAAAATGGCACAAATGCTGCACGAAGCATCGCATTAAACTTTAAAAAAATAAATCCAATATGGCAAAAATTAATTTTAAACCCAACGAAGACCGCGTTCTTGTAGAACCCGCAGCACCCGAAACACAAACCAGCTCCGGTATTATTATACCAGACACAGCAAAAGAAAAACCCCAAAAAGGGAAAGTAATAGCCATTGGCGAAGGACTAAAAGACAAACCGGTTACAGTAAAAGTAGGCGATAATGTATTGTATGGAAAATATTCCGGGACCGAAATTACCATTGACGGTACAGAATACCTTATCATGCGCAACTCTGATATCTTCGGAACTGTTTAAAAATAAACCCTAAAAAAAATTAATAAATATGGCAACAAAAGAAATTAGCTACAATTTAGAAGCACGCGATGCACTTAAAAAAGGTGTAGATAAACTGGCAAATGCAGTTAAAGTAACATTAGGCCCGAAAGGCAGAAATGTAATTATTGAAAAAAAATACGGAGCCCCCTCTTTAACCAAAGACGGAGTTACCGTTGCAAAAGAAATTGAATTAGACCACCCCGTTGAAAACATGGGAGCCCAAATGGTAAAAGAAGTAGCCTCCAGAACTGCCGATGACGCAGGTGATGGAACAACCACCGCAACTATCTTGGCTCAATCCATCATTACCACCGGTTTAAAAAATGTGGCAGCAGGGGCTAATCCTATGGATTTAAAAAGAGGTATAGATAAAGCTACAAGTGCAGTGGTTGAAGACCTTGCAAAACAATCTCAAAAAGTAGGTGACGACAATAAAAAAATTGAGCAGGTAGCCACCATCTCAGCCAATAACGATGCCACCATAGGTAAACTCATTGCCGAAGCAATGGCCAAAGTAGGCAAAGAAGGTGTAATTACCGTAGAAGAAGCAAAAAGCACAGAAACTGAAGTAAAAACGGTAGAAGGAATGCAGTTCGACAGAGGATACCTTTCTCCTTATTTCGTTACCAATCCGGAAAAAATGGAGGCCGAATTGGACAATCCTTACATTTTAATTTACGATAAAAAAATATCCACCATGAAAGACCTGCTTCCGGTATTGGAAAAAGTAGTTCAAACAGGTCGCCCTTTACTTATCATTTCCGAAGAAGTAGATGGAGAAGCACTAGCCACCTTAGTAGTAAACAAAATTCGTGGCTCCCTAAAAGTGGCTGCCGTTAAAGCACCCGGCTTTGGAGATCGCAGAAAAGAAATGCTTCAGGATATTGCCGTTCTTACCGGAGGCACTGTTGTTTCGGAAGAAAGAGGATATAAATTAGAAAATGTTGACCTAAGTTATCTCGGACAATCTGAAAAAGTAAGCATTGATAAAGACAACACAACCATCGTAAACGGGCTTGGCAAAAAAGACGAAATTAAAGCTCGAGTAAACCAAATTAAAGCACAAATAGAAACCACTACTTCCGATTACGATAAAGAAAAACTACAAGAACGCCTTGCAAAATTAGCAGGTGGAGTAGCCGTTTTATACGTAGGTGCTGCCAGCGAAGTAGAAATGAAAGAAAAGAAAGACCGCGTAGACGATGCTTTACATGCAACCCGTGCAGCTGTTGAAGAAGGAATTATTCCCGGAGGTGGTACAGGTTTTATTCGTGCCTTAAAATCGCTTGAAAAATTAAAAGGCGAAAACGAAGATGAACAAACAGGAATCAATATTATAAAAAGAGCTATTGAAGAACCTCTTAGACAAATTGTGGCAAATGCCGGAGGCGAAGGTTCCATTATTGTTCAAAAAGTAAAAGAGGGAAAAGCCGATTTTGGTTACAATGCCCGCACCGAAACTTTTGAAAATCTTTTTGAAGCAGGTGTAATAGATCCCACCAAAGTGGCTCGCGTTGCTTTGCAAAATGCAGCTTCTATTGCCAGCATGTTGCTTACTACCGAATGTGTAATTTCCGAAGTAAAAGAAAAAGAAAAAGCAATGCCTGCAATGCCCGGAGGTATGGACGGAATGATGTAATACATTGATTGAATCAACACAAAAATGCCTGCGTTACACGCAGGCATTTTTGTTTGTAAACTTTTACTAAACCATTTATCTGCTAACCTTATAATTTACTCTAAAATCCTACTCTCTCTATTTTTATTATTTTTGAAAAAAACAATTTATCTTCACTTTCCTTCTAACCACCATACCCTTCTTAAAAATGAAAAAATTATTTTCTTATTTCATTTTAATGGTTGCCTTTACCGAAGGGGCCAATTTAATGGCAGTAGAGTTGGGTGCGGCCAAATTACTCGCTCCATACTTTGGAACTTCTCTGTATGCATGGGCAGCCACCTTAGGCGTTACCTTGCTGGCTTTAATGTGTGGTTATTTTGCCGGAGGTATTCTCTCTTCAAAATATTACTCGGAAAAAAAACTCCCTCTCGTATTATTTATCGCTTCTTGTTTTATTTGCTTAACTCCTGTTTTAGCCAACTTTTTTTTACAAAAATTATACCTACTTCCTGTTCAACTTGGTTCCACTTTAGGACTAATTTGCTACGCTTTTCTGCCCCTTTTTTTTCTGGCACTTTCCTCTCCCCTAATGATTCAATCTTATTTACCTAACACTACATCTGCCGGAAGTGCAGCTGGTTCTATTTACGCCATTTCTACACTAGGTGGAATAGTTGCTACTTTCTTTTGCGGATTCTATACCCTCCCTACCATAGGAATAGCAAATACTTTGCTCGTTTTTTCTCTTTCTCTTTTTTTACTTTCTTTTTTATTCATTTCGTACCAATCTAAAATATGGGGTATCTTGTGTATTATTTTATACAGTTTATGTGCATTTTTTGCAAACAAATTCAAGGAAGATAAAAACGCACTTTATCATTCCGAAGGTATACTGGGAGAGATTGAAGTACATGACGACTCGTATTTTTCATTTATAAAAAACAAATGGATAGACGGACGCTCCCTAATGGTAAACGGCACAGGACAAAGCATAGCCGATAAAAGTGCCCAACCTTTATACATCTGGCACTACGTTGAAGTAGCTAAACAAGTGGCCCAAGAATACAAAAACAAAAAGTGTTTGCTTCTAGGCATGGGTGCGGGTATTGTAGCTAAAGAATTTGCCACATACGGTTTAACCATTACAGCAGTAGAGTTAGATGCCAGAATACCCGAAATTGCCGAAAAATACTTTATTGGAAAAAATGATTTCCGTACGGTTGTAGATGATGCCAGGCATTTTATAAATTCAACGAATGAGAGATACGATTTTATTTTTATTGATTTATTTTTTAGTGAAACGCCTCCCGCTCATGTTTTAACTTTACAATCATTTAGTAAAATAAAAAACCTGCTTCACACCAACGGTTCTCTTCTTATCAATCTTTATGGTTTTAGTTCCGGAGAAAATGCCCGTCCGCTATACAGCATATACAATACGCTTATGCAATGCGGATTTTCTGTACAAACCATTACTACTAAAGGAGAAGAGGCTCAACGCAATCTGTTGCTATTGGCTTCTATAAACAAAAACGAAATTGAAGTTAAAACAAATACCGAAAATTATTCCCTATTGCTTTTTGAAGGCAACAAAAATTTTCCGGTACTTACCGATGATACAAACCCTCTTGAAGTTTATTTTCTTAAACCCGCATCGGTATGGAGAAGTGGGTGGAATAAATTATTAAGTGAAAGAAAATAAATGCTATTTCTTTTTTCCTAAAGACCGTTGTTTGGCCATATCCTCTAGCCTTTGTTGAAACTGTGATTTTTTAACCGGTTTCTTTTTATTTTCCTGAATTTGTTTATGAATGGCCGCTTCATTAATTACCCATTTACGTATAGCCCAGGTTTGACCTATGGTAATTAGGTTGGCCACCAAATAATAATAACTTAAACCGGCCGAATAATTATTGAAAAAGAACAACATCATAAAAGGCATAATGTACATCATAATCCGCATCTGAACAGCCATAGGGTCTTTTGAGGTGGTATCAATTTGACCGGTAGCTTTAGAGTAAAAGAAAATAGAAATTGCCATTAGAATAGTAAATAAGCTAACGTGTTCGCCATAGAAGGGAATAGAAAAAGGTAATTCCAGTACCGAATCGTAAGTGGATAAATCATCGGCCCACAAAAAACCTTGCTGACGCAATTCGATAGAGGCCGGGAAAAAACGGAAAAGAGCAATTAAAATAGGCATTTGTAACAAAACCGGAATACACCCGGCAAAAGGGTTTACCCCTGCCCGTTTGTACAATTCCATTACGGCCTGCTGTTTTTTTAGTGGTTCGGATTTATGTTTTTCATTCAACTCTGCAATTTCGGGTTTCAACACCTTCATCTTTGCACTAGAAACAAAATTTCGGTAAGTAATCGGAGAAAGCAGCAGCTTTATAAAAATGGTAAGCAGCAATATGATAATACCATAATTTAAGTTAAAACTATCTAAAAAATTAAAAACCGGAATGACCAAATACTTATTAACCCAACCTAAAATTCCCCAGCCCAGTGGTATTAATTTTTCTAATCCTAAATGATAACTGCTTAATGTTTGATAATGGTTTGGACCAAAATAAAACTGCATACCCAATACATCGTCCTCCTTGTGCTGATAAGGCAGAGAAAGGGAAGCCGTAAGTTGTTTTACGTATTTTGATGCACTGAGTTTTTTCGTTTCAATAAATGCATCGGCTTTATCAAAATGCGTATCGGAAATAATAACTGCACTAAAAAACTGCTGCTTAAATGCTACCCATTTGGTACTTGCCTCAAGAGGATTTTTTTCATCTTTCATTTCATTGATATAGTCGGCCACCTCCTCTTTGTATTTAAAATAAATAGTGGTGGTGTTCTGCTGATTTTCTATGGTCTTTTCCTGATTAGGCGATTTTATCCACCAGTTTAAGTAACATAAATCTGTTCTTGGAGAAACCACATCATTCATTCCAACCATTCGCACATCAAAATCTACCATGTAGCTGTTGCCTTTTAGTGTGTATACAAACTCTATGTACTTTTCCGGCTGGTTACTTGGTAGCTTTAACACAAGCACAGCCGAATCTTTTTCGCCCGAAACCCTTATATTTTGAGTGGTTGAAGGCTCAAAAAATAGTTCAGCCGTGTGTATATCTTTATTATCGGTGGTAAAAAAATTGAAATTGAAAAAAGAAGAATCCTTATCAAATAATACCAATGGCTCCTTGTAATAGGTTTGGTACTCTTTTAGCATTACCGTAGTAATTCTAGCTCCTTTAGTAGATATCTGAAAACTGATTTTTTCATTTTCCAGCGAAATAATTTCTTCTTTTCCGTTTGCAACACCCGAAAAAACACCGTGTTTAGAAAGCAATAAGGCATTTTGAACGGAATCGTTTTCAATGGGCTTTAAAAGGGTATCGGTAACAGAATGTGCAGAAGAATCTGTAGGTAGAGTATCGTTTGTAATGTTAAAAATATCAGAAGTATGGGCTTCCTGTTTTTCCTTTTCTTTTAATTCCGCCTCCTTCTTTGCTTTTGCTTTTTCTATCTCTTCCTTTGAGGGGGCATTGATAATACCATAAGTAATAACAATGGCAGCAATTAGTATAAGCCCTATTATTCCGTTTCTATCCATTCTACAATAAAATTCATTTTGAGTGGGCAAATATAGTATTTATGAAAGGAATTGAATGTGGTCTAAAAGTATTTCTTAAAAAAAGAAAATCTATTTCTCTACCAGCATTTTTTTGGTATCTATTATTTTCCCATCTACCACAATGCTGTATTGGTAAATACCTTGAGATAAGTTGGCGGCATACACTTTCAATTGCCCTTTTCCGGTTTGTTTTATATCAACGGTTTTGATAATACGTCCCTGCATATCGGTAAAAATAAGTTGAGCGTAGTTATTATTTTCCGGAATGTAATAATTTATGCTTGTATTTTCGGCAAAAGGATTGGGTACGTTTTGCTCTAACACAATGGCATCGCCATGGCTTAATTCTGCATTTAACGTGTTAAGTACTTGCTCAAGTTGAGTAGGGTTATTATTGTTGTTTTGCATCATGTTATTATTGTTGCCACAAAGCTGAGTAATTAAAGGTTGCAAGCAATTAGTTAAAGAGGTAATTTGCGATTGCAAAGAATCTATAAGAGTTTGCTGTTCCTGCATTCCTTTGGTTAAAATAGCAATAAATGCATTATAGTTCATACCCTTGAATGTAACAGCAGGAACAATAATATTTCCAAGCGAATCATATTCTGCCGGTTTTGTAGTTTGGCTTACTAATTCAGGTAAAATAGGTTCTACATCTTGTGCAATAAAGCCATATTGTTTTTTAGACGAAAAAGTTAGGTTGTAATTATTTAGGGTATCGAAAAAAAATGTTTTAGGTGCAAGCTGTGAAATAATGGCCGAAGCATTAGAGATGGTATCAATGTTGGTTTTAAATTGTTGGTCGGAAGTAATTAAGCTATTCCCGTTAACCCAACCGGCACCTGTAATCATAACATTACCCTGAAACCAACCAGCCCACACAACCGATGAAGCATTAATACCCGATGCACCAGCCCAAATTCCGTAGTTAAAATTTCCGCTACCTGCAAAAGAGTGAATGCCATAGTTCCAGTCGAGCCCACTACCTATAGTTTTTACACCGTAATTAGTGGTAGCACCTGATGCCCTTGATTCCACACCAAAATTAAATGTTGAAGAGCCATCGGCTAATGCAGATACCCCATAATTGGTAGCATTCATATTATTATCGTTGCCTCTAAAATACCCGCCTGTGTTTACGTTTGGCGAGCCATAGGCATGGCTGTACACACCTGTGTTAGCACTAAAATTCCCTACACTGGTTGCGGTAAATAATCCACCAACAGCTTCATCGGGGCCATGAGCATCGGCACGTACTCCAATTTTAGTACCCTGCCCTATATCGTTATTTATAAATCGCCCGGCAGCCGAACCCATTAGAAAGCTAGGATTATTGGTGTTTAAATTATGCACTACATCTAATTTAGCGGTAAGTGGTGTTCCACATACGTAGCCTATTCCAACATTGTTATCGTTGGTAAGGTTGGTGGCATCTTCGAAGTAAAAAGTATAGTTGTTTAAATTAAAGCGTGAGTTCGACTGCATTTCAGCTTTGGGGTCGGTACAAGTAAAATACCCTCCTGCTGTGTTTAAATCAATTTTTCTACGCATTATTCTTCCGTTTGCAGCCGAATCCCATACCAGTACGTATGGTAGAGAATCGTTTCTGTTTACCCAACGCAGGTTTTGTTGTCCGTTTACATCAAGAGCTAATTTTTTAAATCGGTTTGTGTTGGCAAGGGTATCGTACATGTTGATGCCCACAAAGCCTGTATCGGTAGCATGTCGGGGGTTTAGCAGGAGATTACCCTGTCCCAAAGGACTGGCGGAGCCTGTGGTTTGCAAATCGGAGAAAATACCATTGTTGGGTTGTGCATGTGGAGTTTGTGTTAAACGCAGGTTAACCACCATACTCGTATCAATGGAATACACGTCTAAAATAGCCTTGGGGATGAATGTATTTAAGCCGTTAATATCCCCCCCCTGTGCACTTGTTTTATTGTTGGGGCCAAACACGTTGCCAATGCCCACCCGCCCGTTGCCTTTAATAACCATGGCTGTTCTAACAATATCGTCATTTCCGGTGTTAACAAAAGCAATTCCCGAAACCCCTCCGTTAGGAAAGTTTTGGTTAAAATCGGTTTTTTCGAAAATAAGAGCCTCGTTAAAGTTGGCAAAGAAATGATTGTCCCATCGCACACGAAAACCATCACCGGTAGGCGGACCAAGCATATTGGTGGCACCGTATAGCACCGTGCCATGCCTGCCTACGGTAACATTATTAGCAAAACCGGAAAGATTAGAAATGCGGATAGCCCCATAAACATCCACTTTAGCATTTATGTCGTAAGCAATACCCGGAGGGTAAGGGTTGCTTATGGGAGTTCGCACTTCTAAGTTTCCATCTTGGTTAAAGCGGGCACGCTCGTTGGTGCCATTGGTATTAATGATGATGCTGCTGCCGGGTTG
>CAJPFH010000029.1 GCA_905339165.1 Flavobacteriales bacterium
TGCAGGAATGTGACTGCCATAGGTACTTCTCACCGGAAATTGAAAAATCTTATATGCTGAGCGTTTGGGTAAAAGAAAAACATACCGGCTATGTGGAAACTTATGATAAAGCACAAGCTGAAATTATTTTTCTAGATGCACAGGGTAGCGAAATAGCAGGACCAGCCCCTTTTAAGGCTTCGGGGGTAATTATAGAAGGATGGCAGAAAATTGAAGAGATTTTTGAAGTACCCGAAAATGCAAGATGTATTGTGGTAAAATTTTCAAATACCGAGGAAAATGCTCCCGAATATGCATGGTTTGATGATTTACGGATTCATCCTGAAAAGGCTACTATGCGAACAATGGTATATGACCCACATTCTCTGAGAATGGCTGCTGAATTAGACGAAAATAATTATGCTACATTTTATCAGTACAATAACGAAGGAATACTTGTAAGAATGAACAAGGAAACAGAAAATGGAATTAAAACAGCTGCCGAAATCAGAAAATCATTTGTAAAAGAAAATGAATAAAATACATATAAAAAGAACCACTCTTTTGCTTTACTTCCTTGTATCTGCCCTTTGTGCAGGTGCACAAAAGGACGTGCAAAAAGAAATTGAAAAAATTGTAAATGCTCATATGGATATGAATAACCTTGTGCTGCTAAAAAAGCACACCAACCGAGAGAGTTTATCGCAAAACGACTCGTTATGTTTAACAGAAAAAATTATTAGGAATGGGAATAAACTGTTGGTAGAAAATACGGAAGGAGAAACACGGTTGTTTTCCGACATGCTTGTAAGCATTAACAATTTTCAAAAAACAATTTTGGTTAACCATGCCTCAGAAGAAGAATTTGTTAAATATATACTGGGTGATATGATTGATTTATTTATGGAAAGCACACGCAGTGAATTATCAGATTCGGCAGGAGTGAAAAAAATTACTTTTCACTATGCAATTCATCCGTTTTATCGGGCAGAATTATATTACAAAAATGATTATCTCATTACAAAATGTATTGTATATTTTAGGAAAGAAGAAAAAGAAGACAAGCAGAATATTTCTCCGGTTGAAGTAAACTATGTGTACGATATTTCCGGCAGACTTCCTTTCCCCGAAGATAAATTTAATATTAATGATATTTTTTCATTTTCAAACGATCAGATTACCCTGACCGAACTATACCGTGAATATATGTTAATTACAACCTTATACTAGCCATATGCGTACGAAGTGTATCCTATTCCTGTTGATTATTCAACAAAGCATCTTTCAGCTTATTGCCGGCACTGAAGTATTCGAAAACAGAATTCAAAAGTGCGACTTTGACCAACAGCCTAAACCTGTTTTCACAGTTATAGACGATAAGTTAAATATCATGCATAACCCTTATTCCTTGTGGGCTTTTAACATTAAAAAATCGTATGGACTACTGTATATGGGTTTGGATGAATCGGATAACACTTATTATGCAAATGCCTTCACGGTATCGTGCACACTTCGTGTCAAGTACTCCTATGTTTCAACAGATATAAATAATATCCAAGAACTAAAGGGTAATACAAAAGAATATATAATAGGCATAAGTTACGACCCTGCCTCCGGAGTTTTTTCTGATGAATTAAGTGCCATTGTTGTTGATAATGCTCATTCTATGAAGGTAGAAGTGTTGGGTATCAGCTCATCCTTGTCGGGCGGAGCTTTGCCCGAAGGTCTGTATATCGGAGGCAAAATTGATGTGGAACGATTTTATTGCTTTGGACCCAGTATTTCCGGTTGCGGATGCTCAGGTACAATCCCTCAGGCAACTGCCTCGCACGTTGAACTGAATAACAAGCGAACGCTCGGTATTTTTTGGGATGTAGTACCCGGTGCCGAAGAATACGATTTGGAATGGACCTACGTAGATAATTATGACGGAGAAGGTGGCTCTCTAAGTGCATCTGCTATTACTGCATGCTTTAAAGAAAATGCAACTCGTGTAAGTCTTTCCGATAATTACTATGAAATTCCTCTGGTTTATGAAAAAGGCTATATTCTTTATCGTGTGCGTGGAGCTTCGAAACTACAGGGCACAGATAGCGATTATCCCTTTATGCAGCGTATAGAAGGGGCATGGTCTTGCGATAATGACGGTTCAAAATGCAATGATTACCTTAGTGTATATTCCTGCAAATATGAAATAACCGACCCACATCAAAACGATGAAATGAACTGGATGTACGCCACAAGCTATGTTGAGGAGGGTTTACGAAAAGAAGGCGTTTCTTATTTTGATGGAACCCTGCGAAACAGACAGTCGCAAGTATTGTTAAACGATGAACAGGTTGTAGGCGTGAGCGAAACTATTTACGACTACGCAGGTCGTCCGGCTGTCAAAACATTAATGAGTCCCTCCGCCTCTGCTTTTTTCGGCTTTCAGGAAGATTACAACCTAAACAACAATACATCACAAGCTTATAGTGCAGCCGATTTTGATTTGGACAATCAATTTAACGGCATGAGTTCAACAAGTGGAACTTCACAATACTACTCGCCTTCCAATAATAACCTAAACAGCTTTCATGCATATATACCCGATGCCGAAGAGTACCCCTTTGCACGGGTGGATTTTATGCCGGACCAAACGGGAAGAATACGGAAATTTGCCGGACCTGGCACTGCATTTACAGTTGGCTCCGGTCATGAAATAAACTACTTTTACGGACCACCCACCCAGAACAAAATAACACGTTTGTTTGGTACGGATGTGGGTTTTCAACAATACTATGGCGAAACCGTGGTAAAAGATGCCAACGGGCAGCTCTCTGTAACCGTAAAAGATCGCAACGGACGAGTAATAATTACCAATTTGGCAGGTGCCAGCCCCAACAATCTGGAGCCATTGCCTAGTCTTACCAATGCACAGGAAATTACTGAAAACCTGCTTTCCGACAATAAAATATCATACATAGACGGTTCCGTTATCAATGCTCGTCCATTTATTGTAAAATCTGAAGGTGTTCACAAATTCCATTATTCCTTGCAACCGGAAACATTTGCCGATTGTCTGCCTCAGGATATTTGTTACGATTGTATTTATAATCTTAAAATCAGCATTATTAACGATGATAATTTAGCTGAAATGATACCCAGCGGACCTAAAGTATATACTATTGGTCATTTACCCTTAGATAATGCCTGCGATGACCCGCAGTATGTATTTGAATTGTTACCTCAGTCATTTGAAGTTACGCTTCCTGTTGGTTCTTATACCATTATCAAAGAATTATATGTTGACAAAAGTGCATTGGAATATTACGTGGAAGACTATATGAAAAACAATACCTGCTTGTTGAGCTACGATGATTTTTTAAATTACCAAGCAAACAAGCTCGATTTTTCCGGTTGTTACCCAGACTATTGCGAAAGCAAGTGCTTAGCCGAATTGGGCACATTGGAGGATTTTTTAGCCGATGCGAGAGGGAGCGAAGAAGACTACAATAATTTGTGGAACGCATGTATAGAATCCTGTAATAAATGGAATCATTGCGATGCACTTTACTACACCATGTTGGCAGATGTTAGCCCGGGCGGGCAATACGGAGAAATATTCGACCAGAATTATGCGTTAGACCCTTCCGTTCATGCTCTTTCGGTTTACAATACATCAAACAACCTGCCCGCCTCAAATGCAAACTGGAGAAATCCTATTATCCCATATAAAGATGAAGCAGGAAATACGTCATACATTACGTTGAATAATGGCACGCAAGTACTGCCCGAAGATACCTCCGTTACCTTCGAAGAATTTCTTGCCAACTGGCAGACTTCTTGGGCAAATTCACTGGTAACGTATCATCCCGAATACTGTTACTATACATGGTGTACTGAGAATGATGACAGCCACACGTACGACCAGCTTATTGAAACGACCATCAGTTTTGATGAGGCATGGAACCTCGGCTTGTTTAATCCTTTGAACATGACAAACAGCATGGGTGTTCCGGCCAACACAACCAACAAAGACCCTTTCTTTGATACCGGAGGCAACGGCAATTCTTATAATACCCAAATGCAAAATACCATAAACAGCTACAAAACGCTTGGTTCAACAACCTATAACATGTGGCAATGGGCAATGGCTGTTACACGTTGTCCGAACGACACAACCGAATCAACCATAAATACCTGTCTGTCTGGTATTACAATAGATGATGACACCTGTAAAAACGATCAAGTATGGGATATGTTTAAAGGCTTTTACTTGGCCGAAAAACATAAAATATACGATTTGCTCGCTACAGAATACGCTATTGTGAACAAATGCTATAACGGTTGCATAGGTGTTTCCAACTTCGATGAAACCCTGAATGATTTCGATTGTTTTCCTTACGTGCAAACCCCATATTGCAATGGTAATGATTATGATGCGGACAACGACACTCTGCAGCCTTGTTACAACGCTACGTTGTACGAACAAAAAAATAAACGAAATATGAGCATGCTCGATTTCTTTGGCGGAGAGGAACCAAACGATATTGAGCAATATATGGAAGACGAGTACATTGATATGATATCAGAAAACTGCAGCAATCTTTGTTCTTTGTACGTAGATACCTGGATGCAACAACTGCTGAAATGCGGTTACAGTCAGCAGGATTCAATTGCTATAGCTGCCGAACTGATGGAACTGTGTTCGCTTGGCTGCAATGTAGATCATCCTACTCCGGCAACTACGCTACCCAATCCGGTTACCACCTCAAACGGCAACGCAGATATACACGAAATACTAGCTTGGCACTTGGGCAGCAACTATGCCACAGATACATGTAATGCTCTGCTTATTCATACTCCCGGCCCATATAACAGCTACAATAACGAGGTCGGAAAACAACTGGATACATGCGGATGTGATATGATTTTACAGTCGCATTACGATTATTTCAATACCGATACCTTACCCAACGGAGTTGCTTCTTTCCCTGCATATTTTGCCAACACTTACGGACTGCTTGTTACTGATATAAAAGACTATGTTTGTGCTTGCAGCGAAGCCTATGTTAATGGCACAAGTCAGCCGTGGGAGCCGGGTGCTAACTGGAATACAGCCGCCAAAAACGCAGTAGATGCCCTCGAAAGGGAGTGGTTTCCGACCTATACCTGCAAACAATGCCTCGATTGCGATCAGATACTTACGCATATGCAAACATTCGAAAGCGAACATGCTTACGCCATTGGAGCAGAGAATTATTACCAGTTGTTTGCCGTATATATGAATAATCTGCTTGGATACAACCTATCGCCAACGCAATACAAGGAATTTATACTAAATTGTGACGTGCTTGATAACGAGGGTATGGTATGCGAGAAACTAAGCAAGGAGGCAGACGATATACAGGCATTGCTTCATAATTTGGCTCAGGCCGGCAAATTACTGAACAACTATCAGAATAAAGTTGATATAGTCTCTTTCTACGGAACCAGTTCATTACAGAGCTACACCAACGATTATTATTTTTGGGCATGTGCCGAACCCAACGATAATGATGTTTGCAATGATACCATACTTACGCTGAATATAGGTCATCCTGATACCTATACCGAAAACTGCGAAATAATACTACACATTCCTGCCGACAGCAGTTTTACATTTGAACACATTACCGGATTTTACAACTTGCAGAAAGCAAACGAAGACTGCGGCACCGTGCATGACTTTACCATTTACGCTCAGGTATTGAAAAACGGTATATCGTTTACAGCCGAATTAAATGGTACAGCTTCCTGTTATCCCATTTCAACTTGTTATTGCGAAGTAGAAGAAATTGCTCTGTGTAATAATGGGGCAGAGGAACAGAACGCCCCCTCCGACCCTTGTGAAAACGAGTTGCTGAAACTGGCACAGGAAAATGCAGAAGAGGCTTACCTAACCTATTATAACCAGCAAAAGGAAATAGTACGCCAGCAAATACTAAACAAATGCCTTACAGCTGCCACTAACGAAGTGTTTGAAATTATATATTTAGACAGGGAACACCATTATACCCTGTATTATTACGACAGGGCAGGAAATTTGAATAAAACAGTACCACCCAAAGGGGTTGATATGCTGAGCGGAGCTAATGTAACAACCGCTTTCAATTATATGAAGAATGGAGGCACTACACAACTTGTACCTAACCATACTCTTGAAACGCATTATGCCTACAATACCCAAAACCAGATTGTAACACAAAACTCACCCGATGCAGGAACTACCTTATACTTCTACGATATAGCCGGACGATTAGTGGCTTCGCAAAACGCCAAACAAACGGCTACCGACAACTACAGCTACACCCTATACGATGAAAGCGGACGGGTTTACGAAATGGGTCAGGTAGAACAAAGTACCGCACTTTCACAAGCTACAGCACAAAACCCTGCTGCGTTTGCCACCTGGTTTGCAGCAGGCACATGCACACAAATTACCCGTACTTTTTATGACGAACCACTGAATAGCAACACTCCCCCTTTATTTGCCAACGAAAAGCAGGAAAACCTGCACTACCGCGTTGCTACCATTGCATATTATGAAGATAATACACAACAATTTGGAGATTTTACACATGCCACCCATTACAGCTACGATATTGCCGGAAATGTAAAAGAGGTTATACAGGACAACAGTGCCCTCTATGATATATATGCCAATGTTTCAGGGGCTTCAGGTCCTATTCCTCCTCAAAAATCTACCAAATATACGTTCGAACTCTTGAGCGGAAACATATTGCAGGTGCATTACGGAAAAATAAGACGGTTTGGAATTAATAATATGGTTCCGGGCGATAACTTCCTACACCGATATGCCTTTGATAAAAGCGGAAGGTTAAAAGAAGCATACACATCGACAAACGGGTTTTTGTGGAACAAAGATGCCAAGTACTTCTATTATGCCCACGGTCCTTTGGCAAGAATAGAAACCGGGCAGTACAAAGTACAAGGCACCGATTATGCTTATACACTGCAGGGCTGGCTGAAAGGAGCAAATGCCACTACATTAGATGAAACACGGGATATTGGAAAAGACGGTGATTTAACACTTGCCAACCCGTATGACGCTGACAACAAATACCTGCACACACGCATTGCCCGCGATGCCTTTGGCTATACATTGGGTTATTACAATACCGATTATGCCGATATAGCCCAACTTTCTGCAGGCGATAAATTTGAGGCAAGCGTTTCCGGCACTCCCTTTGATATAAGCAATAGCTCACTGTATAACGGAAATATACGCCACATGGCTGTTGCCATTTCCGGCATGAGCCATGCCGGGTACAACTACCGCTACGACCAATTGAACCGCCTGAAAACTCAAACTAATTTTACCGGCCTCAACCTTACCACAAATACCTGGAGCGGATCTTCCTCTACCACCGATTATGCCTGTGCATATACCTACGATGCAAACGGCAACTTTTTGGAACTGCTGCGAAACGGTTATGGCGGAATCCCCGATATGGATGATTTTACCTACCACTACTACAGCAACTCAAACAAACTGGAATATGTGGAAGATGCAGTTAGCGGAAGCCCTTTTAGCAGCGATTTGCCCAGTGGGCAAACCTCCGCAAACTATGCCTACGATGCTATAGGAAACCTACAAAGCGATGTGCAGGAAGAAATAGACCATATAGAGTGGACAGTATATGGCAAAATACGGAAAATAGAACGCACAGGAAGCAGCAGCAAACCCGATTTGGAATTTGCCTACGATGCATTGGGCAACCGCGTAATGAAGTTGGAAAAACCACGTACCGGAACAGGTCTTACAAACGAAGTGGACTGGACATATACCTATTATGCACACGATGCAGCCGGAAACGTAATGGCTGTATATGAAAAAAAATACGAACCGGTTAGTGGTAACGATTTTATCATGAACTTCAGCTTAAGCGAACACCCTATTTTTGCACATAAAAGAATAGGCACACGCATACCTAATAACCCCTTACTGCTCAACTATACCTTTACTTCAACCGGCTATACGAACGAAGGATACTTTACCGCGATAAGCAACATTAATCAAACATACGTAAACGAATACGCACACTATACGGACTCTATGGAACACGAACAATTGCTTGGCAGCAGCGAATACGAACTTACCAACCACTTAGAACACGTATTGCTTACTATTAGCGATAAAAAGATGGGTGTGGCAGGTTCGGGTGTACATAAAATTACAGAAAGCTCGTACGAAGGAACAGATTTTCCTATATTTGTAACCGGAAACTACAGTTCGCTAATGAGTACCAATTACGTTAATACAGGCACCTACGCTATACGTCAGACTAGCTCCGACACCTACGGACCGCGTATGCGAATAAGTGTAAAACCGGGCGATGATGTAGATGTTACCATCTATAGCTTACGCTCTGCCGGCTGTACAGGGGCTCAAAACGCAGGCAGCTTAAAGGTAGATTTATATGATTGTGGCACCTTGGTAGAACCTCAGGCCGATAACCTCGATTACACATACTCCGGCCAGCAATGGCATCAGCTATCGGTAAGCTATACCGTTCCGTCAGGAGGCAGTCAGGACCAATACATAGAGGTATATACCCATGTAAGCAGCACACAATGCGAAACCTATTTTGATGACCTGGTGGTGGACATTACCCAAAACACCGATATAGAAGAATATTACACTGCCGATATACTGAGCAGACAGCAGTATTACCCCTTTGGCAGCACACAACCCAACACAAACAACCTAAACGCAAACCAGTACCGCTATGGCTTTGGCGGCATGGAGCAAGATAAACAAACCGGCAGCTACACCACCTATTTCCGCCAGTACGACCCCCGCATAGCCCGCTGGAAAAGCACCGACCCCGTTACCCAACCCTGGCAAAGCTCCTACACCGCTTTCGATAATAACCCCATACTATACGTTGACCCAATGGGCGATGTTTCTTGGTGCGGCATTGGCACAGTATTTAGCGGACTTGCATCCTTTGCCGGAAACATGGCATTAAGGGCATTACCTACCTTAGGCTTAAACACTGCCTTAAACAATTTTTTACCCAATGCTACGCATACCGGAAATAACTCGGGTAGGTTTTTTGGGGCTGATGGAAATGTTGGCGGAGGCGGAGAATCACTAAAGGCTGGAGATCGTTTTGTTGGTAATGATGGAAAAACTTATACTTTCTCATTTGATGAGTTTGAGGTGGTGGATTCTAAGCCTGTATATACCCATCCACTCCCATTAGGTGGTGGGATAATTTCGGTTGATTTCTTCGACATACCTTTTATTTATTTAGAAGCATTTGTTGGTGAAGCACTATATAGTATAGGAGCAAGCGAAAGCACCGTAAAATATGCTACTTATAGTATTGTGTTAATGTCTTTTATTAAAGGAAAGCCAATGTCAGCCGCTAAGGGGGGAGGAAATGTAGTTTACCATTCAGTAGAAGCGGGAGTTACACAATATGTTGGAATTACAAACAATTTGGCACGAAGAGCAGCCCAGCATCTAGGAACAAAAGGAATTAAAATTGAACCTTTGATGCA
>CAJPFH010000030.1 GCA_905339165.1 Flavobacteriales bacterium
CTACACAATTATACCGCAATTTAATTGTGTTAGATTTTGATAATACTACCAAACGCAGCCTGGGCGTAAATATTCTGCTACCCAAACGCAGTGTAGATATTGTAAACAACGGCAATACCGCTGCCGATGCCCAACTACGCCTTACCCATACCGCACACAACAACCCTAACCGTGGTATTTGGACCGATTTTCAAACCACCAACACAGGCAATTTATATATTAATCCTCGCAGGTATTTTAGTGGTCAGTCTATACAACGCAATGTGGGTATTGCCATTCGTAACCCCTTACGCAGGCTCGATGTGTACGATTCGCTTAATGCTCAAATTAGGCTTACTTCTAATACTACTTTTAGTAATTTTTCTTACACCGATTTAAAAACAACGAATCATTTAAATAATAATTTCGGAGGTGGGCATCTGCTTATTAATCCCGCTTGGGGGCTTGCAAAAGGTTTTGTAGCCATTAACATGCTCGATTCGAATACCGCCTTAAATACCGACCTTGCTCTTTACGTAAACGGGCAACAAAACCTAAGGTTTGCAAAAGAAGGCGATACCAGCCACGTAAGGGTTATGGTTTGGGATTCTGTAAACAACGGGCGTATTAAATGGCGCCATGCCGATTCTTTGGCTGATAGAGATTGGTTGGTATATGGTACTACGAATAAAATACCACATAGTATTGGCGACCATATTTATACCCAAAATAAGGTAAATATAGAAGCATCAGGGAATGGTGGGGTGTCGCCCGGTTTGTTAAGTGTTAACCAAAACTCCGGAATAGGGATTCACGTTAGGGTTACGGGCGTTGGTGATGGGTAATTGCACGTATAAATGATGGTACTGCTGTACTTGGTAGTACTTTTTCTGGTATAGGTGTGTGGGGTTCCTCGCCACAGGGTACAGGAAACTATGCCATTTACAGTGATGGCAATTTGTATATAAATGGTATTGGCACAGGTAATAATGGTCAGTTCTACGCCTCAGACCAACAATTTAAAACCAATATTGATACCATTACAAATGCTTCGGCTATTATTTCTCAACTGGCACCAAAATCTTTTTTTTACGATACACTCAACGCTCTAAATATGCGTTTTTCGCCAAAGAAACAATATGGTTTTATTGCACAAGATGTTGAGCAATTTATGCCTGAGTTGGTAGGCTCCACCACTAAGCCTGCTGAATATGATTCACTCGGCAATTTGCTTTACCCTGCCGTAACTTTTAAAACAATGAACTACAATGCGTACTTTGCCATTCTTACCAAAGCCTTGCAGGAGCAAAGCGATAGTATTATCAAAATTAATTCACTAAACAATTCGCAACAAAGTTCTATTGATAGTTTAACTACTGCACTAAACAATCTTAGTCAACAGTTTACGCAAATGAAAAACTGTTTGCAACCCTTGTTAAACTTCTTATGCGGTAATAACAACAATTCTAAAATAGAAAACTTAGAAGAGGTAATGAATATTATTAACGTAGAATTAAGCCATGGCGATGCTATTGTACTGGAACAAAACGTACCTAATCCCTTTAACGAAAACACAAGCATAAACTATTACATTCCCGAAAACACCGGCTACGCCCAAATTATTTTTACCGATATGCAGGGGCGTATTATTAAAACGGTTGATATAAACCAAACTGGACACGGACAGTTAAAAGTATATGCCGCCCATCTTAGCCAAGGTATTTACCAATACAGCATTGTGGTAGATGGAAAAATAATAGATACCAAAAAAATGCTGGTGGAGAAATAACGTAAAACGTCTCATTCTAAAACTAAAAAACCAGAAATATTTCTGGTTTTTTAGTTTTAGAATATGTTTTTTCGGTTTAGTAAAACCCTCTGTAATTAATTGCTTTTTCAAGGCGTTTTAATGCGGTAATATATGCACCGATACGCATATTTGTTTTATATTGCTTGGCATTAAACCATACGTTTTCAAAGGCCTTTATCATAGAAGCATCTTGTTTTGCAGCTACTTCAGCTTCTGTCCAGTAATCGCCACAGCGGTTTTGCACCCACTCGTAATACGAAACGGTAACGCCTCCTCCGTTTGCCAGCACATCGGGAACTACTACAATTTTTTTATTGGCCAAAATTTCATCGGCTTCGGCAGTAGTAGGACCGTTAGCTCCCTCCACAATGATTTTAGCTTTAATACGAGGTGCATTGGCAGCCGTAATTACATTCTGAATGGCACAGGGAGCAAAAATATCTACGTCTAGCGTTACAATGTCTTCTTTATTAATTTCTTTACCTCCTTTAAATCCCTTTAAAACCCCTCCGTTATTTTGTGCATGTTTTACAGCACTTGGAATGTCTATTCCTTTAGGATTATAGAAAGCTGCCGTATGGTCCGAAATGGCCACAACCTTTAGTTTATTCTGATGCATTAAACGTGCTGCATGTAAACCCACATTACCAAAACCTTGAACTGCGATGGTAGCCGTTTTTCTGTTTAATCCGGTTACTTTCATAGCTTCCAATGCGGCAACCATTACTCCTCTTCCGGTGGCTGCTTCTCTGCCTTCGGAACCTCCCAATGTTAAGGGCTTGCCTGTTACTACTCCGGGCTCGTAATGTCTTTTCACTTTAGAAAAAGCCTCTACCAACCATGCCATTTCTTTTTTTCCTGTGCCCATATCGGGAGCCGGAATATCTTTATCTACCCCAAATACATCGGCCATGGCAACGGTATATGCTTTTGTTAGTCGTTCTAATTCACCAAGCGAAAGAGTACGAGGATCGCATTTGATACCTCCTTTAGCTCCTCCATAAGGAATATTGGCAATGGAGCATTTAAAGGTCATCCAGGCCGAAAGTGCTTTTACCTCGTCCAAATCTACATCCATGGCGTAGCGAATACCTCCTTTAGAGGGGCCTATGGCTGTGTTGTGTACAATTCTAAATCCTTCAAAAACTCTCATCGAGCCATCGTCCATTTTCACCGGAAGGCTTACAATAACCTGTCTTTCCGGGTTACGAAGCACATTAGCTACGTCTTTTGAAAGGTTAATAAGATGGGTTGCTTTATCTAAACGTGCCAAAACAGCATCAAACATGCTTTGATGATGAACGCCATTTGCTATTTGCTTTACTTCCGGTTTGGAAATGTTCGCTTTTTTTGTTTTTGTTGCCATATTTCTTTTTTAAATAATCGCGACAAATGTAGAATATTTTTAATTTGAATAGAAAAACACATTCATTTCTTAGACGAGTTTGTAATGTTTGCCCGGTAAAGCCTTTATAATACCCTTAAATTCCATTTCCAGCAATAAGGTGGTTACTTTACTCAGTGGCATATCGGAAGCTATTGAAATATCATCGATACCTACCGAAAAGGTTTGTTTAAGCAAATTAGCAATTTTGGTTTCCTCTTCGTTTAAATCGAGCAAGAGTTTGTGTTGAATGGGCTGTTTACTTTTTTCTGTTTTCCAGTTTAGTGTATTCATTAAATCTTGAGCCGACTGTATTAAAGCAGCCCGATTTGTTTTAATAAGCCAGTTGCAACCAGCCGAGTATTTTTCGTACACACTTCCCGGAACGGCAAACACATCGCGGTTGTACGAATTGGCAATATCGGCCGTTATTACCGCCCCGCCTTTTACATCGGTTTCTATTACCACAGTGGCATCACTGATTCCGGCAATAATCCGGTTTCTTGATGGAAAATTTCCGGGATGAAATTTATCGCTGCTGCAAAAATCGGTAAGCAGGCCTCCTTGTTCAATCATTTTAACTGCCACGGAGCGATGATCGGAAGGATATATTCTGTTTAAACCGTGTGCTACTACTCCCACCGTCTTTAACCCTTCGTTTAGAGCCGCTTTATGGGCACAAATATCTATTCCGTAAGCCAGACCGCTCACTATCATTACCCCTGTTTCTTTTAAGTCGGAAATAAATTTTTCGCAAAATTCTTTTCCGTATAATGAAGCTTTCCGTGTACCCACCACACTAATAATGCGTTGCGTGTTTAAATTGGCATTCCCTTTATAATACAATAAAATAGGGCCGTCTTCGCAATGTTTTAATCGCTTAGGATACGCGGAATCTAAATAAAATAATGGCTCTATTTTTTTTGCACTTATAAATTCGATTTCTTTTTCTGCTTTCTCAAATGCTGTTTTTATGTTTTCTTGGTTCAGAAGTACTTCGGGCACTTTTAATTTTTTAAGATTGCTTTTAGCTTCTTTAAATACCGCTTCTACCCCACCGATATGGGCTACCAGTTTTTTTATGGTAACCGGACCTACCCCATTAAAAAGCGTAATCGCTATTTTATAAAATAAATCGCTTTGCATAAAAAATTAAGTACATTCGCTTCAAAAGTACATTTTTTGAACAGCAAGTTAAAAATATTGGGGGTAATTCCCTCGCGTTATGCGTCCAGTCGTTTTCCGGGAAAGCCATTGGTAGACATACGCGGAAAATCAATGATACAAAGGGTTTATGAGCAAGCTATAAAAGCAAAATGGCTACACAATGTAGTAGTAGCTACCGATGATGAACGAATTGTTAATGCAGTAAATTCTTTTGGAGGGAAAGCTGTATTTACCTCATCTCAACACCAAAGTGGTACCGATCGCTGTGCCGAAGTACTTAGTACTATAAATGAAAACTACGATGTTGTAGTAAATATTCAGGGCGATGAGCCCTTTATTGCTCCCGAACAAATAGACTTGCTTTGTGCTGCTTTTGAAAACGAAAAAACCGAAATAGCCACTCTTATCAAAAAAATAGAAAATGTAACCGATTTACATAACCCCAACCGAATAAAGGTAGTTATCAACGCAAAGGGAAATGCCTTGTATTTTAGTCGGCAAGCGATTCCCTTCCGGTTAAATATTCCCAAAGAACAATGGTTAAATCATCATACCTATTTCAAACACATTGGAATTTACGCCTACCGAAGCCAAATATTAAAATCAATTACTCAATTACCTTTAGGCAAATTAGAAAAATGCGAAAGTTTAGAACAACTAAGATGGCTGGAAAATGGCTATTCTATTTGTGTAAAAGAAACAACGGTTGAATCTCTTAACATCGATACTCCGGAAGATTTAGCATTGATTTTAAAAACCACTAGTCGATGAAAAAAAAAATACTCTTTTCCCTGTGGGTTATATTTGTTGCCATATTGCAAGGTTGTTCGTGGACAGAGCATTTTTTTATCATTAACAATTCTTCACATCCGGTACAGCTATTTATTACGCTTGCTCCTTACGAAAGAGGATTTTCTATTTTTAATTATCAAGACTTCCAACAATATCCGGTAAATAAAAAAAATAAACTAAACATTGAAAAACCTGAACCAATCAAACACGATACACTCGATGCATATTACAATATAAAAATGATTATTCCCCCTTATAAAGCTGTTTCAATAGGCTATTTAAACAATCAACACTACGAAAAATATAATCAGGATTTTTTTAACGACAGGCAGTTCAATCTTCGGCACATTCGCCTTATAACTAATTCAAATACCGTAGAAATTCCGGATACCTTGTTTGACCATTATTTTATAAAAGAAAATGGCGCTGTTAAATACTTTATTACCCCAAGGTAAATAATTTACATTTTCTGTTTACACATTCTTCGCGTAAACTATGACAATACTCATATTTTAGGCATTATTTAATGCTGAATTTTCGGCATTAAATACGATATATTATGAGCACATTAAAAACGAATAACTTTACCAAATTAAGCGTAATAGGAGCAGGCCAAATAGGCCCCGATATTTTACTTCACTTTTCGAAAGTATTTGCTGGAAAACATGTACAACTTGTACTGGTAGATATTGCAGAAACCGCTTTGCAGAATGCACAAAAACGCATTGAAAAAAAGATTGCAAAAGGAATGGAAACCGGGGCATTTAAACCAGAACAAGCCAAAGCAATGCAGGGAAGCATTATGTACACTACCCATTACAACGAAATTTCCGGTTCGCAGTTAGTGCTAGAAGCAGCCACCGAAAGTGAACCCATTAAAGACAAAATCTTTAAACAAGCCGAAGCACTTTGCGGAGATGAAACCATCTTTCTGTCGAACTCATCTCACATGCAGCCTGAGGTAATTTTTAAAAACATTAAAAATCAATCTCGTTGTTTAGTTTCTCATTACTTTTTTCCTGCCGACAGAAATCCAATCGTTGAACTTATTCCCTCCGATAAAACTGATAAAAATCTAATAAATGAATTAATGACCTTTTACGAAGAAATAGGAAAAGTGCCTATTGTAGTTAAAAGTTCTTACGGATACGCCATAGATCCCATTTTTGAAGGCCTCTGCCAAACCGCTCTCATGTGCTTAGAAAAAGGATGGGGCAATGAAAAACAAATTGATAAAATAGCACAAGAAACACTCGGCCTGGGAGTAGGCCCATTTACCGCATTAAATCTTACCGGAGGAAATCCTATTACCGCACACGGCTTAGATGAAATGGGTAAACTCGTAATGCCTTGGTTTAAAACCCCTAGCATATTACACCAAGCCGTAGAAAATAAAACTGCATGGAATATTGCCATTAAAGATGAAGTAGTAGAAGTTTCCAATGAACTGCACACCAAACTACGCGATGAATTTTTAGGAGCCTACTTTTCGCTCTCCTCGTTTATTATAGATTTGGGAATAAGTTCTGTAAACGACTTAGATATGGCCTGCGAACTCTCTCTGGTAATAAAAGCTCCTTTTACATTTATGAATAAATTCGGAACACAAAATGCATTAGAAGTGGTTAAAAAATTTAATGCAAATCATCCCGAATTTAAAGTCCCCATTTCACTCGAAAATGCTGCTAAAAATGGCCAATGGCAAATAGAACAGATTACAAAAACAATAAAAAATAATGTAGCCATCCTTACCATACGCAGACCTAAAGTACTAAACGCTCTCAACAGCGATGTAATGGGGCAAATTCTTAAACACTGTAAAGAAATTGAACAAGATAATACCATTAAAGGAGTAGTTATTACAGGACACGGAACAAAAGCATTCGTTTCCGGTGCTGATATACGAGAACTCGCTGCCTGCAAAACACCGGCCGAAGGCGTTGCCAATTCAAGATATTTCCACTCCGTATTATCTTTTATAGAAAATATGAAAAAACCGGTAATCTGTGCTTACAACGGTTTTGCTTTTGGAGGCGGCAACGAATTGGGAATGGCGTGCACCCTTCGTATTGCTAAAAAAGGATTACCCATTGCATTTTGCCAGCCCGAAGTAAATTTAGGCTTTATACCCGGAGCAGGTGGAACCCAACGTTTGCCTCGACTAATTTCCGTAGAAAAAGCCTCAGAAATTTTACGAACCGGCCGGCCCGTTTCCGGGAAAGAAGCCCTAAGCCTCGGATTTATTTACAAAGAATTTGACGGAGATTTAGTTAACGAAGCCATAACCATCATAGAACAAATAAATTCCGGAAAAATAACTCCCAAACGACTCTCTAAAGACCCGGCCATTTCAGACATTGAATGCCCACCCGAAATAACCTTAAACCACCTAAGCAAACGCATCGATCAAATTCTTTGCAGAGCCATTTACGATGGATTAAGAATGAGATTGGAAGACGGACTCGAGCTTGAATCTACTCTTTTTGGTGAATGCATCCTAACCAAAGACATGAAAATTGGCCTCGAAACTTTTATGAAACAAGGAGCCAAAGCAAAAGCAGAATTTATTCATGCATAATAAAACCGATATGAGATATAAACTCGGTATAGATATTGGCGGCACATTTACAGATCTGATACTTATTTCAGATACCGGACAAACAACCGTTCATAAAACATTATCTACTCCAAACGACCCTTCCGTTGGTTTTATTAATGGCATCAAGGAATTGGCCGAAATGAACTGTATTCCCTTTGATTCTTTCATAAAATTAATTGATACCATTGTACATGGCACCACCGTTGCCACCAACGCCCTCTTAACCCTTAAAGGTGCAAAAACCGCTTTAATAACCACAAAAGGATTTAGAGATGCTCTAGAAATGCGCAGAGGAATTAGAGAAGAACAATTCAACAACCGGTACCAAAATGTTACTCCGCTTGCACCACGCTACCTCCGATTTACAATAGATGAACGCATAGATGCCGAAGGCAAAGTGTATAAAAAACTAAACGAAAAAGAACTGCTGCCTATTGTAAAAAAAATAAAACAAGAAAAGGTTGAAGCTGTGGCCATTTGTTTTATGAATTCGTTTAAAAACAATATACACGAAAAAAAAACACTTTCCTTTCTTAAAAGAAATCTTCCCGGAGTTTTTATTACCGCCTCGTACGAAGTACTGCCTTCCATACGCTTCTACGAAAGAGTAAGCACTACTACTGTTAGTGCATTTGTAGGCCCTATCGTTGCAAACTATTTTAACAACTTGCAAAAAAAACTAAAAGAAATAAAATACTCAGGCTCTCTTTTAATCATGCAATCAAACGGAGGAGTAGTGTCGCCCGAAACAGTACAAAAAAACCCTGCCGTTACCGTTCTCTCAGGCCCTGCTGCGGCCCCCACTGCCGGAGCTTTTTATTCTAAAATGTTGAATTACAAAAACTGCATTACTGTTGATATGGGAGGAACCAGTTTCGATGCAGCATTAGTAATAGACAACCAATGCGTAACCGGTACAGAAGGAAACATCAATCGCTATCGCATTGCTCTTCCCTCGCTCGATATTATTACCATCGGAGCAGGTGGCGGAAGCATTGGATGGATAAACGAAGGTGGATTGTTACAGATGGGGCCACAAAGTGCGGGAGCACTACCAGGCCCGGTATGTTACAACAGAGGAGGAGAGCTACCCACTTGCACCGATGCCGATTTAATACTAGGTTACTTAAACCCAAACTTCTTTGCAGGCGGAAAACTGAAACTAGATAAAACAAAAGCAGAAAAAGCTATCTCCGAAAAACTGGCAAAAAAATTAGGCCTTAACGTACTGGAAACAGCAGCCGGAATGTACCGAATTATAAACAGCAACATGGCTCAAGGCGTTAGGCAAATATCTATTGAACGCGGATACGACCCTCGCGAATTTTTATTCATCGTGGCAGGTGGAGCCGGATCTATTCACTCATCGGAAATATGCAAAGAACTAGAAATCCCCATGTTTTTAGTGCCGAATGTTTCCTCTATTTTTTGTGCAGCCGGTATGCTCTTGGGCGACCTAAAACACGATTACATCCGCTCGTTTTATACCACTTTTTCAGCTATGGATAAAAAGAAATTTCTTTCACTTTTTAACGAAATGAAAGAAGAGGGACTGAAAACATTAGCGAATGAAGGAGTGCAAAAAAACAAAATCGAATTTTACCCCGTACTCGATATGCGGTACAGTGGGCAATATCACGAAGTGCAACTTCCCTGCCGTTGGAACGATATTCAAAAACTAAAATTCGAAACTATTTTTGAAGCTTTTCACAACGAACACAACCGCCAATTTGGGTATGCCTTAAAAGAAGAAAAAACCGAAATGGAAATAATAAATCTACGTTTAAGAGTAGTTGGAGAAAACGAAAAACCAACCTTTTTATCGAATACACAAAACACCATTGAGGCCCAACAAGCCATTAAAGAATACAGAGATGTTTTTATTCCGGAAACCAACCAAATGGAAAAAGTTCCCATTTACGATGGCGACAAACCCATTTTCGGAGCCGAAATAAAAGGACCCTGCGTAATTGAAAAGGTTACTACCTGCATTTTCGTAAGTAAAAACTATGATTGTAAAGTAGATTATTGGGGTTCTTTTTTGGTGTACGAAAAAAATTCAAAAACAACAAACCAGATGTTAAGTAAAAAACTGCTCCATGCCAATTGATAAAATATTAGTAAGCATCTTCCAACGTGCTTTCAAATCAATAACCGATGAGATGAGTATCTCGTTAACCAAAACGACTCGTTCTCCTATATTATGCGAGGCAAAAGATTTTGTTACCGGATTGTATGATGCCAATGGACAAATGCTGGAACAAACCGAAAACCTGCCCATTCTTTCTTTTTCATTAGGGCCCGTATGCAGAGTTATTTTAGAGCAATACAAAAAAGACATTCACGAAGGCGATGTAATTATTCACAACGATGTTTTTTCTATGGGAAATCAAAATAACGATGTAGCTATTTTTAAACCCATTTTCTTCGAAAATACATTGATTGGCTGGGCTGCAGCCAAAGGTCATCAGGCCGATATTGGCGGAGCCGTACAGGGCGGATACAACCCGAATGCTACCGAAGTTTGGCAGGAAGCCATTCGCATTCCGGCCGTAAAACTTTATGAAAAAGGCCAACTGCGTAAAGATGTGTGGAACCTGATTTTTGCAAACATCCGTCTTCAAATGGTTCAAGAAGATATTAAAGCACAAATGGGAGCCTGCACACTAGGTGAAAGAAGATTACAAAACTTTGTTTCAAAATATGGTCTAACTATTTTTGAAACACATAAGCAAGCCTTATTTGATAGCACCGAAAAAATGATGCGAGCCGAAATTAAATCCATTCCAAACGGCACGTACAAAGGAAGCAGTATGGTCTATTACGATGGCAAACATAAAGGAAGTAAATTCCCTATACGTGCAGAAATTACTGTAAAAAACGAAGACATTATTTTCGATTTTTCCAAATCATCACCCCAAACCAAAGGTTTTGTAAACGGTACTTACACTTCTACTTGTTCGGCTATTACTCTTACCTTTCTGCAAATGGTTAATCCCAATATTCCACACAACGAAGGAATGATTAAACCTTTAAAATATATTGTTCCGGAAGGCACCATACTCAATGCTTCTTATCCTGCCGCCACTACTTTTGGAAACCATCTTTGCCCACAAGTTGCCGATGCCATTTTTAAAGCACTTGGCCCTGCCGTTCCCAATCGTATTACAGCCGGCTGGAATCACTTACTTTGCTCTTTGTTTACAGGCATACACCCGCGTACCGGAAAAAAATACGTTGACATTTGTTTTCTGGGAATGAAAGGCGGAAGTGGTGCCATGAATGGAAACGATGGATACGACCATATTGGCATGATTGACGCATCGGGCGGAGTTCTCGACCAAGATTATGAAATGTACGAACAACAAACTCCACACATGATATTGCAACACGAATACCTTTGCGACTCGGGCGGTGCAGGACAATGGCGAGGAGGGTTAGGAACCATCACAAAAATTAATCTGAGAGGAGGCAACACCACGATGGTAGTATTTGGCGATGGCGATGTGGAAACCAATTACGGGCTCTTTGGCGGAAAAGGAAGTGTATTAAATACAATCGAATTAACCTATCCCAATAAGAAAAAAATTACACCTATGAGCAAAGACCTTCTTGAAGGCATCCCCGATAACACTCTTTATTACCAAATAGCCGGAGGAGGAGGAGGGTATGGCAATCCTAAAAAAAGAAAAAAAGAAAACGTGCTACAAGATGTAAAAAATGAAGTGGTTTCTAAAAAAGCGGCCGAAAAAATGTATGGTATTAAAATTAAATAACATATACTCATGAACAACATTGAAACCGATTGCTGCCCAAAGTTTGACAAAACACCTTGGGACGAAAAAGAAATTCAATGGGAAAATAAATTGTTTATTAAAGACCGTGTAAAAAGTTTTATGCACATGCCGCTAAATTTTGGTTCGGTAATTAAGAGCTGCATGAAAAAAATAGAAAAATCGTCTGCCAATAACCCAGATTACTTAATGCTCTCCGATGAAAATTCTTTGTGGGGTTCTGATTTGTTTATTGCTGTAAATAAAAAAATTGACAGCGCCAATAATGTTACTATTTCCGGAAACTTTATTTCAAAAGTTTTTGAAGGACCCTTTCAAAATGCAGGTAAGTGGGCTAAAGAAATGGAATTCTATGTAAATACAAAAGAGGGAAAAACTAAAAAAATTTATTTCTGGTACACCACCTGCCCGAAATGTGCTAAAGTATACGGAAAAAATTATGTGGTTCTTTTTGCTCAGGTATAAATAAAATAATAATAACGAATGAAACACCAAACAATACTTCCCGATGGTTGGCCAATGCCAAAAGGATACTCAAATGGAATATTGGCAGCAAAAGGCAGAACACTTTTTTTAGCCGGACAAGTAGGATGGACACCTGAGGAAAAATTTGCCAGCGATAAATTAGTTCCCCAATTCGAACAAGCCCTAAAAAACATTAAATCCATTGTAGAAAAAGCCGGAGGAAGCGTAACCGATATCTGCAAAATGACCTGCTTCTGCAAAGACAGAAATCAATATTTAGAATCGAGAAAAGAATTGGGAACAATTTGGAAACAAATAATGGGAAACCACTACCCCTGTATGAGCATGATTTTCGTAGTAGATTTATTAGACCATCCGGCACTCATAGAAATTGAAGCAATGGCCGTAATTCCTGATTAGATGAACTTTGAACTAAACGACATACAAAAATCGGTACAGCAAACTTTTAAAGATTTTGTGGATAGAAAAGTAATCCCTCAAGCCGCTGCTATTGATGAAAATGCGGAATTTCCACGCGAACTATTTAAGGAAGTGGGCCATTTGGGATTTTTTGGAATGCGTTACCCCGAAGAAGCAGGCGGGACCCATTTAGACATTCTCTCCTATTGCCTCGCTGTTATTGAACTTTCTCGTGGCTCGCTTTCTTTGGCAGCCGCTTGCACCATGCAATCGTTAATGGCCACCTACTTTTTGTACCGATTTGGTGATGATGAAGTAAAAAAACATTTTGATGCTGCTTTAAAAGGAGAAGAAATTGGAGCCATTTGTATGACCGAACCTAATGCAGGAAGCGATTTATTTGCGATACAAACCAAAGCATTGGTTAAAGAAGATGGGTTTATGTTAAGCGGACAAAAAACCTGGGTTACCTCTGCTCCGGTTGCAAACTTTTTTACCGTTTTGGCAAAAACAGATAACCACGAAAAATTATCCATCTTTTTTGTTCCTGCCAGTTTGAAAGGTGTTACCGTTGGAAAAAAAATAAACAAATTGGGAGTCTGTGGATCAGTTACCAGTGAAGTGGCTTTCGATAATGTGAAACTCCCAAAAAATTATTTACTGGGCGAAATAGGTGGTGGAACCAATGGTTTAATGGAAATACTAGCTGAAATAAGAATAATGACTGCAGCACTTTCTATTGGCGTTGCTACAGCCGCATTCGAAGATGCTCTAAAATACGCCAAAGAACGTGTTCAGTTTGGAAAACCCATTGGAAAATTTCAAGCCATACAAATGAAATTTGCCGAAATGGAAGTGCAATTACAAACCGCCAAACAGTACTTGTTTTATACCGCTTATTTGAGCGACAACAACATGCCCCGACACAAAGAATCAATGATTACAAAATTGTATGCATCGGAATGTGCTAACTCCATTTGCGACCAAGCATCTAGAGTGCTGGCCTCTTATGGGTATGCCACAGAATATTCAATTCAACGCTATCTGCGTGATGCCCGATTTACATTAATTGGTGGCGGAACCTCAGAAATATTAAAAATAAATATTGCAAAAGAACTGGGAACATGAGTTACATAAAATCATACGGGCTCTATGTTCCTGCATTTAAAATTCAGGGCAGCGTGCTGCACCCTTCCGGCCGAAAAAACGAACACCGCATTGCATACGTTGATGAAGATATTATAACCATGTCTTTTGAAGCCGCACAACAGTGCCTTCATACCGTTTCCGAAAAAATAGATGCCGTGTTTTTTGCAGGCAATATGCCTGTTTTCAAAAATCGTTACCATGCTTCTTATTTAGCAGATCTACTGCAAATACCACAAAATATTTTAGCCTTAGATTTTTTTCAAACAAACCGTTCGGGAACAGATGCTCTGTTAATGGCTCACCAACTCATAAAATCAAAAGAGTTTAAAAATATCCTGATAGTAGCTGCTAATCAATCTTTCCCGTCCATTGGCAAAGAGAGAGAAACTCCTTTCGGACATGCCGCAGTGGCTCTTTTGGTTTCTGCAAACAATGGCTTTATTAAAATAAACCACACAAAATCATATTCGGTCGGTTATGCCGAAGAGTTTGAATATAAAAACAACACCGTTTCTTACGATCCTCGCTTTTCAAGAACTGCCGGCTTTCAAACCTGTTTTAAATCCATGCTTGCAGAAATAAACACAAAAAATATTTCATCTTTTATCATCAATTCTTCGTATGCCAAAGCCGCCACCAGCGATCTAAAAAATGCAGGCGTAAATATCGAAACACAACTTATAAGCGACCAAGTTATTCCCTCTTTAGGATACACCGGTGCCGCACATGCCCTACTGCGATTTATTTATGCAGCCGAAAATAAAAGTGAATATTGTACACTAATCGACTACAACAACGGAATAAACCTGATAGAATTCTCGGTGCTTGAAAACAAAACTTTTTCTCTTAATAAAGGAAGCAACATCAATACATATCAAGATTATTTAACCATAAGAAAAGTATCAAATTTCAACTCATACAAGTATAAAACGGTCGATATGTTTTCATCAGAAATGATGAATGAAAGAGAAAAAAATCAACTTTTATATTTAAATGGTTTTGAATGTTCCGAATGTAAAACCATTTATCTTATCAAATCCGAACAATGTAAAAATTGCAAATGCAAAAATTTTACACTCAAAAAATTAAACACCGAAGGAAAGGTTTTTACATCTACCAAAGAATTTTATTTTCCGGCCTCTTTTGCTCCAATAACTATGGTTGTGATAGATTTAATAGGAGGAGGAAGAATTACCGTACAACTTACCGATGATATGTATGTAGAACAAAAAAATAAATTGCAAATTGGCTCCAAGGTGAAACTAGTGTTACGCAAAATGTTAGAAAATGGGAATAAGCCCAATTATTTTTATAAATGTATTGTGGAACCATGAAAGACATTGCCATTATAGGAATTGGAGTAACAAAATTTGGAGAACTCTTTCATCAGAGCTACGATGATTTAGTGCGAGATGCCGCCATACAAGCCATTTCCGATGCACAAATTTCTATTGATGATATTGGTGCGGCATGGTTATCTACGGCATTTCCTGAAATTGGCGTTTATAAAGGCCGGAGTGGAATGGATTTATGCGAACCTCTTTCGCTTTATAATATACCCGTTACACGTGTTTCAAACTACTGTGCCTCCGGAGGAGATGCCATTCGCAATGCCGCAAATGCTCTAAGAGCAGATGAATGTGATGTAGCTATGGCCTTAGGAGTAGAAAAACTACGCGATCGCCAACCACAAGATAGCATCGTAAAAATGATGGTAGAATACGGACACCCCTACCTTCAAAAAGGGTTCACTGCCGCAGGTACATTTGCCGTATATGCCAACCGCATCATGCATGAATACGGAGTTACAAGAGAAGATATTTCTTCCATTTCTGTTAAGAATCATTTCCATGGTACACTCAACCACAAAGCACACCACAGAGTTGCCTGCTCACTCGAAGAAGTGATGACATCGCCCATGGTAGCAAACCCACTAACTGTTATGGACAGTTGCCCCACTACCGATGGTGCCGCCTGTGTAATAATGGTGCGTGCCGAAGATGTAAATCCATTAAAGCACAAACCGGTTTATATCAAAGGCATCGGATTTTCTATTTCTACTGGTTGGGATATGCCATTTTTCGACCCCAAACATAACTTCCTTTCTTTCGAGGCCACCCGTAAAGCCGCACAAACAGCCTACAAACAAGCTGGAATTACAAAACCTATTGAAGAAATTGATTTAATAGAAGTACACGATTGCTTTTCTATTGTAGAACTTTTAACATACGAAGATTTGGGTTTATGCAAACCCGGTGAAGCAAAAGACTTACTACGAGGAAACGAAACCAAATTAGGAGGAAGCATTCCGGTAAATGTAAGCGGAGGTTTACTTTCTTGCGGACATCCGGTGGGTGCCACAGGAATAAGAATGGTACACGAAATAGCCACACACCTTAGAAACAATGCAGGAGAACGACAAGTAAAAAATGCCCAAACCGGAATGACCCACAATATTGGAGGACCCGGTGCCATTGCAAGTGTAATTATTTTAAGTAACCAAATATAAAAATATATGAAAGTACTGTTAAGTAAACCAGGCTTAGACGGACACGATGTGGGTGTAAAAGTATTAGCCCATGGCCTCATTGATGCCGGATTTGAGGTAGTATATACCGGACTAAGAAAAACCATTGAAGAAATTGTAGATGCCGCCATTAAAAACAAAGTCGATATCATTGGTATGTCTATATTATCAGGCACACACCTTGTGCTGGCTAAAAAAATGAACGAAGTAATGCAGCAAAAAAAATTAAATATTCCATGGTTTGTGGGCGGAAATATTCCGGCCAAAGACATTGAAAAATTAAAACAACTGGGAGCCCACAACGCCTTTCCCACAGGAAGCAAAATTGCCGATGTGGTAAATTATTTCAACACCATAAAAGTAAACGTATGAACAAGATTAAAACAAAAAAAACAGCCGAAGAACTTGGCGTTAAAAAAGTTTTTCTTGAATCGGGAATAGAAGTAAACCCTATTTACACAGCCGAAGATATTGAAAATTCAAGTATCAAACACGAAATACCCGGCCAATACCCATTTACCAGAGGTATTCACCCTAGCATGTACCGTAATAAACCATTTACTATTCGGCAGTATGCAGGTTTTGGCTCGCCCGAAGAAACCAACGAACGCTTTCAATTCTTAATTAAAAATGGGCAAACGGGACTCAACGTAGCTTTCGATTTACCTACTCAATGCGGTTTAGACTCAGACGATCCGCGTGCCTTTGGCGAAGTAGGAAGAGTAGGCATGAGTATAGATACATTGGAAGATTTTGAAATTGCCTTTAAAAATATTGACCTCGATAAAATTACCGTTTCTCTTACCATTAACGGAACTGCAATTATTGCCATAGCCATGTACATTGCAATGGCCGAAAAAAACGGATACAACATTTCTAACCTTAGAGGTACCGCACAAAACGATATTTTAAAAGAATTTATTGGAAGAGGAACATGGATTTTTCCGGTTGACAAATCGGTAAAACTAGTGGTAGATACCATAGAATATTGTGCTCAACACGTTCCCAAATACAGTCCGGTAAGTGTATGCGGATACCATATTCGCGAAAGCGGAGCAAACCCTATTCAAGAAATGGCCTATGCGTTTTGCATTGCAAAAGCCTACAGCGATGGAGCACTGAGCAGAGGTATTTCAATTGATGACTTTGCATCCCGCCTGTCTTTTAATTTTGATATCTATGGAAATCTATTTGAGCAAGTAGCCAAATTCAGAGGCGGAAGAAGACTGTGGGCAAAAATTATTCGCGAAGAGTATGGTGCAAAAAAAGAAAGTTCATCGTGGTTACGTATGATTGCCGGTGGTGGTGGTGGTGGACTAACCAAAGAACAACCCTTAAATAATATTATTAGAAGTTCCTACTACGCTTTAATTAGTGCACTTTCGGGAACACAAACGATGGCTCTTTGCAGTTATGATGAAGCCTATACCATTCCCACCGAACATTCGGCAGAAATTTCTTTGAGAACTATGCAAATTATGATTCATGAAATGGGAATTTGCGACACCGTTGACCCGCTTGGAGGTTCTTATTATGTAGAAGCATTAACCGACCGGTTTGAAAAAGAAATTAAAGAAGAAATGAAAACCGTTGAAAAATGGAATGGTATTATCAATGCCGTAGCAACAGGTAAAATTCAGGAATCCGTTTCCAAACAGGCGTACGAAAGAGAAATGGGAATCCAAAACGGAACCGTTCCAAAAGTAGGAGTCAATATTTTTGTGCGAGAAGAAGAATCGAAAGAAGTAGAGTTTCACCCATACAACCAAAAAGCTGCCGATAAACAGATAGAAAAATTAAAACGGATTAAAGCATCGAGAAACAACGAATTGGTAAAACAAAAATTAGAAACCATTAGAAAAGATGCAATAGATGATAAAAACTTGATGCCTTCAATTATTGAAGCAGTAAAAGAATATGCCACTGTTGGAGAAATTGTTCAAGTAATGAAAGATGTGTATGGAGAATTTAAAGAACCTATCTTTTTTTAAAAAATTAATCGCAATTAGAAAATAAAAAAATGTGATAAAACAAAAAATCATATTATCTCTAGAACAAGCTCTCGCTCTCCCATATGCTACCCAACGTTTTGTGCAATTGGGTTGGCGTGTAATACGCATTGAATCTCCTGCCGAAGAGAACGAAAATGCCGGAGACCCTAACCGATACATTGGTGCCGATTTAGGTTACCACGATTTACATTCGTATTACATTGCTCCCAATACCGGTAAAGAAGCCATCACTATTAATCTGAAAAAAAAGGAAGGACAGGAATTATTAAAAAAATTAATTCAAGAGCTGAATATTGATGTGTTTATGTGCAACACACTACCTAAACGCTATCAGCCATTGGGTATCGACTATAACACATTAAAAGAAGCTAATCCAAATTTAATCTGGTGCGGTATTTCGGCCATGGGGCCCGAATATCCAGAAAGAGCAGGCTACGACCCGGCTCTACAAGCCATGATGGGGTTTACTTATCTTACCGGAGAACCTAACGGAAAACCGGTTCCTTGTGGCATTCCGATTATTGATTTAAAAGCAGGTGATGAAGCTTTTACACAAGTTGTTCTTGCCATGTTAGATAACCATGCAAAAAAAGAAATTCATATTTCTATGGCACAATGTGCTGCCAGTTGGTTAATGACGGCTTTACCACAACTCCAATTTGTAAATAGCGACAACGAATTATTTACCAGAAGTGGTAACGAACACCGAAGTTTTATTCCTTGCAACGCTTATCCAACAAAAGACGGATTTCTTTATTTGGCAATAGGAAACGATTTGCAATGGCACAAATTTGTTTCGCACAAAGGATTTGAAAAACTTTTTTCGGAAAGCCGCAAAACCAACGAGGGAAGGATGAGAGAAAAAGAAAACATTTATCAGGAAATTGGCGAATTAAGTAAAAACTTTACCACTCAAGAATTTTTTGAGTTGTGCCTTTCCTTAAATCTGTCGGCCGCTCCGGTAAACACCGTTAAAGAAGTAGCTGCATTACCTTTTGTAGATGCTTGTATGATGAAAACAATCATACCCAACGGAAAAGAAGTAAAACTTTCTCCTCCATCTTACAACACTTCATTTCTCGAAAAAAATAAATTTCTATTGAATTGCTCTCCCCGATTGGGAGAACAAAACAGCAAAGTATATCAACAAATTGGATACTCCGAAAATGAAATTGAAAAATTGACCATTCAAAAAATTATTTGATGATAAAAAAAACCATTGACATATTAACTTCTTATTCAACACCACGTAAAGTTTGCGAAATGGGCAATGTGGCTGTTGCCAGAGGAGCTATAGAAGCAAATGTTGATGGCGTTTTTTCTTATCCGGGTACTCCTTCTACCGAAATTTCGGAAGTTTTTTCTCACATCAATTCTTTTCAAAGCCGAAAAGAAAATACTGAAAAATACCCCGAGCAAACAGCCAATAAAATATATTTTGAATACAGCATCAACGAAAAAATTGCCTTAGAAAAAGCCATTGCTTATTCCATAGCAAACAAAAGTGCTTTATGTGTAATGAAAAACGTAGGCATGAATGTAGCTTGCGATGCACTTATGAGCATTACTTATCAAACTATTCTGGCTCCTTTGGTAATTGTTGTTTGCGATGACCCGGGTTGCCACTCCAGCTCTAATGAACAAGATTCCCGTTATTGGGGAAAAATGGCAAACGTGCCAGTATTTAATCCTTCTACACCGGCAGAAAGTTTAGCACAAACCAAATCGGCTTTTTTACTATCGGCACAATTAAAACTTCCGGTTATGGTACGGCTTACCACCCGCGTTTCGCACACAAGAGGTGTTTTTAACTACGGGAAATTATCAAATAAAAACCATGCAGCCACTTTCGAAAGAATTCCGGAACATATTAACATTCCTGCAAAAACAGCCGCAGCACATGCCAAACTTTTAAATAAACTTCATTCGGATTACATTAACGAACATGCTGTAAAATACAACCAAATTATACATCGTCAAAACGCCAATATCGGAATTATTACCAGTGGAGTTACAACCGTTTATGTAAAAGAAATATTGGAGCGTTCGGCTATAAAAAATAACTATTCTATACTAAACCTTGGTTTAATATATCCATTTCCAACCGCTATTGTTTTAGAATTTCTACAACTTTCTTTAAAGAAAATTATCGTAATTGAAGAGTTAGACCCCATCATCGAAAATGAAGTTCGAGTTATTGCTCAACAAAATAAAATAAAGACCCCCATTTACGGAAAAGGCTTTTCTACCTTGTTACCAACAGGCGAATTTTCGTTAGACAGCATTGAAAAAACGCTTTTTGATTTTACAAAAGACAAATCCTTAAAAAATAAAAATACCCCAATAAAAAATACGGAAAATATTGTAAAAAAATTGCCCGTTCGCCCGCCCACCTTATGTGCCGGGTGCCCACACAGAGCAACCTTTTACGCCTTAAAATTGGCCGTTCCCAGAAATATTTCAGATGTAATACTTTGTGGTGATATTGGATGTAACGGTTTGGGAGCATTGCCTCCTCTTAAAATGATAGACACCATTAACCACATGGGCATGAGTGTTTCTATGGCACAAGGGCTTTCCGAGGCATTTCATACTTCCAACCAAAAGAATAAAACGGTTGCCATGCTGGGTGATGGCACTTTTTTTCATTCGGGTGTTACTTCTTTATTAAATGCCATTTATACCAAAGCCAATATATTGGTTATTATTTTCGATAACAGAACCATTGGCATGACAGGACATCAGGACCACCCGGGAGCAACACATCTAAACAAATATCATCAAATTGATTTATTGCCTTTTATACGAGGTATGGGAGCTCAATATGTAGAATCTATTTTTCCGTTTAATTTAAAAGAAAGTTTCAGTAAAATAAACGAGGCGTTGGCAACACAAGGCGTTTCGGTTATTGTAGCCAAATCGCCTTGTATATTTTTACCCGAATTTAAAGAGGGTAGTATTTACAGAAAAAAAATTGTGGTAGACCATTCTCGCTGCAACACCTGCGACAATCACGAGGATATGCAAATTGCTTGTGCAAGATGCTATTCGCCATTAAATAATTTATCGAGAGCCAAATTAAAAATAACCGCCACCCATCATGTTGCGGCACAAGAACAGTTGTGCCCCGCCAATATCTGTAATCATGGATTTTTTAATTCCATTATTGAAGAACACTATCCAGAAGCAGTTAAAATGGTTCGGGATAAGATGTTGTTTTCTCGCACCTGCGGAGATATTTGCCACCGACCCTGCGAATTGTTGTCGAAAAATAAAACCATTGTTCCTATTAAAAACCTTAAGCGTTTTGTTTCTTCTTTCGATGAAAGTTTTTTCGATTTTTCAACAGCTATCGAGCGAACAAAAACTGCCCAAAAGAAAAATAAAAAAGTAGCCATTGTAGGTGCCGGTCCGGCAGGATTAAGTTCTGCATACGATTTAATTCGTGAAGGATATACCGTTGATATTTTCGATAAAGAAGAAAAACCGGGAGGAATGTTAAAATACATCATTCCTTTTTTTAGAATGGACAAAACCGGTTTGGATTACGAAACAAGCATTTTAGAAGAATTAGGAGTAACCTTTTTTGGCAACAAACTCTTAGGAAAAGATTTTACGATAAACGACCTCAGTCAAAAATATGATGCCGTTGTTTTAGCCATTGGTTTATGGAAATCGAAAAAATTAGAAGTAGTAGAAAACCATGTTCCCGATGCAAAAAAACACACCGCCCTTTCTTTTTTAAAGGCCATAAATACACATTCCATTCAAGCCACTCAGCCCTCAAATTATTTAATTATTGGAGGCGGAAACAGTGCCATCGACTCCGCACGTGCAGCAAAAAAAATAAATCCTAACAACACCGTTACCTTAGTTTGTATTGAAAGCAGAGAAAATATGCCCGCCTTTGAAGAAGAAATTGTTCATGCCATAGAAGAAGGTGTTAAAATAATTCCGGAATCTTCCGTTGAAAAAGTGATAGATTGTAACGAGGTTGTTCAATGCACCATAAAATCACTCCTTACCGATAACACACAAATCATTTCTTGCGATACCATCATCACAGCCATTGGGCAAAGCCCAAACACTGAATTGTTTTCCGAGTTATCAGAACAAACCGACAAAAACTCCTCACTCATTCACATCAATAACAAAAACGGATTTACCCATTTCAAAAATGTTTTTGCTGCCGGAGATATTTGCCAAGGCAACCACCAAAGCGTAATTGGAGCCATTGCCAGCGGAAAAAGAGCCGCAACAGGAATAAGGCAGTTACTCGAAAATTACAAGTACGGTTATGAAGGAATTAACGCACTAGATAAGTTAAATCAATCGAGTGGTAAGTATAGTATTCCAAAAAATAATTTTACCAACGAAGTGGATTTGTTAGAAGGAATAAAAGGAATGGATTTCTATCAGGCTTGTGCAAAATGCAATCATTGCATCGATAATTTCGGTTGCCCTGCCATGATAAAAGTAAACGGAAAAATAGAAATCGATTATCAAAAATGTACCAACTGCGGTTTGTGTATTGATGTTTGCCCGAATAATGCCATCACATTTATTGAAGAAGTAATACCTGCATAATGAATAATAAAACCAAAATACAAGTAGCCGGAGTAGGTGGACAAGGAGTGGTATTTTTGACCAACTTAATGGTTGAAGCAGCTCTGATTTCCGATATTCCTGTAGCTACCAGTGAAATTCATGGCTTATCGCAACGAGGTGGCTCAGTTACAGCAAGCATTACCATGGGAGAAAACACTTATGGTTTTATAGAAAAAGGAGGAGCCGATTTTTTATTAGGACTGGAATTGCTGGAAACGCAACGTTGCTTAAGTTATCTTCATAAAAGTTCTGTTGTGGTGGCTGATGATTTTAAGATTACTCCTTATTCCGTTAATGCAGGAACGGCTCCATATCCCGACACAAAAAAATTTGTAAAAAATCTTGAAAAACAAATACAAAAAATTATTCTGATAGAACATGTTTCCGGCATCAAAGATATTTTAAGAAATATGTTCGTGTTGGGAGTAGCCTCTACGGTTAATAATTTTCCACTAACAAACGAAAATATTCTAAAAGCAGTTCACCAAAATGTAGCCGATTATAATATAGAATCTACTATCGAAGCATTTGCATTGGGAAGAAAATATAAATATGAAAAATAAAATAAACAATGGAAATAACTTTTACGCTAAACGGTAAAAAAACAACATGCCAGATTAAAGCGAGTGCCACCTTGTTGGAATTGTTGAGAGAAGCACTGAATTTAACCGGAACCAAACCGGGTTGCCATGAAGGCGAATGCGGTGCCTGCACTGTTTTAATAAATGGAAAATCGGTAAACTCCTGCCTGTATCTGGCACTAAACGCAAACGGAAAAGAAATTACAACCATAGAAGGGCTTACCAAACCAAACGGAGGTTTAGACGAAGTGCAGGAAAGCATGATTAAAAATGGAGCCGTACAATGCGGTTTTTGCACATCCGGAATGGTTTTAAACATAAAAGCCCTGCAGTTGGAAACCATGCAAAATAAAAAAGTGCCCGGAAGCGGAATAAAAAATTCACCCAACCGAAACGAAATAAAAAAGTGGCTGGAAGGAAACCTTTGCCGATGCACAGGATACGTAAAAATTATTGATGCTGCCGAAGAAGTTTTTAATAAAGGAAAATAACACTTGCTACTATGAGTAAAAAATTGAAAATTATAGGAACACCTGTTCCAAAACACGATGCAAAAATACGTACCACGGGCGAAGCCATTTACGGGCACGATATTAAATTGCCCAATATGCTGTATGGTGCTATTTTAAGGACTCAGCACCCCCATGCCGAATTTACTATTGATGTTTCCGAAGCCAAAAAAATACCCGGAGTAGCCTGTATCATTACAGCCGATGATGTAGATACAAACCATATAGGCTACAAACGCGATCATCCAATTTTAAAGAAAAACGAAGCCAATTGCTGCCGCGATGAAATAGCGGCTGTTGCTGCCGAAACCAAGGAAATAGCACAAGAAGCACTGAAACGGATAAAGGTAAAATACAAAGTAAAAAAAGGCATTTACAACCCACATGAAGCATTAAAGAAAAATGCTCCTCAAATAAATAAATTCAGTAGTGGAAAATTTGAAAACAAAAACATAGCCGAAAAATTTTTCTACGAACACGGAAATTTAGAACAAGAAAAAAAGAACAGCGTAGCCATTGTAAAAAGAAAATTTACACTGCCACGAATGACACATGCTTGCATGGCCACAAGCAACATAACCGCACACTACACTAAAACCAACGGAAAATTGTTGCTGTACAGTTCCACACAAGTACCCTTTCTCTACCAACGAGATATGGCTCATGCCCTAAAAATGAATCCCTCCGATATTCGCATCATTCAACCCATTATTGGAGGAGGATTTGGAAGTAAATTAGACATGCACCCCTTTGAACCCATTTGTGCACTACTTTCTATTAAAACCGGCAAACCGGTACAAATTCTTTATTCAAGAGAAGAAGAATTTATTGCCTCTCCTACTCGCCAACCCATGGAAATAGAACTTACAGCAGGAGTAGATAAAAACGGGAATTTTACGTTTCGCGAAATAGAAATTATAAAAGATAATGGAGCGTACACCTCTTGGGGAGCGACCACCCCATTTGTGATTATGCAGGCATTCTCTTCATTGTATAAAATTAAAGCTTGCCGTTTTAATGCACTTGCCGTTTATACCAATAATGTATTTGCCGGCTCTTTTAGGGGATATGGCAACCCTCAGGCTACTTTTGCTCTTGAAAGAGTGATTGATTTATTAGCCGATGAAATTGGAATAGACAAAGCCGAAATTCGTTTACGCAATGCCAATACAAAAGGCGAAATTACCGGACAAGGTTTACATTACGATACCTGCGGACATAAAGAATGTTTACAAACCGTTATTAAAAAGTTGAAAGTTGAAAAGAAAAAAGTTGAAAAGAAAAATCGATTTAAAAGAGGAATTGGTTACGCTTCAATGCTTCACGTGGGCGGGGGAGCAAAAATTTATCGTTCCGATGGATGTGGCACTACTCTGAAAATAGACCCCTACGGATTTTGCACCATTATTACAGGTTCTAACGAGATAGGACAAGGTTCTGAAACCGTACTGGCCATGATTGCAGCCGAAGAACTAGGCATTGAATTAAGTAAAATAAAAGTAATTAATACCGATACCGATGTAAAACCATGGGACGTAGGTGTACACGCCTCTCGCACCAGTTTTGTAGCAGGAAACTCTCTGCTCGGAGCCATTCACATTTTAAAAGAAAAATTAAATAATAAAGCCGCTCAACTTTTAAATGAAAAGAATAAAAACTTCACTTACGAAAACGGAAATATTATTTCTCCCTCCCATCAACAAATTGCCTTAGATAAAGTGGTAAGAGAAATGCACTTTACAGAACCCAATGAATTAGCTATTGCTTCTTATTTTTATGAACCTTCCAGTAAATTTCAAGATAAAGATTTTAAAGGAAATGTTTCCGGAACTTATGCCTTTGCATCGCAAAGCATTAGTGTAGAAGTAGACACCTATACAGGAAATGTACAAGTATTAGATATTCATGTGGCACAAGATGTAGGAAAAGTATTGAACCCACTACTACTCGATGGACAAATACATGGGGGAATTTTACAAGGGGTAGGTTATGCCTTAACAGAAGAGTTGATTTTTAAAGAAGGAGAACTTCTCAATCCGAATTTTCATAATTACAAAATGCTTACGGCAGCCGATGTGCCCAATATTCACTTTTACCCCGTAGAAACCAATGACAAACAAGGCCCTTACGGAGCCAAGGGCGTAGGCGAAGCTCCACTTATTCCTACGGCTGCAGCTATTGCCAATGCAGTATGCGATGCATTAGATGTAGAAATAGTAGAACTACCTATAACACCCGAAAGAGTATTAAAAGCCATTGCAGAAAAGAAGAATAACAAAAAAAATAAGTAAGTCATGGAATTTGAAATTGAATCTCCGAAAAATATTACCGAATTGTGCAAAACGATAAAATCCTATCGTTCAAAATCTTTCCGATTGGGAGCAGGGTATACCGATTTGCTGATGGAATTAAAAAAACATACGCCCCGGAATTTAACGGTTATCAATCTTGCACAATTAAAAGATATTTCATTTTCTTCCATTCGTTCTACTACAAAAAATATTCAAATTGGAGCAATGGTTACTGCTTCGAAACTAGTAACTGATACAAGTGTAGAACAACCCTTTCCGGTTTTACAGCAAGCCGCACATAACCTCGCTTCTACACAAATACGGCAGGTTGCCACCCTGGGAGGAAACTTGTGTACCGCTTCGCCCTCCGGTGATTTAATTTGTGCTGCAATGGCACTTCAGGCTTCTTGCGAAATAATGAATGATGACAAAAAAATACGTACTCTTTCTATTCAAGATTTTTTTATCGGTGTACGTAAAACGGCTCTTAAGAAAAATGAATTTTTATTTGCCATAAATATTCCAAAAAATAAAAAGGAAACGGCCACACTTCATTCTGGATTCATTAAAATTGGCACACGTAAATCTATGGAATGTTCGGTGGTTTCGCTGGCCTTTCATTTACAAATAGATAAAACCGGAAAAATAATTGATGCCGGAATAGCTATTGGAGCTTCTGCTCCTACTGTGAAGTTTGCCCAATCGGCTTGCCAATTTTTAATCGGAAAAAAAATAAATTCTTTTTCCGAAAAAGAAAAAGAAGAATTTGCCAACAAAGTGCTTTCGTATGCATCGCCCATTAGCGATATACGTGCTACTGCGTGGTATAGAAAAGAGGTATTGTTTAATATAAGTAAAGGCGTATTGGAATAAATGGCAGACAAAAAACTAATCAAACTAAATGCCAATGAAAACTTTTATGGCTGTTCGCCTAAGGTGGTTTCTTTTATTAAGAAAAACGCCCACATCGTTTCTTCGTATCCAAACTACACCCCCGAAAAATTAGAGCAGGCTATTGCACAAAAACTAAATGTTTCTACCAACTGTGTAGCGGTTGGAGCAGGATCGGTAAGAATTATTGATGGCATACTCCAATCGTTAGTTAAACCTGAAAACGAAATTTTAATTTTTGAAAACTCTTTTGTAGCCTACTATCAGTTAGCAGATATACATCAGATAAAATACAAACTTATTCCCCAACACCAATTTGTATGTAAATTAGAAAATGTAATTCCTTACGTTACAAAAAAAACGAAACTTGTTTTTATTGCCAACCCAAACAACCCCACCGGTACAGCAATTACGCACAATGAACTTGTGCAATTTATAAATAAAATTCCTTCTTCGGTTTTGGTAGTGGTAGACGAAGCTTACATTGAATACGCCACACAGAAAAATATTGCAAAGCCCTTAAGTTTAATTTCTAAACATAAAAATATTGTAGTGGTACGCACCTTTTCTAAAGCATATGGTTTGGCCGGATTGAGAATTGGCTACGTTATTGCCGATGAAAAAATAATTGCTCAACTTAAAAATAATCGCATACCCTTTACCATTAACTGCTTTGCAGAAAAGGCAGCACTTACAGCACTTTCGGACGAAACCTTTCTCTATTCCTGTGTACAAAAAAATAAAACAGAAAAAGAGTTTCTTTTTTCCGCTTTGAAAAGAAAGGGATATCAGGTGGTTCCTTCAGAAGCCAATTTTCTTTTTGTGTATTTTAAAAAAGAAGAGGAAAAAGAAAAAGTCTACCACGCCCTTCTCGATAAAAATCTGGTAGTGTGTAATTTAAAAATTTTCGGACAAGAGAAATGCTTACGAATTGGCATTGGAGATAGAAAAATAAATAAACAGATAATTGCTTCAATGGTGTAATGTAGTGATGATGCACACTTATTCATTTAACTATTTTGTTATTTTTTCTTCGATATGATGCTTATTAATTGTTTTTCTATTATTATAATAAGTAGTGAATCCAACACCTAAATGTATTGCTTTCGGACCTTGATGCATTAAAACACACTTTGCTGACCTTGACGGACATCAATGGGAAGTGATGTTTGCAGATGACACCCATATACCCAACTAAATTATGAAGCAAAAAATAATTCCTAATCTATGGTTTTGTAGAGTTAACGAAATATTTTTGAGAATGGCAACTGATTGAATGTAAAAATGAAAGGGTATAGAATGAATGTTTACTACTAAGTAAAACCTTTTTTTACCATAAAGGGGACAAAGAAAAGGTAAAGCCAGAAATTATTTTTTAATTTCCGTTAGTTCCGTTTTGCCCATGTATTTTCCGTTCTCCTTATATGTTTCGGTTTTAACCACACCTGCTTCAAAACTGAACCATTGCACCGATTTCATTTTTATTCCAACAATGGATTTTGTTTCTACCCATTCCGAAATTTTATAACATTCAAAAGTTCCTGCCGGAGTAGTGGTGGATTCTTTGGCTTCCACCTTTCTTTCTGTAATTCTTACGCTCATATTCATCATAGGTATGGGAGCCCCACCTTTTGCACTCACTTTAATATTTACATGGGCATCTTTTAGTGTATTGCCAACTTGTAAATTTGATGGCATTTCCAGATCAGTTCCATCCATTGTCATTTCCATATCTTTATAGGCTTCTTGTTGTTGCTGAGGCACCATCATTTTCATATCAAATACTAAATTTCCTCCGGCACATTTTACCGTAAATTCACTATTAAAAGTTGATTTGCCTTTTTTATCAAAACTTTCCTGAAAAGCTGATACCGAGATTTCTGTTGGAGTTTTAGTGGTTTTGGTATAAGAGGTTTTGGTGCTGCCGGTTACTTTTCCGTCATCGGTGTATGAAGTCATCGTAAGTATGGTGCCTTCTTTAAAAAAGATTAAATTGTCGCATACATCAGCCGGTGTAAATGCGGTAAATAAAAAAAAGATAGCTGGTGTAGTGGAAATAAGAATTAACTTTTTCATATTACTTTTTTTGAATACGTAAATATAAATTATTTTTAAAAACAAACTAGGTGTTCCCTTCGGAAAAATATTTTCTCAATACTACTTTTTGAAGTTCTCGTTTTAGCACTTCATCAACTATGCAGCGTATTTTTTGGTTAAAAGGTAAGGGTTTAATCTTTTTGTAAAGACTTGCTTCGTCAATATCTATGCGGTATAAAATGCCGGATAGGCCATGCAAATGATTATTGTAGTAGTTGTTAAAATACGGGGTAAGTTGTTCCACTAACTCTTCGTAGGCATTTTCGGAACTGCCCGAAATTTCAACATGTAATCCAAACATTGAAAAATCTTTTATTACCTGTTGAACAACCTGCTGAATTAAATCGAGGTGTAATTTATATTTTTCAATATCGGAAACATCGGGTATCATGATATTAATTTTCTCTTTTCATTAAATATTCCGAGAAAGCAAGCAATGTTTCTTTCTTTACATAATTAGCTTCAACGACAAATAAATTATTTTTTGCGTTTTCGAAATATCTTTTCATTTCGTTCTCGGCTTTTTCTTTTATGTTTAGTTTTTTGTAAATGTTTTTAAATACCTCCACCTTATCTTTTGCCAAAAATTCTTTTTGCTCTATCCATTTTTCCATCTCTGCTTTATCCGATGGAGAAGCGTCTTGCATGGCTCTAATCAGTAGCCATGTTTTCTTATTACAGATAATATCTCCTCCCGTTTGTTTACCAAATTTTTCGGCACTTCCAAATACATCTAATAAATCGTCTTGAATTTGAAATGCAATACCAATATTTTTCCCGAAATGATACAGGGCATCGGCATCCTTCTCATTGGCATTGGCAATAACAGCTCCCATTTTTAAGGCGGCTCCTAAAAGAACGGCTGTTTTCAGAGTAATCATCTGTTGATACTCATCGATTGAAATTGTTTTTCTTTCCTCAAAATCCATGTCGAGTTGTTGGCCTTCACAAACCTCGGCTGCCGTTTTGCTGAATATAGATAGTAATGAAATGATTTTTTCGGTTTTTACCTTTTCGAATTGCTGATATGCTGTAACCAACAGTGCATCTCCACTTAATATCGCTACATTGTTGTTCCACTTTTCGTGAATTGTGGTTTTTCCTCTGCGTAACGGAGCCTTATCCATAATATCATCGTGTATCAACGAAAAATTATGAAATATTTCTACCGCTAAGGCAATGGGAGTTGCATTTTCTGTTTTTCCGTTAAACAAATCATTGGCTATATATACCAAAAGGGGGCGAATACGTTTTCCGCCCAAAGAAAATATATAACGCATTGGCTGATATAATGAGGCAGGAGTTTTATCGATGGACAGAAGAAAATCATTTAATTTTTCATCGAATAAGGTTTGATATGCAGAATATGGATTCAAGCTAAACAATAAATGTTGTGTTTTCTAAAACTTTTTTTAATCCCGCTTCCAATGGAATCAGTTCGCGATTTAATATGCCTTTCATTTTTGAAATGTCGGGGCAACGCCTGCTCATATCGCCTTCTTCGAGAGGTGGTAAAAATTGTATTTCGGATTTAGATTTGGTTAATTCTAAAATTATTTTTGCTAGTTCTAAGATTGAGGTTTCTTTGTCGTTGCCAATATTTATTACTTCGTTTATATTCAGATTTTCGTAAAATAGTTTGGTAGTGGCGTCTATATTATCATCAATGTAGCAGAAGGTACGGGTTTGACTTCCGTTGCCGTAAATAGTAATAGGTGCATTTTTTAGTGCCGATTGAATGAATTTCGATACCACAAAATCTTTGCTCTGCTTTGGACCATAGGTATTAAAAAAACGGAATATGGTATAATCTAAATCAAATTCTGTTTTGTATGCTTTCAGAAAAGCTTCTCCTACATTTTTTACAATAGCGTAAGGCAAACGCGAGTTTAATGGAGTAGTAAGTTCGTTTTGCGGTATTTCTACCGGTTCGCCATACACCTCGGAAGAAGAGGAATAATACACCCTTTTTACTCCGGTATTTTTTGAAAGGTTAAGAATATTCTTAATACCGGAAATATCTCTAAGCACTTTTACCGGATTTTGCAATGTTCTTTTTACTCCTACCAGTGCAGCATAATGAAAAACAAAATCGAAAGAAAAAGCATGAAATACACTGGTAATATCGGAAAGTCTATTTACATCGCACTTTATAAATTTTATGTTGTTGTGTTTAGAAAATGGGATTTTTTCTCTGCCTCCTGTACTTAAATTATCGGCAATTACAATGAAATTTTTGGCATCTTCCGAAAGTTTTTCGGCTAATGCACTGGCAATAAAACCAGCTCCTCCTGTTATTAATATTTTGTTCATTGTTTGAGCAAATTCATCAGGTAATTTCCATAACCACTTTTTAATAATGGGGTGGCCAGTTTTTCTAACTGAAGGGCATCAATAAATCCCATATTATAGGCCACTTCTTCTATACAGCCAATTTTTAGTCCTTGTCGTTCTTCTATTACTTCTACATATTGTGCCGCTTGCATAAGAGATTTAAATGTACCGGTATCGAGCCAGGCGGTGCCCCTGTCCATAATCAGTACATTTAATTTATCTTGTTGAAGATACATTTTGTTTACATCGGTAATTTCGTATTCTCCTCTGGAGCTAGGCTTAAGATTTTTAGCTATTTCAATTACATTGTTATCGTAAAAATATAATCCGGGCACTGCAAAATTTGATTTTGGTTTGCTTGGTTTTTCTTCTATAGAAATAGCTTTTCCTTCTTTATTAAATTCTACCACACCATATCTTTCGGGGTCGGATACATGATATGCAAATACAAAACCTCCCTGAGGGTTTTTGGCTCTGAAAAGAGTTTCATGCAGGCCTGTTCCGTAAAATATATTATCTCCTAATATTAAAGAAACGCTCTCTTTTCCTATAAACTCTGCACCAATAACAAAGGCTTGAGCAAGCCCATTGGGAACTTCTTGTATTGCATATTGGAAATTACAACCTAACTGAGAGCCATCTCCTAGTAGTTTGGTAAAAAAAGGATTATCGTGTGGAGTGGTAATAATTAATATATCTTTTATTCCTGCACTCATAAGTGTAGAGAGTGGGTAATAAATCATGGGTTTATCGTAAACAGGCATTAGTTGTTTACTTACGGTTATAGTGAGTGGGTGTAAGCGAGTACCGGATCCTCCGGCTAAAATAATTCCTTTCATAAAAATATTATTAAGGGGTACCGTTTTCTAATTCTTTTATTTCCAGTTCATCTAATTCAATATCTTCTTCCTCATCTATTATTTGAAGAAGCGGTTCGCTTTTAAAACTTTTTGTAATAACAGCTCTATCGAGCGAAAGAAGTAAAGAAGGCAGAATAATAAGGTTGGAAAACATGGCGAATAATAGGGTTAGAGAAACTAACAGTCCGAGGGCCTGCGTACCTCCAAAATCGGAAGCAGTAAACACTCCAAAACCAAAAAACAAAATAATGGAAGTGTATATCATGCTTACTCCTGTTTCCCTTATCGCTACTATGGTTGCTTCTTTAATATTCCAGTTATGATGCTTTAATTCTTGGCGGTATTTAGCCAGATAGTGAATGGTGTCATCTATGCTAATTCCAAAGGCTATGCTAAAAATGAGTAGGGTAGATGGTTTTAAAGGAATATTAAAATACCCCATCAGGCCTGCCGTGGTAATTAATGGCAATAAATTAGGTACCAAAGAAATGAGTACCATTTTAAAAGAACTGAACAGCAATGCCATGATGCATGCTATTAAAACAATAGCAATAAAGATACTAATAAAGAGGTTTTTTACCAAATACGTAGTGCCCTTAAAAAACACCACACTGCTTCCGGTTAGTTGTACATGGTATTTGTCGGGTTCAAAGATAGAATCAATTTTAGGTTTTAAATCTTGTACTAACAAATCCATTTTACTGGTTCCCACATCGGCCATGCGAACTGAAACTCGGGTAATTTGTTTGGTACTGTCTAAAAAAGCCTTCAGTTGGTCTTGATTTCCTTTTGCCGCTTTAAGGTAGGGGGCTAAAAAACTTTTTTCGTTATTGTTAAACAACTGGTATTTGTTGGGATTTCCATTATAAAAGGCTTGCTTGGCAAATTTTACTCCATCTACCACCGAAATGGGTTTCGAGAGCTCGGGATATTCTTCGAGTAATTTTTCCAATTCATCAATTCTTTTAAGTGTAGGTAACTGAAGGGCTCCGTTTTTCTTTTTTGTGTCGATAATAATTTCTAAAGGAAGAACCCCGTTAAATGTGTTTTCGAAAAATTTTAAATCGGTGTAAACTTTGTCTTTGTGCGGTACATCATCAGCTACTCTTCCTGTAGTTTTTATACGTGTTATACCATACATACTTAACGCAAATACTAACAGTGCAGAAACATACACCCATCTTCTTTTTTTACTGATTAGGTGTATGAGCGATTCAACCGCTTTAAACACCCATTTACGATCGAGGTGTTTGGTATGGCGAATTTCCGGACGAGGAAGGTAACTGAATATTAAAGGGATTAAAACCAGAGATAACATAAAGAGCATCATTACACATGATGAAGCTACCACACCGAATTCAAATAATATTTTACTGTCGGTAAAAATAAAAGTTGCAAAACCAAGAGCAGTAGTAGCGTTCGTCATAAAAAGAGCCGTTCCTACCTTACTTATTACTCTTGCTAATGCTTTTATTTTATTTCCGTGGGCTTTAAATTCCTGATGGTATTTATTGATTAGGTATACACAATTGGGTATTCCAATTACAATAATGAGGGGGGGGACCAAGCCCAATAAAATGGTTATTTCGTAACCTATTAACCCTATAAAACCTACGCCCCATAATACTCCAATGCCTACTACCACCATAGAGAAAAGCATGGCCTTAAAAGAACGAAAAAATAAAAGCAACACCACTGCAGTAACTAAGGCTGCCAAGAGGCAAAAAAGTTTAATTTCTTTAGAAATTTTATTGCTTGTAACTGCTCTGATATAGGGCAAACCCGATGCATGAATTTCTATGCCACTTTGTTTTTCGAACTGCTGAATTTGTTTTTGTAGATTAGAAAAAAGTTCTACTCTTTCCGATGAGCCAAATACTTTTTCGTTTAACGTAATCGCCATGATGGTTGCCAACGATGAATCGGCATACAGAAATCCCTTATAAAACGGCAAATTAAGTGCAATGTGTTTAATGCTATCTACTTGTTGTTGCGATGTGGCTGGTGTTGAAACGATAGGCTCTAACCTGAATTTTTTTACAGAATCTTCTTTTGTAAGGTTATAAGCATTGGCTAATGAAATGACATTATCTACTCCTTCTATGGTTTCAATAGATTTGGTAAACTGGTACCATTTATTAAACTGTTCTAATGTCCAAAAATCGGGAGTATTGATGGCTAACACCACCACGCTACCTTCTTTTCCAAAAGTTTGCTGAAATTGTGCAAAAGCCTGAAAAGTAGAATCGGTTTTGGGTAACACCTGAGCCATTTGATAACTCATACGTGCAAATTGTGCGTAATAACCCATTATAGCAGTAATGACTGCCACACAAATTAACATTACTAAACGATTTCGTAGGAGTAATGTTGCCAGTTTAGCCCACATATCTTTTTTCTCGATTTATAGTAAGCAAATATCGAATTTAATCAGCAAAAAGTAATGAAAAAAAACGAAATCATTCGTTTAACCGAAAATTACAATTCCCTAATAAGAAGACTATAAATAAGAGTAAGTTGTTTTTCGGTTTCGTTGGCTACTGCTATAATTTCTGCTATATCTACGGGTTTTAGTGTTTCAGGATAACACTCATCGGTAAGCACGGAAATGGCACAACAAGGCAGGCCCATGTGGTTGGCTACAATGCATTCGGGTACAGTACTCATGCCCACTGCATCGGCTCCAATACGCTGCATAAAGCGATATTCGGCACGTGTTTCTAAGTTTGGTCCACTTACCACGGCATACACCCCTTGGTGCAGCATAATATTGTTTTGGGCAGCTATTTTTTCTAATTTTTTGTTCAATTCTAATGAGTAAGGTTGACTCATATCGGGAAAACGAGGACCTAGCTCGTTTAAATTTTTTCCCCTCAGCGGATTATCGGGCAATAGATTAATATGGTCGTTTAACAACATTAATGAACCCTTTCGGAATTTTTCGTTTACAGTACCTGCCGCATTAGAAATAAGTAAATATTTTATTCCTAAGTGATGCATAACCCTAACCGGAAAGGTAACTTGAGCAAGGCTATACCCTTCGTAATAATGGAAGCGGCCTTGCATGGCTAATACTTTTTTGCCATGCAGGGTACCATATATTAGTTTTCCGCTATGCGATTCTACCGTTGAAACAGGAAAATGGGGAATCTCGGAATAACTGATTTCTGTAATGATTTCAATTTCTTTTACCATTCCTCCTAATCCTGTACCTAAAATAATGCCCGCTAAGGGGGCGGAGATTCCTTTTAACTGAAGATAGGATGCCGCTTCTTTTATTTCCTTCATTTTTCTATTTTTTTTCGAAAGTAAGAAAACTTGATGGAATGAATTTTTTTTGTTGAATGAAATTATTACCGCTTTTCTATTTTTTATAATAGAAGTCGGGGAGCCAACCGTTTTGAATGGCATATTTGGTAAGCCCTACTAAATTTTTAATGCCTGTTTTTCGGAGTATGTTTTTTCGGTGTGTATCTACTGTTCTTATGCTTAAGCGAAGCGTATCGGATATTTCAACGCTGGTTTTTTCTTGCATAATCAATTTCACTATTTCCGTTTCTCTTAAGGTTAATTTTATTGGTTTCATGTGTACTCAATTTAAATGCAAGTACACTATTTTTTTATTTTGTTTCTCTACGTAACAATACGTATTTAAATAGATGCCAATTTATTTCGAAGGGCGAATTTTATAAGTCCTACCAGAGTATGAATTCCGGTTTTATCAATAATATTTTTTCGGTGGGTATCTACTGTGCGCTTGCTTATAAACAGTTTTTCGGCTATTTGTTCGCTGGTTAGTTCCAAGCAAATAAGTTTCAATATTTCCAGTTCCCTTTCGGTTAAAACATCCACACGAATATCCGCTTCTGCGTGCTGAATGGCTGAATTTTCCACCATAATATTTACTACCTCATTTGAAAAAAAGGTTCCATTATCGGCAATTTTTTCTAATGCATGTATCAATTCTTGTTTGCCTGTATTTTTTAGAATGTATCCTTCTGCTTCGGCCATAATTATTTCGCTAATTACCTGCCTATCGTTAAACATGGTAAGTACTAATATTTTTATTTCGGGGTTATTTTTCTTTACTTTTTTAGTTAGTTCCACTCCCGATATGCCCGGCATACTAATATCGGTAATTAAAATATCTATATCATGATTTGTAATAAAGGACAGAGCTTGTTCTCCATTTAATGCTTCTCCAACGATTTCAAATTTTTTTTCTTTTCTTAAAAGGGCTTTTACTCCATCTATAAACATTTGATGATCGTCTACCAATAGTATTTTTATAGGTTCTTTCTTTTCCATTTTTACATTAAAAAATCAATTTCTACTTGGGTTCCTTTATCTGTTGCCGAAGTTACATTAATGGTTGCATTAATGATGGCGGCTCTTGAATAAATGTTTTTCCACCCTATTCCTTTGCTTTGCTCTATCAGCTTTGTATCAAAACCTTTTCCGTTGTCTGAAATAACAAGTATTCCCTTTGAATGTTGTTGGCTAAGTAAAATTTTTATTGTATTGGCTTGGGAGTGTTTAATCATATTGTTTACTACTTCCTGAACGATACGGTATAATGCCACTTCTATGGTTTCGTTAATTCTGTTATTTACATTATTCTCAAAAAAGATTTCTACTTTATTCGATGAATTTATTTTTCTTACTTGCTCTTCTATTGCTTTTACCAGGCCATAGCGTGTTAATGTGGCAGGCATTAAATTGTGCGAAATGTTTCTTACCTCATGTACGGCTTCGTCTATCAGGTTTAAAGCGTTTCCAAAAATTTCTTTGTCATCGGGTTCAATATCTTCTTCCAAACTAGAAACATTTAATTTTGCCGAAGACAGAAGTTGACCTAATCCATCGTGCAGTTCCTGAGCAATGCGCTTGCGTTCTTTTTCTTCTGCTTCAATCACTTCTTTAAGTCTCAAGGCTTGTTGTTCACTTATTTTTAATTCCAATTCCGATTTTTTCTTAATGTTATTACGACTGATAAGCAGAGCAAAGAATATAATGAGGAAAAGAAAACCGGCACCCGAAAAAAGAAAAATACTTTTTCTTTGTTTTTGCTCTTGCTGAATTCTTAAATCTTTTATTTTGTTTTCCGAAAGCAGTTTTAAATTTTCTTTTTCTTTTTTTTCGGTTTCATATTTAGTACTCATCTCGGTAATTTTCTCTATCAGATTTTCGTTTACAAGAGAGTCTCTATAAATAGTTAATAAGCGTTGTGCTTCTAAGGCTTCTTTGTATTTTCCCAATTTTTCGTAAACCAAAGAAAGATTACTGTATAGGCCGGGCAATTCTGTTTTTGCGTCTATTTGCTTAGATATGCTTTCTGCTTGTTTTAATTTAATAACAGCCTCGTTATATTGATTGAAATAAATATGTAAAGAAGCAATATTTACAAGAGTGGCAATCATTCCCCTGCGGTCGTTTAGTTTTTCTCTTAATTCAAAAGCTTCCAATAAGTACGGAAAGGCTTTTTGTTTTTTTTCGGTTTCTTTGTAGAGTGCTCCAATGTTGTTTAATATAATGGAAAGGGCTTCAATATCGTTATTTTCTCTGCTTTGCTTTTCTGCCAGTAAAAAATAATCTTCTGCTTTATTATACTCCTTTTGAGTATAATACACATTTCCAATATTCAAATAACTTCGGGTTAGTGCGGTTGTAAAATTTATTTCTTTGCATATAGCTACTGATTTGTTATACCACTTAAGAGCTTCGCTGTAATTGCGTATGTCGTAATGTAAAATACCAATGTTGCTAAGAACAAGAGCGAGTTCTCTTTTCATGTTTAGTTTTTCGTATAAATCGAGGGCGAGTTTTTGGTATTCGAAGGAATTTACCCAGTCGGCTTTTCGTTGGTAAATTAATGCCATTTTGTTGTATAGAGCAGCGATGCCAACCGAGTCGTTTAATTGTTTTCTAATTTGCAATGCCGCCTTGTAGTTATAAAGGCATTTTTCGTACTCCTGTATATCGTAGAAAATAATTCCCTGATCATTGTAGGCTTGTGCCAATCCTTTTTTATAGTTGATTTGTTTAGCCAACGAAATGGCTTTATTTCCATACTCTATTGCTTTTTCGCTTGAAACAAATCGGTATTGCCAGCATAGTTCACAATACATTTCAACTAAAACAGAATCTTTTAGGTATGGTATTTTCTTTTCTAAACTATCTATAACGGTGTTGGCCCTTACGCTATTCAATGAGCAGAATAGTGTGCAACACATAATTTTTATCAGAGAAATATATAAATATTTTAAATTCATTGAAACAAAAATGTTGTTATAAATTGTGTTGAATAGAAAGTCGTGTTCTCATGTCTATTGCCGGGTTCTCTTTAGTAAAGGTAAAAACCGGAACGGGTGTGGAATTAAATATGGTATAAAAATCGGCTAGTATTTTTTGAATTTTTGATTTTAAAACATAGATTTCTTTTAGGGAATACTGGGTTAATTCTTCGGAGAAAATAATTTCTCTTGCTTCTGTGGAAATATCTGTATCTTCTTTAAGGATAACCACTACTACGCTTTTTACTTTACCGGTTAGTTTTATTTGTGCATCAAGTATTTCGCGTAAATCAGAAGCCTCTAACATGCCCGGTTGCGTAATTCGAATAACCACTAACTTGCTTTGATGCAGTTCTAACACTGCTTTAGAAGTAGTTGCGGTGGTTATTATTTTTCTTTCCATTTTAATATGAAAGTAATTGATGGATTGCAGAAGTCACTTTTTCTTCGTTAGGGAGATATGCGACCTCTAAAACGGAGTTCAAGGGCAGAGCCGGAATATTCAATGCTCCTACTATTTCAACCGGAGCATCGAGCCACTCGAAACAGTTTTTTTGTACAAGTCCTGCCAATGCCATGGCAAAAGAGTTAGAAACAGGTTCTTCGGTAAGAATTAAGCACCTTCCGTGTTTTTTTACGGAGTTAAAAATTGTTTCTTCATCGAGTGGAACCAGGGTTCTCATATCTATTATTTCTACTTTGCCGGAAAAGTTTTTTGCCGCGCTTTTGCTCCAATACACCCCTCGGCCGTACGTAATTACGCACAACGAGTTTCCTTTTTCTATGTTTAGTTGCTCGGCTGTTTGCACTATGCGGGCTTTACCAAAGGGCAATATATAATTTTCATCTGGTTCAATGGTTTTGGCTTCTTCAGTTCCTTTAATTTTACTCCAATATAAGCCTTTGTGTTCAAGCATTACTACCGGATTGGGATCGTAATAAGCAGCTTTCATCAACCCTTTTAAATCGGCACCGGTAGAAGGATAGGCCACTTTTATTCCTTTAATATTTGTTAGTACGCTTTCTACACTGGAAGAATGGTAAGGCCCACCGCTTCCGTAAGCTCCAATGGGTACACGCAGTATCATACTTACCGGCCATTTTCCGTTCGAGAGGTAACACGAACGACTTACTTCGGTAAACAGTTGATTTAGTCCGGGCCAAATATAATCTGCAAACTGAACTTCAACAATAGGCTTTAAACCAACAGCACTCATGCCTACTGTACTGCCTATTATAAAGGCTTCTTGTATGGGGGTGTTGAATACTCTTGTATTACCAAACTGTTGGGCTAGTGTAGCTGCCTCACGAAATACTCCTCCTAAACGGGCTCCTACATCCTGCCCATATAATAAACACTCGGGGTGCTTTTCCATCAATTCGCGAATGGCAAATAGAGCCGAATCTACCATTACGGTGGGTTGTTTATGAGCCGGAGCACGTTCGCCTGTTTCTTCGGTAATGGGAGTGGGAGCAAAAATATGATGGCTTACTTCTTCGGGTTTAGGATCTTCTTCTTGTATTGCTTTGTTATAATCATTCTGTACATTTTCTTTGGTCTCTACTTCTATTTGCTGTAATGTGGATGCTTTAAATCCTTGTTTTGTAAGTGAATGGAAGAACAAATGATAAGGATCCCTGCTTTGCTGTTCTGGCAAATCATCTCTATACCATTCTTTTCTTACGCCCGAAGTATGGTGGTTTAGAAGGGGTACCTTGGCATGAATTAAAAATGGCCTTCGTTCTTTTCTTACTATCTCTATTACTTCTTTAAATGTAGTATATGATTCGAAAAAATCGCTCCCGTTAATGGTACGTGTTTCTATTCCACTAAATGCTTTGGCGTATTGTGTGGCATCTTGTGCCCTAATTTCTTTTGCATGTGCCGAGATATCCCACTCATTATCCTGCACCAAATAAATAATTGGAAGTTTCTTTAGTGCAGCCATCTGAAAAGCTTCTGCCACCTCTCCTTCGGTAATGGAGGCATCGCCAAAAGAACATACCACAACCGGTTTTTCGCTTTGTTCTTCTTGGTTTAAGTTTAATTTTTCTTTATACTGAATACCCATTGCCACTCCGGTAGTAGGTATGGCTTGCATTCCGGTGGCTGAAGATTGATGAGGAATTTTTGGAAACTCCGATGAATTTAAGGAAGGATGACAATAATACGTTCTTCCGCCTGAAAAAGGGTCTTTGCGTTTTGCTAAAAGTTGCAACATTAAATCAAATGGCTTTAAGCCTATTGCCAACAACATGGCATCATCACGGTAGTATGGAGCAACCCAATCGCATGGTTTTAACTGCATACCTACAGCAATTTGCAGAGCCTCATGCCCACGGGAGGTTGCGTGTACATATTTAGATGTTACCGATTTATTCTCTTCAAATAGTTCACTCATCGCTTTGGCGGCACATAACAACCTCCATGCTTTAAGCAATGTGTTTTCCGATATAGCAAAAGGCTCTTTCAAGGGCAAAACTTTTTCTTCCATTGATGCAATTTGTGGAAGTGCTAAACTACTGAAAAAAATATGTAGTTTAAAAAAATAATTGCCTATTTGCTTTATGTAATTTTGCCTATGCCAACCAATATAAAAGACCTTAAACAGAAGGCTCTTTTGAATAAAAAAGAGAATCATCGCTTTTTTGAAAAATTAAAAAAAGAAAATAATCGTGTGTTAGATGATGTTTTTCACTCCCTTCATCAAGAAGTTTTTTCGCTTACAAACTGCTTACATTGTGCCAATTGTTGTAAAACAACAGGCCCTCTTTTTACCGTAAAAGATATTGAACGCATTGCGAAGCACCTAAAAATGAAAGCCGGTGATTTTGTTCAGAACTATTTGCATAAAGACGAAGATGATGATATGGTGCTAAACCAACTGCCTTGTGTATTTTTAAAATCCGATAACACCTGCCGTATTTACGAAGTAAGACCTAAAGCCTGCAAAGAGTACCCACATACCGATCGGAAAAATATGAAAGAAATACTAAACATTACCTACCTTAACATTTCTGTTTGCCCTGCTGTATTTGATATTGTAGACAAAATGAAAAAACAAATTAAAATATAATCTGCTATGAAAAATTTTCTTTTTTGCACCCTATTTTCCGTTTTACTTTTTTCTTGTAAAACCGAAACCCTACACGAGAGTGAAATTTCTATTACTCCGGAAACATCTTTAGAAGAAGAAACCCTACAACTGAATAATGGAAACAAATGGAACGTCACCGAAAACATGATTGTTTTTATTAGAAATATGGAAACTGCGGTAAACGAATTTGAGAACTCAGAAAATACGGATTATACCCTGTTGGCTTAAACTATTGATAAAAACATCCGTGAACTACCCTCTAACTGTACCATGAAAAAACAGGCGCATGACGAGCTTCACAAATGGTTTGCCCCTTACATTGAGTTGTCGGAAAAATTTGATGCGGCTACAGAACCCTCCGAACAAGAAGAAATTTATCAAGAATTTAAAAAAATGTTTCTTCAATTCAACATCTATTTCGAATAATTACCCCTTTAGGTAACATTTGTAACAAACTACTAAAACAGTACTGAATAACTTTGCTCTGTAATTAAAAAAATATTATGAACTACTATCATTCAAAAAAAATTAGCGGAACCTCCATAGAAAGTATCCGCCCAAAAGTTGAAGAAGCATTAAAAACTGAAGGCTTTGGAGTGTTAACAGAGATTGACATCCAGGCCACCATGAAAAAAAAGCTAGACAAAGATTATTTGCCTCACGTCATTTTAGGTGCTTGTAACCCGGTTTATGCCGACAAAGTATTAAGCATAGAACCCACCATAAGCACTATGCTACCTTGCAACGTAACACTTCGCCAATTGGAAACAGGAGAAATTGAAGTGGCCATCATAAACCCTGTTGCTGCTATGGGTGCCATTGGTAATTCGAATATTGAAACTCATGCCAAAGAAGTGAACGATAAACTTCTTCGCGTGTTAAACTTAATTTAATTATTAAAAATGGATAAACACACTTACAATGTTTCCCTAAAATGGGAAGAAGGGAGAAAGGGCATTGTGTCCTCGCCAGAACTACCTAGTAAAATAGAGGTGGCTACCCCTCCTGAATTTGAAAAAGGTATACCCGGTATTTGGAGTCCTGAACACCTTTTTACGGCTTCCATATTGAGTTGCTTTATGACCACCTTTTTGGCTATTGCCGAATACTCAAAATTTGAATTTAAAGATTTTAGCTGCTCGGCTCAAGGCACTTTAGAAAAAGTAGAGGGTAAATTTTTAATGACTGAAATTATACTAAAACCTGTTCTGGTAGTTGCCGATATTACTCAAAAAGAAAAAGCCGAACGCATATTACAGAAATCGGAAACTGCCTGCCTAATATCTAATTCTATTAAAACAAGAGTGCATTTAGAAACAGAAATAACAACCTGAAAATTAATTTTTAAGTAACCAGGCAGAAGTGTTATTTTCACGAATAGCTTGTAGTTGCTCGGTAGCCTCTTTACGAGTTGAATAAGTGCCGTAAACCACCGTAAATAAATTTTTGCGTTTACCTATTATAGAAGCATTATACCCTTCGGATTGTAGTTTGTTTAAGAAATGTTGTGCATTTTCATACACCGAAAAACACCCTCCTACAACATAATAACTGTTTAAAGACATACGCTCTGTTTTTTTAACAAATGTGGTTACCGCTTCTGCTTCTTTTAAACGTACCACAACAGAACTTCCTCCTTCATAAAGCGGAACTGAAATATAGCGAATCGTATCCGGCACGTTCGCTAACTCATTTTTAAATTCAAACGAAACGGAAGATTCCGCTGTTTCAGTTTCAAGGATTTCTCTTTCAGAGTAGGTAGCTTTCTTTAAAAAAGTAAAAGGAAGCATATCCGAATAATGCGAAGAATTAACTCCTTTAGGTATAAGAAAAGGGATAACCACTAATAAAATAAGTAGGGGCATTAAAATGGCAGCCACTCGATACCTCTTTGCTTTGCTTGTTTTTCTTTGCACCTCAATGTTGGCCGCTTTTACCTCCCTCTTCATTTTTTCAGGTAATTTTTCGCGATCAACGGGTATTGCTAAAACAGGAGATAAGCCGTATGATTCGGTTGAAAAATTAAACTCCTTGCTTTGGGTAAAAATAAGTTTATCGTTTATATCGATATGAAAAAAGCCTAGTCCATCAATTTCTACTTTTTTATTCTCTTTTAAGTCATTTTGAGTTGTTGTTACCCAGTCTTTTATTTGCAGCAATGCTTCTGCATACGATATATTTTCGGTTTCTGAAATATAATTTGCAAGTAATCCATCATTGTTCTGAAGGTTTTTATTGAAGGTTATTCTTGCTGTAGGCGGATATAAAGTAAGGTTAAATGGATTCAACTCGGCACTGCATGGGTTTTTAACAAATCCTCCAAAACCGGGAATAATAACACAATCGTACTGATACAATAATTTTTTTATGTTTACAATGGGCTTCATTTTGAAATGCTAAAGTACGAAAAACACCATTATATCGCATTAAATATTCAATTCATCTAAAAAAAATTACTTGTTGCATTTTTATGATTCCTCTCATACATTCATCTACTGTATTCTATTTAATTTTGGTACATTATGAGGGCCGCCATTGGGATTGTTTTACTTTTAATTTATACGAGTGTGTTGGTAAAGCCTGTCGTACCCTTTATAGAATATTCTATTTACAAGGAATCTATCGCTAGAGAAAAATGCGAAAACAATGATAAGCCTAAAATGCAGTGTAATGGAAAATGCTTTTTGGCAAAGCAAATAAAAAAACTTATTGCCGATGATGAACGTCCATCTTCCAAACCAAAACCCATAAAAACAGAAAATAAAGAAGTGTTTTTCTTTCCTATTATAAATTGCTGTTCAAAAAAAATCTTTCGAACAGAATCAACTTTTGAATATACTCTTTTCAAAGATTCTAAAGTAAGTGAATATTTTAAAACTCCCATAGCACCTCCTCCTCAGCACATTTCTTGTTAACTCCTTCTGCTTTATTTTATAGATAATTCGCTTTAAAAGCAGTGTAAAATATCCAAAAATAACTTTAAATGGTACCAAGGGAGTTTTAATCCTTTTGGTTACGTTTTAAATTCAAAAATTATGAAAACAGTACTAGTACTTATAGTATCGGTATTTTCTGTAATGCAAAATTTATATGTAAATATCGACAACACTAGATGGAAAGCACCAGAGAGTGCAGATAAAGTAGCAAATTCAATACCTGCCGATCAAGCCTCCATTAATGCGGGAAAGCATCTTTTTAATAAATTATGCTGGACCTGCCATGGCCAAACAGGAAAGGGCGATGGGCCTGCTTCGAATAATTTAAATCCAAAACCAGCCGATTTCTCAACTGTAGAATTTAACGAACAAACAGATGGGGCCATTTTTTGGAAAATATCAGAAGGCAGAGGAGCTATGGCTTCATACAAAACAAGTTTAAGCATAAAACAACGTTGGCAACTTGTAAATTATTTACGAACCCTAAAATAAATTTTATGAAAAAATATCTGATTCTTCTGCTTTTTTTGGCATGTGTACTACCCCTTAGAACATATGCACAAAAAACAGATACATTAACAACTAAGGAATTTTCGGAAAATGCTTTTACCGGAACTCAACTCATCAATTCACAAACTACCACAATAATGCCTTCCAATTCTTGGGCATTTGAAATTCAGCACCGTTTTGGAAAAATTGGAATTGATTCCAGTTTAACACAACAATTTTTGGGACTAGACTTACCGGCTGTAATGCGAATTGCCTTTGCATGGAACATTACCGACCGGTTTTATTTCAAAATTGGAAGAACCAATGTTTTTAAAACCTATGATATTGAAGGGAAATACTTATTGGCAAAACAAACGGTTGATTTTAAAATGCCCGTTTCTATTTCTCTGTTCTTCAACTCGTCCATACGTAGTGAAAAATTTCCTGCTGTGCCCAAAAATTCGTTTTTCGAAGACGATTCAACAGCTTTCTTTTACAAACCATCACACCGTTTTGCTTACAATACTCAATTCATTATCTCATCACGTATAAGTGAAAGGTTTTCGATGCAAGTGAATCCGGTTTTTATTTACCAAAACTTAGCCACCCCCTATACAGATAATTTTACACTGGCATTATCGGCTGGAGCAAGATATAAAATTGGTTTTAGTTCTGCATTTGTAGTGGAATATGCTCACGTTTTTAATAACAGAGGCAATCGGTTTTACGACCCTGTTTCTATTGGTTTTGAATTTGGAACTCCCGGGCATACCTTTCAACTTTTCGCAAGTACTGCTTCAAAAATTTTAGAAACACAAATTTATACGGCAAGTTCTGTAAATGCTGCAAATGCTGAATTTATGATAGGATTTAACCTACAACGAAGTTTTTGGAGAAAAAATAAATCAAACTAAATCTTCTGTTTATGAAAAATAGTATAACCCAAATAATAAATCCATTGATATTTATAAGTTTACTTTCTTTAATTGCTTTTTCTTGTGCCAAAGACGAGGGGCCTTTTGTTAAGAAAATGGCATTACCTCTTCCAAAGCCACAAGATACCGTTCCCTCTCCTACCGATACCACCCCCACAACTATTCCTGAGCCAACGGTTTTTCCCTACACTATTCTTTTTAATACCGATATAAAACCTATCTTTCCTGCTAACTGTGTTCAAGGGTGTCACAACCCTCAGCATCCCAAGTTAGACCTTAGGCCAAATGTTGCTTACAAACAATTATTAACCGATGGTTTTAGTGCCCCCTACGTTAATGTTTCAGTTCCTAAACAAAGCATTTTGTATTTGCATTTGGTTGGAATTTACCCATTGATGCCAAAAAATGGACAAAAACTTTCGCAGGGTAAAATAGATACAATTTATACTTGGATAAGCCAAGGTGCACTAGATAACTAAATTTTTAATTTTATGAGAAACTACTTTAAAATATTTCTATCGGTATGCATCATGACTCTATTCGTATTTCAGGGATGTAATAAAGATGAAGGCCCTTTTGTTTTAACCGGCCCTGTTCCGCAAGATACTGTACAAAATGATACAAATAGAATAAGCTATTCAAAAGAAATACAACCTATTTTTAATTCAAATTGTACCGCGTGTCATTCAGAACTACATGCAAAACTAAATTTACTGCCTTGTTGTTCTTACGACCAGTTGATAAATACGGGGTTTAACGCCTCTTATATCGATACTGTAACACCCGAAAACAGCCGATTATACAAACACTTAACAGGTATTCTTTCTGTAATGCCTCCTTCCGGAAAAATATCTGATGAACAAATAAGTAAAATAAAAAATTGGATGAAAGAGGGTGGAAAAAATAACTAATAAAAAACAACTAAAACTATTTAACTATGAAAAAGATCTTCATTTTTACAATTCTCTCCGTGTTCGTGTTTACAGTTATTTCTTGTGCCAAGAAAAAAACGGATGATGAAACAATGAACCCAAAACTAAAAACAGACCCCGATAAAGAATTGCCTGTTATCACCTACTTAGCCAATTTGAATTCCCTTTATAGTATTGGGGCTAAGGTTAAAATTAATTTTAAGGTAACCGATAATGCTAAACTAAAAAATGTGCTTCTGAAGGTTACCAATACAACCATTGACTCTGTTTATCTAAGTAAAAGTGAGAATACAACATTAAAGGAATTGACTATCTTAGATTCTGTAATTACCAATTTAACCACAAATATGGCCGATTTTGAAGTTTTTATTCAGGCAGAAGATTCAACCGGAAATAAAGCAACTTCCACAAAAGGATTTCATGTAATGAATTAATTTTTAACGGGTTCATCAAATTCATTTGATGAACCCGTTTTCTTTTTCGGAAAAATATCTCTGTATAACTCTCCAAAGTACACTCTGCTAATTACCGTCCATACCGGGGCCGTAAAGGTTTCTTGTTTTCTTAACTCATTGTAAAATGCAAACCTATAACCAATACCCAGTCCAATGCCAATATATTTTATCGGCTTGTATTCAACCGTTATGGCCGGTTCATAAGTTAGAATAACAGCTTCATTCAATTTGTTTTTTTTATTGGAAAGAGTAGAATATTCGTAGTATGCTTTACCTATGCCCAATTGCACCGGAATACTAAAAACCCATTTCTTGCTTTTATAAAATGTATAGTTTAAAAAGGGCGATAAGTATTGATATTTAAGATATCCTGCTATGGTATCGGTTATTGAATGTTGAGAAATAAAATCGTGTTTTATTGAAGTATTCAACCAATTATAGCCAATGCCAAATTGTAAGGTTTTATTAAACTCTATTCCCACCTTAACGCCAATGGTTCTTACACTAAGATTGGTAACAAAAGCATTTTTAGAATCCAGTTTTAAAACGGGTTTTGGTTTTTGTTTTAAACTGTATTTAATAGAATCTTCAAAATGTTGGGCACTTAAAGATTGGCTCAGAAGAAATAACAATAAAACAAAAATGCCCTTAGTGTAAAGACTAAAGGCATTTCCGTAAGAAATAAAACTCAATGCGTTAATGACCTTCGTCTTTTTCATATTCCGACAAAGGTACGGTTTGCGGAATAAAATCAGAGGCAGCACCCGGTTTGCTATAATCGTAGGGCCATCTGTGTACCGCAGGTATTTCGCCCGGCCAATTACCATGAATATGTTCTACTGGGGTTGTCCATTCTAGCGTATTAGAATCCCAAGGATTTTGAGTGGCTTTTGGACCACGTAATGCACTATACACAAAGTTTATAAAAAATAAAACCTGTGCAAAGGCTGCTAAAATGGCAAAGGCACTCACAATTTCATTCAGGTCAATAAAACTATCAAACAGAGGAAATGCAGAATTTGAATAATACCTTCTGGGAACACCTGCTAAACCAATAAAGTGCATAGGTAAGAACACCCCATAAACACTCGTTATGGTCAGCCAAAAGTGGGCTTTTCCTAAATTATGATTCATCATGCGTCCAAAAAGTTTTGGAAACCAATGATACGCTCCGGCATACATTCCAAATACAGCCGATAGTCCCATTACGATATGAAAGTGTCCTACCACAAAATAGGTATCATGAACATTTATATCTAAAGCCGAGTCTCCTAAAATTAAACCGGTTAAACCGCCCGAAATAAAAGTAGAAATCAAGCCTACTGCAAAAAGCATAGCAGGAGTAAATCGAATATTTCCCTTCCATAAAGTGGTAAGGTAATTAAACACTTTTACAGCCGAAGGTATTGCTACCAGTAATGTAGTGAATGTAAACACAGCACCCAGAAACGGATTCATCCCTGTAACAAACATGTGGTGCCCCCAAACAATAATAGAAATAAAGGCTATCGTTAACATAGAACCAATCATAGCACGGTAGCCAAAAATGGGTTTACGTGCATTTACCGAAATAATTTCGGAGGTTAGCCCCAATGAGGGTAACAAAACAATATATACTTCAGGGTGGCCAAGAAACCAAAACAAGTGTTCGAAAAGTATGGGACTACCTCCGTTAAAATCTAATGCAGTGCCTGCAACTACAATATCTGAAAGGTAAAAACTTGTTTCAAATGAACGGTCGAATATAAGCAACAATGCGGCCGATAATAAAACGGGAAAAGTAAGTACTCCGAGAATGGCAGTAATTAAAAATGCCCAAATAGTAAGAGGCATTCTTGTCATTTTCATTCCCTTTGTACGTAGGTTTAATATGGTTACAATATAGTTTAAACTTCCTAAAAGTGATGAAACAATAAATATGGCCATACTTACTAACCATAGTGTCATACCTAGTCCTGAACCAGGAATAGCTTGTGGTAAGGCACTAAGTGGAGGGTAAATAGTCCAACCTGCAGAAGCCGGCCCTCCTTCTACTCCCAAAGAAATAAGCATAATAATTGAAGAGAGAAAGAAAAACCAATAAGACAACATATTCAAAAAGCCAGAGGCCATATCTCTGGCACCCAGTTGTAAAGGAATTAGCAAGTTGCTGAATGTTCCACTTAGACCTGCGGTAAGCAAAAAGAAAACCATTATAGTACCATGAATAGTAACGAGTGCCAAATATTTATCGGGGGTAAGCACTCCATCGGGAGCCCAGTTTTCGCCCAATAAAAAAGTTAATATCGGAAAACTTTCACCAGGCCAACCCAATTGTAAACGAAATAATACAGACATCATCATGCCAATAAACCCCATTAAAAATCCGGTTATCAGAAATTGCTTTGCAATCATTTTATGATCCTGACTGAATACATATTTTGTAATAAAACTTTGCTCGTGATGAGAATGTTCTTCGTGTGTAGTGCTCATTTCTACTTATTTTGTATTAATAAAACTTTTACTATTTGTTTAATTAGATGCTAAAAATCTCTTTTGAGACGAAAGCCACTTATTGTAATCTTCTTCACTTTCAACAATTATTTTCATTTGCATATTGTAGTGTGCCGCTCCACATATTTTGTTGCAGAGTAAGATGTAATCAAAATTTTCATTATTTGTTTTCTGTTTCATTTCGGCTGTTGTATATCTAGGAATAAAATTAAACAAGGTGGCCATGCCAGGCACACAATTCATTTGTGCCCTAAAATGAGGCATATACGCACTATGTATCACATCTTGCGAACGAAAAACAAACTCAACTGGTTTATTTACCGGAAGATGAAATTCTCCTTTTACTAAAATATCATCGTGTGCATTTGCATCAGATGAGTCTACGCCTAGAGCGTTAAAACCTTTAATTAATCGAAAATGAGAGCGACCTAATTTTTCATCCTCTCCTGCATAACGTGCCGTCCAGTCAAACTGCCGGGCAAAAAGTTCTATGGTTACTTTATCTGCTTCATCAGGAATGGGGCTCATTACCGAATTCCATGTTTTTAAGCCATACAAGATAAGTGTGGCCAAAGTTAAAGAAGGTATTACTGTCCAAGCCAACTCCAGTTTGTTGTTGTGTGCAAAGAAAGAGGCTTTTCTGTCTTTATTATACACATATTTAAAGCAAAAGTATGCCAATAAGGAATGTGTAATAATAAAAACAGGAATTATAATTGACCAGGTGGTTGCAAAAAGTCCATCAATTTTTTCTCCATGAACCGAAGCTGATTCGGGAAGCATATACTTTCCCCAAACCAAATACTGCCAAAGAATAAAGATAAAATACGAAGGAACAAATATGAGCCATAAAAAGGCCTGTGTTTTATTTTCTTTTTCTGTAACCTCAAAAGCTTTTCTCCCTTTTATAACACTTGTTAAATCATATATACTGAGCATTTGCACAATAGCCGTAACTGCTAATAAAATGGCCAGAAAAATCAGAAATGTAATCATGAAACTGCGTTTTAAATTTATTTATTCTTAGTTGTTATTTTTTGATGCTGCTATCTGGTACAGTGACTTGTAAACCATATTAAGCATTACAATAATAAACAGTAGTACTACAATGGCTAATATAGGTACCCAAAGCGGGGTTTCTTTAACTACAGGAATAGAATTATCAGAAGTAGCATTACTACTTGGCACAGCAGAAACAGGAGGGTTTGCAATGTACTCCAACATCAAGTCTATTTCTTCATTTGTTACCGCTTGTGCCGGCATTACAATTTTGTTATACTCTTCAAATATAGCAATCGCATCTTTATCTCCCGATGCAACCAATTCTTGCGAATTTTGAATCCATTTGTACAACCATTCCTTACTCCTTTTGGTTTGAATACCCTCTAAGCCGGGTCCTACTAATTTCTTAGATGTGGTGGAATGGCAGGCTGCACAGTTGGCCTTAAATAAGGATTCTCCATTATTTTGAGCAAACAATGGGGTGGCAGAATACCCAAGGGCAATTATAAAAACTGCAAAGGATTTTAAACCAATGTTCACTCTTGATAGACGTAATTTCATTTTTTGAATCATTTTGTTTGTTAAAAAGATAGAATGAGTGCGAACAAATTTAGAAAATTCTTCTATTTTCAAAATATTTATCATATAAATTAAATACACTAATGTTTATTTATATTCGTTCTAAATTAGAATTGGGCTTTTATATTGAATTTTAAATAATTATAATTTTACATCTTCCTAATAAATTGTATCGATGATTTCGGAATAAACAAAAAAAATTGGGTATTTCGCTGTTTAGCCTTCTCCACTGTTGGCCATTTTCCCCTATTATTAATTTAAAACGGTGTGTGGAGCTATAACAAGCATGGCAAGAATTTTGTTTACCTTTGTTCCATGTTTTACGCCATGAAATATTTATCTGTACTGCTCTTTTTTTCTTCTGCTCTGCTTTGCCACCTTGCTGTATCGCAAACCAACCCTTCCGAAAATATTATGGTTGACGCAAAAATTAATCATTATTTAGAACGCTACAGAACAACCTATAAACTCTCCGGTTTTCGAATTCAAATTCATTCGGGCTCCAAAAAAGAAGATGCCCGAAAAGTTAAAACTTCCTTTTTACAACACTACCCTAAAACGAAAGCTTACGAAATTTATCAGCAACCTAATTTTAGAGTACGAGTAGGAAACTTTACATCTCGCATAGAGGCCACAAAGTTTTTAATGGATATTCAAAAACATTATCCGAATGCATACATTGTTCCGGAAGACAAAATTGATATTCAGATTTCTGAATAATTTTTACCTCTTCTCTTTTTTAACTCTCTGAAATGAATTCTTTTTTTGACCATTTCTTTTCTCACCATATCCCAACTATTATTAGCGGACCCTGTAGTGCCGAAACCGAAGAACAGTTGATGGAAACAGCCATACAATTGGCGCAAACTCAAAAAGTACATATACTTCGTGCCGGCATTTGGAAACCAAGAACAAAACCCGGAAGCTTTGAAGGAGTAGGAAGTATAGGGCTTACATGGCTGCAACGTGCAAAAAAAGAAACCGGTTTAAAAACTGCGGTAGAAGTGGCAAGTCCTGCCCACGTTGAGCTAGCCTTAAAACATGAGGTGGACATTTTGTGGATAGGAGCCAGAACCACTGCAAACCCTTTTGCTGTACAAGAAATTGCCAACTCACTAAAAAAGGTAGATGTTATTGTTTTAGTTAAAAACCCGGTAAATCCCGATATTAACTTGTGGGAAGGAGGAATTGAACGAATAGCTAAAGCCGGCATTGATAAATTAGGAGCTATTCACAGAGGCTTCTCTACCTACGGAAATTCAGATTTCAGAAACCCTCCGCAGTGGCAAATACCCATAGAGTTAAAACAACATCTCCCTCATATTCCCTTATTTTGCGACCCTAGCCATATTTGTGGAAAAACGGATTCCCTCTTACAAATTGCACAAAAAGCTCTTGATTTGAATTTTAACGGGTTAATGATAGAATCCCATATTAATCCAGGTAAAGCATGGAGTGATGCCCAACAACAAATTACACCCAATGCCCTTTCCAAACTCATTAGCCACCTTGTAATAAGAGAATATAACCCTGCCCTACATAACAAAGAAGCGGAACTCATTAAACTGCGCGAAAAAATAAATATGCTCGATAATGAATTATTTGATGTACTCAGTAAAAGAATGCAAACCATCATCGAATTAGGGCTCTACAAAAAACAAAACAATATAAAAATTCTTCAGCCCGAGCGGTGGGAAGAAGTAGTAAATATGTGCACGGAAAAAGGGCTTAACAAAGGTTTAAGTGAAGAGTTTATCTCTCTTATTCTTTCGGCCATACACATAGAATCAATAAACAAACAAAGCAGCGTTATGAATAAAGAAGAACTTAAAAAACTTCTGTAATACCGTTTTTTTTATTTGCATACCTTTGAGAACGAAACCCTATTTCTATGCATAGCTATAAACTTTTAGAAGAACTGATTGCCATCGATTCGCCCACAGGATATACTCATAATGCCTGCGAATACATTTTTAAAAAACTGAAATTACTTGGCTTGAATCCTGAATACACCAATAAAGGAGCTGTTAAATGTGCATTAGGGAAAAACCCGTGCTTAGCTATTGCTGCCCATCTCGATACGTTAGGAGCAATAGTAAGTGGAATAAAAGCCGATGGAACCCTCGCTTTCTCATTGCTTGGTGGTCTTTCGCTTACCAATGCCGAAGGCGAATACGTGCGAATACATACCATGAAAGGAAAAACCTACACAGGAACCATTCTCGTAAATAATCCCTCTTCGCACGCGAACCACCAAAAAGAAACAATAAAGCGTGAAATGGCTACCATGCATATTCGCATTGACGAAGAAGTGTACAATAAAAAAGACACCCAAAAATTAGGCATACAGCCTGGAGATATTATTTGTTTAGAACCTCGCTACCGAGAACTTCCTAGCGGATACATAAAATCTAGATTTTTAGATAATAAAGCCGGTTGCTTTGTGCTCCTTAAACTGGCCGAACAATTTAAAAACAAAAATATTCCTGTAGAACTTTTTTTCTCAACTTACGAAGAAGTCGGACATGGAGGTGCCGTGGGTTATTCGGCTTCTGTAAAAGAACTACTGGTCATTGATATGGGTGTGCTGGGTGATAATTGCCAAGGGAACGAAACATCTTGCTCTATCTGTGCAAAAGACAGTTCCGGACCTTACGATTATCATTTCAGAAAAAAGCTGATTGCATTGAGCGAAAAGAAAAAAATTCCCTACAAAGTAGATGTGTATCCATTTTACGGATCTGATGGGTCTGCTGCACTGCGTGCGGGAAACGACTTACGCGTGGCTCTGATTGGAATGGGGGTTGCCGCTTCGCACGGAACTGAAAGAACTCATAAAAAAGGAATACAAGCTACGATTGACTTGTGTTCCGCTTACATCCACTCCATTAAATAACCGCCTTTGAACTTTTGCATTAAAAAAAAGTTTTTTCTTTTTATTATTCCTATTTTGCTTTACCTGCTTGGTAATTTGCAGCTATACGACACATACAAGTTTTTCATGTCGTGGAGCGACCCGCAGTATTGCTACCTTTTAAACGGACTTAACATTGCCAATGGCACTGGAGATATTGGCCATGTGGATCATCCGGGTACCCCGGTGCAGCTGTTTGCTGCCCTGATTATTAAAATCACTTCATTTTTCAGAAATTCTAATGATATAACAAGCGATGTGCTTCTGCACCCCGAAATGTATTTATTCATAATTAGTCAGTGTATTTTACTATTGGTTGCACTACTCATTTTTATTCTTGGAAAAGTAGTTCTTAATAAAACACACCATCCTATTTCCGCCTTATTTCTACAAACAAGCACCTTGTTTTCTTTTGTTATTAGTATGTATTTACCCAATTTAATGACAGAGCCTTTTATTGTAATGTGTGGGTTAGCCATGCTAATCTTTTATATTAAATTTATATTTGAGCAAAAAACGAACGGAACTCCTTTTGCCATTATTTTTGGACTGATTGCCGGCCTTTCATTAGCTGTAAAATTTTCTTCTTTTCCTGCTCTTGTTATTCCCTTAATTCTTTTAACCCGATGGAAAGATAGGGTATTTTATGGTATTACAAGCAATGTATCTTTTATTTTTTGTACGCTACCCATTTTTAACAAGTATGTCTATTTTTTAGATTTTATTAGGGGCATTTTTACTCATACGGGTAAATACGGAACAGGGAAAAACCAGTTTGTAGAAAGTTCTCTTTTTTCTGAGAATTTATACAACATATTTTCTGCCGGACCCTCATTTACTGTGGTGTTGTGTTTGTCCTTATTTGTTCTGCTACTTACACTTTTCAATAAATTAAATTTTTCGGAAAAAGAAAAACCCTTTTTAAGATTGTTGGCAGGAATATTTTTTGCCTGCATTATTCAAATACTCGTAGTTGCAAAACATTATTCTTACCATTACCTTATTCCTGTACATATTTACAGTATTGCTTCTCTGTACTTAATTTTTATGCTGACTAAAAAATATTTTTCCGTTACAAAATTTTCATTTTTACATTCTTACTCCAACACCAGAATTCTTTTTACTTTGTTTTTTGTTTTGCTCTTTTTAAAAACTATTTTCATTTACGGGTATTTCGAAAATGTATACAATCCTCGCAGAACCACCCATGCTTTTTTAGAAAAATATAAACGGATTCCTCGACTTATTGTGACCGAAAATACAGGTGCTACACCCGAACCGGCTTTGCATTTCGGATATATTTACAGTGGCAACGGAAAATCCAATTATGCAGCCTATTTATCTGATTTGTACAAAAACTCCTTCTTGTATCTTTTATACGATTCTAAAATCAGAAATTTTACAGAGGAGCTAACGGTAAGGGAACTTGCACAAAAAAGCCCTGTGTGGCTTATCTATTTTTCTCAACATAATGATTCTATTGTAGAATCGGTACTGAACCAATTTGACTTACTAAATAAAAACAGCAAAATAACTACCCCACAACTTCTCTTTACCCATTTTGGAAACAAAGAAAAAATTTATTTATTGCAGGTAGATACAATAGCTCTTAGGCAATCTATTAAAACGGTGCGTTCCATTTTCTGTACAATGGAATGGGCAAAAAATGATGTTTTTCTTTCAACCGATTCTCTATACACCTTTAAAGGAGCCTTTCTCCAATCGAACGAAAAAGCCTACCGTGGCAAGTATTCTGCAAAACTTACTCACGAACTTATTTTTGGTTTGGATATTCCGCTGCAAGTAAAATCCGGACGAACATACGAAATATCGGTTTTAAGAAACTCGGCCAATGGAAAAGGAGCCTTGGTGGTGAGTGCAAAAAACACCCAACATTTTTATATGCATACCGATTTACCTTCCGATGCCAACAAAGAATGGAAAACCTTAAGATTAAACTTTACCATTCCACCAAGCCTGAATGACAGCACCCTTAGTGTTTACTTGTGGAACAATGGCAATGAAAATGTGTGGTTTGACGATTTACGTATCATTGAAACCGAATAAAAATATACAACCAACCTTTTAGGTTTCGTAACTTAGCCCTATGCATTTTGATTCAATTGACGGATGGAAAGTATTGGCGGGCTTAGGTTTGTTTTTATTCGGAATGTTTATGCTCGAAGAAGCCCTAAAAAAATTGTCGGGCAGAGCCTTTAAAAAATTTCTACGTAAACAAACCGGAAACCCTGTAAAAGCAGTATTAGCCGGAATATTTTCTACTGCTATTTTACAAAGCAGTTCTTTAGTATCGCTAATGGTACTTGCTTTTTGTGGTGCAGGTATTATACAACTTAAAAACGGTATTGGAATTATTATTGGCAGCAATTTAGGAACCACAGTAACAGGGTGGATAGTAGCCTCGCTCGGATTCAAATTCAATATCGAATCGTTTGTAATGCCTTTTTTAGCAATAGGAGGTTTAGGACTTATCTTCTTATCGAAATCCGAAAAACTCTCTAATATAAGCAAACTTATTGCCGGATTTGGGTTTTTATTTTTAGGGCTTGGATATATGAAAAGTGGCATTAGCGATTTTTCTTCTGTCTTTGATATTTCCACATTTCAAGGCAAACCCCTCATTATTTTTTTGCTGCTTGGTTTTGTATTATCGGGCATTATTCAATCCAGTTCTGCGGTAATGGTTATTGTGCTTTCAGCCTTAGATGCCGGCATTTTGCCATTTACATCGGCAGCGGCTATGGTAATAGGTTCTGATCTTGGTACTACTTTAACAGCCCTGATAGGAAGCATAGGCGGCAATACTATTAAAAAGCAAGCAGGATTCAGTCATTTTTTCTTTAACCTTTTTACTGCGGTTATTGCCTTTATTTTTATTCATCCTCTCCTCTATTTTGTAAATAATATATTAGGTTTTGAGGAAAAATTAATGGCATTAGTAGCCTTTCATAGCACCTTTAATTTACTTGGAGTGCTTATTTTTACACCTTTGTTGGCTCAGTTTGCAAAACTTATCACTATACTAATTAAAGAAAAAAAAACAGGTTTTTCAAGCCACCTAAAAAGTGTTGCCCCCTCTGTAAGTGAGGCCTCGGTAGAAGCTCTTAAAATGGAATCGCATTTGTTTATAGAATTTGTATTGCGGTTTAATAAACAAGTAATATGCAATGAAGAAAAAAATGGAACCCTATTCGGTTCAGATTTTTCATATCTGGAGGAGTACGAAAAAATTAAAAAATACGAATCGGAGATTGCCTCGTTTTACGCAAAAACTCAGCAAGGAGAGCTAATAGAAAGCGAATCGAAAATTTTAAGCATGGTTATTCTTTCGGTGCGAAACGCTTCTCTTTCGGCAAAATATTTAAAGGATATCGAACATAATTTAAATGAAATTAAAAATTCAACCGAAGAATATTTACAAGAGCTGTACCGCGAAATCGTATTTTACCAAAAAACTTTTTATACACACATTGATGCCGTATTAAACGTAAACGAAGCATTTACAGACGAAGATGAAATTCCCGACCTGATTGCCAAGAATAAGGAATTTAGCAATAAAGAAATTGAGCTGGTTTATAAAAAATCGGCAAAATTTAAAACCGAAGGAATTGAAATTTCATCCGTCTTAAATATGTTGATGGAAATTTACAATTCAAATCGCTCTATGATAAGAGCTCTTTCGGAAATAAGACAAATTAATGCTCTCGTAAAACCGGCTTAGCTGAAAGAGCAATTGCTTCTAGTTCCCGCAAATACTCCCTCTTATCGAACTGTGGGGCAAACACATAAACATCAATACAAATTACCCGGGCATTTTTTTCATCTACAAAAGTATAATTTACGAAAGGGCCACCCATAAAATCGTTTACCATACTCCACAATCCCCGAACTTCTGTGGCATACATTCCATTCAGGTTTATTTCGTTTTTTAGAGCCGGTAACTCTTTATATACTTCCATATAAGCGTTTTTGGCTACACTTCGTTGATACTTTTTTGTAACCGAATCTCGCACCGTAATTATGTTAGATAAGGTAAATGTACTATCGCTTACAAAGGGGTAATGCCACATGGAAATGCATTGTGTAATGATATGCTCGCCTATTCTTTTATCTTGCCTTAAGGATAAATAGTTTTCTTTTTTTAGCATAGGCAAATAACCCGTAGGCAATGCCAATGTAAATCCTAAAAAATTTTCTATTTCTTGTATTTTTTTTGTATCGGGTATTTTAGCAAAATGTTGCTGCCATCGCTCCACCTCTGCTTTTTGCAAATAAGAAACGGTTTTGGGTCCGTTTGCATTTATGATTTTTGAAGCGGTAGCATCATCGGGAGCAAACACATTGATAACAACCTGCCCTCTTGCCCACACCTCTTTTTGAATTGAAAACCCAGGAGAATATTTGGAATGTATATTTACAGAAAGCACGTTTCTGCTGCTTTGCAGAATTTTTGTAAACGCCTTATGTGGCACCATCACTACATTAAAAAGAGGTTCTCGTTGGGGCAAGCCGTATTGCTCTGATGCAAATTGTTTCATTACCGCCTCTCCGCTTTGAGTGTTTTTGTAGGCGGTATCTATCACTACCAGTAAATCGCCAGGCCTGCCGGTTATATCGGGTAATACTTTGAAATTACCATTTCCACAAGAAACAAATAAAATACTTATCAAAAAAAGAGTACTGTAAAAGGGAAGTAAAAGCTTAACTTTTTGCAAAACGAATAGTTATTTAACTTACCGAAGCAATTTTTATTTTCATGCCTACTTTCAAGGAATTTTCTTTAATCCCTAAATTGAGTTCTTTGATTTTATCAATGCTTACTCCATTCTGTTGTGCTATTTTATATAGGGTATCTCCGGCTTGTACAATATGGTATTTGTCTTTGCTTGTGGTTTGTGGTTTATTAGATACAAATACAGTCGCTTTATTATTTACGTTTATTTTTTGTCCTACCTGTAAATTAGTGCTTTTTAAATTGTTCCAATCTTTTAGTTGGGTTACAGAACAACCGTATTTATGAGCTATTCCGGCTAAGGTTTCTCCTTTTCTAACGGAATGTACACTGTTGGCCGAAGCGGAACCAGAATGAGGCGAAACATTTTTAAATTCTTTTGCTTGTGCATACAAGGTTTGTTCGTTGGTAATAAACTCGCCTGTTTTGTTAAACGGAAGATATATTGTGTAGTATTGTCCATCGTTCGGAATGATTCCTTTTTTAAAATGAGGATTAAACCACTTTAATTCTTCTAATGGAATTTGCAGTGAAGTGGCCAGCATGGGTAGAGAAACACCTCCTTTTAAGCAAACCGTATCTAACAGATAGCCTGAAAAAACAGGCTCGGCAGGAACTATTTGATGTTCGGCAGCGTAACGCATTACATAGTTTACGGCTATAAAAGCCGGAACATATCCTCTTGTTTCGCGTGGTAGGTGGGGCATTATTTCCCAAAACCTTGTTTTTCCGCCTGCCCTGCGTATGGCCTTGTTTACGTTTCCGGGGCCGCAATTGTAGGCAGCCAATACCAATTCCCAATCATTAAATTGTTTGTATAAATCGCTCATAAAACGACAGGCTGCTTCGGTTGATTTGTATAAGTCCATACGGGCATCGTACAGGTAGTTATTATCTAAATCGTACATTTTCCCCGTGCCCGGAATAAATTGCCATAAGCCCACTGCCTTGGCAGGAGATACGGCCTGTGCATTTAATGCAGATTCTACTATGGCTAAATACTTTATTTCTAAGGGCATATTATATTTGTCTAGCATTTCTTCAAACACAGGAAAATAAAGAGGGGCTAAACCAAACATGCGAGAGGTTAACCCTTTTCTGCGTTTGGCGTACAAATCGAGCCATTGTTTTACTTCTTCGTTGTACACAAAATGAAAAGAAGAGTTTTCGTTCATCTTTTCGAAGCGTTCTTTATACACCCACTCTGGCGTATTATCTGTGCTTTCGCTCCCTGTAAAAACTGTTTTGTAGTTATATGAAGTGTGTGATTTCCCCAAGTTTTTATACATCTTCGAAGCCATCATACTGTCTATATTTGCCAATATAGGGTTGTCTTTAAGAAGTGGCCCGGCAGATTGCTGCGAAAAAACACCACTACTCCACATAAAGAGCACTATGAATGCAATATGACTTCTTTTTTTCATTTTCTTTAACTACTACGCAATGATTTAGCGTTTATTTTAAGAGGCGTAAATATCCGTTTTTTTTTGAAAATGAAAAATAAATGAGATGATGTAATGAAATAACTAATAATGAATAAAGGGTACTAAAATGAACAATGGTTATTTTTTTACCATAAAAAAATTTATTCTACCACCATTTTTTGGCTGTAGTTTCCTATTTTAACTCAAATTCTCCCTTGGCATTGGTGTAGGTTTGTTCCAAGGTATCGGGTTCTACACAAGGGTGTTTATATTCATTAGGGGGCGGATAATTATACGGCCAGGAGTATTCTTTAAAATCGAGGTGTACACTACGCTTACTTTAACGCCTTCTACGGGTTTTAAATCGAAGTAGTCTATAACCGTACCGTACACCTTGGTTTTAAACAGGCGGTTGCGGTCTTTTTTGCAGGTAGCAAACAGTACAAACACCAGCAGCAGATAAAGGAGTTTATGTGCTTTCATGTTTTTTTATTTTTTGTTTCAGCTTTTGTGTTTAGTTACCTTCCCCACAGATTCCGAAACCAGTTCGGAATGACTAGCCTGCTCCTCGCTTTGCGTCATGCTGAACTTGTTTCAGCATCTTTATCGTTCGTATAGCCTCTTTTGTTATTATGCTTCATATTTCAACTTCCTGAATTCATATTTCCTTTTTCAAAGGATTGCTTCGCTCGTGCTTCTCTCGCAATG
>CAJPFH010000031.1 GCA_905339165.1 Flavobacteriales bacterium
ATCGCTCATTGCAAAACAAGTTTCCCAACCATTTGACATACCAGTGGTGTCTGCAACGGCTGTTCCAGAACTAAAGTCTAAGCCTGCACCATAGCCAAAATACCAGTGCATAGTGCGTTTAATATCGGGGTTTTGGGCAAATAATCTAATGCCTACACACAGGCAAATGCAAAAAACAAAAAAGGATTTATTCATAATTATATGGTTTTAAAATTTCACTTTTCTTTGTTCACCTAACCAAGAAAGCAGAAAAAAGGTTGGGGAGGTATGGCTTATGTATTCATAAGCACCTCCTTTCTTTTGTACCCCCCCCCTTGTACCTCTCAAGAGGGGAAAACAAAGAACTAACTGTGTTAAAATTTATAGACTAAAGGTAAAACAAAATAAGGAATAAAAAAATATTTTATTTTAAAATGAGGAGATTAGGTGTTTTTACTTAGCGAGGGGGGGGATTTGAAATATAAAAGAGGAGTTTCATTTTTCAAAAGTTTTAAACTTTGAAAAAGTTTCTGCTTAAGTATTAGAAATAAACAGAAGATAAATTAATTTCAAGCGAATGCTTGAAACAGAGTTTTTTATACTTGGAGGATAATGGGTATTTATAAATATGGTGTATTTTTATCTAATCTTTAACTTTACGACATAATATTTACATATACTTTAGGATAACAAACCGAAAAAGAAGAAATAGCGTATTCCCTTCCTGTCACAACATAGGCCTTTACTAAGGCGGGTATGCGTCCTTTAAAAAATAAATTATGCATAAATGAAAAGAAATAGAGCGAAATACATTTTTATCAGCGTATTGTCTATGCTTTATTTTTTAAATAATACACGATCGCAAAATGTAAAAATTTGCGGTGCAGTTGTAGGAGAAGATGGGCAAACAACATTTAGCAATTTGCTAATTATAAATAAGAAAACAAATGTTGGCATATTTGGTAATTCAGATGGCACTTTTTGTGTAAATGTTCAAAAAAGCGATATCCTAATAATTTCATCGGTAGGATATAATCGTTTTTATGTTTCGGTAACCGATTCTCTTGTAAAGGAAATTTACAATGTTAAAATAATGCTAAAAAAACTTTCGGTTGAATTAAAAGAGTTTGAAGTAATACCTCAGCGAGAGTTGGAACAAATACAAAAAGACATTGAGAAATTGGGGTACAATAAAAACGATTATGTGTTAAGTGGAATAAGCTCCTTTTATAGTCCTATTACATACTTGTTTCAAATGTATAACCGCACAGAAAGGGGCAAACGAATAGCTGCCGAAATGGAAAATAATGATATGCGGAGGGCTTTGCTTAAAGAATTACTGGAAAAGTATGTAGATGCAGATGTGCTTTTTATGCTTGACGAAGAGTTTGATGATTTTATTGATTTTTGTAATTTTTCTGATGATATAATGAAGCAAAGCACCCAGTATGAATTTATAATGTTAGTTAAGTTAAAATACAAGCAATATAGGGAAGGGCGAGTTATTAACAGGGTACCCAAAAAATAATACGGTTGTTTTTAATAACTAAACATATGGCAAACGTAACAAAAACCGAAAAAATGCGTTTCATTTGTACTCGTATAAAGAAATAAGATGATAAAAAGGGTGTTGCATATCTTCGTTTTTAGTCCTTTGTTATTTACAGGAATAGCTGCCGGAACGGGCTTATCTATTGATTTTAAAATGCTCGAAACGAGTACATCAACAAGTCCTATCAGAAAAATAGAAGTAGAAGGGTTGCATACGGAAACAGCTCATTTTTTAGTAGTGCCCGATTTATACACACAAGGCTGGGATACCTTAAAACATCCTGCTTTTTGGAGAAGTATCATGAAGTTAGGAAAAGATTCGGGTATTTTAAGCATCATGAGTACCCGACAAATTGTGGGCGTATTTTCAGGAGATGAATGGGATGGAAAAACCGATTTATTCAGAACGGCATACCGAGACAGCATCCGAAAAATCTACCATTTAAGTGCAGAAGATCGAATTCTCTTTACAAGAGGAAAAAGAGATTTCTACGACTTTGGGGGGGCGCTTCCAGGTATAGGGAAGGCTATTACCATTTTCGAAGAAAATAATACAGATCCTTTTTATGCTCAAGCCATTTTACTTATCGAAAGTCCCGGTAAGTGTGCTAAATCCAATGTAGGAGCATACGGTTCTTTTCAGATAATGAAAGAGGTAGCTAAAAATTTGGGTTTAAGGGTAGATAAATCAGTTGATGAACGGGAAGATTTTGAAAAATCGGCATGGGCTGCAGCTAAGTTGATACGCACTATATGTATTCCCGAATTAAACAAAATACTAGATGATAAATGCATTGAATACACCGGTAATGAATTGTGGTATAAATTGCTTGTTTTGCATGTTTACCACGCAGGAGCAGGTAATGTAAAACTGGCATTAAATAGTTTAAGCCCTGTAAGAGGTGGAATGGAAATGATTACCGGTCTTTGGAATACTTCGGCCGGAGGTTTTAGAAATGCTTCGCAAAATTATTCGCAGTTGGCTTTGGCTTCATTTTTAGAGCTAGATGATATCATCAAAAGCAAATCTTCACTAGTGTACTATTGTCCCGAGCCTTGGGAAATAGAATAAAGAAATAATATCATAGAACTGTTTGTGTTTTAATTACCCTTTAAAAAGTTTAATGTTTTTTCTAACACACTTTTGGCTTGGAAGCTTATTTCATTATCAAGGTGCGGATGGCTAATTCCAAAGGTGTGATTGGCTTTTTGTATTAAAAACAAGTTTGCAGAAGGATTCCATTTTTTTAGATTTTCGGCTTCTGAAAAATGCACCGCTTCATCATGGGTGCCGTGTATTATCAAGTGTGGAATTTTCAATTTTTTCTCACACTTTTCTATGTTTAATCTTTCTTGGTTGCCAAGTAGCGTTTCTACAAAATTAAAATACATAGGCATTTTTTGCTTTGTGCGGGCATTTTCAACATAAACAACGCCATTCTTTTTCCATTCCTCAATATCGGACACTCTGCTTATAAAGTCGGAAACAGCTGCCCATGTAACTAACTTTTTTATGCGGGTATCTTCGCTTGCTTTTATTATGGCAATGCCTCCGCCACGGCTGTGACCAATTAAAAAAATATGCTGAGTATTTACTTCAGATGCCGGTAATAAAGTGTTGGTGTTTATCCAGTTTAATACCGATTCAACATCGTTCAATTCTTTTATATAATCATTGTTCCCAAAGGCTTCTAAATCCGGAAAATCGAGGGGTTGGTCAATGGTTCCACCGTTAAAAGAAAAGTTAAACTTAATGAATACGAATTCTTGCTGAATAAAGAAATTCATTATAAAATTAAAATGCCCCCAATCTTTAAATCCTTTAAATCCGTGTAAAAAAATAATAATTGGTTTGGGTTTATTGTTTTCTAAATAACCAATATCGGTAAGGATAGGTTTTTTGTTTAACCCCTCAATAGCAACATTTTTGAAAATACGCATTTTAATTATCTAAATAAGTTTGAAAAACGTGTTGTAAAAAATATTTTCCTTCTTTTATCAATGGAGTGTTGTGGGTTTCGTTGTTTGTGCTTAATTCATAGTAACGGTTTAGCGGATAGTCGTAAACAAAAAAGCCTTCGGGCTTTATCCAGCCTACGCCATCTACAATAGCGTAATAAGCAAATTCTTTAGAGGTATTGTTAAGTAAATTTTTACTGAAGGTGTATTCGGAGAAATCGGTATTTAGTTGGGCTAGTAGAGTGGCTGCCAAATCGGTTTGTGAGCCTAATTTATTTACAATAAGCCCCACAGAGGAAGAGTCTATTGCCGGGCCGAAAAATAACATGGGAATTTTACGATATGCGGGCGAGAAGAAAGGGTGGTTTTTAGGTGAATTATGGCTGTGGTCGGGAATAAATACAAAGAGAGTATTCTTATACCATTGTTGTTTTTTTGCTTCATTCATAAATACTCCAAGGCAACTATCGGCATACCAAACAGAGTTTACATATCCGTTTTCGTTTTCGCCCCATTGGTGAATGTACGGGCGAGGAATGTCGTATGGTGCATGTGAGCTGAGGTTAAAGGAAACGGAAAAAAAAGGTTCGGGTAATTTGCTGGTAATATGTATTTTTTCTTTGTACATAAATTCGTCAGGAACACCCAGTTTACTGCTGTTGAGCAAAGGATTAAAATCTTTACCTTCCATAAGATAATCGAAATGATTGTATACAATAAAGCTTTTAATATTGCCGTAAGTAAGTTGTCCGCCAAAAACAAACGAAGTGGAATACCCCTCTTTTTTTAGGGTTTTACCAAGACAAGGTAACTCTTTGTATTTAGAAGGTTGAGAAATAATGGAAGTAGTAGGTTGTGCGGGGAATGCACTTAAGATAGCAGCCATACCTTGGTCGGAACGATCACCGCTTGCATATATATTTGAAAATAAAATTCCTTTTTTTGCCAAACTGTCAAAATGAGGTGTTACACCATGATAACCATTCAAAGAAGCTATTAAATCGGCACTCCATCCCTCTAAAATAAAAAGTACAATGTTGGGTTTAGGGTGAGATAATACGGTCTGTCCGGAATCTTTATCGGAATAGAAGAGAGAGTCGACCACACTTTTTGCACGAATTGGAGTGGTAATGGAGTATGGGTTGTGGTTTAAATAATTAAAATTTTCTCTGATGCTGTGGCCTATATTCCAAAGAGAATTTACAGCAGTATTGTTTAATGTATTGTTATGTGAATAATATACATCGCTTAGCTGAATGGGTATTTGTTGCCATCCGCCCCGAATGGAGAGTAATAAAAGAGGGGGGAAAGTAAAAAATAAAATGAAGAATGAAATAATTGGTTTTTCGGTTTTTAATGAGTTTGTGTGAATATATTTTCTGAAAAAAAAAATACCTATCAAAGAGAAGATAAGAATGGCCAATGTAGATATCAGTAGTGTTTTTGTTCCGGCCGTTTGAATTACTTCGCTTGGATGTTGCAGGTATTTTAAGGCTTTGTAATGTAGTTTAATGCCCCATTCTTTATAGATGTTTAATTCTGAAAACGTGATAATCATTACCAAAAAAAGCATTACCGAAACATAATAGAAATTTAGTTTATTAAAGAAATTTATATTGGAAACAGAATAGAAAAGAGTAAGCAGGAAGGATACGGAAACAATGTACGATGTGGCCGATAAATCAATATATAATCCTTCGTAGAAGGCTCTGGAGATATGAAAAAATGATTCTTCAGATACTTTATAAAAGTGATAGATTAAAAATACACAACGAACAAAGAAAAATACAACAAGCCAAAACAAATACTGATATACAAGATTTAGAGCGAGGCTTGCTACATGTTTATTTTTCATTTTACAAAAGAGGTGGGTAAATTATTTTACCAGTTTTTTGTATTTGAAACGTTGGGGTTGCTCGCCTAATCTTTTCTTTCTGTTTTCTTCATATTCCGTAAAACCGCCTTCGAAATAATAAACATTTCCTTCTCCTTCAAATGCTAAAATATGTGTACAAACCCTGTCTAGGAACCAACGGTCGTGTGAAATAATGACGGCACAACCTGCAAAATTATCAATAGCTTCCTCTAAGGCTCTTAGGGTGTTTACATCAAGGTCGTTAGTGGGTTCGTCTAACAACAATACGTTCGATTCTTGTTTCAGGGCCATTGCCAGATGTAGGCGGTTTCTTTCTCCTCCAGAAAGAATTCCAACTTTTTTACTTTGGTCTGTTCCGCTAAAGTTGAAGCGAGAAACGTAGGCTCTGGAGTTTATAGTTTTTCCTCCAATGTCCATGTTTTCATTGCCTCCGGAAATTACTTCCCAAACATTTTTTTCGGGGTTAATTTCTTTATGCATTTGGTCTACATATGAAATCACAACGGTGTTGCCAATTTTAAATTCTCCTGCATCGGGTTGTTCTTCTTTCATAATAAGGCGAAACAAACTAGTTTTTCCGGCACCGTTTGGACCAATAATGCCCACTACTCCGGCCGGAGGCAATTTAAAATTTAAATCATCGAAAAGCACTTTATCGCCAAAGGATTTAGCTACATGTATGGATTCAATGACTTCGTTACCAAGCCTTGGACCGTTAGGGATAAATATTTCCAGTTTAGCCTCTTTTTCTTTGGTTTCTTCGCCCAACATTTTTTCGTAATTGTTTATACGGGCTTTTGCTTTTGCTTGTCTTCCTTTAGGCGACATTCGAACCCATTCTAGTTCTCGTTCGAGGGTTTTTCTTCGTTTACTTTCTTGTTTTTCTTCTTGTGCAAGGCGTGTGGTTTTTTGTTCCAACCAACTGGTGTAGTTCCCTTTCCATGGAATACCTTCACCTCTATCCATTTCTAATATCCAACCGGCTACATTGTCTAAGAAATAACGGTCGTGTGTAATGGCAATAACGGTGCCCGGATATTGTTTCAGATGTTGTTCCAACCAGTAAACTGATTCAGCATCGAGGTGGTTGGTAGGCTCATCTAACAACAGAATATCGGGTTGTTTTAGTAATAAGCGACAAAGAGCAACTCTTCTGCGTTCTCCACCCGAAAGGTTTTTAATCAGTGCATCGGAGGGTGGACATTGGAGGGCGTCCATAGCACGGTTTAGTTTTTGTTCTAATTCCCACCCTCCTACGGCATCAATTTTATCTTGCAGTTCGGCTTGGCGGGCAATGAGTTTATCCATTTTATCAGGATTATTCAGAATTTCCTCATCTCCAAATTTATTATTTACCTCTTCAAATTCTTTCAGCAGGTCAACAATCTCTTGTGTTCCTTCCTGCACAATTTCCAATACGGTTCTAGTCTCATCAAGCTTTGGTTCTTGTTCTAAATACCCGATGGAGTACCCGGGCGAAAAAACGACTTCGCCTTCGTACGATTTTTCGGCTCCGGCAATAATTCGCATCAGAGTAGATTTACCAGAACCATTTAAGCCTATGATGCCTATTTTGGCACCGTAATAAAATGAGAGGTAAATATCTTTAATAATAGTTTTACCTGTGCTAAGGGTTTTGCTTACCTTAACCATTGAAAATATAATCTTCTTATCGTCTGACATGGTTTGTATTAATTAATTTTAGCCTGCAAAATTAGTTAAACTATCTGATAGAACACTTTTAGGTAAGTTTTTGATAGGTATCTTAAATTTTATTAAAAAATAAAATGATATATGTTTTAGGTATAATATTGCCCTTTAAAACGAATATAAAGGACGTTGACAAAAACAGTACAAACCGGAATTTCATTTCTACTATTGGTAAGTGTGTTTTCATTGATGCACTTTTCTGTTTATAGTAAAACGAAACTTTCTGCTGCCGAAAATACATGTACAACGGAATTTGTTTCTAAATTTTTAAAAAAAGAAACCCTAAAAGACTGCAACTTTTTTTCCCTAAAAAAGGTTTACATCGAAAATATCATATCCCACCAATATTTAGATTTTTTTATACATTCTTATTTAGCCACCTATATTGCTTTTTCCAGAAATATAGAAAAGCCAAAATTGTGTATTCTTTACAAGCAGTATAAAGTTTACTGTTAAGACGTCTCATTCCCCTCTTTTTACCCATTAAAGTGCAGCATGTACTTAATAGGGAAATCTCACTAAACTTATATTTTGTTTTCAATTAGTATGTTGAAAGAAAATTTGCAAGAAAAAATAACTTGTTTTGATTTGGAAAAGACGCTTCATGAGTTGAAGCACTATCTTCCATCTCAGGCTCCACTAAAAGATTTTGTGCATCACAATACATTACATGCTTTTCAGCATGAGTTTTTTCATAAAGGATTACATAAAGCTTCTAAATTATTTGGATATCAAACCTATTTAACATTAGAGGAATACAGAAATCTTTTTATTCAGAAAAAAATAGATGAGAGAGTGTTGGATAGAATTTTATTGAGTAGAAAAGGAGAAAATAAAGAAGAGTGGAAAGAAAAGGGATTAAATAAAAGATATGATAGCCTTATTATACAACGAGTTGGAAGGTTTAGAGAACTATGGAAAAAAAAGTACAAAATAAATTTAGACAAATATGTTCATCCTACTTTATTTCGTTTGCTAGGCTCATACTTAGATCAAGGAATTAGTATTGATGGCTTTCCGATAAATAAGCAAGGATTTTTAAACTCGGTGTTAGAGTTGCACAATTCAAGTATTATAAAGCTATTTACCAGCCAACGAGTAAACCAACTGATAAAAGATAAAGCTGTTTCGTTACAGGAGTTATTAAAAATGGTAGTAGGCAAGGAAGAATTCTTCGAATATTATTTATTTGATCAGCAGTTTGCCCACCCAGGATGGTCTGGTATGGCAGCCGTTTTAAATGATAATGAATATTTATTACTTGATAAAAGAAACATTACTTTAAAAGATTTTATTACTATAGAATTGCTTTTGGAAATAGATGTGTTAGACAATAAATTTGGCGAAACATGGAAACCATTAGCTCTAAGTGTTGAAGAGGAGAACCTGAATTTATTTTCAAAAATAGAGTATGATGAGTTGTACGATATTTTAAGCATTTGGCAGGAAGCCTACGAGTGGAGTTTTTTCGATTTTGTATTGAAAGGTTTACAACTTAAACAGGCAATCCAAAAATTCAACGCCTCATTTCAGGCCGTTTTTTGCATAGATGACCGCGAGTGTTCTTTTAGGCGATACCTAGAAAAAAATGACTCCCATTGCGAAACATTCAGCACGGCAGGCTTCTTTAATGTAGCTTTCTACTTTCAACCAGAACATGGGAAGTTTTATACCAAGCTTTGTCCGGCACCACAGTTCCCTAGTTATTTAATTAAAGAATACGAGGCTTCTAAGCGACATAGTAAAGATATACACTTCAATAAAAGTACGCATGGATTTCTAGGAGGATTTATTTTTTCTCCCACCATGGGTTTTTGGTCTATGTTTAAACTAGCTAAAAGTATTTTGTTTCCCACTCAAACAGAGGCTTTGATTTCTTCTTTTAAACATATGGATAGAAATGGTAAGCTCAGTATTGAAGCGAATGCATTATGGAAAGAAAATAATTTACAATTAGGGTTTACCAAAGAGGAGATGGCTGATAAGGTAGAAGGTTTACTGAAAGGAATTGGCTTAGTCAATGATTTTGCCCCTCTTATTTACATTATTGGTCATGGTGCAAGTAGCGTAAACAACACGCATTATGCAGGGTACGACTGTGGAGCTTGCTGCGGAAGAGCGGGTTCTGTAAATGCCAGAGTGGCCGCCTTTATGGCAAATCATAAAGAGGTGAGAGATTTACTAAAGTTGAGAGGAATAGAAATTCCCACAAGTACACAGTTTATAGGTGGTTTGCATGATACCACTCGCGATGAAATTGAATTTTACGATGAAGAAGAATTAAATGAAGAAAATAAAAACTTACACTCTAAAAACAAAATAACATTTGAAAAATCACTCTCGGAAAATGCCAAAGAACGAGCCAGAAGATTTTTACTGATAAAAAACAAAACCAATACAAAAAAAGTGCACGAAGAAGTAAAATTGCGATCTCTTTCGCTCTTTGAACCTAGGCCAGAATGGAATCATGCCACTAACTCGCTGTGCATAATAGGCAAAAGAGAAAATTGTAAACATTTGTTTTTAGACAGACGAGCATTTCTAAACTCGTACGATTACCGTATAGATAAAGACGGAATGATTTTACTTGGTATTTTAAATGCCGTAGCACCGGTTTGTGGTGGAATCAATTTAGAGTATTATTTTTCTAGAGTTGATAACTACCGCTTGGGAGCTGGCACCAAACTTCCCCATAATGTAATGGGATTATTAGGTGTAGCTAATGGTATGGATGGAGACTTACGTACCGGTCTTCCTAAGCAAATGATTAATATACACGACCCGCTTCGATTATTAATTACCGTAGAACATTTTCCACAGGAAGTATTGCGCATTATAAAAATGAACCCGGCCACCTATGAGTGGTTTAAAAACGAATGGATTTTCTTGGTTGTTATACACCCTGATAATAGGTCATTATTTGTTTTTAAAAATGAGGAATTCGAACCTTATTTACCCCTTGCCGCTGAAATTAAAAAAGCAGAAAATATTCAAAAAACGGTTGAAGGAAGTTCAGAAAATTTACCCGTCTATCTGATAAATTAAGACTATGGAAACCAATTATGTTTTATTAAGTTTTGTTATTGTACCACTACTTGGTTTTTTACTAAGCCTTATTTTCTCAAGTAAGAATGAATTTGCTTTATCTCGCATTGCTATTTATACCACATTTTTTCAGTTTATAATGGTGCTTGGGTTTATACTTTATTGGATTACATTGGGTGCTCCTTATATCAACATAAAAGAAACCGTTCTTTTTAAAAATAACGAGTACGAATTTTATATAGATTTCTTTTTTGATAAAATAACGGCCGTATACCTTTTTACCGGAAGTTTTGTTACACTCCTTATTACCCGTTATAGCCGTTATTATATGCACATAGAAGATGGCTATAAACGGTTTTTTAATACTATTCTTTTTTTCTACCTGGGGTATAACTGGACCGTTATTTCTGGAAATTTTGAAACCCTCTTTATTGGTTGGGAAATATTAGGCATATCTTCTTTTTTACTTATTGCCTTTTACAGAGAACGGTATTTGCCTGTAAGAAATGCGGTAAAAGTTTTTTCTATTTACCGCATTGGCGATATAGGTTTACTGGCTGCCATGTGGGCAAGCCATCATTTATGGCACGAGAATATTACCTTTCTGAAATTAAGTAATTACCATTTAGTACATGAACATTTAATGAGGTATAGTGATATTGGCTTATTTATCGGCCTATCAATCTTAACGGCCGCAGTAGCTAAATCGGCACAGTTTCCTTATTCGTCTTGGTTACCAAGGGCAATGGAAGGGCCTACTCCATCGAGTGCCATTTTCTACGGCTCGCTTTCCGTACATTTTGGAGTTTTCATTTTACTGCGAACCTTTCCTTTTTGGGAGCAGCAATTCATGGTACGAATCATTATTGGTTTAACCGGATTAATAACAGCTATTATTTCTTTTTTTATTACTCGTGTTCAGTTTACTATTAAAACACAAATAGCCTATGCCTCTATTACGCAAATAGGTTTAATGTTTATTGAAGTGGCTTTAGGTTGGCATGCCATTGCACTCATCCATTTTGCTGGTAACGCTTTTTTAAGAACCTATCAGTTACTGGTTTCTCCTTCGGTGGTAAGTTACCTTATCCGCGATCAGTTTTATCATTTTGTTCCTGTTTCTAAAATAGGAAACAATGGAATTAAAAACAAGTTTAGGTATACTATCTATACGCTTTCCCTTAAAGAATGGTATATGGATTATTTTATGAGTAACGTGTTTTTTAAATCACTGAAAGGGGTAGGTAAGTATTTAGATTTTTTAACTCCTAAAAACTTGTTGTTGTATTTTATTCCGCTATACACCATTGGGGTTTATTTTTACTTAAACGAACCTTCATTACCTTATTTTTTAAAAGAATATCTACCTGAATTCATTGCTTTTTCTGGATTGTTAATGGTTTTGAAAGCATTTTCTGAACGAAACTTTCCGCGTTTAGCTTGGCTTTTGGTTCTATTTAATCATTATTGTGTGGCATTGGCTGTGTCGTTTAACGAAAAATTCGAGTTACAGGAAACGCTCTTATATCTTTCAGGAGTGAGTGTTTCTGGATTCATTGGCTTTTTAGTGATACACGCTATTCGAAAGAAAGAACCTAAACAATCTGATTTGAATATGTATTATGGGTTTGTTCAGAAATACCCCAAACAGGCTTTAGTCGTATTGCTTTGTTCTTTGGGTTTAATGGGATTTCCTATAACCCCCTCTTTTATTGGCGAAGATTTAATCTTTAGTCATATACAGGAGCATCAGTATTTTTTAGGCCTATTTACCGCTTTAAGCTTTGTAATGGGCGGAATTGCCATTATTCGAATATATGCCCGATTATTTTTGGGTCCTTATTGTAAGCCCACTTCCTCTAATCCTTTAAAATCATCTTAAATGCTTAGTAATTATAAAAAACATTTAAGTTATATATATCCAATTCGGCATATTAAACTGAAAGGAGAATTTCATGAAGTGCTTGAAATTGTATGGGAAGACGGAAGAATGGTTTTAAACTCCAATTATGCAAATTATTCCTATGGAAGTTTGCACCAAGTATTCTTAAATGCATTTAAGCAATTTAAATTTTGCCCAAATTCGAAAGAAGATATTCTCATTCTTGGATTTGGAGCCGGATCCGTTTTTAAAATATTGAGACAAGATTATTCTTTTCAGGGAAAAATCATTGGAGTGGAAAAAGATAGCAAGATTATTTCGTTAGCAAGAGAATATTTTCAAATACCTGAAAACAACCCCTATTTTGAATTATTACATCAAGACGCATCCTTATATGTCAAATCTTGTAAAGAAAAATTTAATACCATCGTAGTAGACATATTTGTTGAACTTAATGTTCCCGATTTATTTCTGAAATCCGATTTTATGTTAGAACTAAAAAAAATATTAAAAAAAAACGGATGTATCTTTTTTAATATTATTCAAACAACGGCAACCCCACTAAATACAGTTAAAAAATCTATAGAAATAAGCAATTTATCATATACCTATTTTGAGCAAAAGATTTACAACACCAACAATTTTATTTTGAAAATCATAAATTAACTAAACCATGAAAAAAACATTTATCTCAGATTTATTAGCGGGCTTAACCGTAAGTTTTGCCGCTTTGTCATTAGGTGCCGCTTTTGGTATCATGTCTGGTAGAGGTGCCTTTGCAGGTATGCTCGGAGCAGCTATCATTCCCATTATTACATCACTTTTTGGAGGAACCAGATTGCAGGCTTCTGGGCCCACAGCCCCTATGACGGCCGTAACCGCTCTATTAGTAGCCAATGCGTATGATAGTTTTGGAGGAGATAAACATCTAGCCGATGAGTTTATTACTTTAGTATTGCTTTTGGCCGGTGTTTTTATTATTCTTAGCGGTATATTTAAATTAGGTAAATACATACAACTGGTTCCGCAGGTTGTGGTACTAGGTTTTATGAACGGAATAGGCGTACTTATTTGGATTGATCAGCTAAAAAAACTTTTTGGATTAAACGGAATAAAGCCTTTAGAAGGCAATATAGTTATAAATATTGCCATTGCGTTTGGCACACTCGGGTTAATTTATCTAATACCATATGCATTAAAAAAATTAAACATATCAGCAAACATCAGGCGGTTCGTGCCTTCCATATTTGTAACCATAATTTTAGTTACAACATTATCTACTTTTCTTCAATTAAATATCGAACACGTTAGCTTAGGTGAAAGTTATAATTCTTTTAGAGAATACATAAAAGTGGTATACTATGATTTACCTGTAGATAGTGCTATTTTCACTTCTGAACATCTGTTTTTAGCTTTCCCTCTTGCCCTGCAACTATGCCTTTTGGCCTATTTAGATTCTTTGCTTACCAGTTTGGTAATAGATAAAATGACTAAAGAAAAAACGAAACCCAACAAAGAATTAATTGCTCAAGGTATTGCAAACACCCTTACTGGATTATTACAAGGAATACCCGGTGCACAAGCTACCATACGCTCTGTGTTGCTTCTAAAAGAAGGAGCCCAAACTCGTTTAGCAGGTGTATTTGTGGGCATATTTGCTTTGCTTGGATTTATTGTTTTTGGCAAACTCATTACTCTAATTACTTCTGCTGTATTTGTGGGTGTACTCTTAAAAGCCGGATTAGATGTGTTCGATAGAGATTTTGCTATAGCCTATGTAAAGAATAAGTGGATGACAAAACGAAAAAGAAATATTCAATTAATGTTTGTCGCTTACACAACCATCATTACCGTTTTGTTCGATTTGAATGTGGCCGTAATTTCCGGAACAATTTTCTTTTACTTAGGTAAAAAAATCTTTACTATTGCAGATGCAGAAGATGATTATTCCGAAGTACATGGTGAAGAATTACATGGTCAAAGTTTGGATACTGTAAACGTAAAAATAAATAATAATGATACTTCACATTGAGGTAAAACCAAATGCCAAACAAAATGAAATATTTTATTTAGGTGAAAATGCTTTAAAATTAAAAATTAAAGCCCCGGCCACAGAAGGAAAAGCAAACCAAGCAATTGTTGAATTTTTATGCAAGGTGTTTAACACTTCAAAGTCTAAAATAGATATACTAAAAGGAACTACTTCAAAGTTTAAGAAAATTCAGGTAGATTTGAGAGAAGCACACATTAAAGAAGTTTTAGAAAAATATAAATAAATGGAAACCCTTTTTATACTTTATGTAAAAGATCAAAATTCCAGTAGCCTCATGTATGAAAAGCTGTTGAGAATAAAGCCTCATTTGCATGTTCCGGGTATGACAGAGTTTATGCTAAATGAGAAAACAAAATTAGGTTTGATGCCGGAATCAGGAATCGCAAAAATTTTATCAAATAAAACCAAACATCCTGCTGACGGCAATGGAATACCAAGAGCTGAAGTGTATTTGTATGTAAAGGATATTCAAGAATATTATGAAAGAGCTACTGAGTTAAAACTTACGGAAGTAAGTGGAGTTGAAAAAAGAAGTTGGGGTGATGTTGCCTGTTACTTTGCCGACCCGGACGGACACATCATTACTTTTGCCTCCAAGTGAAATAAATTATTCGGTTTTATATACCACTTTTTTGCCTTCGTTATTTATGTTAAAAATAAGTTTGGTGTAGCAATCTACAGGAATGTCTTTTTTTACGGTGGCAGGTATCCAGCCTGTCATTCCCTCAAGCATATTCTCTATTTTAATACCTATTTCAGTTTTTTCTTTGCTATCTTGAGCCCCTTTGCTTATTTCTTTAACACTAACCACCTCGCCTTTGCAATTAATAAGCACAACCATGTTGTATCTATAAGTTTGTTTACTTAGGTTAAATGCATGTAAATCTAAATTTAGGTCAATGTAAGTTTGTAAACTATCTTTTCCTTTGGGCCATAGAGGCAGTGTTTTAGGATTTTTGGTGTCAGATTTTGCGGCATTTTTTACTGCGGTTTCATCAAGCGAATACAAATCATTTTCGTTACACACTTTTTTGTTTTGTGCGTTTCCCCACAAAGAAAATGTAAGGAGTATAAAGATAAATAATTTGTTCATGCAATAAAATTTAGGTGTTAACAACCAAAGATACACAATTCAAGTAATTTTGCTCATGCACAATTTAGAACCCTTTTATAATTGGAGAGCTTACTATAAATCTGAAGAAGATGAGAAATCGCCCTTCTTTAAAAGGGTATACAACGAATACGAATTAAGTGAAACCATCTATAATTATTATATCCACCCCAATTGGGACTCTATAGGTTCGCCCACTTTGTATGTAAAAATTCTTTATACAGATTATGCGGAAGGTTATGCTATTATTGAATTGTTTGGAGAATGGAATGATTGTCTGCACAATGACATTATGTTTCTAAAAAGAAATGTAATAGATGAGTTCATTCGTTACAATATAAATAAGTTTATTTTAATAGGTGAAAATGTATTAAACTTTCATTATTCCGATGATTGTTATTACGAGGAATGGTACGATGAGTTGGAAGATGGTTGGATTATATTGCATAGTTTCAGAGAGCATGTGTTAGCCGAAATGAAAAAAGGAAAAATAGATTATTATTTTCAAATTGGAAAAAATTTGAACAGCCTGTCATGGCGTACCTATATGCCAAAGCAACTGTATAAATTAGTGAATAATTGGGTGGTAAGGCAATTACCTTAATAGTTTCTATTTTTCAAACATTCCCTTTTCTTTCATTAGTAGTTCAATATCTTCTACTTTACGTGGTGCTTTCCCCGATAAAATAACAGGTTTGCTTGCAGTGATTAATATATCGTCCTCAATGCGAACACCAATATTCCACCATTTTTTGTCGCAGTCCGAACCTTCCGGAATATAAATGCCGGGCTCTACGGTTATAATGGAATTTTCTTTTAAAGGACCGTACGTTCCGGCATCGTGCACATCAAGCCCCAGATAATGAGAAGTGCCGTGTGTAAAATATTTGTTAACATGAAAGGAGTTTTTAATAATTCCAAGTTTCAATAAGCCTTCAGTAATTACTTTAGTAGCTTCGGTATGCGGATCCCAAAATTTGTTACCGACCTTGCATGCTTCTATGCCGGCTTCTTGAGCCTGAAGAACCAAATTATAAATTATTTTTTGTTCCTCACTAAATTTTCCGTTTACCGGAAGAGTACGGGTAATATCGGCTGTATAACCGTGGTATTCTGCACCAATATCGGAAACCAGTAATTCATTTTTTAATAATGGCTTACGGTTAGAAGTGTAATGCAAAATGCATGAATTTTCACCGGATCCCATTATACTGGGAAATCCGGGGTGTTCGGCCCCCTCTTTTTTAAAAATGTATTCTACCAAAGCCTCTGTTTGGTATTCCTTCATTTCGGGGGTTAACGATTTCATTAATTCTATTTGCGCATCGCAGGTAATGTCAATGGCTTTCTGTATTAAAGCCAATTCTTCGGGTTGCTTTATTTCTCGTAGTTGGTCTAAAAAGTTTTTTAATTTTATTTTGTTTGATTTTACTTTGTCGGAGGCTATCCTATTTCGGAATACCTTCACTAAGTTATATAAATCGCCTTTGTCGTTTTTGTCATCACGAATATCATCGGCAGGATTGATATAAATTACTTCGGAAAATATACTAAAATCGAAATTTTTTTCTGTGAAAATGGTATTTTTTTGTGCCAGTTTAATCCCCAGCTTTTCCACGGTAGCCTGTGTGCCAAGTTGCCTTCCTGTCCACACCTCTTTTTCAGCATCTTTTTCAGGAATATAAAGTATTTCATTCGTTTTTCCGGAGTCTATAACAATATCTTCTTTGAAGATGAGCAGCAGGGCATTGGGTTCTCTAAATCCACTCAGGTAATAGAAATTAGGGTCTTGATGATACTCATAATCTACATCGTTAGATCTGTTACGTATAGGGTTAGAAAAAATAATCGCCACGCTTCCCTCGGGCATTAATTCTCGTAGTGCGTTTCTTCTTTCTGCATGAAAGTTTTTAGGAAGTAAATCATGGTCGTAAAAATAATTCTCTTTTTTTTCGGTGGTTGATATGTTTGCTTTATTGTTTTCCTGCGAAGAAATAGGAAGCGAGATAACAAAAAATGCAATGGTTAGTAGAAGTAGCTTTAACATAAGGTAAAGGTAAAAAAAAACGCTGCAGTATTTACTGCAACGTTTTTGCCAAAAAAATATTTTTCGAATTTATGCGATAAGTCCTTTTTCCCTAGCCTCTTTCAGGCATACCGACAACCCTTTTTTATTAATGGTTCTGATACCGTTGGCAGAAACTTTTAATACAATCCAGCGATCTTCTTCGGGTATATAAAATTTCTTTTTAAACAAGTTGGGTTGAAATACTCTTTTTGTTTTGCGGTTAGAGTGCGAAACACTATTGCCGGTAATTACCTTTTTTCCTGTTATTTGACAAATGCGAGACATGTTGTAAATGTTTTATATTTTTAAAAACGGATTGCAAAATAAAGAAAATAAATGCATTTATTCAAATTCAGCAATAATTTCATTTCTTAACATCATGAGTGCCGTGTTAGAAGCCCTCATAATATTACGTTCTCTATTATTTCCAAAGTTAAATTTTTCGGATTTTATCTTGTTTTTGTATGCTACGGCAATCCAAACGGTTCCAACCGGTTTCTCTTTGCTACCTCCGGTTGGTCCTGCAACACCGGAAGTTGCCACCGAAAAATCGGTACCAAAGGTCTTATTTACACCCCAAGCCATCTCTTCTACTACCTTTTTACTAACGGCTCCTACCTCGTTTAAACTCTCTGCTTTAACCCCTAAGGTATTGATTTTTATAGAATTAGAATAGGATACAACGCCCCCTTCGAAATAATCGGAGCACCCTGCTATTTGGGTAATTAAATGAGCAATATAGCCTCCGGTACAACTTTCGGCAACCGAAAGTGTTAAATGGTGTTTTCTAAGCAGTTGTCCAATGGCAGAGGCTAAGGTATCGTCATCATACCCAAAAATATAGTTGTAAATAATGGGTTTTAAAAGCTCTACTTGTTGAGTAATCAGTTTTTCAAGTTCCTCTTTATTGTTACCTTTTGCAGTAAGCCTTAGTTTAACCATATCTGGAGAAGGTAGGTATGCTAAGCGAAGTTTAGTGGGCAGATTTTTTTCCCAATGCTCTATTTTTTCGGCTAAAATGGCTTCGGCAATACCTATTGTTAAAATAAATTTATGAACAATGACTTCATGGTTATTTATTTCGGAAAGCTTGGACAGCACAACATCGTTCATCATCCCTCTCATCTCGTGAGGTACTCCCGGCATAGAAACTACAATTTTTCCTTTTTCGTTAAACCACAAACCGGGAGCAGTACCCAATTTATTGCGAATGGGTGTACATTTTTCGGGTACATAGGCTTGTTTTCGGTTGTTTTCGTTTAAGGGAATACCTCTAGGAGTTAGCATACTAGAAATATCGTTTAACACCTCATTATTCAATACAATACTACTGTTAAAGAATTCTGCTAAGGTGGGCATTGTAAGGTCATCGGAGGTGGGGCCTAGTCCTCCGGTAATAAGAACTACATCAACAGAATCCATGCTTCTTTTTAGGGCATCAATGATATTTTTTTTAGAGTCGCCCACTGCAATTTTTTCGTACACCTCCCATCCATTGGCGTTTAATTGCTGAGCCATCCAAGCCGAATTAGTGTCTATGGTTTGCCCGTACAAAAGTTCATCGCCAATGGTAATAATGTTTAATTTCATGGAGTAAAAATATTAAACAAAAGTGCCATGGAGTTTATTTGGCAAAAAAATTGATAACATTGTTGTACAATTTTAAAAATGGATAAAATGAAAAAAATAGCCTTAACAATAGCTTCATCATTTATTTTGTTTTCGTGTGCCGAAATGGAAGGCGTTATGAAAGAAATGGGTAGTGGAGAAACTCCTCTTACTAATGAGGAAGTAATTAAAGGATTGAAACAGGCTCTTGAGGTAGGAACCAATAATTCGGTAAAACTGGCTTCTAAACCCGAAGAAGGGTTTTATAAAAATGCCCGTTTATTTATTCCTTTTCCTCCGGAAGCTATAAAAGTAAAAAATAAAGTGGAAGAGTTGGGTATGCAAAAACAGGTAGAAAAATTTGTGTTAACACTAAATAGGGCAGCCGAAGAAGCTGCTCTGGAAGCTGCTCCCATTTTTGTAAATGCCATTACTCAAATGAGCATTGCCGATGGTTTTGCTATTTTAAAAGGTAACGATAATGCCGCCACTATGTATTTAAAAGATAAAACAACCAATGATTTAATAAAGGTATTCCGTCCGGTTGTGGAACGTGCCATTAACAAGGTAGAACTAACCAAAGCTTGGGACCCCATTGTAAGCACTTACAATAAAATTCCTTTGGTAGAAAAAGTAAACCCCGATTTAGCAGAATACATCACCGGAAAAGCGGTAGCGGGTATGTTTATATTAATAGAAGATGAGGAACGCTTAATTCGTAAAGACCCCATGGCAAGGGTTACCGATTTATTAAAAAGAGTATTTGGCTCTAAAGAAGCTCAGAAATAAAAAAAGCGGCTCTTGCCGCTTTTTTTTATAAAAGTATGTTTTTCTAAAAAGAACCGAATGATCTTCCCATTTGACTAATTTGGGCGAGGTGTTCTTTGGGTTTTACTGTTAATACCGGAATTTTAGATCGGTTTACAATTTGTTGTGCATAAGGTCCTAAAAACAAATCGGAAGAAGGCTCTTGCTCAGACATAATAACAATTAAATCGGCATTGATTTCTTTTCCGTAATCGTAACTTAAGCGAGATAAATTATTTCCTTTTCTAATGATTTTTTTGTGGGGTACTTTATGCTTGTCGAAATATTCTTCTACTTGTGCAATACGTATTTCCATCTGTTTTTCTTCGCCTTCGTGTTCGGGGGTAATGCAGCCTAAAATGTGAATTACCGAACCATATTTTTCAGCAAAGGCACAAGCAGCCCCTACCTTATCGCGAGTATGCACTGATGAATCAATGGGAAGCAGAATGTTTGAGAAACCCACTTTTTCGGTATGCTTCTGAACAGTAAGAACAGGGCACTCTACAGTGGTAATAGCTCTGTATGCATTACTACCAATAAAGAATTCCTGAAAACCGCTTACCCCATGTGTGCCCATAATAATGATATCGGCCTTACACTCTTCTGCTACTTCTTTTATGCCTGTTGCTACCCCTCCGGTATTTAAAAAGGTTTTCACTTCTACCCCGTTTTTTTTCTTAATTTCTTCGGCCTCCATATCTAAACGCGATTGTATGGCATCTTGCAGCACTTTTAAATTATTAGAGTTAAGAGTTAGTTCCGGCAAAGGAACGGTGGAAGTAATAGGCTTCATAATATGAAGTAAATTCAATTCTGCTTTAAATAAACGAGCCATAAAACCGGCATGTTCAATAGCTAATTTGGCGGTTTCCGAAAAATCGGTAGGAACAAGAATTTGTTTAATTTCTAATTGTTTCATACTTTGTGTGTGTTTTAATTTAGTGAAAGTCCTTTTGTATCTAGATCTATTTATTGCCGAAAGATAAGTATTTATTCAAAATTAATAAATGTTCAATAGCATTTCTATATAAAAGGCTGATTATTCATACTTTTGAAATTAAAATGATTGAGGAATCGGAATTAGTATTGAATAAGGATGGAAGCGTTTATCATCTTCATCTTAGACCTGAACAGGTAGCTAAAAATATTATTGTGGCGGGCGACCCCGCTAGAATTGCCGTAATTTCAAGTTTTTTCGATAAGATAGAACATACAGTTCAACACCGCGAATTTATTACCCATACAGGTTGGTTTAAAGGAGAGCTTGTAACAGCTCTGTGCACAGGAATAGGAACCGATAATATTGACATTGTTTTAAATGAATTAGACACACTTTTCAATATAGATTTAAAGCGAAGAGAAGTGAAAGAGGAACATACTTCATTAAACATTGTGCGTATTGGTACTTCAGGTTCTTTGCAAGCCGATATACCTGAGGATTCTTTTGTGGCAAGCGAATGGGGGCTTGGCCTCGATAATCTAATGCATTATTATAGGGTTTCGAAAACTCCCGATTCTGATAAGATTTTACAACATTTCTGTCAACATGCAAACTTAGGAGATTCACCGATTAGACCTTATATATTCAAAGCTTCAGGAAAATTGTTTACCCACCTTTCTCAAGGAATGTTTACCGGAATTACGGCAACGGCTCCCGGTTTTTATGGCCCGCAAGGTCGCATATTGCGGTTGCAACCTGCTTTTGAAAGAATCAATGAAAAACTAAATTCTTTTAAATACAACAATCTTCGCATTACAAATTTTGAAATGGAAACCTCGGCACTTTACGGATTAAGTTCTCTCTTAGGGCATAATGCATGCACCGTTTGTTCTATTGTAGCCAATCGATTCACACGCAGATTTAGTAAGAATTATCAATTAAAAATGAAAGAATTGATTGAGCTTACGCTACAACGATTAACAGCACAAGGTTAAAAAATAAAATATTTACGGGTAGAATAAAAATAACCGGCCATTACTTTTGCTTGAATGCAAGTAAAGGAAATTTCAGCACTGATCCGTTTGTTAGAAGATCCTGATGAAACAGTCTTTTATCATGTGAAAGACAAAATATTATCGTTTGGAAATGAGGTTATTCCTCTTTTAGAAAGTGCATGGGAAACTTCGTTTGAACCACTCATGCAAAAGAGAATCGAAAACATTATTCATCAATTGCAATTTGTAAATATTAAAACCGGAATACGAGAGTGGTATTTGGCGGGAGGAAAAGATTTGCTTAGCGGAGTATTGTTTGTGGCCAAATACCAGTATCCTGACTTAAATGAAGAAAAAATAAAACACTTTATAAATCAACTTTCTCAAGATGTATGGCTCGAATTAAACGACTATTTAACAGCTCCGGAAAAAGTGAAAGTGATAAATAAAATTTTATACGACATACACGGTTTTAGCGGAAATAAAACAAATTTTCATTCCCCACAAAATTCATTTATAAATACGGTATTAGAATCAAAAAAAGGAAATCCATTATCTTTAGGAATAGTATATTTACTGGTTTGCAATAAACTTTCAATGCCGGTACTTGGTGTAAACTTGCCCGAACATTTTGTGTTGGCTTATATTGAAGATAACATTTTTAAATTCGGACAGAAAATTGAACGAAAGGATATTCTCTTTTATATTAATCCGTTTAATCGTGGCTTTATTTTTAGTTCGGTTGAAATAGACAAGTTTATTCAACAAATAAATATAATGCCAAGTGAGAGTCATTACCTTCCATGCAAAAACACAGATATTGTAGTAAGAATGCTAAAAAATTTGGTAATCTCTTACCAAAAACTTGGGTATGCCGAAAAACAGCAAGAGATAGAAGAATTGCTGAAAGTATTTAGTGAATAATTCGGAGCAGTGTTTTGAAAATTATTTTCAGATCTGTGGTGAAATTTTTGTCTTTTATGTACTCTAGGTTTAGTTTCAATTTTTCAGGCATTACTTCATTTATATAGGTTTGTTCTGCATCTTTGGCATTCGCGAGAATTTCATTTTCGTTAAAATATTTTAGTGATGCATAGTCTGTAATACCCGGTTTTACATCGAGTACTTTTTTTTGTTCTTCGTTGTATAAAGCAACATATTTTGGAACTTCCGGTCTGGGTCCAACAAACGACATTTTTCCCGTTAAAACATTCAATAGTTGGGGTAATTCATCTATTTTATATTTTCGGAGGAGATAGCCTACGCGGGTAATGCGCAAATCTTTCATGCCCACAGTTAGCAGGCCTTTCTTATCGGCATTTGTTTGCATACTCCTGAATTTGTATAGATAGAAATCTTGCTGATTTTTTCCTACTCTTATTTGTTTGTAGAAGATTCCACCTTTAGAATCGGCAATAATTAGTATAGCAATAATAATAAAAACCGGAAGTAAAATCAGCAAACCAATAACAGAGAATACAATATCAAAAATTCGTTTAAGCATTTTTTAATACTTCTTCAACAGATGAAATAACGGCATTGGCAACTGTTTTTAATTGTTCGGGGGTAATACCATAGAATACCGGTAGGCTAATTTCTCTGGAGTAATTATTCAATGCAACCGGATATTTTTTTATATCGTAGCCTAGTTTTTTGTAAAACGAAAGCATAGGAAGAGGCTGAAAATGTACGTTTACGGAAACGTCTTTATCAAAAATTTTTTGAATTATTAAATCTCTTTGCGATTCGGAAATGTTTTTAATCCTCAGAGCATACACATGGTATGAAGAAGTTTTTTTTTCTGTTACGTATACCGGAATTTCGGCCCAGGCATAATTCGAAAATTCTTTTGTATAATAATCGAAAATATGTTTGCGGGCAGGTAATGTTTCTTTCTCGTAATATTTTAGTTCTATGAGGCCAAGGGCAGCATGGAGGTCGCTCATATTATATTTAAAACCGGCTTCTACTATATCGTACCTCCAGTTTCCTTTTTGTGTTTTTGCCAGTGCGTCTTTGTTTTGTCCGTGCAGCGATTTAATACAAAGGGTATTATAAATTTCTTTATTATCGAATACATCGGGCAAGTTTAGAGCAATGGCTCCACCTTCGGCTGTAGTTAAATTTTTTACAGCATGAAAAGAAAAAACAGATGCATCGGTTAAAGTTCCTGTTTTTTTTCCTTGGTAGGTGGCTCCAAAAGAATGGGCTGCATCGGAAAGCACTAAAATTCTGTTTAGTTTTTTTTGTTCTTGGGTGTTGGGTACAAACAGTTTTTTTATTTCGGGCAGATTTACTAATTCATTTATTTCATCGTAGTTGCAGGGAAAGCCCGAAAAATCAACAGGTATTATTACTTTTGTTTTGGGGGTAATGGCTTTTTTTATGGCTTCAAGCGAAATATTAAAATCATTTTCTACATCAACCAATACAGGGGTTGCTCCGCAGTGCACCACCACATTTGCAGAGGCGCAATACGTATAAACCGGAACAATTACTTCATCTCCCTCTTTTACTCCATACCATCGCAACATTATTTCTAACCCGGCAGTGGCAGAGTTGAGGCAAAGAGTAGCTTTATTTCCACAGTAATTCGTAATATCCTTTTCGAATTGTTTGGTACGTGGCCCTGTTGTAATCCATCCCGATTTTAAAACATGGACTATTTCTTCAATAAGCTCGGGATAAATTTTGGGTGGCGAAAAGGGAATCATATCATTGGGTATTAAATGTTGCAAATGTAAATAAATTGTAGATTGATTATGGGAATGATAGGGTGTAGTAAATATTTTTATGGAAAAAAGAGAGATGATTTTCTAAATTCGAATTCCAATAATGCAGATATCATCTACCTGTTCAAGATTCCCTCTCCACTTATCGAATGTTGTTTCTAAACAATGTATTTGTTCAACCATAGAATCTTGTTGAATAGAAAGGAGGATTTTTTTGAGTTGGGCGGCTTTAAATTTTTTGCCTTTTTCTCCGCCAAATTGATCTTGATACCCATCGGTAAAAAGATAGAGGGTATCACCTTTTTGCAAGAGTGTAGAGTGTAAAACAAAGGGAGCGGGAAAGTCTGTCTTTCCAATGGGCTGTTTGTTGGGTTTATATTCGGTTATTTCAGCATCATTTTTTTTAATTATCCAAAGTGGATTGTTGGCTCCGGCCCAGTCTAAATTGTACTCTCCAGATGGGTGCGATTCTAATTTACAAAGGGAAATATCCATACCATCTTTCACTTCTTCATCACTTTTCTCAAATTCTTTCATTACGAGTTCTCTGGTTTTATTTAAAATGTCATTAGGTATTGTTAAGCCAAATTCCCTAACGGCACGGTTAAGTGCATTGTTACAAATTACACTTACCATAGCTCCGGGTACGCCATGCCCGGTACAATCGGCAGCGGCAACGTACAAGCTGTTTTCCGAGGCGTGGAACCAGTAAAAATCACCACTCACTACATCTTTGGGTTTATACAAGATAAAGCCATTGGGAAGATATTGTTTAATCAGTTTTTCTGATGGCAAAATAGCTGTTTGAATTCGTTTTGCATAGGCAATAGAGTCGGTTATTTCTTTGTTTTTAAGAGCCATTTCTTTATTATGTGCCTGCAATAGGTTGGTAGAGCGTTTATTTAATTTAAAGCGATTGTAAAAAAGCAATATAATTACCGATAGCAACAGAGATCCGAGAATTAGAATGTTTTTATATTTTTTTTGTTTCTCTAATTCTAATTGTTGTGCCAGTTTTTGATTTTCTAATTCATTAATTTCTCTTTGTTTCTGAGTACTTTCATACTTGTTTTTAAGTTCGCTAACTTCTCTGTTTTGATCTTCTTTTAAAATAGTATCATTCAGTAACTTTAGTTTTTTCTGAAAGATAAATGCATTACTGAAATCTTTTTTCTGCTCATAAATTTCGGATAGTGTACTATAATATAAAGTGCGTATTTTTTTTAGTTGCAATTGTTCTGCTATTGGCAATCCCTCGTTTACGTAGTACAGTGCAGAATCTAAATTTCCGCTATTTGCATGTGCCGAGGCAAGACTTACCATATAGGTTGTAATACCATCTTTATCGTTTAACTCTTTGTATAATGCAATGCTTTTAGTTAAATAATGAATAGCTTCTTTTTTTTCGTTTAAACTAAAATAAATACACCCAAGATTTCCGTAGGCCATGGCAATTTCGTTTTTAAATCCTCTTTGCAATCTAAGGTGTAGGCTTTTGGTAATATATATTTTTGCATTTTTATAATCTTTAATATTCTCGTATAAGGCTCCCAAATTATTGTAAATAGTGGCTAAAACATCTTTATTTTGAACAGTGTCGGCTATATTTTCGGCCTTTAGGTAATAATCAATAGCCGTACTGAAATCATTTTGATAGGAGTAAACATTGCCCACATTAACATAGCAAGCAGAAAGGCGTTCAAAGTTTTTTAGTTTCTCAAAAATCTCAAGCGATTTAAGGTGGTTTTCAAGAGCCGGTTTAAACCTTTCTAAGAAAATGTAAACCCCTCCTAAATCCATATAACTTCTACCGATTAAATTACTGTCGTTGGTTTTTAATCGTTCTTCGAGTACCATTTTTCGGTAGTCTAATTCTTTTCTGTATTGGCCGTTTTTTCGGTATATGTTGGCATGAGCATAGTATGCTAAAGAAATTAAATAGGGATTATTTTTTTTCCTTGCAATTTGTAGTGCTTTCTTTGCAAAAAAAAGTGCACTATCTATGTTGTGCGATGAATAAGATGAAGCCAGCTTGTTTAGGTTTACAATTTTAAGACTGTCATCAGCAGCAGCAATTATCTTCAGTAGGCTGTCGGTATAATGATTATTTGCATTAACAGATAATGAGTAAAAGAAAAACAACAAGTAAAACGGTTTTAAAAATCGCATTAGGTTTATACTAAAGATTAAGTATTTCAAAAGTAATTCAAAGATGCAAACTTTTTTCATATAACATAAAGTATATTTGAGTTTTAATAATATGGAAAGCGAGGATAAATATATTATTTGTTCAAAAACAGTTTTAGACACCACTATTCCCGGTATTCGATTTGATGAAAATGGAGTGTCTTGTTTTGTAAAAATATATATGGAAATGGAAAAAGAGTACCCCTTAGGAGAGGAAGCCTCATATCGACTAAACACGCTTTTAGAAAAGATAAAACGGGCCGGCAAAAACAAGCCTTACGATTGTGTAATGGGGGTAAGTGGGGGCACTGATAGCACTTATGCACTTTATTTGGCTGTAAAGAATGGATTGCGTCCTTTAGCCGTTCATTTTGATAATGGATGGAATTCTGTAACCGCAGTGGAGAATATTAAAAACACTTGCAAGAGTTTAAAGGTAGATTTATATACTTACGTGGTAGATTGGGAGGAATTTAAAAATCTTCAACTATCGTTTTTAAAAGCATCGGTTTCAGATGCCGAAATCCCTACCGATGTGGGGATTCATTCTGTTTTAATTAAAACGGCTGCAAAACACGATATAAAATATGTGTTGAACGGACATTCATTCCGAACGGAATTTATTATGCCACTCACCTGGACCTATATGGATGGTAAATACATACAATCGGTTCATCGTAAATTTGGCTCCGTTCCTTTAAAAACATTTCCAAATTTTACATTAGGCGATATGGTTTGGTATAATTTAGTAAGAGGTGTTAAGGTAATTCCTTTTCTTAATTATTTCAATTATGAAAAAGAAAAAACAAAGGCCATATTAGAGAAAGAGTTAAACTGGAAATATTACGGAGGGCATCATCATGAGTCTGTGTATACCAAATTTTTTCAGTCGTATTTTTTACCTAAGAAATTTAATATAGACAAACGTAAAACCGAACTATCGGCCATGATTTTATCGGGGCATATAAAAAGAGAAGAAGCCTTAGAAAGGCTTAAAGAGCCCTATAAATACAATGCAGAAGATGTGCTGTATGTTTTAAACAAATTAGGCTTAAGCAAAGAGGATTTTAATGAAATACTTAGTGCGCCTATAAAAAGTTTTAAAGATTACCCCACGTATTACCCTTTTCTAAAAACAATGAAGCCACTGATATTAGTGGCTTCAAAAATAGGCATATTGCCTAAGGTGTTATACTATAAGTTTTTTACCTAAGTTATAAAGTAAATTTAATAGGCACATTATATCTTACTTTTACATTTTTTCCGTCTTGTTTGCCCGCAATCCAGCTTCCATTGGTGGCTTTTACAGCTCTTAAGGCTTCTTTATCTAAGGCTTCATTTGTGCCACGCATAACTTCAACATCGGTTACATTTCCAAATTCATCGATTACAAACGTAACATAAACAACCCCCGATATATTGTTTTTCTTGGCTTGCTCAGGGTACTTAATGTTTTCTGCTATAATATTAAACATCTCTTTATTGGTACACTCTTGTTTTTCTTGTTCAGTCATTACTCTAACAGCACAACGGTTAATCATGGGCATTTCATCTACTGTAGTAAACACATCGTTTACCGAAGTATTTGTTGTAGAATTTTGAGCATTTGCTATTGCCAATAAGCCTATTGTGAAAGCAAAAAAGAGGGCAGGTTTAAGTATTTTTTTCATGTTTTTAAATTTTTATAAAGGTAAACAAATTAGATTTCATGTGTAATTTTATTCAATTATAATTTTTTGCGAGTGTACAAACGTGTTGCTTACTACACTTACAATGTATATACCTTCGGTGAACAGAGACTTTAGAAATATGGTCTCATTTTCTGTAGGTGCAAGGGCTTTATCTATTAATAATTTTCCGGTAATATCGTAAAGGCGGAGGTATGTTTCTTCCTTATTTTTACTGTTTTCAATATGAACACTTCCTTTAGAGTACCAAATGATAGGAGAGTTTGAATGAACCGTATTATTTTTAGAATCTAAGGGGTAATCGTAATAAACCTTTACCCTAATATCAGACTGCATAAAAGTGCAAATGCCTGTTCCGGTAGAATTAATAAAAAGACCAAAGCTATTTGAATTTACCGTTGCAGGAGATAATATGGCATTCCAAACATCACTAGAGCTACCCAACGTATCTTTTTCTGAAACCGAAGCCGAATCGCGTTTGGTTGTTCCAATAATGGCTCCATTATAAGCCAAATGAATAGAATCTATGTTCCAAGAGCCTTGATTACAGGCTCCTCGCCCATGTATTACCTCTACACCGGTAATAATAAAGTTGGGTGGAATATTTAGGTCTAAATCGTAAAAATAAAGATAATCGGATTTGCAATTGTTAATGCAGTTTACAGTAATGGGTGGGTTCGTAAATGCCGTACCGTTGTGGTTTAGGGGGTTTGAATTGGTAATAGTATAAGCTCCATTAGAAGAAGGATGAGTAACATTGGCCACACTATCGGGTATACCTATTACACTCATCTGCGAATAGGATTGAAAATAAGCAATGGTACAAAGGGTAAGTAAAAAAGTTTTCATTTATAATGAATAATTGTTAACAGACCATAGACGAACAAATACTCAAAAGGTTGCATTAATCAATATACAAATTATGTAAATTCGTGCTTTAATGTTAAAATATGTTAGTGATTATTGATTATGGAATGGGCAATTTGCGTTCGGTATACAAAGCTTTTAAACGCATAGGAGCCGAGGTAGAAATCTCATCGAGCCCCGAAACCATTGCTGCGGCTGATAAATTAATTTTGCCGGGAGTGGGGTATTTCAAAACAGGAATGCAAAATTTGAACGAAAGAGGCTTAGTTCAGTTGTTAAATCAAAGGGTATTAATAGATAAAGTTCCCATTCTTGGAATTTGTTTGGGTATGCAACTTTTTACCTCGCACAGTGAAGAGGGCGATGCCGAAGGCCTTAACTGGATTCATGCTCAAACCTTAAAATTTGATTTCTCCGGAACGCAAAACAGTTTGCTTAAAGTGCCGCATATAGGCTGGAATAGTATTGCGTGGAATAAACCTCATTTTTTGTTGGAGAATATCAATCAAAACGAACATTTTTATTTTGTACACTCCTATTATGTAAAAGCGAAAGAACAGGAAAATGTACTCTGTTCTACTGATTACGGTATCACTTTTCATTCGGCACTTACAAAAGAAAATATAACGGGGGTGCAATTTCATCCCGAAAAAAGCCACCACATGGGCATGAGCTTACTAAAAAATTTTATAGAAAAAAGTTGATATGTTCCGACCCCGAATCATTCCTGTTTTGCTACTAAAAAATAAGGGTTTAGTAAAAACCATAAATTTTAAATCGCCCACCTATATCGGAGATCCGATAAATGCCGTAAAAATATTTAACGATATGCGAAGCGATGAATTGGTTTTTTTAGATATAACAGCATCGATTGAGAATCGCCTCCCCTTACCGGAAATTATTTCAAATATTAGCGATGAAGCTTATATGCCTTTTGCTGTAGGAGGAGGCATTAAATCTATTGAGGATGTAAAGGCTATGATAGGGGCGGGAGCAGAAAAGGTGGTAATAAATTCTGCGGCTGTTACAAATCCAGAGCTAATATCACGAGTAGCCGAACTCTTTGGTCGGCAAAGCATCATTGTTTCTATTGATGTAAAGAAAAACCTTTTTGGCAAGCAAAAAGTGTACACGCACTCGGGCACCAAACAAACAGCATTAAATCCGATTGAACACGCAATAGAAATGGAAAAGCGTGGGGCAGGAGAAATTTTAATTAATTCAATTGACAAAGAAGGAAGCATGACCGGCTACGATATTGATTTGATAAAAAAAATCACATCGGTTGTTAACATTCCGGTGATTGCCGTGGGGGGGGCAGGAAACTTAGAACATATTAAACAAGCAGTAACCGAAGGGGGAGCCAGTGCGGGTGCGGCAGGAAGCTTGTTTGTATATCATGGCCCATTAAAGGGGGTGCTCATTAACTATCCGGAACAAAAGGTGCTGCAACATTTATTTGTAAAGTAAATATTGATTGATGGACAGACTGAGGCACTTAATAAAATCAAAATTTGCCAAAGATGGATTATGGTTAATAGGCAGTCAATTGATTTTATCGGTCTGTGCATTACTTATCAATATTTTCATCTCTCAAAAATATTCTTCAGCAGGTTTTGGCGTATTTAATATCTCTTTTAAGGTGTATTTAATCACATCTGTTTTAGCCAGTTTCTCTACTAATGTAATTGTTTTACGATATATTTCGCAGTTTAATATAGAGAAAGAAAGAGAGGAAAAATGCCTGTCAACCGCATTTACGATGGCTCTTTTTTTTTCATTGCTTGTAATGATTGCAGGAATATTATTATGCTTTTTTATAACAAAGTGGGTTGGTAAAGAAACATTGCAACATTGTTTAATTGTATTCTTTATTGGCATTCCTTTTTTTGTGTTGAATAAATTTTATTTCAATGTTTTAAACGGATTGAGAAAAATGCAGTTGTTTGCTTTTCTTCAGGCATTAAGGTGGGTATTATTAGCCGTGGGGGTAATTACTTTTTCTGCTTTATTTTCTTTTTCATTGTGGAAGATGTGTTTATTTTTTCCGGTAACAGAATGTGTTTTATTTATGGTTTCAACACTTGCAGTAAAGCCATATTTTAAAACCAGGCTTACATGGAAAAAAGGGTGGATAACAGAGCATTTTCATTTTGGATGGCAATCGGTTTCCTCATACGCAATTACCGAAATACATAACTATTCCGATGTTGTTGTTTTGGGCATTTTTACCAATATGAGTACAGTGGGATTGTATTCATTTGCGGCCGATATAGCTAAAAATCTTTTTGCTTTTACCGATATTCTTCAAACAAATTTTAACCCAATAATAACCGAATTGTGGTGGAAAAATAAGTACGAAGAATTGAATTCTAAAATAAAACAATTAAGAAATTTTACCTACTTATTATATGCCCCAGTTTGTTTACTTTCTGTTTTTGCATATTCCGTTTTAATCCGGTATTTTTTAAATGATTCGGGTTACACGGAAAGTTATTATCTTTTTATTATATTATGTCTAGGTGTATTTTTATTTTCAGGTATTCGGCCATCAATGGCCATTTTAGAATTGTGCGGTTTCCAACAGTTGAAGCTAAAGATTAATATAGTAGCATTGTTTATGAATATACTTTTAAATGGACTTTTAGCATTTTTTTATGGAATTACCGGCATTGCTCTTGCAACAGTTTTTTCATACCTAATTTATGCTTTATTACTTGACTTTACGGTACAAAAAAAAATAAAAATTACCTTATTAACAGGCTGGCGGTATCAGGTTTATTAGGTCAATATGGAGCAATCGAAACATACAATTTTGCTTATTACATCAGCTTACCCCCGATATAAAGGAGAAGAGAGAGATATGTTTATTTACCGCTTGGCAGAAGAGGTGGCAAACGAGTTTGAGGTAATTGTGTTGGCTCCGCGAGATAAGAATACCCTAAAAAGAGAAGTGTACGGAAATGTAAAAGTAATTCGACATTCGCAATTCCCTTTTAATTGGCTAACCATTGCGTATGGCAGCGGAATAGTACCCAATTTAAAAAAAAATATTTTTTTATGGTGGGCTGTGCCCTTTTATTTTTTATTTCAAATAGCAGCAATTAACCGAGTTGCTAAACGAAATAAAGTATATTGCATTCACGCCCACTGGCTTATTCCCAACGCCTTTTCAGCGGCTTTGTATAAAAAAGGGTTTAACAAAAACGTCAAACTATTGGTAACCGCACACGGCTCAGATGTTACAAGTTTTAACCATTTTATAGGAAGAAAGATAAAGAAATTTATTTTAAAAAATACAAACACACTAACCGTAGTAGGAGAAAACCTGAAAAAAATACTTGCAAAAGAAAATATGTGGAAAAAAGATATTTTGGTTTATCCAATGGGTACCGATACTTCTCTTTTTAAACCCGATGAGAGCACTCGTAACATGGAAAGAATAAATCTCCTTTTTGTGGGAAGAATTATTCGCGAAAAAGGAATTTATCATCTGATAGAAGCTTTGCCCGAAATAAAATCGCAATTTCCTAATGTTTTGTTACATATTATTGGCGAGGGAAACGAAAGACAGGAGGTACAAGAAAGCATAATAAAAATGAATTTATCAGAGCATGTTCGGTTTTATGGACACGTACCCCATTCGGAATTACCTCGCTATTATTCAATGACTGATATTTTTATACTTCCCTCTTTTTCTGAGGGTTTTGGATTGGTGCTTACCGAAGCAATGGCCTGCGGATGCATTTCTCTGTGCAGCAACATTGAACCTCTAAATAATATAGTAGAAAACAAACAAAATGGGTTTTTATTAGATCGTATTTCTGCTCAAAGTATTGCAAAATTGGTGATAAGTATTCTAAATTTACCTATTGCCAACCTACAAAAAATTAAAATACAGGCAAGAAAAAGAATTACAGAAAATCTTGATTTAAAAACAGTCGCTTCGAACTATAAAAAAATATATTATCATCTGTTAAATGAATAAATTACTATATTATATATATAAACAAGTAACACGATGGTTTTCTTTTGCTTTTCCGGGCTCGGCACGCTACTGGGAAAATCGTTATTCAAAAGGAAAAAATTCAGGAGTCGGCTCTTACGGAAAGTTGGCATCATTTAAGGCCGAGGTGCTCAATCAATTTGTAAAAGAAAACAACATACAAAGTATAATAGAGTTTGGATGCGGTGATGGATATCAATTATCGCTTTTTGAATTCCCTCACTATACAGGGCTTGATATCTCGGAAAAAGCAATTGAAATGTGCAGAAGCAAATTTGTAAACGATCAAACAAAAAGGTTTTATACATACCCCTCTAACAAGCAAGCATCTTATAACGCAGAATTAGCGTTGTCGCTCGATGTAATTTATCATTTGGTAGAGGACGAAGTGTTTGAGAAGTACCTAAAAGACTTGTTTTTATCGGCTCAAAAATATGTTATCATTTATTCCAGTAATTTTGATGGAAAACAGTATTTTCATGAAAGAGACAGATGTTTTACCCGGTGGATTGATAAAAATATTTCCGATTGGAATTTTGTAAAAAAAATAAAAAACAAGTATCCTTATAACGAAACAAATCAGAACGAAACCTCTAAAGCCGATTTTTATATTTATAAAAAAAACATATAAAGCATAAACGTAGATGAGCAATAGAAATAACATATTAATAGGAGTTATTTTTTTTCTAACGATTCTATGCATTACTTATTCAAACCACTTTACCAATGGTTTTGAATTTGACGATACTCATACCATCGTAAATAACCAGTATATTCGAAACATCAACAATGTTCCTCTGTTTTTTACCGATATAAAATATTACGGTACCAATCCGGGTAATCAAGGCTATAATCCCATATTGGTTACCCTTAATACTGTTGATTACTGGTGGGCAGGAGAATTAAATCCGGTGTACTTCCATGTTTCAATTTTTTTGTGGTACATCGTACAACTTGTAGTAATGTACTTTTTATTTCTCAACATCTTTCATTTAATCGAAAAGAAAAATCAAAATAGGTGGATTAGTTTACTCTTGGTTGTTTTTTATGCTCTGCATACCGCCAATGCAGAAACGATAAACTACATCATAATGCGGTCCGACTCTTTTTCTGCCCTATGTATTGTGTCCGCTCTGCTCATGTGGCAAATTCAAATGACTCGCAAATATCATCTGTATTTACTTCCTATGGTAATTGGAATCCTTACCAAAGAAGTAGGAGTTATGTTCTCCCCTATATTATTGATGTATATTTTGCTTTTTGAAGAACATGTTTCATTAAGAGATTTTTTTTTGTTTAAAAAGAGAAAGGAAACCCTGCGAGCCTTCATAAAATCGGCTCCGGCACTTCTTTTATCTTTCGGAATATTTATTGCAACACGAACGTTTTTTATGCCCGAAAACATTTCCCTATTATCTTCCGGAAATGTAGCAACCCCATGGCAATACTTTTACACACAATGGGTGGTAATAGCACACTATCTTGGCAATTTTATACTTCCTCTCGATTTAAGTGCCGACCCAGACTTTGAAATTTTCCCTACTTTTTTAAACCGAAAAGCATTGCTATCACTGATTATACTTTTGGCAATGGTAATTATTGCTTTTTGGGCATCAGCACAAAAAAAGAATTATCCCATTGCATTTGGAATTCTTTGGTTTTTTATTTCTCTTGCACCTACCTCTAGTTTTATTCCTTTTGGTCAAATTGCTAACGATCATCGTACCTTTTTGCCTTATATTGGATTAGTGCTAAGTGCAGGGTGGGGGGCGTATAGACTCGCTACTCATTTTAAACTTTTAGAAATAAAAAAATGGAAATACATCCTCTCATTGATTTACATTTTTACCATTGCACTCCATAGCTACGGAACCTATCAGCGGAACATTATGTGGGGTTCTAGCGAAAAATTATGGAAAGATGTTACTGAAAAAAGCCCACGCAACGGAAGAGGGTGGATGAACTACGGATTAATACACATGCAAAACGGGCGTTACGATGAAGCACTAGCTTGTTTTACCAAAACCTTAGAATTTATGCCTTATTGGGCCTATATACACATAAATATGGGTATATTAAAAAATGCAATGGATAATAAATACGAAGCAGAAACTCACTTTTTAAGTGCCATAAAGTACCAGCCGGAGGTGCCCGAAGGTTATTATTATTACGCTAATTTTTTGTTGAATCAAAATCGCTTTTCTGAAGCAATTTCTTACGTTGAAAAAGGATTAGAAATAAGCCCCGGCCACTTAAATTTAAATCAACTTTATTCAACACTAAAGAATACAGTTCAAAATCCATTGCAACAGTTGAGCGACTACGAGGATTTGTGTAAACGAGAACCTAGTGCAACTAATTTTATTGAGCTAAGCGTGCTATATTATCAAAACAATATGTTTGAAAAATGCATAGAAGCGGGAAAAAATGCAATTAAACTCGATTCGACAAATGCTATTGCTTACAATAATATTTGCAGTGCTTATAATGCCATGCAGCAATACGAAAAAGCCATTGAGGCCTGCAACGCAGCCCTGAGAATAGATCCCACCTTTGAACGAGCTAAAAACAACTTAGCTTTAGCTCTAGACAAAAACAAACAAGATAAAAAATAATTTTAATAGCTGATATACCTGAAGTTATCGCCTTTAATAGCACATTAGTATAAAAAGTGTTAAAAGTGATTAAAAACATTTTTTTATCACAATAAATGTGGTTAAATTTACTTTACCTATTATGATTAATTAATTAAATACATTTACAAGTAATGCAAACCATAGAAGCTACACTTACCGAAAGTTTAAAAGAATATTTCGGTTTTACACAATTCAAAGGGCAGCAGGAAGCCGTAATCAAGAACCTGCTTGCCGGAAACGACACCTTTGTTATAATGCCCACCGGAGGAGGAAAATCATTATGCTATCAGTTGCCCGCACTGCTTAGTGAAGGAACTGCTATTATCGTTTCCCCACTAATTGCACTTATGAAAAATCAGGTAGATGCGATGCGTGGATTCTCTACACAATCAGGAATAGCACACTTTTTAAACTCCTCTCTTAATAAGGGAGAGATTGCTCAGGTAAGAGCCGACACGCTTTCTGGCAAAACCAAAATGCTTTATGTGGCTCCGGAATCTCTTACCAAGCAAGAAAATGTTGATTTTCTAAAAGGAATTAAAATATCATTTTTTGCAATAGATGAGGCTCACTGTATTTCAGAATGGGGGCATGATTTTCGCCCCGAATACCGCAGATTACGCCCCATAATAGAAGCGATAGACCGTGTTCCTATTATTGCCCTAACAGCCACTGCAACGCCCAAAGTACAAGAAGATATTCAGAAAAATTTAGGAATGACCAGTGCTACTGTTTTCAAATCTTCGTTTAATCGCGATAATTTGTATTATGAAGTAAGACCTAAAAAAGATATAGCAAAACAAATCATTCGTTTTGTCCGCGACTACTCTGGTAAATCCGGTATTATTTATTGTTTAAGCCGAAAAAAGGTAGAAGAAATTGCAGAAACTTTGGTGGTAAACGGAATAAAAGCTTTGCCCTATCATGCCGGTTTAGATGCTGCTACACGTTCTAAACACCAAGATATGTTTTTAATGGAAGAGGTAGATGTGATTGTGGCTACTATCGCCTTTGGTATGGGAATCGATAAACCCGATGTTCGTTTTGTGATTCATCATGATATCCCCAAGAGTTTAGAAAGTTATTATCAAGAAACAGGAAGAGCGGGAAGAGACGGAGGGGAAGGAAATTGCATTGCATTTTACAGCTATAAAGACATTGAAAAACTTGAAAAATTTCTTCAGGGAAAACCAGTAGCTGAGTTAGAAATAGGTAAACAACTTATTTTCGAAATGGTTTCTTTTGCCGAAACAGCGATTTGCCGCAGAAAACAATTGTTAAATTACTTTGGTGAAAAATACGAAGATGAGGCCTGCAGCGAAAAAGGAATGTGTGATAATTGTCGAAATCCGAAAGAAAAATTTGAAGGGCAAGAGGATGTTTCTTTATTATTGGAAACCATCTCTGCCCTGAAAGAGCAATTTCGAGCAAAGTACATTTCTGCCTTTATAGCCGGAAAACCTATTAGTGAGATAAAAACATACGGGCATGATTCTCACGAACTTTTTGGTTGTGGTAAAGATGATGAAGATTGGGACGGCACAGAAGAATCCTCTCGTGATGAAAAATACTGGGAAGCAGTTATTCGTCAAAGTATTATTGCTGGCCTGCTCATTAAAGAAGTTGAAAATTATGGGGTGTTAAAGTTGTCCGATAAAGGTAAAATCTTTTTAAAGAAACCGGAATCAATAATGCTCATTAAACCTCATAAATACATAGATGCCGATACAACCGATGATGATGATATTGTAGCAAATCAAAAAGGAGGAGGAGCCACAGATGAACAACTCTACGCCATACTGAAAGATTTGCGAAAAAAAATTGCAAAAGATCAAAATTTACCACCTTATGTAATTTTTCAAGACCCCTCTTTGGAAGATATGTGTACGCGTTACCCCATTACCTTAGAAGAGATGACCAATATTACAGGAGTGGGACAGGGTAAAGCCGAAAAATTCGGAAAACCGTTTTTAGATGTTATTAGCAAGTACGTTGAAGAAAATGAGATTGAAAGACCAACGGATATGGTGGTTAAATCGGTAGTAAATAAATCCGGTTTAAAAGTGTTCATTATTCAGTCGATAGACCGAAAAATTACAATTGAAAGTATTGCAAATGCAAAAGGTAAAACAGCTTCAGAAATCATAACAGAAATTGAACACATTGTCAATTCAGGAACGAAAGTAAATATAGATTATCAAATCAATGAAATGTTAGATGAAGAATATCAAGAAGAAATTTTTGATTACTTCAGAGAAAAAGCGAACGATAGCATTGAAGATGCTCTTAAAGAATTTGATAATGTTTATAGCGAAGAAGAAATAAGATTAATGCGAATTAAATTCCTTTCCGAACTTGGTAATTAAAACCATAAAGGCGTTTATTTAAAACGCCTTTTTTATTATTCTATTCTTTATGCATACTTCTAACGCATCAAAACATGTCATTGCGGTTAAACATACGAATTTGCATAAAGTAGTTATCCAAATTCTAACAGAAACATTCTGCCATAATAAATACATCGATAAATCTATAGAAAAATGGTTTCGGCAAAATAAAAAACTAGGTAGCAGAGACAGAAAGTTTATTGCAGAAAGTGCCTACGAAATAGTTAGAAACTGGAGAATTCTTTTCACCTCTCTCTTTGAAGAAAATGGAATCATAACACCCGATAAAATAGAAAAAATATTCTATTTCTGGCTTTCTCAAAACAACTTAATACAAAATTCGAATTTCATTGAGGCGTCTCAAAAATACAGTGAACTAAGGAACATTCCAAAATACCATTTCTCAGTTCCCGATTGGTTATATGAATATGGATGCAAAGAATTAGGGCAAGAAAAATGGAATACCGAGATTGAAAGTTTAAGCAGTCCAGCTCCGTTAGTAATTCGTTGTAATATGCTAAAAGGCACCCGTTCGGAATTACAGAATCTATTGGCCAACCAAGGTATTGAAACAAACATTTTGGAGAGTTGCAGCGAGGCATTAGTGATAAAACAAAAAACAAATATTTTCAAATTAGAAGAATTTAAAAATGGATTTTTCGAAGTGCAAGATGCGGGCTCGCAGTTAATAGCTCCTTTTTTAGAAGTAACACAAGGAATGCGTGTTATTGATGCTTGTGCCGGTGCGGGAGGGAAAACATTGCATATAGCTGCATTAATGAAAAATAAGGGTAGTATTATAGCCCTTGATGTTGACGCATTAAAGCTGGAAGAACTGAAAAAACGAGCAAAACGTAACGCAGTTTTTAATGTACAACAACACTGTATTGAAAATAATAAAACCATCAAGCGACTAGAAAACAGTGCGGATAGACTTTTGTTAGATGTTCCCTGCTCCGGTATAGGCGTGCTGCGAAGAAATCCTGATGCGAAGTGGAAACTTTCCGAAGAATTTTTAATTCATCTTAAAGATAAACAACAATATATTTTAAGCAATTATGCTGTAATGCTTAAAAAAGGTGGAAAATTAGTATATTCTACATGCAGTATATTTCCTTCTGAAAACGAAAAGCAAGTAGAAATATTTTTACAATCTCATCCGAATTACATTTTAGAAGAAGAAAAAACGATTTATCCATCAGTGTTTGGGTTTGATGGCTTTTATATGGCTCGTATTTTAAAACAGTAATACAGAGAGAGAGGAAGAAATTACGAAACAAGCAGCAAGTAAGCATATAAAACAGGAGCCGAAAGAAAAACGCCATCGAACCGGTCTAAAACGCCTCCATGCCCTGGTAATATTTTTCCGGAGTCTTTGATACCTGCATTTCTTTTAAGGAGCGATTCAAATAAATCGCCAAATGTGCCAAAAATTACTACAATACAAGCCGACATATACCACTCAAAAGAATCCATTCCACCCAAATAAGTGTAAATAAACCAGGCCGCTAGAAAAGAAAGTGCAGCACCTCCAATGCTTCCTTCCCACGTTTTTTTAGGTGATATCCGTTCGAATAATTTATGTTTGCCAAACTTTTTTCCGGTAATGTAAGCTCCTGTATCGTTGCACCAAAGAAGAATAAAATATCCTAACACAATTTCATAGTGATATGTTTCGCCCAATTTGTAATGACCTATAAACCCCATGTTAAATAGTGAAAGAAAAGGAATTGTAATGTAGATGGGGGCAAACAAACTAACGGCAATGCTTGGTAACATATTTTTTTTAGAAGTTAAAACGGTGGCAAGCATTGTAAAAAATGGAAGAAACAACAACAAGGCAAATACGTTTAAATTGGTTTTATAAAACAAATGAAGCGAGGGTAATATAAAAGAGGATAGAGTAAGCAGGTAAACCCAAAAAGCCGATAAATTAATCTTTAATGTTTTTGATATTTGCAAATATTCATAAACTGAAATAAGTATAATGAATAGAAAAAGAAAGAAAAGAGTGTATTCGCTAACCATGATGCAGGTTATCAAAACAACTACAAAAAGGAAGCCGGTTATTGTTCGCGATAAGAAATTACTCAATTTTTTGTGTTGATTCGTTATTGTTGTTTAAGGCAGTTTCCTTAGTCGGAATTATTTCTTTAGCTTCTTTTTCTTCGGTGGTAAGAAATGGCCGTTTACCGAAAATTTGTTCTAAATCTTCTTTAAAAATAACCTCTTTTACCAAAAGCTGTTTGGCTAATAAATCCAGTTTATCTTTGTTCTCGAGCAAAAGTTTTTTTGTTTTACTGTAACATTCTTCTACAAACTTATGCACCTCTTCGTCTATTAACTGGGCAGTTTTTTCGCTATATGGTTTCTGAAAAGAATAGTCATTTTGACCTGATGAATCGTAGAAAGAAATATTACCTATTTTTTCATTCAGTCCGTACATTGTAATCATTGCATAGGCTTGCTTGGTTATTTTTTCTAAGTCGCTAAGTGCTCCGGTAGAAATTTCGTTAAAAATAATTTCTTCAGATGCTCTTCCTCCCAATGCTGCACAAATTTCATCAGTGAGTTGAAGTTTGGTTGTGATTTGGCGTTCTTCGGGCAAATACCATGCAGCTCCTAATGAACGACCTCTGGGAACAATAGTTACTTTTACCAGTGGAGAAGCGTGTTCGAGTAACCAGCTAACGGTAGCATGGCCGGCTTCGTGATATGCAATGACTTTTTTCTCTTCGGTTGTAATAATTTTATTTTTCTTTTCCAGTCCGCCAATTATTCTGTCAACGGCATCAAGAAAATCCTGATGCTCTACCACTTTTTTATTTTTTCGGGCGGCAATGAGTGCGGCTTCGTTACAAATGTTAGCAATATCGGCACCCGAAAAGCCGGGAGTTTGTTTGGCTAAAAAATCTAAATCTAAAGAGGTATCTAGTTTTAGTGGTTTTAGGTGTACTTTAAAAATTTCTTGGCGTTCTTTTAAATCAGGGAGATCTACAAAAATCTGTCGGTCAAATCGTCCTGCACGTACCAACGCTCGGTCAAGTACATCAGCCCGATTTGTTGCGGCTAAAATAATAACTCCGCTATTAGTGCCAAAGCCATCCATTTCGGTAAGAAGTTGGTTTAAGGTATTTTCTCTTTCATCATTTGCTCCTTGAGCAATTCCGCGGCCTCTGGCACGGCCAATGGCATCTATCTCATCTATAAAAATAATAGAAGGTGCTTTTTCTTTAGCTTGTTTAAATAAATCGCGAACTCTTGATGCTCCTACACCCACGAACATTTCAACAAAATCGGAACCAGAAAGCGAAAAGAAAGGTACTTGAGCTTCTCCTGCCACGGCTTTAGCTAACAACGTTTTTCCTGTTCCCGGAGGACCAACAAGAAGAGCTCCTTTGGGTATTTTTGCTCCCAGATTAGTGTATTTTTTAGGATTTTTTAAAAAATCTACAATTTCTTGTACTTCCACTTTTGCCTCTTCTAAACCGGCTACATCTTGAAAGGTTACATTAATACTTTTTTCTTTATCGAATAATGTGGCTTTTGATTTTCCGATATTAAAAATTTGGCCTCCCGGACCGGAAGAACCGGACATTCTCCGCATAATGAATAGCCAAATACCAATCATTAATGCAATAGGGATTAACCATCCTAAAATTTCGGTTCCCCAATTTTTGCGGGGGTCGTATTCTTCTTTTATTTGGTATTCAGCCGGAATATCTTTTTGTAGTTCTTTAAAATCTTGTGCAAACTGTTCAATAGAGCCAATTTGCAGGTGGTAGTGAGGGCCTGGGTTTACCACTTGTCCGAAAGTACGGGAGCGAACGTCTCGGTATTTTTCATCGCTAAGTTTTTCCGGTTTAATATAGATTTCGGCAATCATTTCGTTGGTAACTACCACTACTCTGGAAACATCTCCTTTTTTTACCATTTCATTTACAAACGTATTCCACGTGGTTTTTTTTGTACCTCCGCTGAAACTAAAAAGGTTTAGCGAAATAAGAACTAACCCTACTATAGCGTATATCCAGTAAAAATTAAAAGGTTTATTCTGATTACCTTTTTGAGGTTTCAGTTTGTCTTTCATTTTATTAAATTCGTTTTTGGTATCTTTTTTATATGCCATGTTTTCTAATTGCTTTTCTTTCTAACAATTTTTTTCTTTTTAGGTTCATTAAAAGTAACTTCTTCTGCATCTGCCCACAAACTTTCTAAGTTATAAAAATCGCGTACCTCTTTTTGAAATATGTGAACTACGGTATCCACATAGTCTAAGAGTATCCATTCTGCATTTTGATATCCTTCGCTATGCCATGGTTTTTGTTTTAGTTTTTTTGAAACTTCGTTGTAAACATGGTTGGCTATAGCATCTACTTGTGTGTTTGAATTACCGCTGCAAATGATAAAAAAATCGGCTACTGCGTTTTTTAGTTTTCTTAAATCAAGACAAATAATATTTTCGCCTTTAAGTTCTTCTATTGCGATTACTATGGTATTAGGCAACTCTGTGCTTTCTTTTTTTTTGGCCATTTTTATGCTCTATAATGGCACGAAATTAAGAAATTGTAAACGAATATGAAGGAAATATTGCTATTGCTGTAAAGTTTACATTTTATTGTATTTTTATGGGCTGGCATGGCATCTCTTTTTTATTGGGTATTTTAAATTTTTAATGGTTAGTGTATCATGTTTAACTCCATAGGTAGCTCGGTTATCAAAATAGATGAGTTAGATTCAACCAATTTGTATTTGCAGCAAATAAGTAAGTTGCAAACAATGAATGAGGGGGTGTTGGTATGGACCGAACGTCAGCTATGTGGCAGGGGGCAACAGGGAAATATTTGGTATTCTAAGGAAGGAGAGAGTTTAACTTTTAGCTTTATTTTAAGTCCTACTTTTTTAATGGCCGATGAACAGTTTTATTTGTCAAAGGCATTTTCGATAGCGGTAAATCAATATTTAGTTAAAAAGTTTCAATTGAAAGTTCAAATAAAATGGCCCAATGATATTTTGCTGAATGGAAAGAAAATAGCCGGAATTTTAATAGAGAACAATATACTAGGAAATAAACTAAAACAAAGCATTGTAGGGATAGGTATAAATATGAATAATCAGGTATTTCCTGAGCAATTGAGGGCTACTTCGGTTCTCTTAAACTCTGCTCATAAAGTAGATTTAAGGGAGTGTATTGATGAGATGATTCCGTTTTTAAACGAAATGTACTCTTTGGTGATTTTAAAACAATGGAAGGAGATAGACAGGCTTTATTTTGATAGTCTTTATGGATATAAAAAAAATCTTCGCTTTCACTCAGATGGCTATTTTAACGGCCGCATTGTTCGTGTAGATGAGGTGGGATACATCTACATAGAAACAGATGCCGGAGTAAAAAAATATACGTTTAAAGAGGTTATGTTTTGTTAAAATACAGTTTCCAGTTTGGAGGCAAGCATATTAAAGAAATGGGTAAGAGGCGTTTCTACCATCAGTTTTAGCATAGGGTTTAAATGCCCTTCGAATATTAATTGTGCATGAGAGGAATGGTCTGTTTCTTCGGTAATGCAAATATTTAGGGTAAATTTAAATGGCGTTTTTTCGCCCGATTCAATTTCTATTTGGTGATTAGGAATTTCACTTTTTTTAACCAAAGAGATATCAGCCATGCCATTAATTCTAAATGAGCAGGTGTTGTCTGTTGTTACTACATTTTCAATCTTATCGCTAGGAAGTAAAAGGGCAAAATGGTTCATGTCGGATAAAAAGGTAAAAAGTTCCTTTTGCCCTTTTTTAACATGGGCTTTATTGCTTTCTATTTTTGTCATAAATTGTAAATTATTTTCCCCAGTCTTGCGGGTTTTCGTTCCACTGTTTTAAAGAATCTCTGTCTTTGTCGTTTATATAACCTGAATCTGCCGCTTTTTCAAGCAAGGAGGCATAGTTGCTTAGCGAAAAGTAGGGGCATTTTTCCGATTTAAAATTTTCTTCGGCAATTTTAAATCCATAATCGAAAATAGAAACCAAGCCTTTCACATCACATCCAATATTTTTTAATGCTTTTACGGCATTTAAACTACTGCCCCCGGTAGAAATCAAATCTTCTATAACCACCACAGATTGTCCAGAACTGATATCTCCTTCAATTTGATTTTTTAAACCATGTCCTTTCATTTCCGAACGAACATAAACAAATGGTAAGCCTAAATCCTGAGCTACCAGCACACCTTGGGCAATGCCTCCGGTGGCTACTCCGGCAATATAATCGGGTTCACTAAAATTTTCTTGTATGGCATTTACCAATTGCTGTCTTATGTAGGTTCTTATTTTGGGGTACGATAAGGTTTTTCGATTATCACAATAAATGGGAGAAATCCAACCAGATGCCCATTGAAAGGGGTGATTAGGTTGTAGTTTTATTGCTTTTATTTGTAAAAGGTGTTCGGCAATTTTTAATGCTGTATCTTTGTTAATTATCATTTCGCAAATGTATAAAGTTTTTGTTAAGGATAAACTGCTTTATCTTACATCGAATCCCAATTTTGAGGCAAGTTTGCAAAAAAACACTTTATTTTTAAAATATACTTCTTCTAGCGATTTTAAAATGGGTATTGATTTGCTTGAACATGACGTATCTTTGGCCGCTTTGGTTGTTTACCATCACGAAATAAATTTTTTGTTGCAGGAACTTTATAAGGTGTATAAGGTAATACATGCAGCCGGAGGGCTTGTAGTAAATGCTCAAGGAAAAGTGTTAATGATTTTCAGGCTTAAAAAATGGGACTTGCCGAAGGGTAAAATGGAAGAAGCAGAAACCCCGGAAGAAGCTGCGGTAAGAGAAGTAAAGGAAGAAACAGGTATTAGTAGTTTAAAAGTAGAGGAAAAACTGCCCGATAGTTTTTATTTTTACGCTACCTCAAAAGGTGAAAGGGTGCTGAAGCATATTTACTGGTTTAAAATGTATTGCGGAAGCGTTGAAAAACTTGTTCCTCAAAAAGAAGAAGGCATTAGTGATGTAAAATGGATGGATAAAGCAGAACTTTCGGAGGCCATTAAAAATACCTTTCCTTCGGTAAAAGATTTATTGCTTTCTATTTAGTTTTTGAAATGTGGTAAAGCACTTTTTCTAAACTCTCTTCATTTGGTCGTTCTGCATTTCCTGTTGGTCGGGGAGCCGGAGCTTTATAAATAGTTCCGTCCGGATTTATTAAAACATAGGACGGAATGGTTTTAACCATGTAGGCTTCTTTTATTTCATGCGAATTAGGTGAATATAAGAATGTCCACTTGAATGGATATTTGCTTAAAAATCGATTCAGTTTTTTAGCATCTCCATCGGTACAAAGGCTTATAAATTCTACTTTTTGGTTGTATTTTTTGTGAATCTGTTCTAAAATGGTCATTTCCTTAATGCTTGGAATGCTCCAAGTAGCCCAAAATCCAAGGTAAACATATTTGTTTTTAAAAGTGCTGATTTTTACGGGGCGGTTTTCTGTATCGTAAAGGGTAAAATCAGGAGCTAAAATTCCAATAGCTAAACTAGGATTTTGTAAGCGGTATTGAACCGTTGTGGCTATATTTCTTATTTCGAGGCAAACGCCTTTTTGTATATAATGTTCCAGTAATTTTAAGAGGTATTTTTTGGGGGCATTTTTTTTGTTGTACGTTTCGTTTATTCCTTTTAAAAAGAACAACTCCAGAAGAGTATCGTTGGCAAAATAAGTGTAGTTTTTAAGGTATGAATTTATTTTTTGAAGAGGTATTTGTTCGTGCAATGCTCCTATTAAAAGAGTGCCTTTTTCTAGACGAATGCTCTCAAATTTTTCGTTGAACAAATTGTGAAACAAGTTCATGTATTCAGGGTGGTTAAAGAGTACACGAGAGTTTTTCAAATAATTTCTAAAAATGTATTCTTCGCTGCTGGGGTATTTAATATCGTTTTCTTCTTTTTTTGTTATACCCAGCGATATTTCAATTTGTGCAATAACAAAACTAGCGTAAGCATAAACATAGTTATTTTCTTTAAACTGTTTTTTTTCTAACTGGTTTTTTTTAAATACTTTCAGGCTTGAAGAAACTTTTTGCTTATCGCGTTTTACAAGATAAATAATATTGTTATTCATAAATTCATCATACTCGGAATTAAATTCCATGATAAGCATGTTTAGTTCGTTTTTTTGTGGAAAAGGAAAAGTGAGCGATAGTTTTTTATCGTACACTTTACTTTTATTTAGTTCTTTGCTAAAACTTAAATGGATATTGTAAACCATGCCCGGTTCAGTATAAAGTGAAACCGACATATCTTCTATTTCCAATACTATTTTTGTGGTTTCCGATACATTGATGTTGGTCTCAAAAGAATCATCGTTGTTTATTTTTCCTGAGCCCAGTTTTTGCTTGGTAAATGTAATATAATCGGAGTATTGGTAGATTGAAAGTTCTTTTTCGGCAAATGTTTTTGCTGTTCCTTTTATTACTACATTTTTAGAAAATGAAAAAAAAGGGAGAGTGCAAAAAATCAGGGAGCATAAATAGCAAGGAACTTTCATTGATTTATTTTTACAGCAGTAGGCAGAAATTTAGAGGCATCGCCTCCGTTAATAATTATATCTCTTACGATGCTAGAACTAATGGAAGCGTATTCTTGCGAGGTGAGTAAGAATACGGTTTCTACACTGGGTTCAAGGCGGTGATTAATGTGGGCTATGGCTCTTTCAAAGTCAAAATCATTGGTAGTTCTTAACCCTCGAAGAATAAAATGAATATCGTTTTTTTTGCATACATCAACTGTAAGTCCACTGTAATGTACTATTTCTATTTGTGGGTTATTTTTAAAGCAGTCCTTTATCCATTGTTCTCTTTGGGGTAAAGAGAATAAATAGTTTTTAGAAGAATTAATACCAATCCCAATGATGATTTTATCAAAAAGAGGTAATGCTCGTTGAATGATATCGAAGTGTCCGAGTGTAATGGGGTCGAACGAACCTGGAAAAAGGGCATTTTTTTTCATGATTTATTGGTTTATGAAAATACTAAACTTTACGCTTCCATAATTTCTTTCTTCTGCGAATTTAGACAAATGCGAGTATTTTTTTTTGGTTGGGTGTTCCATAATAAGCCAACCTCCGGGTTCCAGTAAATGGTTTTCGAAAACAAGTTGGTGTACTTCTTCCAATATTTCGGCCACAAAGGGAGGATCGGCAAAAATAATATGGTATTTACTTGTTTCTTTTTTAAGGTAACGAAGTACTTCCGATTTTATTATTTTTATGTTTTCGGTTTTTAGTTCGTTTGCAGTTTTTATAATAAATGTAAGGCACCCGTTATGCATTTCAACGCAGGTTATGTTTTTTGTGCCTCTTGAAAAAAATTCGAAAGTAATATTTCCGGTACCTGCAAATAAATCGAGCACCTTTGTTTTTTCTAACGTAAAATTATTATGCAGAATATTAAAAATAGATTCTTTTGCAAAATCGGTAGTTGGCCTTGCAGGTAGGTTGTTAGGAGGGTTTAGTTTTTTACCTCTGTGTTTTCCGGCTATTATTCGCATACCACTAAATTAAACAATAGGTAGTAATAATGGCTTGGTATTTCATTTAATACGTACGAATAGTTTATCTCCTTAGGTCTTTGAGCTAGCTTTAGATGTTTTATATAAGTATACAAAATGGAATAGTAGTCCGATTTTTTTTCTATTTCTCCTGCCACTATTGCGTTTATTTCTTTAGGACTAATTTTTAATTGTTCCAATGTAAAAAGAATATAATACGCAATGTCTTCAGGAGTTTTGTATGTAAACGAATTGAATAAAACCAGTTGGTGAGAACTAAAAATCAGTAGTTCAAAATGAGAATCTTGTATGTGAATGAGAGCTGATTTTGTTGTAGAATTTGGAAAATTGATGGCAAAACTTTCTAAGAGTGGGGTAGCAAAATGGTAGGTGCTAACATTTTTAAACAAGTGGCTTACTTCATACATCTCTGAGGGTACAGCGTAAATATTATAGGAGTGTAGGTGTGTGAGCTTATTAGATAGGGTGGTTGCGTTTTGGGGTAGAGTCGAAAAATTAAATGAGAGAAAAGTATTTATTTTATTGCTTTGGTAAAGGCTCTCCGGAACTAACGTAGAGTAGGGAGAAGTAAAGGCAATGCGGATTTTGTTGATGGGTATTTGTGAAAGTTTTTGCTGAAACAGATAGTTACATAAATGGTTTATCTTGGGCTGTTGTGTAGAGAAAGATTCTAAACAAAGAATTTTTCTTTGAGATTTGTCGAATAGGGCGTAGGTAAGGGAGTGTTCCTGCAATTGCATTAAAACCTCAAGTCCCGATGCGTTTTGGTTTCGCAGCAACGATTCATCTTGGTAGGAGGCAATAACAGAAATGTCTTGGTACGCCATGGGTTGCTACTCCCAGTTACCCGAGGTGGAAGCATCTGTCATAGAACCTACTTTTAGTCCGTCTTCGGGGTCTATGTTCGCAATAGAAAGATCTAAGCCTTTTAAAAAGAATTTGTGAGGAGCAAATGCTTCAAATACTTTTACTTTAACAGATCCTTTTTCTATTTCACCGGATTGTAATATAAATTTTTCTCCTTCGCTGAAGGGGATAATGGCTAAGTCATCAAACTGGGTGTAGTGTTTTAAAATAGTGTCTTTAACGGCAATCATTACCGTATCTTTTTTAACGATTCCAAGTTCTACTGCTTTCGCTTCTGTAAGCGTATCGGGTACGGTTCCTTCTATTTTTACCAAGGGAATAGAATCTTTTAAGAGAAATTGAATGAGTTGTTCAAAGTTTCCGGCAAAAGCACCGGTTTTATTTCTAAAAGTAATTTGCACAGTGCGTATATCTTTTAATCTTTCTACCACTACGTCTTTACGGGTTTTTACTTCATTATCAAAAGCAATTCGGCTATGAATACTATTGTAAACGGCATATGCCAATCCTATTACAATTACAGCTAAAGCGATTTGAATTCCTAATTTCATATCTGTTATTTTATAAAAAATTACTCAATTTGTTTTTGCCATTTTGCACAAAAAAATCAACAGGGTAAAACATTTATGTACAATGATGACAAATTTTGAAGCACAAATCTACCATTTTTTTTATGCTCATAAACACTTGCCCCGTTATATTTACTTTATCTTTACGGAAAATTAAGTAAAGTCAATGCAAATAGAAAGGGGAGTGCTGAAAAACGCTATACTTGAACGCTTTGTTTATGATGCCACAGCCGATCAGATTGAAGCAATTGACCAATTAGACGCCTTTATTTCTTATACAGCCGAAAAAACGGCCTTTTTACTGAAAGGGTTTGCAGGAACTGGTAAAACATCGTTAATCGGAGCCTTGGTAAAAACATTGCCTTCTCTACCTCTCCAAACCGTGTTGTTGGCTCCTACAGGTAGAGCGGCTAAGGTGCTTTCCAATTATTCGGGAAAACCGGCATTTACCATTCACAAACAAATATATCGCTTACAAAGTTCGGCCGATGGCTTTATGATGTTTTTACTACAACAGAATAAATATACCGATACGCTTTTTATTGTAGATGAAGCTTCTATGATTTCAAATTCGCAGGGTTTAGAAAATATGAATTGGGGTAAGGAACAAAATCTTCTCGATGATTTAATAAGCTATGTTTACAGCGGAAAAAACTGCAAACTCGTTCTTATTGGCGATACTGCTCAGTTACCTCCGGTAGGGGCAGCCTATAGCCCTGCATTAGATGCAGACTTATTGAGGTCTTCGTATTATTTTACACTCTTTACTACCGAAATGAAAGAGGTAGTTCGCCAACCCGATGCCTCGGATATTTTGTTAAACGCAACTGCTATCCGCGAAAGTTTATTGAGCGAAAAAAAACAGGCTTTTCGGTTTAAACAAACTAAAAAAAACGAGGTGGTGAGGGTAGAGGGACATGAATTAGAAGAATTATTAAACGATGCTTACCAAAAGTACGGGGCAGAAGAAGTAATGGTAGTTTGCCGCAGTAACCAACGGGCAAATTTATTTAATGCACAAATACGGGTGCGTATTAAATGGCTCGATGAAGAAATTGCTGCAGGCGATTACATTATGGTGGTAAAAAACAATTATTTTTGGTTAGCCGATGATTCAAAAGCAGGATTTATTGCCAATGGAGATATTTTGGAAATATTAAAAGTTAAACGAATAGAAGAACAATACCATTTTAGATTTGCAGATTGTACGGTTCGTTTAATTGATTACCCTAATGAACCCGATTTAGAGGTAAAAATTCTACTCAATACCATTATGAATAAAACTCCTGCATTAAGCAAAGAACAGTCGGGGGCATTATATTCAGTTATACTAGAAGATTATGCCGATATTCCTGAAAAGAAAAAAAAACGGGGAGAAATTCGTAAAAACCCTTACTATAATGCGTTGCAGGTAAAATTTGCATATGCCATTACCTGCCATAAATCACAAGGGGGGCAATGGAAAGTAGTTTTTGTTGACCAAGGGTATCTTGCCGAAGATAGAGTAGACAAGGAATACTATCGTTGGCTATATACGGCTTTAACGCGTGCGAGCGAAAAGGTATATTTGGTGGGTTTTAACGATTCGTTTTTTTAATTGCTATCTAACCAGAAAAAAATCTTTGTTTATAATTTCTTCCGAAAGTTCCTTTATGGTTTTGGTGCTGAATAACTGAAACAGATTATTGCGGGCTATTTTAAATGTGCCGTGTACAGGGCATGGTTTTTCTTCCGAACATTCCGAAAGCCCTAATCCGCAGGAGTGGAAGAAGGCCATATCGTCCATGGCATTAATAATTTGAATGAGGGGAAGTCGTAAATTTTTTTCAGACAGAAAGAAACCGCCTCTAGGCCCTTTTACCGATGAAACAATATTTTTTTTTGCAAGTTCTTGTAGTATTTTATTAGTAAAAGCCGAAGGAATTTTTAATTCATCTGAAATTTCTTTACCTCCTTTTATCTCCTGGTTTTTTGCTTGCACCGAAAGATAAAGAACAGCTCTGAGGGCATATTTTGTTTTTTGTGATAACATGGTTTGTTGTTAAATAGAACCTAATGCTTTTTTTCCTGCTTCGCTTAGCATTTCTTTGTTCCATGCAGGTTCCCATACTAAAAGTATTTCTACTTTAAAGTTTCTGAAATGGTTTTCAATGAGTTGTTTTGCATCTTCTATTATTACATCGCCCATGGGGCAGCCCGGAGAGGTAAGGGTAATTTCTACTTCAATTTTTTCTTCAGCAGGTTTGTGCCGAATATCGTACACCAAACCAAGGTCTATAATATTTATCATTAGTTCGGGGTCTATTACCCCTTTTAAAAGTTCAAAAATATTTTGTTCTTCATTAGTTCGTTTTCTCATGGATGTGTGGTTTGTGTAAAATAATTTTAAAAGTGTTTATAGTGTATAGCAAAGCAGAAATAAATAAAAGAGTTCCGGATAGCGTAATTACAGTATGGTGGCTTAGTATAATACCCAATAAAAGAAAAAAGAAGCCTGCAAAAAATAGATATAATTGTATGGTTAAAAGTTTTTCGGAATAGAGTTCTTTTGGCAAGGGCATTTTTATTTTTCCTATAAGTTTTTTGTAGACTTTCAGCCATATAATAAAAGGCAGGGTTTTAAAGGTTTGTCCTAATATTAGAGAGGAAATAAAACCAATAATAATTAGGCTGCCATACGCAATGGCCAAACGTGGGGAATGGTTTTCATGAGTATAAAAGAGTAGTAAAAGTGAAATGATGCACACTAACAAGAGCGAAACAAAAGATAAAACTGATTGTTTCATGCCGGTATCAAAATTCTTTTTTACTCGTTTAGTGTACGCTTCTTTTAAATAAGAAACAAAGTAAAATACTCCGGTAATGAGTATAATAGCCGTAATAATAATGTCAATAATAGTATTCAAAAAGAAAGAACTGATGCTTAAAAGTAATCCGGCATTGATACAATAGTAGGCTATTTGCAATTTTTTTTTATTCAGGCTATGGGCAACCATAAACATGGGTAACAAGCGACTGGCTACTCCCATGATTAACTGTAAAAACCAACCTACTAATCCTGTATGGGCATGTATTTTAAGCAACCTTAAGTGTTCGGGTTTAAGAAAGGCATATTTTAAATTGAGGGCAAAAACAAATCCGGATAGTACGGTAAAAAGCAGCCATAGAGTTGAAGTAAGAATAAAGTCGCGTTCTATGCTTTTGTTTCGAGAAGTTTGAGCGGTTTTAAAAATATTAAAAGAAAACCCTATGACAGCTGAAATAATAAGTGTAGCGGCAAGGTGCAAAACACCTCCAAGCAAGAAATTCCAAAATGAAAAACAAAGTAATATAGACCCTGCAGCAAGAGTAAAGAAAGAAAATATTGCTAGTTGCTCGCTGAAAAGTTTTGCATCTAATATAACCGGAATGAGTTGGTAAAGAGCCCCCCAAATAATCATACTTATCCAGCCCAATACGAGTAAATGGGTAATGGCTAGTAGTTTCGGATTAAAATAGTGAGTGGTAAATGCATCGGGAGAAAGAGCAATAAACAATGTTGCCGTAAGCCAAGCTAAGCTTCCAAATGCAAAGTGTGGTATTACAATGTTTGCAGAAGGTGCATTTTGACTGGCTATTTGCTGCATTATTTACGAATTAAAAGTGTTACATTTCCCTCTTCAATTTCTAAAATCAAAACAGTATAGTTTCTGTCTTCTAACTCCGAAAGTAAGTACTGCGGAACTTTTTTATGATGCACAAACAAAGTTTCTTCTTTTTCTAATTTTTCTAGTTCGCTTAGTATGCTAACCATAGGCATAGGCATTTCCATTTCGCGAACATCAATTTCTTTTAACTTGTGCAGAAACTTATTTTTTTCGGTTTCAAATTCTTCTGTACTTACTTTTTTAATAATTCCTTTTAGAGTGGTATCAGAAATAGGTTGATTGGTTTTAATAAAATAAGTGTAAACGATATTGTTAATTGTTTCTACAAAACTAAAGTAACCTTTGTGGTTTAAAATTTTAATGAGGGGAATGGGTTCAAAGGTATTAATGATTTTCAGTGCGGTATCATCAGGTACTTCTTTTAGTCTTTGCATTATGAGATTAAACGGATCTGTTCCTTTAGCTAAGGAGGGGCGTACATCGAGTTCGTAAATTTTATTTTTTTCGATGGCGTTTTTTAGAATAGTCGGTATAGTGTGTGAAGAAGAATTTGAATTTATATTTTCAGAAATTTCTTCGTGTTCAATTTCAAATCCCAGTGGCTTTAGTTTTTCGAAAAAATCGGAAACCTTGCATTTGCCTACTTTGGCTGCATCTTCTATAGTGATGCGGGGAGCTAGTACTGCTCGTAAAACAGGGTTTTTTAGTTTGTTAAAATGAGGATTAATAGAGGCAATGGCTTCTATGGCAGCTTTGTTATGTTTTATAATTTTAGCAATATTGGAGTGTTTGTTTATTTTCATGGCTTAATGGTTCTTAAACTTTCGGCAAGAGCTTTTTTTCTTTCCGGCCCCAGTTCTCGTTCTTTGTCTTCGAATAAAAAATAGATTCGCTTCAGTTCTTCTTCATCGTACAATGATTCGGCCATGCTAAAGAGTTCATCGTTTTCAACGGCTATGTGATCTAATAAATCATTTATAAATGAAGCCAATGTTTTTTGTGCTTTTTCATACTCTTTATGTTGTATCGCTTCATCTATTTCTAGTACGGTTTCACGAAACATTTCGTGGTGATTCTCTAATTCGGTTATAATATCTTTTAGCAAAAAATCGGGATTGTTCATTAGCTCCTTAAATAAAATATCTTCTTCTTTTTTATGGTGAAATTCATCGCTGTATTGACGAAAGAAAGTAATGAGTTTTTTTACATTTTCGCAATAGAGCGTTTCGTTGTTTTGCCATGTATGGTTCAGTGATTTTATAATTTCTTCGGCCGTAACAATTACATCGTGTTCGTCTATTAATACTTGTATGGGGTTGGTGTTGTTCATCGTTTTTATTTTTTTATATAGCGCCTCCTCTGGAAAGAATAATTCCAATGTAAACCATTGCCAGCGATAGCAACAGCATCATTCTTCCGCTCCAGCGGGCTATTAATTTAGAGTTCGTATTTGTATTTTTTTGCATTTCTTCTATTGTTTTTTTTCCCATCATTATATCGTGAAATCCGCTTACAGCTATTATTCCTGCAAAGAGAAACAGTTTGTAGGTTACTAATATGCCGTAAGTGTTTTCGGTAAGTGCCTGCAGGGTAAGTGGTATTCCTCGTAAATACATATTTAGAATTCCTGTAATTACTAGAATAGCCATAGCAAACCATCCATAAAATCGAAATTTTAGTCCGGTGCTATAAAGTATAGAAACTTTATCGGGGTTATTTTTTATTCCGGGCAGCATAACCAGTGGCAAAAAAAGCATACCACCCACCCAAAAAGCGGCACTTACTACATGAAAAAAAACAGAGGTATAATATAATATTGGCATTTAATTAAGCACCCATTAATTTTTCTTCTAGTTTAATAGCTTTAGCAAATAGGATATTATTTTCTAAATGAATATGTTGGTGTAGGTCTTTTTCAAACTCTTCCAACTTGGCAAACAATACTCGGTACGAAGAGCAGGCGTCTTGTGGAGGGGTATAGTTATTGCTTAGCTCACGAATTTTTTCGTAGTTGCTGCCCACTGCGGTATGTTCTGCTTCCATCATATTAATAGGGTTTTTAATGGTTCCAAACCCTGGTGTACCAATAGATTCGCCTGTTTTTTCGGCAAGGGCTAATTGTTTAATGTATGGAAATAAAATCATCTCTTCTTTGTGCATGTGCATTTTTAATTCTTGTGCAACGCCTTCAAAATAGTGAGCAATTTCTATTACTTCAGGGTGTGTGTTACCATGTACGGTGGCTACTTTATTACTAAATTCGTAAAGCAGGGGTAAGGAATCGTTCACATAGCTGTGGTGTGTATTTACAATGTAATCTGCCAAAAAATCGAGATTCCATTTATTAAAATCTTGTTGATGATTGACAGGCGATTTTTCTGTTTCTTCCAAAGCTTTTTCTACTTCCGAAACCGATACTCCTTTACTTTCGCAGGCTTCTTTTAGGGATTTATGTCCACCGCAACAAAAGTCTAAACCGAATTTTCTAAATACTTCGGCTTTTCTGTAATCGCTGGCAACTAGTTCGCCTATGGTTTTCGATGTTTCGCCTGAGTTGAGCTTAGTAATTTTTACTTCCCAAATTTCGGGTCCTTTTAAAATATATTCCCACTCAAAAGTTTTTCCTCTTTCGGCAATCATTTGGTAGTATAGAGGTACGGGGTCGTGGTCGTTATGAATAACAAATGCTTCTCCGCCTTTCAGTGTATCAAATGTTTCAAAAATAGTAGGGTGTTTAAGGCGGGGTTCAATTTTGGTTACATCTAAAGTTTCCATGGTTGTATTTTTAAGGTTTATACTGGCACAAAGGTAGGAATAAAATAATAAAAGATAAAAAAGTCTTTTATTATTTTTTAAGAGCAATGGAAGAAAGTTCTTTCAATATTTTTTTAGAGAATTGAAAATCGGAAGAATAGAAATTATTTTTTAGCTCGCATAAACACAACACTAAATTCTAATGCTCCTTTGCCTCCGGAGTGTTTTTTTAATCCCGATGTGGTAATGTCGTAGCTTATTCTGTAAATAAATTCATTGTATCGCAACCCCAATCCGGCAATTACGGCATCGTTAAAACGGTAACCCACATCGGCCAATAGACTTACTTTTTCTTCCGGCCATTTGTATTCGCCCTTTATTCCGGCATTTATTTCTTTATTTTTTCCTTGCGTCATAGCTAGTACGCGTGGAGTTATCAGCACTTTATCGTTTGTTTTGATTTCGAATCCGGAGTAAAACATAAATCTTCTGGGCAAAGGTGTTTTTAAAGAAACAAACGATTCGTTGGGCGAAGAAATATGAAAAACAGAAAGACCGGCATAGGGGTTTACGCTAGCATTTTCGTCTTTCATTTTATAAGCCATACCCATATTTATTTCGGGCAAAAATTTTGATTGGGCCAGTTCGGTTTCTCCACTGCTGATGTTTTTATCAAATGTTCCTTCTGAATATTGGCTGTCGAAAATTAAATTATCTCGCATATCTTTTTGAATAACCCCTAATTGTAATCCGGCCGACAACACATGTTTATCTTGTCCTGGAGTGGTTATTCTGTATGCCCCCGACAAAACGAGGTGTTGGTCGTTGTAGCCAACAGCTGCTTCATTAGCAATTAAATATCCTCCCAATCCCCAACGTTCGTTCAAGGGCATATCAAAGTTTGCCACCATGCTTACATAAGGGCGGGTAGTAAAAGCTCTCCATTGATTTCGGCCTTGAATGGAAGCCCTGTAGGAGCCTTCCATGATTCCGGTATTGGCTGCATTTAGAAATACGGCAGATGCCTCGTATTGCGAAAGATGAAAATCTTGTGCCTGTACAATGCTAATGCAAGTAGTAAGCAGAATGATTATGATACTTCTTTTCATAAGATTTTATTTTTTCGGTTATCTTAAAAGTTTTACTTCGCCACTTATTTTGTAAGGTATATTATCTAATGTTAGTGCATCAACGGTATAAACGTAAATTCCAATTTGCGTGGGTTTTCCTTTGTAAGTGCCGTCCCATCCTATTTTTTGGTCGGTGCTGTTAAACAGTCTTTCACCCCATTCATTATAAATATTAAAATTCAATTCTAAAAAGGGACCTCCTCTCACAAAAAGAGTATCGTTCAGCCCATCTCCATTAGGTGTAAAACCTGTTGGTAATACGGGGGCATACACAAAGTCTTCTTTGGGTTTTATTGTTATATCGTTCGATACACTATCGGTACAACCAAACTGATTGCTTACATAAAGTGTAATGGTATACGTTCCTTCGTTTTGGTAAGAATAAATAGGATGAGTGCTTGCGGAGGTTCCTATACCATCGCCAAAAGTCCACCAATTGGAGCTTTGCCCTGTAGAGGTATTGGTAAATTTCACATCTTGATTGGGTTCAAAAATATTTCCATTTGTAGTGAAAGCAGCTATAGGGCTAGGGAAAATGTTGATTGTTTTTGAAATGGTATCAATACAACCTTTGTCGGTTTGTACTACCAACATTACATTGTATGAGCCTGTTTGAGTGTAAATATGGGTTACATCTTCCTGCTGAGAGTTAAAGCCATCGCCAAAATTCCACTGCCAGCCGTTGGTTATTCCATTCGGGAAATAGGAGGAATCGTTGAAATTTACAGGTTGATTAACACAGGCATTGGAATAGTAGAAATCGGCTACCAAGGTGTTTTCCATATTTACAAAAATACTATCGGAAACTGGGTTACAAGCACCATTGTAATCGGAAGTTAATACAATGTAAAATTGCCCGATAGCACTATCTAGAGAACTTGGGATATAATTCGTGATAAGGTTGGTGTTGTTGGGTACAAAAAATCCGGTTCCGGTGCTGCTCCATGTTCCTCCGGGCGAGTTGATAACCTGCCCGATAAGCGAGATAGGTTTGGTGCTGGGGCAGGCTACTATATCATTTCCCGCTATTACAATATGCTCTTGTTGCACGGTAATCAAAAGTGTATCGTAGCCCGGCAAACAACTGCCGTTATGGGTAGACTCTAATATCAATTGCACCAGTCCGGCTAAACTATCAGCCGAACTTAAAATGTAGATGGCATTTAAAGCCGAATCGTTGGGTTGAAAAGTTCCGGAGCCCAAGGTAGTCCATTTACCTGTGGTAGAACCACCCGTAACAAATCCATTCAGTTGAGCCTGTAAATCGGTTACGCAAACAGCTATATCAGGCCCTGCCGAAACAAATGCCGAGGGGCCAAAGGTAATGAGTACCGTATCGGTTACAGCCGCACATTTTCCGTTGTTGGTAGAGGTAAGTACAAGTTTTACCCAACCATTGGCTGTATCGGAAGGGCTGTATACATAAAAACAATTAAGAATATTATTGTTAGGAATAAAAACTCCGCTACCCAAGGTAGTCCATTGCCCTGTGGTGGTGCCACCTGAAACAATACCCTGCAATTGCGTTTGAATACTGAATTTACAAACATATTGGTCTATTCCGGCATTTACAACCGGTGGTGGTGTAATGGTTATAACAATGGTATCGCTAACCGGATTGCAGGTGCCATTACCGGTTGTGGTAAGTATTAAAGTTACGGAACCGTTATTAATTTCGGCTTGGGAAGGTATGTACGTAGGATTTAAAACGGTATTGTTAGGGATATACGTACCGCTGCCTCCTGACCAAATTCCTCCGCTAGCAATCGTAACAGCACCATTTAGCTGATAGTTTGGGGCATTGGCACACACATCATCATCGGGGCCTGCATTGGCGGTTGGTGCAGGTGTAAAGCTAAGGGTTATGGTATCTTTCGATTGGTTACAACTATTGGCTGTTAAAATTAGCTGAATTGAACCCGCTGCCGTATCGGCCGGACTGGGTACGTAAGTGGCATTTAATGTATTGGCATTTGGGATAAATCCTCCAGACCCTGTGGTACTCCATGTTCCTGTGGGAGCTCCGGTAATAGACCCATTTAACTGAGCGGTGGTATTGGCACAAATGGTAATATTATTACCTGCATTAGCCACCCCTGCCGGAAGAATAGTAACTTTGATGGTATCACTAACCGGCAAACAATTACCATTATTGGTAGAAGTTAAAATGAGATAAACTACGCCATTGGCCGAATCTTGCGAACTAGCATGGTAAACGGCATTTAATGCGTTTGGATTGGGAGTAAAGTTTCCTGTTCCTAGGGTGTTCCACATTCCGGTAACAGTACCCCCGGTTACACTTCCGTTTAATTGTAAATGCAGGTTATTTACACATAAGTTGGTGTCGTTTCCGGCAAACACAAGTGGTGCAGGAGTGATCGTAACGATAATGCTGTCCGAAACAGGTAAACAAATGGTAGGCGTAGTGGTAGTAAGTTTTAGTTTTACCGTACCTGCGTTAATATCTGCTTGGCTTGGAACATAGGTGGCATTTAAGGTAATATTATTAGGAACAAATGTTCCCGTTCCGTTACTGATCCAAATAGCCGATGAAGAGTTGGTGATGATCCCGTTTAACAACACATTTGGATTATTTGCACATACTGTTGTATTAACGCCTGCATCGGCTGTTGGAGCTTTTATAATGGTAACTTTTATTGAATCTTTAGCCGATGGGCAACCTCCGTTGTTTGTAGAGGTAAGTTTTAGCCAAACTATTCCGGCTGTTGTATCTCCGTTACTAGGAACGTAGGTAGCATTTAACTGAAAAGGATTGGGAACAAAATTTCCGGTTCCGCTGGTAGTCCATTGACCAAAGTTAGAGCCGCCCCATACATTTCCATTCAGCACAAGTATGGCATTGTTGGCACAAAGGGTTGTGTCGTTTCCGGCCGATGCAAAAATTTGCGGGGTAAAATAGAGAATTAAACTATCCATTTCAGGCAAACAATTTCCGTTGGCTGTAGAAACTAAATAAAGCGTAACCTGTCCTGCTGCGGTATCTGCATTGCTAGGAACATACTTGGCATTTAGTATGGCTGCGTTTGGGAAAAAAGTTCCTGTTCCGCTGGTTGACCATAAGCCTGTTACTGAACCTCCTGTTACACTACCCGATAGTTGTACCGAATCTTTGGCACAGGAGTAGATGGTAGGAGGCCCTGCATTGACAACAGGGGCAGGAGTAAAAGTAATCATCATATTATCGCTTACAGGAGTGCAATTACCTGTAGAAGTAAGTGTAAATTGAATAAATCCAATGGTAGTATCAGCGGGCGAAGGGGTGTAAACCGCGTTTAATGTAGTGTTATTGGGCGTAAAAATTCCCGAGCCGGTGGTTGTCCATATACCCGTTGTAGAACCACCTACTACCGAGCCATTCAGGTTTACTACGTTGTTGGCACAAACCAGCATATCCGGTCCGGCATCAACAAAAATTTTAGAGGCAAACTCAGAAAAGAAACCATACCGGCAACCGGTTGCAGCTCCTCCGTTAATAATACCTAGGGCAAATACATCGGTTGAGTTGGTAACTAAAAAAGTAGAATCGACTGGTATTTGTACGGTATTATACTGAATTCTTGCAGCCATCCATTGACCACCTGTTCCTGGCACTGCAACGAATGAAGCAGGATTTATTACCGCTGTACCTGAACCTATAATTGAAAAATTCCCTATAGAGGCCGACCTTACTAATAAGGTAAGAAAAAAGGTTTCGGCTGTAGAACGCACAAAACTTACTTGCTGAGAGCCTGCACAATTAAGAGGGGGTAATATGGCTTGCCCCATTTCGCAGCCAAATCCGGTAATGTGCATGGCATAAACAGGTTTCGAAGAGGTAATATATACACTGCTACCGGCCGGAGAGCCAAAAAGATTATCCATATCGTACCGATAGGTTTCTCCTGCAAACAAGGTGGCAATGGGTATGGGGTTTCCGTTTATAAAAATTTGAGTGTTATTCTGTACAGCAGTAATAATAACACTTTCATCGCCTGTGGCATTTAATTGTCCTTTAACGGCAACATATTCGGTACCTAAAATATCTACAGGAACTATTTGGTCTCCGGTTAAATCGTAGCAACCACCCGAAGGATTATGATTGGAATCATCCTTAATGCTTACCGCAATAGGTTTATCCGCAATAACAACAGCCCCCGAAGGGTGAGTAGAGGGTTGTTGATAATTTAAGCCTGTCCAACCGCAGGAATATGTTTGGCCCATGTTTAATGTAACACTAAATTGCTGCAGGGCAGGGTGTCCGTCTACCTGAACGGGAGAATAAATGGTTACTACTGTATTATTTTCTGTAGCTACAATATCAAACGAGGCATATGCTTCGTGTGGAGAAGCAAAGGTGTGGTTAAAGAATGGGGCGTGTTTGTGTAGTGGAATGTAAAATTCTTTACCTAGTCCGTTGGCTCCTTTCAATGCAAAAATATCGGTGTTGTTGGTGTTACTTATTTCGTAATAACAAGTAATAGTAGCAGTAGATTGAACTCTTAATCCGGTGTTTAAAACAACATTGGTGGGTTCTGTTTCCAACATTGTTTTGAATGAAGTAAGATTTATTCTGGCGGTAGAATTTGCATTTAGGTTTACGACAATGGGTACACCTCCATTAAACCCAGGGTTGGCAGGTTGAGAAATGGTAACGGTTGCTGCCTGCCCAAAAGTAGATACTAAGAGATAGATGGGTTCTCCTCCGGGTGTGTTGTGTAAATCGGTAACTTCCGGTGGGGCAAACCAAAAATCGGTTCCGCTTTGGGCTTTAGTAATAAATGGAAAAAACGAAAGAAATGCTCCGAGGGAAAAAGCATAAAATTTTTTCATAGAGTAATATTTTGTAATAATGTTACGTACAAGTGAATAGATGGTTACATTTTGTTTGTAGTTATTGATTTATATCTATTTTACAAACAGTTAAACTTTTTACGCAATTACATTTTAATATAGATTTGAAGAAACAAAGGGAATTGCAAAAGAGCCTTGTTTTTTACTTGTAATTTAGCCGAAAAATAAAGTATGCGAGTTAAAATTGGAATTGTTACCACTTCAGACAGAGCTTCGGCCAATGTATATGAAGATATTTCGGGCAAAGAAATTATGGGTACTTTAAGTTCATATTTACTTTCCGACTGGGAACCGGTTTATAGGGTAATACCCGATGAGCAATCAATGATAGAATCTACTTTAATTGAGTTGTGCGATAAAGAAAATTGTTGCTTGGTGGTTACCACAGGTGGTACCGGGCCAGCTCTGCGAGATGTAACCACCGAAGCGACCGAAGCGGTTTGTCAAAAATTGTTGCCGGGTTTTGGCGAATTAATGCGTAATGTAAGTTTGCAATATGTGCCCACAGCTATTCTATCCAGGCAAACGGCCGGAATCCGAAACAAAACCTTAATTATAAACTTGCCAGGAAAACCATCGGCCATTAGGCAGTGTTTAGATGCTGTTTTTCCTGCTATTCCTTATTGTATCGATTTAATTGAGGGGCCTTTTTTAGAATGTAATGCAGAGGTGATAAAAATATTTAGGCCAAAGAAATAGAGGATTGTTCTTTCTCCTTTCTTGCTAAAAATTGTTTTTAATACTACGAGGCTTTTCTCCTCGATACGCCCTCATGCTTCGGGCTACTCGAAGTGACAGAGGATGATAAAAACCTCTGTTTAGATTCCGAAACAAGTTCGGAATAACTAGTTCTCGTATTGCGTCATGCTAAACTTGTTTCAGCATCTTTCTTTTTCGTCATTGCGAGCGAAGCGAAGCAATCTTTTTAATACGAAGCAAGAATGAAGAGATTGCTTCAGTCGTACCTCCTTCGCAATGACGAGGTATGGTTTGCTTCGCTTAGATTCCGAAACAAGTTCGGAATGACTTTCTTTTGTTTTTACTTTTCAAGATTTCTTTTTTCAACTTTCTGATTTCATATTTCTACTTTCCACTTTCATCTTTTCAAGGTAACATTTCCTTTTTTGGTTATTACCTCTCCGTTTGGCAGCGTGGCTACCAGCGTGTAGGCATACACCCCTGTGGGGGCGGGTTGCCCTTTAAAGATGCCATCCCAGCCTGTTTCTTTTTCGTTGCTGTAAAACACTTGCTGCCCCCAGCGGTTGTACACCCGCAGTTCTATGCTCTGCATGTACTTTGTACCGAGTACTCTAAATACATCGTTCTCTCCATCTGCGTTGGGCGAAAAGGCAGTAGGTAGGTTTAAGTAAGCGGTATCTTTGGGTATAGGAGGCGGCAGGGTATCGTTGCAGCGGTATATGCTTACTTCGTCTAGGTAGTAGTAGGCGTAATTTTTAAAGGAATTGGTTTGCGTGTTTTGTTTAAAAACAGCTATTACTTCATTTTGAAGAGCAAAATTGCCAATTATAAAATACTTTTCATCGCCTTTTGCTTTATAATTCATTTTTAATTCTACCCAACCACTGTCATTTTCCAAATAATAGTCTTCCTGTACAAATGAAACTTTTTGTTGTATGAAGGCTAAACTATCCGTTAAATAAGGAGTAATGGAGTAATCACTTTTATAATTTAAAAACAAAATGCCAAAATATTTTGCATTTATGTAGTAATTTGAGCTATCGCCATGACTAATAAAAAATGAAATACAGTATATTGAATCTTTTTGCAAAACATTCTTTAATGACCCTTGTACAAATTCTCTATCAATGCCAAATGAAAAGTAAAGATAACCACCTGCATAGGCTATTCCACTTTTTGCAACTTCGTGCCCAATTCCATTTTGTGGTACACCTGCCCCCCAGTTTATAATATTGCATTCATTAAAATAATCAGGTGTTTTGTTATCTGGAGAATACCAATTATTGCAGTACTCATAATATATACCAGCAGAAAGATATGTATCACAGGCATTATTATACTCTTCAAAGCTATTATTCAAAACCAAGTTTATTTGAGCAGAACAAAGTACATAAGAAGATAAAAATATATATGTAAAAATATATTGCATAAAAAAAAAGAGAGTCAAAAGGCTCTCTGAATACTATTTAATAATTATAATTTTAGTGTTAAAAACAATGTTATTACCCCTTGCTTTTATATTATAAATACCGGTTGGCAAGGTTGTAATATCTATTGATGTTAAGCTATTTTTTGTTACTTTTTCCGCTACAAGCTGCCCAATTGAACTATATACCGAAATATGTACAACTGTATTTTCCGGCAACTCAACTACAACTATTTCAGCAGCCGGATTGGGATAAATTTTTATCAAAGAATTTTCCGCTATTGTATTCTCTTTTTCTTCCGATGGTGCTAATCTTTGCCCGTTTCCATTTATATCACCCTGCTGCCGCAAGTATTTACTTGTGGCATTAAAATTTGTATTTAAAATTGACTGCATATTTCCTTGCTAAAGTTAAGCAACTTTTTTCTTTTCTTTTTTTCGCAAAAAAGAAAAGAAAAAAAAGAAAAAACTCCTTGCAGAAGAAATTGTTTTTTAAAACTTTTCAGCTTACCTTCTCGATACGCCCTCATGCTTCGGGCTACTCGAAGTGACAGAGAATGAAAAAAACTTCGATTAGATTCCGAAACAAGTTCGGAATGACCTTTTTTTTTCCTCGCTTTGCGTCATGCTGAACTTGTTTCAGCATCTTTTTAGTTCGGGATAACGGTAAAAATTTATATTCCCTTTCATCTCTTCAAAGTAACATTTCCTTTTTTTGTTATTACCTCTCCGTTTGGCAGGGTGGCTACCAGCGTGTAGGCATACACTCCTGTGGGGGCAGGCTGCCCTTTAAACGTGCCATCCCAGCCTGTTTCTTTTTGGTTGGTGTAAAATACCTCCTGCCCCCAGCGGTTATACACCCGCAGCTCTATGCTCTGCACGTACTTTGTGCCCAGTACCCGAAACACATCGTTTTGCCCATCTGCGTTGGGCGAAAAGGCGGTGGGCAGGTTTAGGTAAGCGGTATCTTTGGGTACAGGGGGTGGCAGGGTATCGTTGCAGCGGTATATGCTTACTTCGTCTAGGTAGTAACAGCTATTTTTACTAATAGAAGTATTGTTTTTCTTTAGAGTGTCAATATTTGATGTTAGTGCAAAATTTCCTATAACAAAGTATTTTTCATCTCCTTTTGCTTTATAATTCATTTTCAACTCAATCCAACCACTATCATTTTCAATATAAAAATCTTCTTGTACAAATGAAACTTTTTGTTGTATGTATGTTAAGCTATCCGTCAGGTATGGCGTTATTGTATAATCGCTTTTATAATCAATAAACCATATTCCTATGTTGTTGGCGTTTATATAATAATTTGTAGAATCTGCATGGCTTATCCGAAATGATATACAATAAATAGTGTCTTCTTTTAGTGATTCTTTTAATGTCCCTTGTATATATTCTCTTATAGAACTGTAATTTTCAAATACAACTAAACCAATATATGCGTTGCCTGTGAAAGCAAATTCATATCCAAAACGATTTTGAGGAACACCTGCTACATTTTTGTAAACGAAATTGTTACATTCATTAAAATAATCTGGAGTTGACCAATCAGGTTCACTCCAGAAATTTGAGTATAATCCAACGGCATAAGTATCACAAGCCTTATTATACTCTTCAAAACTATGGTTAAGTACCAAATTATTTTGAGATAACATAGCAATGCTATAAAGAAAATATATACATATTAAAACTTTATTCATAGAACAAAAAAGGAGAGACATAGGCTCTCCTTTGAAGGTTTATCGTATTAAAAGTATTTTATCGTTAAAAATAATATCCCCACTCCTTATTCTTATCGTATAAAAACCTAAAGGTAAATTTTCTATGTCTATTGTTGGTAAAAGAGTATTAACCTCTTTTTTAACAACGATTTCCCCTATGGTATTACACATTTCAATAGTTGTAAGTGCTTTTGTTGGTAACTCTATATTAATTATATTATTGGCCGGATTCGGATATACCTTTATGGAAACATTTTCTGTAAAAGAAGTAGTATTTTTATCTTCATCTTCCGTTGGCATTAACCTCTGCCCGTTTCCATTTATATCCAACTCGCAATTATTTTCATAATCCAAACTATCAAACTCAGCCAATAAAAACCTGGCTTGATATACAGCTATTCCATCGGTATAAGGGCATAAAGAAGCTATGTATTGCAGTTGCTGTATCTGCTGTGTAGTAAAAGTATCGCCCAACAAACGGCTGCTGATATACATGGTGGCAATATCCTTTAGCCATTGTTCCTGTATGTTTACAGGGTTTATGGCATTGCAGGTGGCAAGCAGGGTATGGTTGCAGTTAGCCGAATCGAACATCAGACTGTCTATTATTTGTAATTGTCTTGGATTGCTTACCTGCATACTGTCGTAAAAATTACTCAGTACCGTATCGGCTAACAACTGCTGGTTTTCGCGTATGGTTAAATAGGCTGCTAATTGCGAAAGCCAAATAGCAGTATCGGGCTGTGGCAGGTTTAATTGTGCCTGTGCTATTTCTTTCAGCAGTTGTTGCTTTAAAGGATTATTATTTAGTCCTTGATTGTTAATGATGGCACATTTGAATGGATTACCGAATGCTAAGAAAAAATCAACGGGATTAGATGGATTAATACTATTTGGATTATAAATTCCCAATCCATTTATTTGCCTCACATAAAAAGGCGAGGCAGAAGGCGTAGAGCCTGATGCATTAGACCTGTCGGTGTGGTTTCCAATTCACTTATTATCGCTAGCCCATTCGTTGCCGGGTGTGTTGCGGAACTGCGGGCCTATTAAGCCGTTGCCTGCCAAACGAAATCCGGTGTGGTTGCTTTTAAACGTATTACCCCATAAATTGGTACTGGGCATAGCTCCTGCACAACGCATGCCTGTGCCGGTTTTATCGGCTTCGTTGCAGGTGGCAAAGGTGGCATTTGCCCGGGCGGTTTGTGTTGTATAAAACACGGTAATTAATATAAGCGTGTATGTGTACGTATTTTTCACTGGTAATGTTTTACATTTTTTTTTTAATTTCCGCTTTTACCTTTTCAACGTAACATTACCTTTTTTGTGTATTACCTCTCCATTGGTAAGCGTAGCTACCAGTGTGTAGGCGTACACCCCTGTGGGGGCGGGTTGCCCTTTAAAGGTGCCATCCCAGCCTTGTTCTTTTTCGTTGCTGTAAAACACCTCTTGCCCCCAGCGGTTATACACCCGCAGCTCTACGCTCTGCACGTACTTTGTGCCCAGTACTCTAAATACATCGTTTTGCCCATCTCCGTTGGGCGAAAAGGCAGTAGGCAGGTTTAGGTAGGCGGTATCTTTGGGTACAGGGGGCGGCAAGGTATCGTTGCAGCGGTATATGCTTACTTCGTCTAGGTAGTAGTATGCATAATCACTATTAAGTGAATTTAATTTATATTTAACATCAACTACTGGTGGTAAAGCGAAATTCCCAATAATAAAATATTTTTCACCGCCTTTTGCTTTATAGTTTATTTTCAACTCTACCCAACCACTATCATTTTCTAAATAGTAATCTTCTTGTACAAACGCTACTTTTGATTGTATAAATGGCAAAGTGTCATAAAGAGTAGGTACATATATATTATCGCTTTTAAACCAAATACCAATATTATTTACATTTATGTAATAATTTGCAGAATCTGCATGACTTAGCCAAAATGAAATACAATATATAGAGTCTTTTATTAATGTTTCATTTAGTTTACCCTGTAAATACTCTTTTGAATTATTCGAAAATACAAAGAGGGCTATTCCTGAATATGCCAAGCCTGTTTTTGGAATTTCATAACCAAATGCATTTTGTGGTATGCCCACCCAACCATTATTACAAGAATGAAAATAATCAGGTGAACTGTCCCAACTCGGAGTTGACCAATGGGAGCTAACGCCAATTGAGATACCAGACAAACTATATGAATTACAACTTAATGTGTATAGTTCAAAACTATTATTTAAGCATAAATTATTAACACTTTGTTCATAAGCAGTGCTAAATAAAATAACCAATAATACCGACAATAAGAAGCCTTTCGTCATAGCAAATCCCTCTGTCTTTTAACTTAGACTCTATTTGTTGATAAAAATACGTTTTGTTATTTCTTCTTTATTCGTTTTTAGTTTTAATAGATACAATCCATTGCTCATTTGATAAGTTGAAACAGAAAAGAAAACTTCCTCTTTAGAAATATATAATTTCTTAATAACTTGACCAATATAGTTGTAAATTTCGATATATAAATCTACGTTTACATTTCTCTCTATATAGATATAATCATTAGCCGGGTTGGGATAAATTTTTACAACAGAATTTTCGATTAATATGTTATCTTCATCTTCCGTTGGCATTAACCTCTGCCCGTTTCCATTTATATCCAACTCGCAATAATTATCATACATAATAGTATCAAATGCGGTCAATAAGTACCTGGCCTGATACACAGCCATGCCATCGGTATAAGGGCATAAGGAGGCGATGTATTGCAGTTGTTGTAGTTGCTGAGTAGTAAGAGTATCGCCCAATAAACGGCTACTGATGTACATAGTTGCAATATCCTTCAGCCATTGTTCCTGTATGTTTGCAGGGTTTATAGCGTTGCAGGCAGCAAGCAGCGTATTGTTGCAATTAGCTGAGTCAAACATCAGGCTGTCTATTAGTTGTAATTGTCTTGGATTGCTTACCTGCATACTGTCGTAAAAATTACTCAACACTGTATCGGCCAATAATTGTTGGTTTTCGCGTATGGTTAAATAAACGGCTAATTGCGAAAGCCAGATAGCTGTATCGGGCTGTGGCAGGTTGAGCTGTGCCTGTGCTATCTCTTGCAGTAATTTTTTCTTGGCAGGATTGTTTCCTATTTCTGGGTTATTAATGATGGCACATTTGAAGTGTGAACCTGCTGAAGAAATTGCAATTACTGGACTTATAGGATTAATACTATTAGGATTATAGGGATTATTACCATTAGTATTTCTCACATAAAAAGGCGATAAAGTATCAACAGAGCCCGATGCATTAGACCTATCAGTAATATTTCCTATCCATCTATTATCGCTAGCCCATTCATTGCCGGGTGTGTTGCGGAACTGTGGGCCAATTAAGCCATTGCCTGCCAAACGAAATCCGGTGTGGTTGCTTTTAAAGGTATTACCCCATAAATGAGTACTAGGCATAGCCCCCGCACAACGCATACCTGTGCCGGTTTTATCGGCTTCGTTGCAGGTGGCAAAGGTGGCTTCGCTCATCTCAAAAGCGTAGCCGTGCTGGCGAGTGTTGGTGCTGGGCTGTTGGCTGCTTACGCTGTTATCTCTTACTCGTGCACTATTGCAGGCACGCAGCAATATACCATACGTGTTAAACATCGGGAACTGCTTTAGCTTGCTTACGGTATTGTCTTCTATAAGGGCATTAGTAAGCCCCGATGCATGAATGCCCGTAGCTGTTGCTGTTATGGTGTTCTGTTTTATGGTAGTTAGGTTAAAGGTTATGCTTATCGGCATTTCCTGAGCAACAATACCGCTGCCAAAGGGCACGCCCTGCTGGTTGATGGTGTTTTTTTGCACCAACACTATTGCATTCATATTGCTGTACAGGTTTATGCCGGTTTGGTAATTGGTAATGGTATTGTTTTTAATGGTACTATTTTTATAGGGTATGGGCTGCCCATATTTGGTAATGTGCTGCACGCGTATGCCTGTTACGGCTGTGGTATTGGTGCCGGTAAAGTTATTGTAGCTTACTTCGGCATCTTGCCATCCTTCAATAAGTACCCCTGTAAAACAATTATTAAAGTTGTTGGTATTTGAGGGCAAACCACCCACAGTGGTTTTTATTGCACCTAAATCTCCGCCTTTGGTATGTACGCCAATACCTCCGCCTTGCCCTTGCACAATGCCCATATTCTGAAAAACACAGCCTTTAACCAACACATTGCTTGCTTCGGCTAACACACCGGTGTTTTGGTTATCGAATAACACACTATGCCCAACTGTAATGCTTCCGTTTTGATTTCCTACTTGCTGTATGCAGATGCCTGCATGGCTGCGTTTACCAAGGTGTGGATACATCAGTGGAGCTGTACATAAAAAGCTGGTAGGCCCCATACCACCCGCTGTAACTGTACCTGAATGATTAAAAGCGAAGGGTTCTACTTTAACACCTATCCAGTTTTGGTCGAAGGTAGTTGAGGTAATGGTATATTTTGCTCCGTTTTGAGACACTACGGCTTGTTGGGCGTGTTTAAAGGTGCTGATGTCTGCTTCGAATTCTGAGGTATAGGTTTGCAGGTAAATACCGTCCCACATTTTTTGGGGGCAGGCAGCTTCTAACTTGCTGGCATTTTCGATACGTAATTTTTTACCTGCGGGTATGTTTATGCGTGCATTTTGCCCAAGATAAATATTCGGGCAATTGGAAAAAGTAAAGTCTTGGTCAATTTCCATTACCCCGTTTAGGTTAATATAGGTGTTGGTAGTCCAGGTAGAGCTTCCGCCTAAAATGTTATTAATGATAAAAGAAGCCGAGGTATTGTATAGGTTTATTTCTGTACCCTGGTTATTGATATCTTCTTTATAACAACATTCGGCTACTTCGGCATCGGTAACACTTATACAGCCAAACTCGTTAGTGGCAATTACCGTAAGGAATCCACTTCCGTTCTGAGTCCAGTTCACTTCTACGCAGGGTCCGTTGTACGATTGAGGAAACCCATTGGTGATGTTCCAAGTATAGGTTTCGCCCGGCTGTTGGTTTTGTACACAAAATTCGGGGTTGGGGTCGCATACAAACAAGTTGCCCAAAATAACAGGCGGTGCAGGGCTGGGGTGTACTTCTACCGATTGGGTAATGCAATGCTGCTGTCCGTTGGCATCAGTTAAACAAAGTGTAACTGTATAGTTACCCGGGGTGGTGTAAGTGTGTGAGGGGTTAGGCTGGGTGCTGGAAAAACCATCGCCAAAATCCCAAAACCAACTTTGCACATATTGCAGGCAAGTTGTGTTATTGGTAAAGGTAAATTCCTGCCCGGCACATAAGGGTTCGGGGACTTCAAATTTGGGGTAGGGGCCGATTTCGAGAGTTAGGGTTTTTGAAACGGTGCCACAATCATTACCGCTGGAAAGTGTGGGCGTGTAGATGCCTGGGGAAAGGTATTGGTAGCATTTTGTTTCGGTTAATATGCCAATCCCTCCCGTATGTGAATTAATAACGGGGTCAGGATAAGGAAAAAAAGGTATATAGGGTTCAAATATGCCCTTAGTAGTAAAGATATTTTTTGTTACCGTATTATTTGAATAAAAATCAAAACAAACCTCATCTCCCATGCAAAAGGGGCCTTCTCCAACAATTTCAAAATGAGGTGGTGCATGTGGAACAGTAACGGAAAATGTAATACTTATTTTTTTATTTAAGGGATAATAATTCCCAAATCCGTCATTTTTAAAATATTCGGCTGTAACTCCTGTGAGTACCCAATTTCCTGAACCCGGAGGAAAAAATCCGGAAGGTATGGTGTAATTTGTTATTGCCAAACTTGAATTGTTTCCCACCCAGTCTTTAATAATTACTGCACCCGGTAACGTCCATACTATCCTTACGCCTGCTCCCCCATAATTGCTTTTCACGGTAAATGGAGTGTTATAACAACCTATCCCTGATTCTTCCCAAGAGCAAAGTTCTATTGGCACTCCCATTGGTGCACAGCACCACCCAAATATATTGCTCAACGGGTCTATTGTGATACACGCTTCAAAATCGGGCTCTAATATTTTTTTGTTATTTAGACAAACACCTAAGGTGTCGTTGAAATTTGAATTACTAAGCCTTATTATTTTTATGTAATACTGCGTGTTGCTGTCTAAATATACATAATACAGTTCGTTTAGAAAAATATAATTTGCCAAGGTATCTGATTGTATAAGTGTATTGCTATTACAATTACCACTATATAAATCAACCGAATATTTGTAGTTTGTAGAGTTAATAGAATATTCCAGTATAAAAAATTGATCGGCTCCTGTATTAAAACTAAACCATTGCTCGGTTTGCCCATTACCAAAAATAAAAGATTGGGAATTATTACATTCCAACACCGGATTTAAAATGGCTGCTGCTTGGCAGGTAGTATTGTTTTGTGCATGGAGCATGCTAGTAACATTAATAAATACTGCAAACACAAGGGTTTTTAGTGTCCCGAAAATGGGGGGGGGTAAGTGTTTCATAATGAGTACTTTATAAAGGCGTGGTACAAAGATAGAGAAAAATAAAGAAGAGAACAAGAATTATGTTGCAATTATTATTGCTTTTGGTGTTGGCTCATGTTTTATGATAAAGATAAATAAAAGTATTTTTCAATAAAGTATGAGAAGCTATCTCATATTGGTAAATACAAATTGAACATCATCGTCTTCTTCAATTCTTTCTATCAGTTTGTTTACTTCTTCTTGCTGTTCGGGGGTAAGTTCTTTGGTGTCCATGGGTATTCTTTCAAACCCCGAAGATTTAATTTCAATGTGTTTTTCTTCTAATGCTTTTTGAATAGAACCGAAATCGGTAAAGTTGGCATAAATCACGGCATCTTCTTCTTCAATAAATACTTCTTCGGCACCAAAATCAATCATTTCAAATTCAAATTCCTCTACATTTGCAACAGCCGATGCAGGAATTCTAAAGTAGCATTTTCTTTCGAACATAAAATCTACCGAACCCGATGTACCCAGTGAGCCTCCCAGTTTATTAAAGTAGCTACGCACATTGGCAACGGTTCTGGTGGGGTTATCGGTGGTGGTTTCAATTAAAACAGCAATTCCGTGCGGGGCATAGCCTTCGTACACCATTTCTTTATAATTCTCCTGCTCTTTGGAAGTAGCTCGTTTAATAGCTCTTTCTACATTTTCTTTGGGCATATTGGCGGCACGTGCGTTTTGTATTAATGCTCTTAATCGAGCGTTCGATTCGGGGCTAGCCCCACCTTCTTTTACCGCCATTACAATATCTTTACCTATGCGGGTAAAAGTTTTAGCCATATTGCCCCAGCGTTTCATTTTTCGGGCTTTTCGGTATTCAAATGCGCGTCCCATATTTATCTTATTTTTGAAGCAAATTTATACCAAATTTGTTAAGTTTCTAAGTATATTTTTTTAATGAAAAAATGGGTTGCATCGTTAAAACACAAAGGCTAATTGGAAGAAAATAAAATCGTGTTTCAGTTAAGCAAAAGCACCTTTTTGCGGGGTAAACAATGCTTAAAATCCCTTTTTCTAAACAAATTTTACAAGCACTTACGCGATAAAATTTCCGAAGAAAAAAAGGCTATTTTCAAAAGAGGAACCGATATTGGGCTGCTTGCCCAACAACTCTTTCCGGAAGGAATAAACGCCACTCCTGTTAAATCTTTCGATTATGCCTCGTCCATTTCGGTTACTCAAAAAGCCTTACAAAAAGAAGAGGTGGTTATTTACGAGGCCACCTTTGTTTATCAAGAGGTGTTGATGGCGGCCGATGTTTTTGTAAAAAAAAACAATACATTTTTTGCCTACGAGGTAAAGAGTGCTACTAAAGTTTCTGAAACCTATATATGGGACGCGGCCTTACAATACTATGTTTTAAAAGGAAACGGTATTTTGCTGAACGATTTTTTTATAATTACCATTAACAGTTCTTACATAAGAAAGGGAAACTTAGAAATAGAAAAACTTTTTACCCGAACATCGGTAATTAAAGAGGTAATAGCCTTGCAGGAGCAGATAGAACAAAGTGTGCAACAATTCAAGCAGGTGTTAAGTGCTGCAGAAATACCAACAGTTCAAATTGGTACACATTGTACTTCTCCCTACGAGTGCGATTTTATGGGCTATTGCTGGAAGGAAGTGCCCGAAGGTTCGGTATTTGAATTATCTAATACTAATAATACCAATATGGCCGAAATGTATTATTCCGGTATAAAACGCATAGCCGAATTGCCCGATAATTTTGAATGTACGGCCATACAAAAAGTACAAATAAAAGCAGAAAAAGACCAAACCGATGTAATGAATGAAGAAGCACTGAGGTACTTTACAGATAAATTGATTTACCCTTTGTATTTCGTAGATTTTGAAACTTTTATGCCTACCATTCCTATTTACGATAACACACATCCTTTTCAGCATTTACCGTTTCAGTTTTCTATACATCTTATCCATCATGTAGGAGAAGAAGCCATACATTCCGATTTTGTGGCTTTTCCGGGAGCCGACCCCCGAAAAGAATTTATAGAAGAACTCATAAAACAAATAGGAACTCAAGGTGCTGTTTTGGTTTATAATGCCCAATTCGAAAGAAGTGTATTAAACGCTCTTGCTAAAAATTTTCCACAGTATTTGGCCCCAATAAATTCAATAATGGAAAGAATAGTTGACCTTATGGAGCCTTTTCGAAAAAGGGAATTTTATTTTTTGGAAATGAGGGGTTCGCATTCCATTAAAAAGGTGTTGCCTGCAGTGTTTAAAGAGATGCATTACAAGCAATTGGCCATATCGAACGGAAACGAAGCCAGCCGTGTGTACGAAAATTTGCGGGGCGAAACCGATATTTTTAAAATAGAAGAAACGATACAAAACCTTAAAGAATACTGCAAATTAGATACATTAGCTATGGTTAAAATTGTAGAATTTTTACAGAAAATAACCAAGTAAAATTTAATCAATCTTCGTTTTTATCCTCCGCATAATTTCTGTCTATACTTTCAAAAATCGAGTTTACAAAAGAAAGTAAAACGCTAAACAATAATGCCCACCAAAAACCATCTACTTTAAAATTAGGAACCAGAGAGCTAGCCAGTAATATAATAGCCGAGTTGATAACCAATAAGAAAATTCCAAAGGTTAAAACCGTTACCGGAATGGTTAGTATAATAAGAATTGGTTTTAACAAATTGTTTAGTAAAGAAAGAACTACAGCTACCAATAATCCTGTAATAAAATCTTTAACATGCACACCGGGTAAAATGTACGCTACAATCATTACGGCCAGTGCCGATGCAAAAAGTTTTCCAATCCAACGAATAAAACTTTTCATAGTTTCATCTAAAAAAATCTAAAAACAAGCTCTCAATCTTAAGTCAAAATAAGCCATAAAATAGGTAACTTTGAAGCACTTTTAAAAATATACATTTACTATGTTTGAAGGACTAAGCGAAAAATTAGAACGTGCCTTAAAAGTTCTTAAAGGGCAAGGGCAGGTTACAGAAATTAATGTGGCAGAAACATTAAAAGAAGTAAGGCGGGCTTTGCTCGATGCAGACGTAAACTACAAAATTGCCAAAGACTTTGCCGATAGGGTAAAAGAAAAAGCCATAGGGCAGAATGTAATCAACTCGGTTTCACCCAGCCAGTTATTAATTAAAATTACGCATGATGAATTAGCGGAGCTGATGGGAAGTGAGCACAGTGAGATAAATCTGAAAGGAAGTCCTGCCGTAATTCTAATGAGTGGATTGCAAGGATCCGGAAAAACCACATTCTCCGGCAAGTTGGCCAATTACCTTAAAACAAAAAAAGGAAAAAATGTAATGCTTACGGCTTGTGATGTTTACCGTCCAGCGGCCATAGACCAGCTACACGTATTGGGCGAACAATTAGGAATAGAGGTATACTCGGAGCGAGAAAATAAAAACCCGGTAGAGATTGCCAAGAAAGCCATTGTACACGCACGCAGCAAAGGGTATAATACAGTCATTATTGATACAGCCGGTCGTTTGGCTGTTGACGAACAGATGATGAATGAAATAGAAACCCTTAAAAAGACCATTCAGCCATCGGAAACATTATTTGTAGTAGATGCCATGACGGGGCAAGATGCCGTTAATACAGCCAAGGCTTTTAACGATAGATTAAATTTCGATGGGGTGGTTTTAACCAAACTCGATGGAGATACGAGAGGTGGAGCCGCTTTATCTATTAAAGCAGTGGTAAGCAAACCTATAAAATTTGTAGGAACCGGAGAAAAAATGGATGCCATAGACATTTTTTATCCGAAACGAATGAGCGACCGTATTTTGGGAATGGGCGATGTGGTTACATTGGTAGAAAGAGCACAACAGCAATACGATGAAGAGAAGGCCCGGAAATTGCAAAAGAAACTTGCCAAAAATCAATTCGATTTCAATGATTTTTTAGATCAGCTTCAGCAAATTAAAAAAATGGGTAACATGAAAGATTTGGTAGGCATGATTCCTGGCGTTGGAAAAGCAGTAAAAGACATGGATATAGGAGATGATACCTTTAAACATATCGAAGCAATTATTTATTCTATGACACCCAAAGAAAGAGCAAATCCGAAATTGTTAGATGCCAATAGAAGAAAACGCATTGCCGCTGGCAGTGGCACCAATATACAAGAAGTAAACAAACTAATTAAGCAATTTGAAGATACTTCTAAAATGATGAAGATGATGGGCAATAAAGAAAATTTGGCTAAGATGATGCGCAATATGCCTAAGATGCCCGGAATGAAAGGGGCAGGAATGTAACTCATTACAACAAAAAAAACCTCGCCATGGCGAGGTTTTTTTTGTTAAGAATTTAAGTATGCGGGTAATTATGTTCGTTTAACATTTACTGCATTTAAACCTTTGCGGCCTTCTTGAAGGTCGAAAACAACATCATCGTCTTCTTTAACTTCATCTACAAGACCTGATACATGTACGAAATACTCCTTACCGGATTCTTCGTCCTTAATAAAACCAAAACCTTTGGTGTTATTAAAAAATTTAACTTTTCCTTTGTTCATAATAATGATTAATAATAATTAGGGGGCAAAGTTATGTAAATATTACCATATTAAACCATTTCTTGTTTTATTCTTAAATCTCATAGTTTAGCAAGTCATATCAAACATAACCTAGAAGTTGGTAGGAAAGAAGCCCCACCCATTCGTGTATGAGTGTTTCCCAAATAATAAAACCCTCCATATTGGGTAAAAACAAATGGTCGAAATAATACTTGCGAGGGCCGGCAATAAAATCTACAGGAAAAGCATCGAAAACAATCTGTTGTTTTTGAAAACACTTTTCAGAACGAGGCATATGGTAAGCCGAAGTAAGTAAAAGTATTTTTCCGTTCATTCTATTTTCTTTTAGCAAAGAGGCAACATTTATTGCATTTTCGTGGGTGTTTTTTGAATGTGTTTCAATAAGAATATCATTTTCCGGAATACCTATGCTTAGCAGGTATTCTTTGGTAACTAGTGCTTCCTCTTTATCCTTTATAAGACGTGCATTTCCTCCGCTTACTATTATTTTTTTGGCTAACCTTTGTTTATAAAAATAGATACCGTATAAAATTCTATCTACGCTTTCATGAAAACCAATGAGATTATTTTTACTGTCGAATGTTGTATAACCACCCAAAATAACTACGGCTTCGTATGAGGTGTTTATTTCTTTTATATTTATCGGATTCGGCTCAAATACTCTGGCAAATTCATCGGTTATAAAGCGATTAGAGAAAATAAAAAAAAGAAGAATAGAGAAAGAGTATAAATATTTTTTTCGTTTCGCTTTTTTTGTTTTCCAAGCCCAACACAAAATAAGGATAATCCAGGTAGACGGTAACAGCAAAAAGTAAAATATTTTAGAGAGATAGAAAAACATAAATCAGATTGGAATTTTTTGGGCAGTTAACCATGCATTTTCCACACAGTCGGGAACCGAAATACCGTGTGTACAATTTCCGGCAATGTAAAATCCTTGGTGTGTTTGTTCAAAATTTTCAATGGCTGCATTTATTTCCCCATATTCCATGGTGTATTGAGGAATGGCTTTTTTCCAACGGGCAAAGTGAATAAAATCGGGAGACCCTTTTGCGTTCATTATTTTTTCAAATTCGGAGATAGCCAATCTTAGTAAGTCCTCATCGGGAAGTTCGGTTAAAAGGGGTAGTCTAGCTCCTCCAATCATTAACGTAAAGAGTTCTTTTCCTTCAGGAGCTACGTGTTTAAAAATCCGTGAGTTAAACAGAATGCCCAAGAGAGGAGTGTTCTCGTGTGCGGGAGCCAATACCCCAAAACCACGGGCCGTATTTTTTACTTGCTCTTTTTTATAACCAAGATGCAGAGACACAATGGGAACATATTCCAGTTGCTTTAATTTCTCTGATGTAACTGAGCAAAGTGTTTGAATACTTTCGGCAAGTGCGTATGCCGGAATGGTAGAAATTATTTTTTGGGTTGTTATGTTTTTTTCTTCTCCGTGTTGTGTATAGCTTATCTTGTATTTGTTCTCTGAATATGTAATGGCAGAAACGGTTGAGTGGTATTGGATATTGTTTTTTAACTCTTTTTCGAGGGCGATAGTAAGTTGCTTTATTCCTTCCGGAAACGAAAAAATAGACTGAGTTTGTTTTTTTTCTTTTCTTTCCTTGGCTCTGGCTAAAAAACCTTTTATAATACTTTTATGTGTTTGTTCCAGTTCGTAGAGTAACTTAAAACCGTAGCGTGTGCTTAGAGTAGCGGCATCACCGGCATAAATTCCGGCCACAAAGGGGTTTATAAAATTTTTATATACTTCTTTACCAAATCTACGGGTGGTAAATTCAGCCACGGTTTGGTCGGCTCCGTTAGGGAGTGGTGCAATAAAAGGCTCGAATAGTATTCTTATTTTTCCGAAAATACTAAGTGAGCGGGTGGTAAAAAAATCGTTGGGTTTGCTTGGTATTTTTAATAGTTTTTTGTAACGTAAAATGTATCGGTTTTTTGCAGCGGCCGAAGGGAAAATCATTAGCTCATTTAATCCAAGGTTTTCAATTAAATTACGCAATTCAGGTTTTCCCAGAATTACGGTATTAGGGCCGTTTTCGCAGATATAGCCTTTTTCGGTGTGGGTTTGAATTACTCCACCGAATGTTTTTTCTTTTTCCAAAATACAAACGTCAAATCCTTTTTTTTTGAGGAAGTAGGCACAACTTAAGCCCGAAATTCCTGCCCCAAGTATTACCACCTTGTTGCTCATTGGTTAAACAGTCATTGAAAAGAGTTGTGTTTTGGGTTTGTTTCTGAGCAGGCGTAAATCAAAGGCCATGCAAATATTGCGAACAAATGGTTTGCCTTGTTCGGTAACTTTTATTGTATGGTTATCAATTTCTATTAATCCATCTGCTTCTATTTCGGATAACCGTTGAATGGTTTCATTTAATTCAGAAAATTTCATGTTGTTTTCTTCCCAAGATGTTTCGAAATGACACATTAGATTTAATATGTGTTTTCGTATAATTAAATCTTCGGTGGTAAGCAGATGCCCTCTAAAAACAGGTAATTTATTTTCGTTGAGTAATGTGGTATATTCTTCGATGGTTTTTGCATTTTGTGCAAAGGCATACCATGAGTCGCTAATGGAAGAAACACCCAGCCCCACCATTAATTGGGTTTTGCTGGCGGTGTAGCCCATAAAATTTCGATGCAGTTTTTTTTCTTGCATGGATTTGTACATGCTGTCGGATACTAAGGCAAAATGGTCCATTCCAATTTCGTGGTATCCGGCTTTTTCTAATAATTCTCTTCCTTTTTCGTAGAGAGCTCGCTTTTCTTCGTCTTTTGGGAGGTCGTTTTCAGAAAATCCTCTTTGTCCAACTCCTTTAATCCATGGCACATGGGCATAGCTGTAAAAGGCAATGCGGTCGGGTTTTAGTATTTGTGTTTTTGCTATGGTTTTTTCTATGTTGAAAATGGTTTGAAAAGGTAGCCCAAAAATTAAATCGTGTCCAACGGATTCGTATCCTATTTCTCGGGCTTGTTTTGTTACTCTTTCTACATTTTCGAAAGGTTGTATGCGGTGGATGGTTTGCTGCACTTTTTCGTCATAATCCTGCACCCCGAAACTAACTCTTTTAAAGCCTAAATCGAAAAGGGTTTGTAAGTGTTCACGGGTGGTATTGTTCGGGTGTCCTTCGAAACTAAATTCGTAGTTTAATTTTTTTTCCGATTTGCAAAGTATTTCGTTAATGAGTTTTTTAAGGTTTTCGATTCCAAAAAAAGTAGGTGTTCCTCCGCCCAAGTGTATTTCGGTTATCAATGGTTTTTCTTCGAAAAGGGAGAGGTACATATCCCATTCTTTTAAGAGTAAATCAATATACGGTTCTTCTACTGAATGATTTTTTGTAATGCGTTTGTTGCATCCGCAGAAAGTGCAAAGTTGTTCGCAAAATGGCATGTGAATATACAGGCTAATTCCTTCTTTTCGGTTACTTTCTTTGAAAGATTGTTTAACCGACTGAATCCATTCTTGGGTTTTAATTCCTGATTCGTTCCAAAACGGAACGGTGGGGTAACTGGTATACCTTGGACCTGCTACGTTGTATTTTCTTACCAGTTCTATATTCACCTGCAATGTATTAGTTTACTTTAACGCGTGCCTTTGGATTTTTTTCTTGTTTTATTTCGTTTTTCATAGAAAAACCAAGTACATATTTAACACATCCTCCAGTGGTTGATTCCGGAATGTTGTAAGTAACTATTACCGAACGGGAAATATCTTTTAACACAACTGAATAAAAGTTTTTATCGGGTTCGGAAGTTTCGGAATTGAATATCATTTTTTTTCCTCCGTTGTTTGTTTTTTCATATAGTTTAATGGTGCTATTTGGGGGTAATTCAGAAATTTCCCAGCACATTTTATACATATTGCTTTTAAATAATAGCAATTCAAATTCTATTTGTTGTGCATTCTCATTTTCTTTTATAGCAGTTTCTCTTGAGCTATCGTAAATAAAAGAACCCAACATTTCTTTCATTTCTTTGTTTTTAAGATGATTGCATTGGGCGTTTACTTTAAAAGCAATTAATAGGGCTATAAGAAAAAATACTTTTTTCATCTTAGGAATGAATTACCATATTTCGAACCGCCTGAATGGTATTTCTGAGGCTATCCATTTCTTTTTTATTTTCCGAAAAATCCTTTTCCTCAAAAGATTCTAAGTGAAGGTCATCTAAACGGGTATGAATAGCTTCTAAATGAGTAATTAACTCGTTTAATTTTTCGTTTTGTTTTTTTCCTCTACATAAATGGAGATTTTTGAGTAGGCGTTTTAGTATATCTCTTTGGTCTATGAGAGCTTTTGGAATATTGAAATTACGGCTGAATCCGTTGTTTTGAATCGCTAAATGCATGGCTTCTACCCAAGCTCCGGCAAAAATAACTAAGCCTTTCAGATGTTCGTTGTTTTTTCTGAAATGCTGGTCGGTATTCATTTGAATTTCGGAGATGATAATGGCTAAAGAGTCAATATTATTTACGTTGTTATCTAAACGTGTAATATTTTCTTTGGTATTAATAATTTGCCCAAAGCCGATATCCGATGCTAATTCTTGTATAACCTTAAGGTAGTTTCTGGAGGGATTAGGCTTCTCGTTAATTACATGGTAAATAAAATCAGATGAATAGGCTCCCATATTAAGCAATTTGCTAAAGGTGGTGCTGTAATTGCTGGCATTAGAAAATGCATTGGTTAGGCTATCCTGAAAAGTTAAACCGGCCGATTTAAAGATGAGGGCAATTTGAAGAGGCGAGGGTAAGGGCTCTAATAAATTTTCGTCTATCTGAGAGGTAAACACACTTTCTATGGTGTTGCTTAACGGAATAACCGATTTTCTGTTTTCCAGTTCATCATTGCTCCCACAAGAGGTAATAATAAATATGGCGGGGAGAACGAAGGCTAGTAAACCATATGTTTTATTAATGCAAATCACAGGCAAATATAATTTTATAAATTGGGTTTGTAAAAAAATATACAAAGTTTGATAAGATTTGTTCAAATGCTTATATTTGTTTCAATTAGAAAAGTAAATTATCGTTAAAAATGAAAATAATTGCAATATTTAATATAAAGGGTGGAGTAGGAAAAACCGCCACGGCTGTAAATGTGGCCTATTGTGCTGCAGCCGACAAACAAAGAACTTTATTGGTAGATTTAGACCCACAGGCGGCAAGCAGCTTTTATTTAAATATAAAATCGGGCTTGGAAGATGATGTAAGAAAAGTAGTTTCCGGTTCCAAATCAATCGAAAATTCTATTTGGGAAACGGCTTTTGTACATTTAGATTTACTTCCTTCCGATAAAAATTACAGTAAACTTGACCATTTTATTCTGCAACTGAAAAAAGACAAAAAGTGGTTGCGTTCTTTTTTTAAACCGGTAAAAAAAGAATATGATGTGGTGGTGGTAGATTGCCCTCCCGGTTTAACACCGTTGAGCGAAAATGTATTAAAAAATGCCGATGTGGTGGTAGTACCAATGATTCCTACCACCCTATCGGTTAGAACATACGATCAGTTACTGGAATATTTTACCGAAAATAGGCTTGATGCGTCAAAGCTATTACCTTTCTTCTCTATGGTTGACCGCAGGAGAACCTTGCATTATGAGGTGATGGAAGAATTTAGTAAAAAACACAAAGAATGTGCAGCTATTGCTGTACCATACAATTCGGAAGTAGAAAAAATGGGTATTTACAAAGCCCCCATAGTACATAAATACCCGTATGCAGAGGCTTCACTAATGTATGAGAAGTTGTGGAAAGAGACGAAGAAAAGATAAAAATATCTAATACGATGAAAAAAATAATAATCATTTCGGCAATTCTGTTAAACAGTTTAGCTGCAATAGCTCAGCAAGTAAGTGCTGGAGCCGCATTTATGACATATAAAGGAGATTTAAACCCTTCGCGGAGCAATAATCCTTTTTCGTGGAAACCGGCTTATTCTTTTGCGTTAGAAAAAAGAATATTAAATGAAAAAGCCGATGTTTCACTAGGCATTGTTTCCGGAAACATTATGTATGTGGAGCAGAACATCAATATTAACCGGAATTTTAAAACCAATATTCTACAGCCCGAAATATCTTTCAGATACATTTTGGCAAATGAAAAACTGAATGCCCGCCCGTATCTTGGAGCTGGAGTGGCCTATGCTCTATACAAAACCTATTATGATTTGGCCGATGAAAATTCCAATTTATATTTTTATTGGTCTGATGGCAGTATTCGAGACAGAGAAGAACTTCCGGGAAATACAGCAGAAGCTAAAACTTTATATCAAGATTATAAATACGAAACCTTTTCCGGCAACGAAGGTGGAGCCTTGCTTTTTCCACTAACAGCAGGAGCCTTACTGCGTACAGGAAATAAAACCGAAATCAATATGTATTTCAGGTATTGCCTAAGTACAACCGATCAATTAGACAGTTACGTTATTACTTCAAAAAAAGATAGGCTATATCTGGTAGGAGCATCATTTATTTTCCGTTTCGATAAGAAATCGTATTTGTACGAGGAGAATAAAAATTATCGCAATGTAAATCATAAAGCCTTATCTTCTGAAGATGCAGATAAAGACGGAGTAATAGATTTTGATGACGCTTGCCCGAACACGTCTAACGGTGTTAAGGTTGATGCAAAAGGCTGCCCCGTAGATTCTGATGCCGATAGGGTACCGGATTATTTAGACGAAGAACCCAACACCACGCAAGGAATAAAAGTAGATGCGAAAGGTAGAACTTTAAATGAAGATGTTATACTTATTAAAAATCTTTTGTATAACGATAAGTATTCAGACGCTGTTGCACATTATAAGAAAGTAGAAGGTACACTTTCCGAAAGCTATAAAAAGGAGTTGAAAAGTTTGCTGAATTTGGATAGATAATAAGTAAAACTAAAGCATAAAAGCAATGAGAAATTTATTTAAAACGCAGGTTTTGTTTATTATGACTCTTTTTTATTACTCAGTTTTTGCTACAAATGTACAGGTTGGCATGTTGAACGGTTGATCTTAGTATGAGCAACACGCCTTATAAAAGCCTTTTTGAAGACGGTCGGAGTCAATATATTATAACCTCTAATGAATTAATAGCAGTTGGAGCAAGTGCCGGCCCCATATTGAGTTTATCTTTCTATGTGCAAAATGCAAATTTATTTCCACTTAATGGGTTTGCAATCCTGTAACTTTTATTGCAGATAATACCGTTTTTAACGAACAGGTTGTTCTTGGAAATATTGTTGGAATTAATTCTGTTAATACAGTTACCTTTAAAGGAAGCGGAAATAATTCTAAATTAATGTATAATAGTTCGGGAACTGCCGATAATTATGTTATAATACTCAATGATGCTAAATATCTTATTTTTGATAGCTTAACCATTGAAAACACAGGAACCACATACAGTTGTGTTGTAGAGATGTTAAACGGATGCAGCTACAATAAATTTTCTAATTGCTTTATCTTAAATGAGACCAATGTGTTAAGTCTTTCTTTATTAAATGCTGTTATTAATGTTTCTTCCAATAATAAATCTACAAAAAACAACATCTTTGAGAATAATAAAATTACGGGAGGTAGTTACGGAATAAGCATAGCAGGGCTGTTTGCTGATAGCAATCGTGTAGAAGGTAATATTTTTTATAAACAATATTTTATTCAGGCTTTATTTAATCAGAATAAAAATTTAAGTGTTATAAACAATGTTTTTTCTATGAACTCGACTTATTTTGGTTTAACGATAAATTTGTACTTTGAGTATTGTAATGAGTTGATAGTAGAAAAGAATAGAAACCTCTAAAAATTTAGGAGTACATTACGGTATCTACAATTTACAAAACTATCTGACAAATAAGACTATTATAGCCAATAATTTTGTATCGTTATATTGTAATAATAATAACGACATTGTATGCGGAATATATATAAATGAAGGCGGAGCTCAAAATACACTAAATAATAATGTAAATCTAAAAAGCAGTAATAATCAGTCTTGCGGCTTACGTTTTACTTCATGTAACGGCATAAACAATTATAACAATAATGTTGTGGTGAACAACTTAGGATATGCCATATATATAGATGGGAGCTTTAATCCCAACAGTTTTATATCAAAACACAATAATTTCTTTGTTCCTTATGGACTAACAGGCTACTATTTAAACACTTCGTATCCTACTTTATCCGCATGGAAAGCAAATACCGGAAAAGATCAAAATAGCATTGGTATAGACCCTCTTTATAAAGGCTCTTTTGATTTACATACTTGTGCAATAGAACTTATTGGTTCCGGCAAGTATTTAGCCGATATTTCGGAAGATATAGATGGACAGCCAAGAGACCAAAACAAACCTTATATTGGTGCAGATGTATTTATGGATGTTACCGACTTTTTGCAAGGAACATATACCAAATGCACACAAGATAGCATTATGTTAGCCATTAATACCAATCCAAATGAGGCTCTTACCTATCTTTGGATTCCTGAAGGTGAAACTACACCTTCTATATTTTCATCACACATAGGCTGGCATTATTTAACTATAACTACTGCTTGCGGCTTATTTATTGATTCGGTAGAGGTTACTTCTCTGCCTTTGCCTTTGGCGGATTTTAATATTGCCCCCAATTTTGAAAAAGTACAATTTTATAATTTTTCAACAAATTCAACTTATTGGCAGTGGGATTTTGGTGATGGAGGCTATAGTACGGTTTTTCATCCACTATATACCTACTCCAATTCCGGAATATATAACGTAACATTAGTTGCTTGTAATAATTGTGGGTGCGACACAATTCAAAAACAAATAACGGTAGTAGTAAGCGGTGTAAATGAATTCGGTAAAGAAAATAAGATAGAGGTAAGCCCTAATCCCAATAATGGCTTATTTACTTTACATGTAGCCAAAGAACCAATAGATAGAATTGAAATAATAGATATTCAAGGAAATTTGATTTACAAAAAGGATTATTTATATAAGAGTATTATACCATTAAATATTAAATTAGAAGTTGCTTCTGGAATCTATTTTGTAAAAGCCTACACAAATGGAACTATTTATCTTGAAAAAGTTGTGATACAATAACTAAAAATAAATCCCATGAAACACAGGTTTTCCATACGTGTTCCATTCAATGGCAGGAGCTGGAAATTTAACAATACTTACCACCGAAAATAAGGTTTTTAGAAAACGACTTCTTGTTTTTATTTTAGTTAAATCTACATCAAGAGATAAGAAGTATTGCCTGTAACGATTGGTGTTTACACCCGATAAATCTATCGTTGTACAATCTATATTTTTACAAGCGTATTCGTAAAATTTATCGTTGTTTTCTGCCCCAATCATATTTTCGGCCGAATAGCCCAAGGCAATATTCAACCATTTAGGAATATATTTTCTATGGGGTAAAAAAGACGGAATGTTCACAGATAGCCAATAAGTTTGTCCATTGTAATCTTTTAAAATATTTTCAGGTAAGGCACTTCCAAACATTTCGGGTCGGTAACTAATAAACAAATTTTTTTGGTAAGAAAATTTGAGTTGCATTCGCTGTTCGCCCCATTCGGCATGTTGGCCTAATGCCAGCATCATACCGGTTAAATTTGCACCCATATCACCCATAGAAAAACCCCATTGAGAAGAAAACCCATCAAGAACCTCTACCGTACTCAAAAAAATAATTCCCACGCTACTGCCAAACCAAAGAGCAGAAACAGAATCGTACCCGGCCCATTGCATGCTTTCTATTCCGAAGCGGCCCAATTGATACGATGTAAAGACATGGCCGATTTTATCCATTTGCAGCCATTCTTGGTTATCATCAAAAAAATGAAATTTACTGCGAGGGTAATTTTTATACCAGGTTTGGTTAAGTCCAATTATGGCAACTGAATATCCGGTGGCAGCAGCAACAACCAACATTTTTTTTCTTGAGGCAGAATGAGAAATTAGGCTATCTTGTGCCTCACCATTATTACATAGGAATAAACAAACAATGGTATGGAGAATTAATAGTCTCAAATAATCAATTACTTAAAAACAAATTTAGAATTTACTTTGCGGTTACGAGTCAATTTTGTAATTTTTCGAAATAAAAATGGCTTTATGGATAACACAAAAGAAGTAAAGGAATTGTTTTCTAATAAAAATGTATCCAAGATTTTGTTTTTTAATTCAACCTCTAAAAACGAAATAATCGTTCTGCAGAAAGTTCTTGTTGAGTTAGGGTATAAAAGTATTCTTAAAAAAGTAGATGGTTTGTACGGAAATTACACGGCTAAGGCGATAGAGACATTTTTTCAACTACATAAAGAGAATACCGATGGAAAAAAAATAACTCCCAAACTTGCTAAAAAATTATATTCCGAATTTGAAAAAACGCTTTCCGGTATTGCAGTAAAACCTTTAATAGTAGAATATAAAAATACAAGATTTACAGGTAAGCCCATTATGGTGCACAATGAGTTTACAAGTGCTTTAGACAGAATCAATCAATACGCTACTGAGGCCGATGTGAAACTTCTTATCATCGATTCGTTGCGTAAACCCGATAAGGTACTTACCAATACGGTTGTTACTCCCTCAAAAGTATCGAACCATTTCGTGGGTCATGCCATAGATATGAATGTACTGTACGGAAAAGATTATAAACAACTATGCAATTCTAAAGGTCTTGCAAATAAAGATTTACCGGCTCCCGTAGGCAAGTTTATTTCATTGTTAGAAAAAGATACACAACTGCGGTGGGGTGGAAAATTTAAAACCAAAGATACTGTGCATATAGACGATTATTATAACAAAGACATGGAAAAGTGGAAAACACTTTTTGCAGTAATACACTCAAAATAAAATGACGTTAAGAATTATACTATTTCTGTGTTTTCTGTTTAATAGCTTTTTTGTTTGGGCAAATACAAAACAAAAAGCCGATAGCATCTACAATACATATGCACATCTTGACGATAGTACAATCATAATTGAAATCGTAGATTACGTAATGAAAAACCCTTTAACGATTAACGATAGCGAATTATCATTAGAATTATTACAAAGAGTAAAATCGATTGCCATTTCAAAAGATATTAAGAAATTTTTACTCCGTATAGATAAAACCATAGGTAGAGTTTATTTTAATATGTCTGAATATAAAAAAGCAAATGCTATACTCTTAAAAACGCTAGAAAAACACTCTTCTTCAGATTTATTTTTAGTAGATAAATGCGATATATACAATTTTCTTGGACTGATTCAACGCTCATTGGGAAACTACGAACTATCCATAAAATATTTTTTTCAATCGCTAGAAATTGCAGAAAAACTTGAAAATATTGATAAAATAGCCGTTGCACACACAAACATTGGCGGTATCTATTATTATCAGGATAAATATAAAGATGCTGTAGCCAGTTTTGAAGAAGCGAAGAAATACCGTATAAAGCAGCACGATTCGGCAGGTGTAGCAGGTTTAGAAAATAATATGGGGGCCTTATTGCTCGAAGAAAAAAACTTTAAAGAGGCTTTAAAAAACTTTAAACAAGCTTATACTTTTTACGAAAGAGAGAAATTAGAGCGTTATCAAGCACTTATTTTGAATAATATAGCACGTTGTTACATTGGGTTAAAACAAAATGCAGAAGCACTTAATTACTTGCATTTAGCCTTGTTTTACGGGCAAAAAGTGGGATATAAGTCTACCATTATTAATTCAAATTACTTAATCGGTGATGTTTATCAGGCACAGCATAAATTATTAGACGCCTTGCTTTACTATAAGAAAAGTTTAGACTTAGCCCGAGAGGAGCAACTGAAACCATTAATTAGAGACTTGTATAAAAAAATGGCCGAAACTGAAAATTTGCTTAAGAATTTTAGCAATGCTTACCACTACCATACGCTTTATGCACTTTATCAGGATTCTATCATCAATGAAAATACCAATAAACAAATTGCAGAAATTCAGGAGAAGTATGAAAGCGAAAAAAAAGAAAAAGAGATAGAATCCTTAAGCAAGGAAAAATTACTTCAAGAAATAGAAATTACAAAAAAGAAAAACGAATTAAATACTCAAAAAAATATACGGAACTATAGTTTTATAGGATTAGGAATTCTTTCTCTTTCATTATTCTTACTCTATATTAACTTCTCTAACAAAAAGAAAAACGCAAAAATTTTAGAAGATAAAAACAAAGAAATTGAAGCCAAAAACAAAGATATAACAGATAGCATCCAATATGCCAGTCGGATACAAAATGCTATTCTTCCTGCTATATCTGATTTTAAGAAATTTTTTCCTCATTCATTTGTGCTGTATAAACCAAAAGATATTGTAGCCGGAGATTTTTACTGGTTAGAACAGAAAGATAAATCTATTTTTTTTGCTGCGGCCGATTGCACCGGACATGGAGTGCCGGGAGCCATGGTAAGTGTAGTTTGTTCCAATGCACTGAACAGAGCAATACATGAATTTGGTATTACAACTCCCTCAAAAATTTTAGATAAAACAAGAGAGTTGGTTATAGAGCATTTTTCTAAAAGCGATACAGAGGTAAAAGATGGTATGGATATTTCGCTATGCAAAATAGAAAAAACAGAGAATGGAAAGTATATCATGGAATGGGCTGGGGCTAACAACGCTCTTTGGCTTTGCAGGAAATGCGAAATAAAGAATCATGAAATTCAAGAGAGCGAAACGATATTTACTTCAGTTATTGACAATGGCTTTTTTAAGTTACTAGAAATAGCTTCCAATAAGCAACCTATCGGAAACTTTGTGAAAATACAACCTTTTACAAATCATTCGCTAGAGTTGTTGGCAGGCGATACTATTTTTTTGTTTACCGATGGTTTTGCCGACCAATTTGGTGGAGAGAAAGGAAAAAAAATGAAATCGTCTAATTTCAAAAAACTATTGCTGTCTGTCCAGCACGAGAATATGAAAAAACAACATGAAATGCTAAACGATGCCTTTGTAAAATGGAAAGGAAATTTTGAGCAGGTAGATGACGTATGTATTATAGGTGTTAGGATATAAGGTAAGAATATACAGTTTTAGATAGCCCCCCGTTTTGCCTGCAAAATAGTTGAATTTACTGTTTCTTAGAACTTAGATAGTAAAAATATCCATTGTGCATATTTAGAACAATTTTTAATACAAAAGGTGTCAGTTCGAGTTTTTTGAAAGAAAAAGTATCGAGAACACACCTTTTGTATTGAAAATTTGAATTCTCGATACATTCCGCAGGATAGCGTAATACTCGAATTGACAAATTTTCTTACAAATGCACAATGGGTTAAAAATGTTTTATTTAGTTAAATTGAAGTCTTTAAGAATTTCCGGAACATAAGAGTTATTATCAAATATTTCCAAGTCTTCAGAATAATTGGCATGGCCATCGGCTTCAATTAAAATATTAAAGTTACCTGCGGGTAAAATAATAATGTATCTTCCTGTGTTTGGGTTAGGTATATAATCGCCATATATTTCCATGCTTTGGTTATCGGTTACTGAAATATTTACATTCCCTGCTAAATAATTTCCTTCTGCATCTTTTATAAATCCTTTTAAAACCGTAAAGCGAGGGGCAATTTCATTGAAGGTAACTTGGTAAATATCCAAATCGCCAAAACCTCCTTCTCTTAAAGCCGAGATGTAACCGTATCTACCCGTTTCTGAAATTCGCAGATTCATGTTGTCATCGGCAGTGTTAATAGGGTATCCCATATTTTGGAGAGTTGTCCATTGACGTTTTTCGGCATCCCATTCGGTTTTAAAAATATCGTATCCCCCCATACTGGTGTGCCCCTTAGAACTAAAATATAAGGTCTTTCCATCGGGAGATAGATTCGGAAAATCCTCATCTTCGGAAGTATTAACGGTAGGACCTAAATTTTGTGGAGCACTCCACTCGTTATTAGGAAGTTTTTTAGTTACATATAAATCGATCCCTCCAAAGCCCCCCGGACGATCGCTGGCAAAATAAATAGATTCTCCATCGGAACTTAGACTGGCTGCTATTTCGGTATATTTACTGTTTACTTCTTTTCCCATTTTGGTAAGTTTGCTAACTTCTTTACCATCGAAATGACCAATAAAAATATCGCCAAAACCCTCTTCTGCATTGTCAAACAAAAAAAGCATTAGTTTGCCATCGGCCGACATACCTATGATTTCCTCATCGCCTTCAAAATGGTTTACATTGCTTCCTATTGATTTTGCCTTGGTAAATTTTCCATTTTTTTCTTTTGAAATATAAACTTCCGATTGGTGTTTCCCTTCAGGATTTTTACTACTTCCGTCATCCCTGCGGGTATTAAAAGCAATATACGATTGGTCGGTAGGCACAAAGGGATAGTAATCGGAAAATTTTGAATTAATATTTTCTCCCAAATGCTGAAAGGTAACATCAATAGGGTATTTTACCAATTCTTTTGCATTGTAGCAATATTCAATTTGTTTTTCTACATCTTTTACATTGTAGGTGGTGCCCGCAGAAATTTTCTTAAAGGTTTCGTACATATTGATAGCTTCGTCAAAACGGTTAGCAAAATGATAAGCTCTGCCTAACAGATAATAACTATTGGCATCGGCTCTTTCGTTCTTTATCACTTGCTCCAGATATTCTATGGCTTTTGTTTTATCCAGGTTGGTGTTAAGGTAACATACCGCTATTCTGTATTTGAATTTATCGTTGCTGGGGTCGTTTTTCAAAAGGTTTTGATATTCTTTTAGGGCTTGTTCAAAGTTGTTTTTTGAAAAATAATCGATGGCGGTTTTCTCACTTATTACTTGCGCATTTAAACCGGTATTAACAAAGAAAATACAAATAACGAAAAGGGCTATTTTGTTCATTTAGAATGAGTTTTTTAGGGTAGCAAAGGTAATAAAATACCCTGCTTTAATAAGAGATAAAAACGAATTTTATAAACATTTTGTACACCTGTTTTTTGGGTTATCTAATATTTTCATTTACTCTAAAAGAGTAGAAAAAACGCCATGTGTATCGTAATAGGTAGTATGCAAGGCGGTTTAAAAAATGGTAGAGTAGAGGTAGTTTTTGGAATTGCTCGTAGGTAATTTTTTCACAGTCATTTTCTATTATTTGCAGTAGTTGAGTGTTGAAATTTTTGCCCAAAAGTTCATCAACTACTTCCAGATTCATTTCTATGCTTTCATAATCGCTTAAAAAGTTAAGATTATGAGAACCCACGGTAAACCAAATTTCATCTACAACAGCCACTTTTGCATGAAGTACCGAATTTTTCCACTCATATATCTCTATATTATTTTTCAGCAACCAATGATATAAATAACGCGAAGCAGCCGAAGCAAGCCATACATCGGAATATTTAGTAAGAATTAACTTTATGGTAACTCCTCTTTTTTTTGCTTTTTTAAGACGTTGCCTGATTCCCCTGCCGGGAATAAAATAACTTCCCATAATCAGAATGTTTTTTTCAGCATAATCAAATGCTTTTTTATAACTTTTCGAAATTTCTGTTTTTCCACGTAGGTAGTCGTTTACATTTAGTTTCACGGGTGTGCAGAAATGGGAAGGTAGTGTTTTTACCTTTTTTTGAAAATGGAGAAACGATTTTTCCTGAAGTTCTATACATCTTTTTTCGATGTAAGAAACCACTTGCCCTTCTACCAGCAGGGCATAATCTAACCAAGCGGTTTGGTTTTTTAAGTCGTTGTATTTATCGGCTATATTAATTCCTCCTACCAATGCTTTATGATGGTCGAAAACCACTACTTTGTGATGTAATCTACGGCCGATGCTTAGGTTTTTTCCAGATAGTAGGGGAGCAAAAAACCGAAATTCTATGCCTTCATTTTCTAGTAGTTCACTATTTTTTTTATCAAAATCTTTAGAACCGAAGCCATCTAACAGCATATAAATTTTTATTTTTTTTTGGGCTGCGGCAATGAGTGCGTTTCTTATGCTATTCCCAGTGCTATCATTAGCAAAAATGTAGGTTTGAAAATAGATAGTTTCTTTTGCATTCTCAATTTCATGTAAAAGGGTGTTAAAGAAAACAGACCCTCCTTTAATAATCTGAACCTTATTTTGCAAACTAAATTTTTCGGTATTAAAAGGCATAAAGTGAAAAATTTATTTCGTTTTTCGTTTTGATTTTTTTTCGGGATTTTCGTGGAAGAAGTAACGGAAATCTACAGTAAGGTAATTGCCACTTAACCAAGTATTAAAAACGGGTCCGTTTAGTCGCGAATACCTTTTATATAAAATGCTGTTAAAAACATTATCACGAAAAGGTCGGTGGTAGGAAGCCCCGAGGTAAAAATATCCACTTTTTTCAGTTCTCCATTCAAACCCTATGTTGGCTAAAAGGGCTGTTTGTAACCAATTTCTTCTTAAAGTTACATGACTTATATAGTCGTTTGAGGTAGATAAATCGGTTGGAAACATATCTAACGAAAGTCCTGCTGCAGTATTCATGTAAAGTTGTTCTCCTAACCGAATATATACCAGCATAAGCAGTGGAATTTCATAACTTATCAGTTTATATTTTCTAGAAGTGTTAAAAGTAGTATCTTCTATACGAATCGTGTAATTTCTCCTTGCGTAGTTTATACCTGTTTCAAAAGAAAAGGTGGGAGTAATTCCTTTTCTTACAACCATGCCAAAGCAGTAACCAAGGTTGGGTTGTAAGGTAAAATGTACGGAAGAATCGGTAAAATCGCTTTTTCCTGTTTTAAACATTTCGCTGGGAATGATAGGTTTTATCTGAAAGCCGGCAGTGGCCACATTTTCCTGTGAGTGTACAGGTGTAATGAGTCTTAGAATAAAAAACAGAGCGATAGAGTATGTCTTGCAATATTTCATCAGGTCAAAAATAATCAATCTAATACGCATTTATGGCATAATTAAATCAATGGTTTGTATTCATTGATAAAATGCCGATTCTTTAGTTGGAAAGGAATGCTCCCATTATGGCAAGGGTAAGCATTAATAAAAATAGGCCCACCACCAAGTATCTTAAAAGTTTATCTTGAATAAAGGGTTTTCTGTATTTAGCGTAGGTTAAAAGAGATAAACGATTGGCTTTATCAAAATCTGTTTTTTTTAGAATGAAGAAGTAAATAATTTCTGTTTGGTACCGTTTACTTTGGTAGGGTTCTTGGCCTTCAGTAAACCATAATTTTTCTTCTAAGGCAAGGGTTTTAAAATGTTCTTTTTGTTCGGGGGTAAAAAAGTAAAAAATAATTTGATGGATATCGGTTGGATGTTCCTTATAATTTTTTAGCTCTAACATATAAACTAAGAACCAATAAGTATTTTTTTGCCTACTACCAGACGGGAGTTTCGACTTATGCCATTTAGCTCACAAAGCCGTTTGATGGTGGTGCCGTATCGTTGTGCAATTTCGTATAAATTGTCTCCTTTCTGAACGGTGTGATGTTTAGTGCCTTTGGGAATGGCTGCGTAACTCCATTTGTTTTTGTATAACAACAAGGTATCGCTGTACAGTTTTTCTTCTTTTAGGTTAATGATATAGCGAGGATTTAATGCAATGCTTTTGTATCGTAGTTCAAAATGTAAGTGGCTTCCTGTAGAGTTTCCGGAGCTTCCGCCTAGTCCAATCAGTTGCCCCGCTTCTACCACATCACCCGGTTTTACTTTTATTCTGTGCAAGTGGGCGTAGAGCGTTTCCATTCCGTTGTAATGTCGTATTACTATTACTCTTCCGTACCCCTTATAGTTTTGAGCAAACCGAACCATACCGTCAAATGAAGCTACTACAGGGTCCCATACGTTTAAATCAATATCAATACCGGCATGTTGTCGTCCGCTTCTCCACCCGAAATGTGATGTAATTTCTCCTTTAACAGGCATTACAAAATGGCAGAAGTTAGAAACATCGGTTAGCACAAGGGTTACAGAATCTTCTAAATCGTTTTCATTAAATTCGGGATGCACGTGGCTGGTATTCCATTCTTTATAAAACGCACCCGATGGGTAATTCGAATCATCATAGAATCCGCTAAGGGAAATTGCATTCTCAGGTTCGTTAAAATAATTTTCGATATAGAGATTGAGTTGCTGCATCCACTCTTTAGAGATGGTTTTGCAATTCAGTAACGAATCAATTACATTTATAATGTTTTCTCCTGTGTAGTTTGTAAAGTCATCGAAAATAGAGTTGCAATTATCTACCACCAGAGCTTTAACAGTATCTTTTTTTTGTTTTACATCTTCGGTTCTATTGTTTTCGGCAAACAAAAATGTGCTACACCCAAAAAGTGCCATCCCAAAAAGTAAAAAGTTTTTTATTTGATTCATCAGAAATTTCTAAACAGGGGCGTGAAGATAATAAATAAAAATAAAATATTCTAATTTCTTAAAAAAGTAGCTAATTTTCAGAACAATTATTTTTATAAATCTGCTTTATGTTGTTTGATTTACATTGTCATGCTGCATTTAAACCCGCAAACTCCAAAGGTGCCAATGGGCAAATACCCGATATGGATATGTGGAATGAAAGAAAAAAACAGGGTATTTCGGATACTGATTTAATAAAAGAAAGTTTTATCTATACCTCCCAATCTCATTTTAATGCCTTAACTGAAGGAAATGTAAGGGTGGTATGCAATTGCCTTTATTCCTTAGAACGCCAGTTTACAGTGCCGGAAGGGTGGGTTGGCTGGGCCAATAACCTTACGGCAAAACTTACTGGATTTGATATTACTCGCATTAATGAAATTCGCGATAGAAAAAATTCCTATTTCAAAGAGTTGGAAAGAGAGTACGAAATACTTAAGAAAAATAGAGTACACACTCAATTCTCGGCAAAAGGAAATTCGTATGTTATGGTAAACTCTGTTGATGAATTAAAAAATGAGTTGAGAAAAAGTAAAGATACTCTATGTTTTATTAATACCGTAGAGGGTATTCATTGCTTTGCCGAAGATTTATACACACCCAGCGGAGAGTATATTCCTATAAAACCGGAACAAAGAAAAAAATCTGCCTTATACAAGGAGTTTCTTAAGAAAACCTGCCGAAACATTCAGCAAAGTAAAGAGTGGGAACACCCTCCTTTTTTTATTACACTTGCCCATCACTTTTATAATTTCTTTTTTGGTCATTCATTAAGTTTTCCGGCTATACAAAATGGCTTTGCACCCCTCCCGAATGGCAAAGAAATTAGCTACTTCTACCTTGGTATTTATCCTTATGGAAGAGAAGTGTTAAGCACCATGTTGGGAAAATACAACAGCGAAAACAAGCCGGTACGCAGAATTTTGCCCGATTGCAAACACCTTAATCCACAAGGGCGAATGGAATATTACGATTATATAAGGCCACTAAAAAACACTCCCGATGAAATTCCTGTGATACATAGCCATACGGCCATTTCGGGCAGGAAAAAACTAAAACGATCCATTGAAAATTCCTACAAACTTTTCGATGATGAAAAAAGCGAATTTTATAATCAAGATCACATTAATCTCTACGATGAAGATATTGTTGAAACCGTAAATTCCGATGGCATAATAGGCATTATGCTGGACGATAAAAGAATAATCGGAGAGAAACTCCCTCCCGAATGTAACCTTACCAAAAAGCAATTCAAAGAAAAACGAGAAGAATTAACTTTGGTTTATAACGAATGCAGCAAACAACGAAGCATTATTCAAAACCCCAATTCGTCTCAAGAGGAAAAGAACAATGCCCATATTATTTTAACCGCATTTACTCAAAAGGCCGAAAACAAAAGAAACGAGATTACATTGATATACGGAGCCGTAATTCTAAGGCAATTCTTCAGAGTAGCCGAGTTGTGCGGAGAAAAGGGATGGAATCATGTGTGCATTGGAACCGATTACGATGGAGTAATTAATCCGGCTGATATATACTCTCAAGCCGACAAACTAAAATACCTGTCGGCCGATTTAGAAAAAGCGTGGATTTATTATAAAAATTCGATAGGGGGTGTATATTCGCATTGCCTTTTTGGTAAAACACCGACATATTTTATTGAAAAAATTACATTAACAAACGGGCTCAATTTTTTAGAAAAATATTTTCATGATGAATTCCTAATCAATGGAAAAAAAGGAACACCCAATGAAAATGATATACTTAATCTGATTGCATAAATTAATACAACTATGAATAATCTTATAGCCAAAGAGAACAAAGATTTTTTTATTCTTTTTAAACCCAAAGATATTGTAAGCGGAGATTTTTATTACTCCATTACTCACAAACACCCGCATACCAACGAAATATTTTATTTGTGTGCTGCCGATTGTACAGGGCACGGAGTGCCTGGAGCATTTATGAGTATGTTGGGTATTTCTTCTTTAAACAAAGCCATTATAGAAAAAAATATTTCGGTTCCTTCGGAAATATTAAACGATGTTCGTGAATCTATTGTGTCTTCATTAAATCCGGAAGGCAGTGAAGAAGAAAGCAAAGACGGTATGGATTGCGTATTGTGTGCGATTGATTTTACGGCTAAAAAAATAAATTTTGCTGCTGCAAACAATCCGCTATGGCTTATTAGGAAAAACGAATTGATAGAGTATAAACCCGATAAAATGCCGGTAGGCATGCACAGCGGAGAAGTAAAAAGTTTTACGAATCAAGGATTCGATTTAATAGAGGGAGACATCGTTTATATTTTTACAGATGGCTATCAAGACCAATTTGGTGGTGAAAAGGGTAAGAAATTTAAAGCAGCTAATTTAAAACGACTGTTGCTTTCCATACATCAGAAAAATATGGAAGAACAAGAGCAAGTTTTATCTGAAAATTTTACTCAATGGAAAGGGAGCATGGAGCAGATAGACGATGTTTGCCTTATTGGTTTGAGGATTTAAGAAAAAAATCTCGGTTATTTAAAAAGAGCATTACAAGAAGATCCAAAACTATTGGGGCACTTCAATTACATTTGCTTTAATATTTAATACAATAGTAGAAGGCTCTGTATTAGCCACAATGCTAACCGTTTTATTTTGCTGTGCCACTTGTTTTCCGGGGCTGTAAACTACTTCAATATTACCTGTAGCTCCCGGAGCAATAGGTTCTTTGGGGTAAGTGGGCACGGTACAACCACATGAGCCGGTGGCACTTTTTATAATTAAAGGATTGCTTCCTGTATTGGTAAATTTAAAAATGTGCTTGTTCTCTGTGTCTTGTTTTACATTTCCAAAATCATATTCCATGTGTTCAAAGGCAAGAGTGGTTTTTGGGGTATTATCCTCTTCAACCTGTGTTTCTTTAGTATGGTCGTGTGGGTCTAGCAAGTTATCTGGGTTTTCTAATGTGCTAGAAGCCACATTGCTAATAGGTGTGGGAGAACTTAGCTCTTCGCTTTCGGTATAAGATAAAAAGGTATTGGCTATAAGGGTTACGGCAATAATTCCCAGTAATCCTACTTTTATATTTTCTCTCAAATCGTTATTCATAGTATTTTTTTATGCAAATATAATAGGTTATTTGTACGAAAGTTTCATTTTTTTGAAAGTATCATCTTGCAATACTTCAATGGCTTTTTTGTAGGCTTCGTTCACATGGTTTATAATATGGTAGTATGCCGATACATCGTAGAGATGGCGGGCAAAGGTGGCTTTTAAATTAAGTTGAATAATGAAATCGGACTTTTCCTTTTCTGTGTCAATGTCCTCCCGTTTTATTTCGGCTTTTTCTGCAAACAGTAAAAGAGCCTTATAAATTTCGAAATCGGAATCAAAACTTTTATTAAAGGTTTCAAAGTCGGGGTATTTGGTTAAAAGTTCGTTGCGGTGATTATCTAAGTAATCGAGTGAAAAATCGCCAATAATACCTTTACGAGCAATGCGTTGAAAGTATTTGGTAGAAAGAGTGGTATCAAAGGGAGTGTAGATATCGGGCATAATTCCTCCTGCACCATACACCACTCGTTTGGCCGAAGTGTAATACTTTAGCGAATCGTGCAATTTAATTTTACTGGGATCTACAAATTCACCATTTTTAAAACGTTCGTTAATTTCTTTTTGGTAGGCATCAGCCCCTTCATCGTAAGGTTTTTGTATGCACCTGCCCGAAGGGGTGTAGTACCTTGCCGTAGTAAGTCTTACTGCAGAGCCATCACTGAGAGGGTAGGGTTTTTGAACCAATCCTTTTCCAAAAGATCGTCTTCCTATTATTAAACCTCTATCCCAGTCTTGTATGGCACCGGATACAATTTCACTGGCCGAGGCAGAGCCTTCATCGATAAGCACTACAATTTTTCCGGATTCAAAATTACCTCGGCTCGTGGCTTTATATTCTTGCTTCGTTTGTTTGGCTCCTTCGGTATAAACCAATAGTTTTCCTTTGGGTAAAAATTCATCGGCCAAATCAATGGCTGTGTTAAGGTAGCCTCCTCCGTTTCCCATTAAATCAAGTATTAAGGATTGCATACCTTGTGCCTTTAGTTTGCTCAGCGCTTCTTCGTATTCTTTTACCGTTTCTTTAGCAAACCGGCTAATTTTTATGTATCCAATTTCGGGTGTAACCATGTAAGAAGCATCTACGCTGTAAATGGGTATTTTATCGCGGGTAATTACAAAATCTAAAATTTCTTTGGAGCCATTTCTTTTTATTCCTACTTTCACTTTTGTGCCTTTGGTTCCTCTTAGTTTTTTAGAAACATCGTTATTTTTAATTCCTATTCCGGCTATATTTTCTCCTTCTACGGTAACAATTTTATCTCCGGCTCTTATTCCTAGTTTTTCTGAGGGGCCTCCAACAATGGGAGAGATAACCACAATGGTATCTTTTATAATTTGAAATTGCACTCCAATTCCTTCAAAGTTTCCTTCTAAGGGTTCGTTCATTCGCTGAAGTTCCTCTTTTGGAATATAAACAGAATGTGGGTCTAACTCTTTTAGCATACCCACAATGGCGTCTTCTACCATTTTATCTTCATTCACAGAGTCAACGTATGAGTATTTTATAAGTTGAATGAGCTGCTCAAATTTTTTAGTGGAACTTGTGTTTTGGGCAAAAGAAAAAGAAGCAGATGTTAAAAAAACTGCTATAAAGGTAATTCTGCTAAGATAATTCATATCTGAAATTTTGTTAATAAAAACAATAACTGTACCGTGGTGTATTTTGTTTTGTGAAATTACGAAAATGCTAAATTGATTGATGTAAACGGGGGTTAAATATTGTTAAAATAAATTTGGCACACAACTTGGTTTCTTGCATTAAAATAATTTAAAAAACGGAGGAACGCTTATGAAAACAAAAATTTTTACCCTTGTTGCAGGCTTAATCATACTAGCCGAATCTGCAATGGCTCATGCAGGTAAATCAGAGCTGAATATCCGCCTTTGGGATAATGGAATGTTTACATTGGTTGTAAACAATCAGTCGTTTTCTACTCCTACCACCAATTTTTCCATGACTAATTTACGTCCGGGAAACCATCAATTAAAAGTTTTTCGCAACTTTATTAATCCCTACGGATACGGAGGAAACGTAAAGATGGTTTACAACGGATGGGTGAGCATACAACCCAACACAAAGTTGCTTGCTTTTGTAAACCCGAATGGGCAGTTGGTGGTTGAATCTTTAATGCCTTGCCACCACAAGTATTATGGCAATGGATACGGAAACAACTGGCAATACAATAACTACAACGGAAACCAATACAATGGATACGGTAATTCTTACGGAAACTACCAGTATAACAACTATAGTGGCGGTAATTATTACAATGGTGGCGGATATGGTTATTCCTATGGAATGTCGCCCGAGCAATTCTCTCAGTTGAAGTTAACCATTGGAAACACGAGTTTTGATAATACCCGATTAACGGTAATGAAACAAGCGGTAGCAGCAAATCAGGCAACTACGGCACAGGTAAACGAGTTGTTGGGTATGCTAAGTTTTGAATCTACCCGCTTAGATTTTGCAAAATATGCATACGCCTACACCTTAGATAAAGAAAATTATTACATAGTAAACAACACATTTAGTTTTAGCAGCAGCATAGCAGAACTTAACCACTTTATTGGCCAATTCAATGGCTAATAAATTCCAGGGCGATTGGAAAAGGGGGCATCGGGATGATGCCCCTTTATTTTTAATGCTTTTTTATCGCTCGTAATCCCTTTCATAAATACTATATTTTCTTGGCTTTTGGCTACTCACTTATCGATACGTTTCTTGTGCCTCAAAATACTCTAAGTAGCAGTTTCTTGTTTCTGTTTTTTGTCCGTTCGAGTAGCGGAGTGTATCGAGAACAATGAGATATGAAGTAAACCTTGTTCACTTCTCGATACGCTCGTTCCTCGCTACTCGAAGTGACAGTTTTTGCTCCTTGTCCGTTCGAGTAGATTTAATGAAGTGCCAACGAAATAAAACCGTATCGAGAACTAATAAATGGATTGAGATAAAAACTATTTTTCTCGATGCACTCGTTCCTCGCTACTCGAAGTGACCGTTTTTTCCCTCATTACGAGGTATGCAATGCCGAAGTAATCTACTCCTTTTTATCACGTATTAAAAAGATGGCTTTGCTCGCCATAACAAACAAGAAAAAATTTGCTCCTCTAAAAAATTATTATTAATTTGCACACCATGAACATTACTCTACAAAGCTAGTTCTTTGGTTTTCCCCTCTTGAGACTCTGTATTGAGCTTGCCGAAATAGGGGCAAAGGGTGTGTTACAAAAGAAAGGGGGTGCTTATGAATAAATAAGCCCAACCTCCACGCAACCTTTTTCCTGCTTTCTTGAAAAGGTAAGCAAAGCGGAGTGAAATTTTAAAACAATGTAATTATGAATAAATCCATTTTTGTTTTTTGTATTTGCCTGTGTGTAGGCATTAGATTATTTGCCCAAAAACCCGATATTAAACGCACTTATCATTGGTACTTTGGAGAGAAAGCAGGACTCGATTTTAGTAATAACAATGTTGTAAAAGATGTGTCTTCGCAGATGAATGCCATTGAAGGATGTGCAACAATTAGTGATACTTGTGGTAATTTACTTTTATACTCTAATGGCGATACCGTTTGGAATTACAACCACCAAATTGTTTTAAATGGAACAGGTTTAATGGGATGTTATAGTAGTACACAAGCTGTAGCTATTGTACCCCAACCATTAAACGATAGTTTATTTTATGTTTTTACAACTGATTGTGGTGAAAATGCTGGTGCAAATGGCTTAAGATATTCCGTGATAAACATAAACGGAAATAGTGGTAATGGTGAAATTATTTTAAAAAACCAATTACTCTACCAACCTTGCAGCGAAAAAATGACAGTTACCCATCATGCAAACGGAACCGATTATTGGATAGTGTCTCATGAATATTATTCTTCCCGATTTTTCTCATATCAATTGTCATCTACTGGAATTTCACTTCCTGTAATAAGTATAGAAGGTGTAAATACTTATCAATTTGGTAGTGGGCAATTGGCTATTTCTCCTAATGGATCTAAAATAGCAACATCCTATTATTTGCCCAATGTATTTGAGGTTGATACATTAGAGATATACGATTTTGATAATACTAGTGGTATTATAAGTAATACAATTAGTTTACAATTAGACACTTCTGATCAAGCTTACGGAATATCATTTTCTCCAAATGGAAATATTTTATATGCAGCTACTTTCAATTCTAATGGAGATTTACTTACCCAATTGTGGCAATACGATGTTTCGAGCAATAACCAAACAACCATTCAAAATTCTAGAACAGAGATTTTCAATTCTATGAATCATTGGTTGTACCAAATGCAACTGGGAGTAGATGGTAGAATATACATTGCTAAAGATGGGACTCAGTTTGCCGATTCTTTAGGGGTAATTAATTTCCCAAACCAATTAGGTAGTGCTTGTGGTTTCTCGTTAAATGAGTATGATTTTAGTGGTTATGAATTGTCTGTAGGATTACCCAATTTTCCAAATTCCTATTTTAATAATACCAGTTGGCTACCTAACTGTTCAGTTGGTATTTCAGAATTAACCGCAGATAATAAACTTATAATGTACCCTAACCCAGCAAGCAATTATGTGGTGATAGAAGCAGTATCCGACATGGATTTTGCCAACTTAAAAATTACTAATATACAAGGAAAAGATATTCCTATAAAAATAATATCTCAAAATCAAAACTCCATAGTGTTAGATATTACAAATCTTAGCAATGGTTTATATTTTATAATTATTAATAATCAAAACCTTTCTTTCACTCACAAATTTTTAAAACTCTGAAATCATGAAAAAACTAATTTTTTATTTTACTGCAACTTACTTAATACTAACTTACTTTTCTTCCGCTTATGGGCAATGGAACACAAATGGAATTCTAACAGGTAGATATGTCGAAACAGATAATTTTCCCCCTCCTTTTAATATTAGAAGTGTTGGTATTGGTAATTTCACTAGTAATGGTGCTCTCACAAATGCTTTTTTACATGTGAATTCAAATTATTTATTGCTACCTTCAAATGGTTCTATAACCTCATTAGGCGAAGTCTTCCGTACCACAGGACCTTCCACCAATGTAAATGCATGGCGTATGTTTACGGGTGCAGGTAATGGTATAGAAAGGTTTTCGATAACCGTGCCCGCTAATAGCAATAATACTGTTTTACAAACCCAACAACCCGGCAGCAGCATCATCATTAATACCAATGGCACCAACGAGCGTGCCCGCTTTAACCAAGATGGAAACTTAGAAGTGCGAACTCCCATAAGCAACCCTTACCCTCCGGGTATTGCTTACGACATAAATGCTAAAGTG
>CAJPFH010000032.1 GCA_905339165.1 Flavobacteriales bacterium
CTGGGATTTGAAGAACATAGCCGGAGTGCCGGTAGCCGGAGGCGTATACCTGATACATGTAAATGTACCCGGAGTAGGCGAAAAAGTAATCAAATGGTTTGGGGTACTTAGACCTACCGACTTGAATACGTTTTAAAAAAAGAAAAAAGTTCTATATAAATAATAGATATGATGAACAAAAGAAAAATAACGACAGTATTATTGACTCTTATGCTTTTTCCTATAAGCGGAGTTAAAGCAGGGAATGAAGATAGGTCAGGTGAGGCCGGAGCTACAGAGTTACTTATTAATCCTTGGGCAAGAAGTTCTGGCTTAGGTGGAGCCAACACTGCAAGTGTTACAGGATTAGAAGCGATGTATCTAAACGTTGCAGGCATGGCGTATACTCGTAAAACTGAGTTAATGTTCACTCACACTAGATATTTGGTGGGTTCAGGAATTGGAATAAATGCGTTTGGTTTAAGCCAAAGAGTGGGAGAAGGAAGTGTATTGGGTTTTTCTGTTGTATCCATGAATTTTGGAGATATAGATATTACTACCGTAAACAATCCTGAGGGTGGATTAGGTAAATTCTCGCCTTCTTATATGAATTTAGGCCTATCCTACGCGAAGGAATTTTCAAATAGTATTTCCGGTGGATTAACATTGAAAATGGTAAACGAAGCCATCTCTAACATACGCACGCAAGGAATGGCTCTAGATGCTGCTGTTAGGTACGTAACAGGAGAAAATGATCAAATAAAATTTGGTATTGCACTAAAAAATGTTGGACCTCCTATGCGTTATGCCGGAGACGGATTGTCTTTCAGAAATACAAATCCTAACACAGGAGTAAACAGTACCGAAGAACATCGCTCGGCTCAATTTGAATTACCTTCATTATTAAATATAGGGGCCTCGTACGATTTCTTTTTGGTACCTAAAACTGATTCAACAGGTGATAAAATAACCTCTGACCATAAGCTAACAGCCTGTGGAACATTTACATCTAATTCATTTACCAGAGACCAATACCGTTTGGGGCTAGAGTACTCCTTTAAGTCGATGTTAACTTTTAGGGCAGGTTATGTAATTGACAGGGCTTCTAAAAAAGAAGTGTATAAAGGAATTACACCTGAGGCTCACACAGGACCAAGTGCAGGATTTTCTTTCGATTTACCATTTAATAAAAATGGAAGCACTATCAGTTTCGATTATTCGTATCGTTTTACAAATCCTTTTCAGGGAACCCATAGCATTGGTGCTAGAATAAACTTATAATAGAATAAATATAAACTCTATCCCAAAGAGAATTCTGAAGTATCAGAATTCTCTTTGGTTTTTAAAATTTATGGCTTATGTCACAAACTAATTATTACACTTCGGAGGGACTTAAAAAGTTACAAGAAGAATTGAAGCAACTGAAAACAGTAGAAAGACCAAAAATTTCAAAACAAATTGCAGAAGCAAGAGACAAAGGTGACTTATCGGAAAATGCAGAATACGATGCAGCAAAAGAGGCACAAGGTTTACTGGAGCTTAAAATATCTAAATTAGAGGATATCATCAGTAATGCCCGTGTTTTAGACGAGTCGCAATTAGATACGCATCGGGTTTCTATTTTAACAAAGGTTAAAATAAAGAATATGATGAATAAAGCAGAAATGGAATACACAATTGTTTCTGAAAATGAAGCTGATTTAAAAGAAAAGAAAATTTCTATTGATTCGCCTATCGGAAAAGGATTGCTTGGAAAATCGGTAGGGGAGATAGCTGAAGTAAAAACGCCTTCCGGAATTATTAAGTTCGAAATATTAGACATTAAAAGATAATGGCAAGTCTTTTTACTAGAATAGTTAATAAAGAAATACCTTGTTATAAGGTGTTTGAGGATGAAAATTATTTAGCATTTTTAGATATATTTCCTTTGGTAAAGGGCCATACATTGCTTATTCCCAAAATAGAAATAGACGATATATTTGATATACATGATCCTATTTTTAGCGGACTATGGCAAACCTCAAAGATGATTGCTTCCGGAATTAAAAAATCATTTCCTTGTCAAAAAGTAGGAATAACCGTAATAGGATTAGAGGTTCCTCATGCACACATTCATTTAATTCCCATCCATTCGATGAATGATATGAATTTTGCAAATCCTAAACTTCAATTATCTAAAAAAGAGTTCGAAGAAATAGCCGAAAGAATTAAGAATAATTTATAGATAAAAAAAGAGAAAATATCTATTGATAATGAAAAAAATCCATTGCAAAAGAGTTTCTTTATTTCATTTCTTTTAATTCGCCTACACTTACATTATCCGAAAAATCTACCGGAAATTTTTTAGAAACACCTTTTGCCCTGGCTTTAATTTCGCCTTTTACTTTAATAGGAACAGCCTTGTTTTTTCCCATTAAACTCATAAGAGTAGGAATGGCCGCTATGCTCATTTGTGAAGGTGTTCCGCTAATTAAGATGTCATGCTTCATATCGGATTTTTTAGGAAGCACCACATTGTTTTTAATTACCGCATTACCCAATTTTACACCTTTTACATAAACCTGCATATCACCATCAACAATGCTAATCTTGTAGTTATTGGGATTCTGAACTTGCAGTGTAATTAATACGTCTACTTTTTCTAAAGAAACATTTTGCAACTTAACATCGGTAACCCCAAGCACATTTACCTCTTTATATTTGATGCATGAACTTAGAAGAAGCGACAAAAAGAGTATTAATACAAGGGGTATTCTATTTTTTAAAAAGTTGTGCATAATGGTAAAAGAATAACGGAATCGTTTCAATTCCTTTGATGTAGTTGAAAATTCCATAGTGTTCATTAGGCGAGTGTATAGCATCGGTATCTAGCGAAAATCCCATTAGCACAGATTTTATGCCAAGTTCTTTTTCGAAAAGTGCAACTATAGGAATACTGCCACCACCACGAACAGGCACAGATTTTTTTCCAAATGTTTCGTGCATGGCCTTTTCGGCCGCAAGATATCCAGGGTTGTTAGAGGGAGTAACTACAGGGTCTCCTCCGTGGTGTGGTTTTACCTGCACTTTAACACCAGCAGGAGCAATACTTTCAAAATGGTTTTTAAATAATTCAGTAATTTTTTTCGATGATTGATGGGGCACTAATCGCATAGAAATTTTTGCAAAAGCTTTTGAAGGTAGTACGGTTTTAGCTCCCTCTCCGATATAGCCTCCCCAAATTCCGTTTACATCTAGTGTAGGGCGAATGGAAGATCTTTCCATAGTAGAAAAATCTTTTTCGCCATGCACCGCACTAATATCAAGATGTTTTTTATATTCTACTTCGTTGAAGGGAGCTTTAGCCAATTCAGCTTTTTCTCTATCGGTAAGTGTTGCCACATCATCGTAAAACCCTGGGATGGTTATTTTGTTGTTTTCATCTTTTAAAGAGGCAATCATTTCGCAAAGAATATTAATTGGATTGGCAACGGCACCACCATAAATTCCGGAATGTAAATCGCGATTTGGCCCGGTAACTTCCACTTCCACGTAGCTTAAGCCCCTTAGGCCAACAGTAATAGAAGGAGTATCGTTTGCAAGTATGGCTGTGTCAGAAATAAGAATAATATCGGCTTTTAGTTTTTCTTTATTTTCTGTAACAAAAACTCCAAGGTTATCGGAACCCACCTCTTCTTCGCCTTCAATCATAAGTTTTATATTGCAGGGAAGTGTATTGGTTTTTAGCATTAATTCCAATGCTTTAATGTGCATATACGCCTGACCTTTATCATCGGCCGAACCACGAGCAAAAATGGCACCTTCGGGATGAAGGGGAGTTTTTTTAATAACAGGCTCAAAGGGTTGAGAGTGCCACAATTCAATGGGGTCAACCGGTTGAACATCATAATGTCCGTAAACCAACACAGTAGGCAAATTCTGATTTATTATTTTTTCGCCATAAACTATGGGATGCCCCGCAGTGGCACATACCTCTACCTTTTCGGCTCCGGCTTCTAGCAGGCGTTGTTTTACTTTTTCGGCTGTACGTTGCACATCGGCTTTGTAGGCGGGGTCGGCACTTATCGATGGAATGCGTAATAAGTCAAGTAATTCTTCAATAAAACGCTCTTTGTTGTGTTGAATGTACTGGTTAATGATTTCTTTATTCATGGTTTATTTTTTTAGATTAGAATTTCTCCTGTCATTTCTTGTGGAACGGGAATATTCATCATTTTAAGAATAGTGGGAGCAAGATCGGCCAGCTTTCCGTTTTTAATATTTTTAAAATCATTATCAATTAAAATGCAGGGAACCGGATTGGTGGTGTGTGCAGTGTTGGGTGTGCCGTCTGGATTGATGGCACAATCGGCATTTCCGTGATCGGCAATAATTAAAAAAGAGTAGCCGTTTTTTATTCCTGCTTTAACAATTTTATTGGTGCAGGAATCTATTTTTTCTACAGCTTTTATAATGGCCGGATATACTCCGGTATGCCCTACCATATCGGCATTGGCAAAGTTGAGGCAAATAAAGTCGAGTTCTTTTTTTTCTATTTCATTGAGGGCGGCAAGGGTTACTTGTTCAGCGCTCATTTCGGGTTGTAAATCGTAGGTAGCTACTTTGGGCGAATCAATCATTATGCGGCTTTCTCCGGTAAAAGGAACTTCTCTTCCTCCGGAAAAAAAGAATGTTACATGTGGGTACTTTTCGGTTTCAGCTATTCGTAATTGTTTTTTTCCTGCTTTGGCAAGGATTTCTCCGAGTGTGTTGTTTAAATTATCTTTATTGAATACGATAAAAATATTTTGAAAGGTGCTGTCGTAATTAGTCATTGTAACATAATGCAGGGGTATGGTTTGCATTTGAAATTCGGGCATATTTTTTTGGGTAAGAACGCTGGTAATTTCGCGGCATCTGTCGGTTCTAAAATTGAAGCAAATAACCACATCGTTGGGTTTTATTCTGCCCATTGTATGGCCTTCTGCATCTACTTTTACAATAGGTTTTATAAACTCATCAGTTTCGTTTTGTTTGTAGCATTGTTGAATGGCTTTTACAAAATCTGTGGTGATATTTCCCTTTCCAAAGAGTAGCATGTCGTAGGCTGTTTTAATTCTGTCCCAGCGGTTATCTCTGTCCATGGCATAGTATCGGCCAATCATAGATACAATTTGGCCAGCAGATTGATTGAGGTGGTTTTGCAAATGGGTAATATGTCGTATTCCGCTTTTCGGGTCGCAATCGCGGCCATCGGTAATGGCGTGTATGAATACATTTTGTAATTGGTATGTCTTGGCCATGTCGCAAAGTGCATACAAGTGCGAATCGTGAGAATGGATTCCGCCTGATGATACAAGGCCAATAAAGTGAATGCCACAGTTTAACTCTTTTGCTTTTTGAAAGGCATTTTTTAATACTCTATTTTCTTCAAAAGTATGCTCTTTAATGGCTTTGTTAATACGAACTAAATCTTGGTAAACTACTCTTCCGGCTCCGATGTTTAGGTGTCCCACTTCGGAGTTTCCCATTTGCCCATCGGGAAGTCCTACATTTTCTCCGCTTGTAAGCAATTCGGAATTTGGATATTTGTTATAACAAGAATCTATGAAAGGCGTTTGTGCATTAAAGATAGCATCTGACGGAGAAGAGTTACCTTTTCCCCAACCATCTAATATAATGAGTGCGATTTTTTTATTCATTCCGCATTTTAATTACGCCAACAAATGTACTAATCCTATTTTCATGAATTATTCTCGGAAACTCGTATATCAATTAATTTAAGTTGTATCTGTACTTTGTTATTCCAAATATTTTCATCAACATGAAAGAGGATATCAAATGGTTTTTTAGAAGAAACAAGAGAAAGGTAATGATCCATTCCAAAACCTATGGCATGAAACTCCAAATCCGGCCATTCGCTTTGGTAGGCATTGAACTGCAGATGATTTTTTCCCACTATTCTAGCAAATTTTGCAAAAACATTTCGAGCCATAAAAATAGGATTCATGTTTTCGGGGCCAAAAGGCTGAAATTGTTTCAGCACGTTTATAAATTTTTGTGTAATCTCTGTAAATTTTATTTCGGCATCTATTTCTTCTTCGGGTATGAGCATTTCGTCTTCAATAGAAGAGGCTACAATTTTTTCGAAGCGGTGAATAAACTTTTCTAGATTTTCGTTTTTAAGTGTAAGTCCGGCCGCATACATGTGTCCTCCAAATTGTTCTAATAAATCGCTGCAGGCTTCAATCGCATTATACACATCAAAGCCTTTTACAGAGCGTGCCGATCCTGAAATTACGCCATTCGCCTGAGTTAATACGATGGTGGGTTTGTAGTAAGTTTCAATTAGGCGAGAAGCCACAATTCCCACTACTCCTTTATGCCAGGTTTCTTTATATACTACGGTGGTTTTTCGTTTTTTGTACTCTTCAGAATTTTCAATCATTTCGGTAGCTTCGAGAGTAATGCACTTATCGAGGTCTCTCCGGTCGTTGTTTTGAATATTAATTAACTCGCCTGTTTTACGGGCTTCATCTTCGGTTTTAGCCAACAGGGTTTTAACGGCACTAATGCCTTTTTCTATGCGGCCTGCAGCATTGATGCGTGGTGCAAGAAGAAACACAACATCAGATACTGAAAGTTCTCCTCTTGATTTACTTAACTCTTTAAGTACTTTTATTCCATGTCTTGGGGTTCTATTAAGTTGTTGTAATCCAAAAAAGGTAAAAATTCGGTTCTCTCCTGTTATGGGTACAATGTCGGCACAAATACTAATGGCTAACAAGTCTAAACATTCTTCTAAATATCGAAAATCGATATTGTTTCTGATGGCGTAGGCCTGAAGTAGTTTAAAACCTACTCCACATCCGGAGAGTTCTTTGTAAGGATAAGCACAATCGGAACGCTTAGGGTCTAATACGGCACATGCGGGAGGAAGCTTGGACCCAGGGCGGTGGTGGTCGCATATTATAAAATCAATTTTTTTACTATTAGCATATTCTATTTTTTCAATGGCTTTTATTCCGCAATCTAATGCAATAATCAGCGAAAAATCATTTTCCAACGCATAATCAATTCCTTGGTAAGAAATACCATACCCTTCGGTGTATCTGTCGGGTATATAGTATTCCAATTGATTATAAAATGTAGAAAGAAAGGCGTATAACATAGCAACCGAGGTGGTGCCATCTACATCATAGTCTCCATAAATTAATATCTTTTCTTGGTTCGAAATGGCTTTTTCAAGTCGAAAAACTGCCCTATCCATATCTTTCATTAGAAACGGGTCATACAATTGGCTTAGTTTAGGGCGGAAAAAAAGATGTGCTTTTTCAAAATCATCAATTCCCCGTTGAATTAAAAGGGTACACAAAGAGGGGCTTAATCCGTTTAAGGCTTTCGATAATTGGTTAATCGACTCAAGGGGCGGTACTTCTTTTATTTTCCAACGTTTTTGCATGCTCTTTACTTGCTGCGAAGGTAAGAATTTACAAGGTTTTTTTAATGCTTGAAAAGGAAGTTCTAAATTTGTTGCATGAAACCTTCGTATACGATAGAACCCATTAAAAAAAAGATAGAGCAATATACCAAAGAGGGAAAAAAAGTATTTGCCACTTCATCGTTTCAAACCCACAGCATTCCATTGTTACATATTCTTAGCCTAATAGATAAAACGATACCTGTTTATTACCTGAATACCGGATTTTTATTTCCTGCAACATTAATTTTTAAAGATCAACTATCAGATTTATTGGGCTTAACATTTATTGGAGTAAATCCTTTGGTATCCAAATCGCAGCAGAAGGATAATAACGGTAGTTTGCTGTTTACTTCCGATCCCGATTATTGTTGCTACTTAAACAAAATTCAGCCTTTAGAACCCATTTTAGGGGAATACGATGTTTGGATAAATGGAATTCGTGCTTCACAGAACGAAAACCGAAAACAAATGAAAGAAGAACAACCGGCTCCTTTTGGTTGTATTCGTTATCATCCGGTACTGAATTGGAGCAATGCTATGATTTATCAGTATATTCACGATAATAATCTTCCTGCCCACCCTTTAGAAGCTAAAGGATATGTAAGTATTGGTTGCGAGCCTTGCACCAGAAAATTTATTGAGGGCGATAGCGAACGAAACAGCCGCTGGTTTGGTTTAAAAAAAACCGAGTGTGGCTTACATACCGATTTGGCTGGAAAGTAAAAAAAGAATCATACAAAAAAGGTTTCGGGTAAAAACCGAAACCTTTTTTCTTGTGGGCCCTGATGGGCTTGAACCATCGACCCCCTGATTATGAGTCAGGTGCTCTAACCAGCTGAGCTAAGGGCCCTGAATAAAAATTCGAGGGTTGCAAATGTAATGGTAGCAAGTGGATTTGCAAAATTATATATAGCTATTTTTGGCAATGAATACCTTTTTTATGCAAAAAAATATTAAAAATATTATCTTCGATTTAGGTGGAGTGCTGCTAAACATAAACTACTTGCTTACCGAACAAGCCTTTTTAGAGCTTGGAATAAAAGATTTTCGTTTGGTGTATTCAAAAGCGAAACAAAGCTCCCTTTTCGACCAATTTGAAACAGGGAAAATTTCGGCTCATTTGTTTAGAAATGAGCTTAGAAAATACTTACCTAAAGAAATTTCTGATAAAGAAATTGATACTGCATGGAATGCCATGTTGCTCGATTTTCCTTTAGAGAGAGTAAAATTACTTAGACAACTAAAAAATAAATACCGAATATTTCTGCTCAGCAATACCAACGAAATACATGTAAATGCATTTGAACAAATTTTTATCCGTTCTTTTGGTTCAAATATTTTCGAACATATTTTCGAAAAGCACTACTATTCAAATATAATAGGTTTAAGAAAACCTAATGCCGATTGTTTTGAATATGTACTTCAACAAAACCAATTAAATCCTATAGAAACTCTGTTTATTGACGATTCCGAACAACATGTAGCAGGAGCTATACAATGTGGATTAAAGGCTATTCACCTCAAAGAAAATGAAACGGTAAATGAGATATTAAAAATCTGAAATTCTATTTTATTTCTTGACAAAGTTCTATCAATACCCCATTTGCCGATTTCGGGTGTATAAAGCAAATTAATTTATTATCGGCTCCTTTCTTTGGGGTGTCGTTTAGTAAGATAAAACCTTCTTCTTTTAAGCGTTTCATTTCATTATAAATATTTTCTACTTCAAAAGCAATATGATGAACCCCCTCTCCTCTTTTTTCAATAAATCTTGCAATAGCACTGCCTTCTTTTTTTGATTCTAGTAACTCGATTTTAGTTTGTCCAACCAAAAAAAAAGCAGTAAGTACTCCTTCTTCTTCCACCTCTTCTGTTTTATAGGCCTTACTACCTAATAGTTTTGTATAAACGATTTTAGCCTCTTCAATGTTTCGAACGGCTATTCCAATGTGTTCAACCTTTTCCATTTTTTATTTCAAAAAAAATCCCGCTCGATTTTTCTTCAAAGCGGGATATGATATATTGCGTAATAAATTATTTTTTTACGAAAGTTTCCCCCGTGCTATTGTCATAGTTGATGTAGTAAATCCCTTTCGATAGGTTCGATACATCAACGGAATTACCATACCCTTTTTTTACGATATTTCCATAGCTATCGAATATTTCAAAAAGCGTTTCAGCTGTGAACTTAATATCGGTAGCCACTTTTATTGGACTGAATGTTATTTTTTCTGCGGCCGACATGAATTTAACCGATTGAGAGTAGCGAGGCTTGCCGCTATAATCCACTTGCTTAACTCGAACTTGATTTTCTCCAGAATGTGGATCTACTTTGAAAGTATATTCATTTTCTCCGGCTGTACCTACACCATCTACTTCGCCCACTTTTACCCATTTATTCCAGCGAAATTGCTCTACAACATAAGTAAGTTTTCCTGTTTCGTTGGTAGATTTCCATTTAAAATCGCCCTCTTTTGTAGCACTCATGCTCACTATATCGAAAGTGCTTTTGGGTTTTAATACTTCAGGGTTAAGTACCTTCGGCTTACAATCATCTTTATGTTTTATTTTAACAATAAGCGGAGTGCCTAACTGAAATTGAAAATTACCAAAATCAATTTCAAAAGCACTGGAGTTTATTTCATCGGTAGTTACTTCGCCATTGACGGTAACTTCAAATACACAAAAACCAACGCCAGCTCCGGCAAAAGGGTTTTGTACATATAAATTCTTGCCCTGATAATGACCTTCTAATACAATTACCCCTGCATTAGCTGAAACCAAGAAAAATAGGCTAAAAACAACTGATATTATAATTTTTTTCATAATTAACAAACCTATAAATGGTGTTAGGTTACTCTATTTCTAAGTGCAATATTAAAACCTAATTCACAAAAAACAAAATATTTCTTAATTTTAATCGATTTTAACGGCTTCTTTGTCGAAAGCAATTAAAATTTAATGGGCGAAAGTAAGTAAAAAAATATTACAGTAATGATTTTTACGTAAAAACATCATTAGTCTTTTATTAATACCCAAATTATGGTATGTTTGCAGATTAAATTCTCAGCAAAAAATGATTATGAAAAACTTAATTGTATATTCTTCTCTCATTATAGGCTTAATTTCTTGTAATAGTAGCACAAATACAGTAAATAATAATGACGGGAAAGGTGGTAAAATATATGGAGGGAAAGTAAACATGAGTGAAGCCGAAGTGGTGAAAACCATTGTGCCTTACTCCTTAACCATACTTTCTGCCTCTCACGTTTCGTCTCAAATTTTTGAAGGATTGGTTCGTTTAAATCCAAAAGATTTATCGGTTGAGCCGTTGTTGGCCGAAAAATGGGAAATTGATCCAAGCGGAACCAAATACACCTTTTATCTAAAGAAGGGGGTGCTTTTTCATAACGACCCCTGCTTTAAAAATGGCACAGGAAGGGAATTTAATGCTCATGATGTAAAATATACACTTCAAAAAATATGCACGAATACTCCTTATAATTCGGCTTTTCATTTCACTGTAAAAGATATTTTACAGGGAGCTAATGATTTTTATTCAGCATCTACTTCAAATAACCCTATTTCAGAATTGGAAGGGGTAAAAATTATAGATGAATATACGATTGAAATAAATCTGACAAAATCCTATCCTCTTTTTCTAAATATTTTGGCAAGTGCCAGTATGGCTATTATAGCTCAGGAAGCCGATGAAATGTATGCAGAAAAAAATGTGATTGGAACAGGGCCTTTTGTTTACCAGAAACCTACCGATGAAAGTTCTCTAACTCTTGTAAAAAATAAGGAATATCATGGAGTAGATGAGTTGGGGAATAAACTGCCATTTATTGACACTCTAATGGTTTTCTTTATAGAATCGAAAAAAGTAGAGTTAGACTGGTTTGAAAACGATAAACTCGATTTGATAGTGGGTTTGCCCTCCGAATCAATTAAAGATATGGTAGAGAAACAAATTTCCAATTTTGAGAACAGACCACCAAAATATGTATTATCTCGAAATCCTGAAATGGCTACTCAGTATTATGAATTTAATTTAAGTCGCCCGCACTTCAGCAAGGTTAAGGTTAGGCAAGCATTTAATTATGCCATAGATAGGGACAAAATAATAAATGATATTCTAAAAGGAGAAGCCTATGGGCCTGGCATACATGGTCTTACTCCACCTACTTTTAAAGGGTACGATATAACAAAAATTACAGGATACACTTATGACCCAGAAAAGGCCAAAAAATTATTAGCAGAGGCTGGATATCCCAATGGAAAAGGATTTCCAACTATTAAATTGGAACTAAACAGCGGAGGTTCTAAAAATGTAAATGTTGCATTTGAAATACAAAAACAACTGCAATCTACTTTAGGAATAAAAATAGACTTAGAGGTAGTTTCGCTTCAACAAAAAATTGAAGATGCAAAATACGGAAGAGCAGATTTATTCCGCTCAGCGTGGATTGCTGATTACCCATCGCCCGAAACTTTTTTGGTTTTATTATATGGTAAAAACGTACCAGGCTCACTTGATCAACCTTCTTTTCCAAATGTTACTAGATACATCAATTCGCAGTATGACGAGTTTTTTGAAAAAGGAAAACAAACACTAAACGAAGAGGAACGTTACGAGTATTTTTATAAAGCAGAACAAATAGCAATGAATGATGCCCCTATTATGGTTATTTGGTACGATGAAAAATATACATTGCAAAAATCGTACTTGCAGGGTTATTATTCTAATCCTATGAATTTACGATACTTTGCTGATTCATATTTAAAAACGCCCATTCCGGAAGAAAAAACAGCAAAAAAATAATTCGTTTCGAGTGTAATCAGAATATATACAGATTATCCTTCGGTTGGTTTGTCATTTGTTGTTTTTTTCTGTTTTCTAAACATGTCGAAAACTAGCCAACCCATTACGGCTCCATATAATGTACTGTTATACCATACCGAGGTAATGGCACACGATCCACTGCTGCACCCTACAAATTTCCAGTAAAGCCAGCCGGAAACCGAACCAAGTACCAAACCCAACACACCCAATTTATACTTTATAACCCATTGCATAACCTTTATTTTTAATTTTTAAACTCTATATATTCTTTCGTTATTATCAAAATAGACATTATTAGGATAAACCAACCAAAGGCAGGTTTTAGGTTTTTTGATGGAATGAACTTACTTAAATAAATACCACACAGTATTCCAAATGCAGTAAATAACGAAAACAAAAGTAGAAAATACCAATTTATTGGTAAGTAACTAAAGTCACCAAAAAAGCCCAAAAGAGATTTTATAGCAATAATTAACAAAGAAGTGCCTATGGCAGTTTTTACCGGCATTTGTGTTAAAACCACCAACGCAGGCACTATTAAAAAACCTCCTCCGGCACCCACTATTCCGGTAATTAAACCCACTAGTATTCCTTCTATAAGAATAAGCGGATACTTATACTTTGAGATATTTAGATGTTTTTCTTGTACATTATTTTTTATCATAGAAATTGCTGCCATAAACATAATAACAGTAAACAAAATCATAATTCCGACTCCTTTGGAAACAGCTTGTTCATTTAGGAAAAATAAAGTATTAGGCAAAGCTGGGAGTAACCACTTTCTAGAAATAAAAACACCTATAAATGCAGGAACAGAAAATACAAAGGCGGTTTTAAAATCTATTAACTTATTACGATAATTATGCACAGATGCAACAAAAGCCGATACCCCCACAATAAATAAAGAATATGAAGTGGCTAAAACTGGCTCTATGTGAAGCAAATAAACTAAAACAGGGATGGTTAAAATAGAACCACCTCCTCCCATAATTCCTAACAATATACCAATTAGAATAGCGGTAAAATATGCAATCAATGTTTCCATTTAAGTGTTGCTAAAATTATGGTACAATGGAGGGACTATTTTGTATGCAGACTACGAAAGTATATTATTTTTTAATATTTGATAATGCATACGAGATAATTTGAGGTATATTTGTTGCCGAATTTTAAATAAAAAACAATCTCATAAACTATGAAAAATAGAACAAAGTTTGCACTAATTATTGCCGCATCGGCCCTAGTATTTGCTTGTGGCGGAGGCAATAAAGAAAAACAAGAAGAAACAGCCACTACTGCTGAAACTGCCCCTGCTGCCGAAGCCACTCAGGAACCTGCTTCTGGTGCAGGCGATGCGGAAAAAGGAAAAGCCTTATTTGCCGACAAAGGCTGTACCGCATGCCACAACCCGGAAAACAAAGTAGTAGGACCGGCATTAAAAGATATTGCTGCGGCATACACTGATAAGCCCGGGCAAATGGTTAAATTCCTGAAAGAAGAATCGGAGGCTATTGTTGACCCATCTCAATACGCTGTGATGCAAGCTAGTTTGGCTATTACAAAAGGAATGTCCGACCAAGAGTTGAACGATATTGCAGCATACATACTTAGTACAAAATAAAAATACTTTCATTTAAAAAATTAAAGGGGCGTTTTGCCCCTTTTTTATTTGAATTTTGAATTGATTTCGTGCAACCAATTTTGATATTGCTTCAAATACTCTGTTAATGCAATAGCTTCTTGTTTATTAATAGAATCGTTTATAATACATGGTGTAGGGTATACTTTAGAAGTATTCAGCAATTTTTGGTTTTTCTCTCCCAATAAATATAGGTAAAACATAGAGGGTTCATGGTAACGCAAAACATCTGAAATATCAGGTGCTTTACTAGTGTTTATTTCCATAGTATGGCAGGAGTAACAATGTCTTTCAAAAATCATTTTTCCATTCATTACCAACGAGTCGTTAATAATAGGGGAAGTATAGAAGTTTGGAATTTCAACGGTTTCGGTTGTTTTCGTTGAACAATTAAATAACAAAGGAACAAGTATTGTAATAACAAAGTAAACTTTCATTTTTATAATCTTTGAATCTCAAATGTGGGATAGCCCTTTTCCCCTGAAGAATTATAGAAATCGATAAACTTTATTTTAAAGTAAATACCATTGTGGCTTTTTACTAAATAAAATAATTTAGGGTGTATGGTAAATGAATTGTCCTGATTGTTTCGGATTTTCCAGTCGTAGCCTATTTTATCCCATTCGTTTGAAAACGAAAATAGATTTATATCGTTCAATTTAATTTCGTAAAAATTTCTCAAACTGTCTTTGGCGGCTTCTACCCCGTTATTTGAATTAATCAAACAACCTGTAATCACAAAGGGCATTTCTAATTCTGCGAATTTGTGTTGATAGTTGGTAAAAAGTAAGTCCCATTCAGTTTTCGGGGGTTCTATAGTTACTTGTTCCCCCCCGTTGTTAAAACTAAAATAAACATGGTTGTAGTTTTTATCTTTTTTTATTTGAAAAAAGTGTTCGTTTTGGCCGTTTAAATCGGAATATTTGAAAGAATACACATCATTTTGCAGCCCCGTAAAAATTACTTTTTTGTATCCGAGCGAATTTCCATTTTCATTAAACTGCCTGTTTATAATATACACTATGTTTGAAGGTGTTCCATTCGAAATTTGAAACCAATTACCAAGTGCCGTGTAATTTTTATTTCCATCAGATTGATCCCATTGCCAAACCAAATTGTTTATATTATAAATGGAATCAAATATTGTTGAATTTGTGGAAGCGGCCAACATTCCCTTTGCCGTGTTTAAACGAATAACATATCCGTTTTCGGCACAATCGAATGCCAAATCCCAGTCATATTTTTTATTGCTGCTTACAATTTTGTTGGTATTGCAATTATAAAATACTTGGTTGTTGTACGGATAACCTATAGGTATAACCACCCTTTCATATGTTCCCGGTTGATGAGGAGGCAGTGGAATTTCTTTTTTTTCGCATGCAAAAAACAGCGAAATCAGAGCCAGCCAATATGTTGTTTTTATTTTCAATTTATAATTCTAACATTAAACTTATAAAACCCGTTCGCCCCCACATAATAGGCAGAGATGTAACATCTTTTGCTGAAGAATACCCGTACACACGCCCTTGTATGGGAACATTTGTAATGTTTAAAATGTTTTTGACTCCTATCACAAAGGTTAACTTTTCTTTCCATAGTTTTCTTTTTACAGAACAGTCAACCGTATGGTAGTCGGCAATATAACTTTGTTTCACTTCATTGTTTTGACTTAAATACTGACTTGCCAATTTACCGGTGTACTTATAATTTATGTCAAAGAATAGTTTGTATTTAGGTAATTTTATCGAAGGGTTACAAATAAATTCGGGCGAGAAATAGTAGTTTATATTTTGTAATTCTTTCGAAGGTAAAAATAAAAATCCTGTATAATTAGAGCCTGCAATAAACTCTACATATTTGCTTTTATTACGTAATAAAAAACTGTACCCCTGCGAATAAAAATTCCCTATGTTAATATAATTCCATTGCGTAATATTTGTTTGAGCTGTAGTAATCATGTTGGTTAAATGATTATAGAAGGTACTCACTTCAATAAACCAAGCTTGCTTTTCGTAGCTTTTATTCCACTCAGCCGAAAGTCGGTAATGATTTGATGTTTCTGCTTTTAATTGAGAATTTCCATACACTTGAATGGACTCGCTGAAATAAAAATCTAAATAGAGTTCTTTTATATTAGGAGCTCTATAGCCTTTTGCAACAGAGCCTTTCAAAGTGATATCATGAGTGAATTGCAAATTAAAATTAAGAGCATATACCAAGGGTGCGTTATATCGGTTATTTTGAATATAGCGAATTCCTGGATTTACCGTTAGCTTGTTATTTTTTAGGGGATATATAAAAGTATTTAGAAAAACAGCATATTCGGTTACATCTTCCTTCTTGTTTACAATTCGGGCAGTACTTAATTCAGAATATAAAAATTCTGTTCCGGCCTGAAAATTGAAAAATGTATTTTGTTTTTTTGACGCAAAAATTGGACGAATAAAATATTCGTAAGTAAGTGAAGTGTCATTCTCTCCTATAGTATTTACGGGAATATACTCCAGTGAAACCAAATCGCGAAAGAATTTTTTTCTGTTGCGTTCATAAATAGAAAAGGCACTAGTAATATCTAAATGATATGCCTTGCCGAAATTCCAAATGGCATGTGTTCTGGCTATAATCCGCTGTGTGCCATAGTACGTATCAAAGGCTGTTTTATAGTAAGGCGGGCGTAGTTCTCCTCGATCTTTCATTAATTCATTGAAGTAAGAAATGCTTGTTCTGATTTCCCCCTTTTTAAACAAGCGGGTATAACTGATGTCGGAAAAATATTGTTCACGTTGCAACCAAAGTTTATGTCTTGATGTATCCATGGGGGAATACCCCCCGAAAAAATTTCTACCTACCGAAACGGCAAAAATGTTTTTAGAGCGATTTACTGCCGAAGCTGTAGCTGAAAAGTTGTATTGCCCAACACTTTCAGTATAAACAGTGCTTTTTAGTGAATAAGGTTTTTTGCCATACTTTGATGAAATTAGGTTTATGGCTCCTCCGGAACTATTGCTTCCGTACACGACAGACACCGGCCCGTATAATACTTCCACTCTTTCGGTATTATTTAAATTAATTTGTTGTAAATCTAAATTGCCATTTAGTCTCCCGGTAACCGGTACACCGTCTATCATAATGTTTACTTGTTCGCCCGAAAAGCCTTGCAAGTTTACATTACTCCCAAATGATGGACGATATGAAAATCGCATATTCAATTCGTTACTCAAGGCTTCGTTAATCGTACTGGCTCCTTTGCTGTTTATCTTTTCAGCATCAATTGTTTTAATGGAGTAGACGCTTTCTTTCTGTGGCTGAATGTGGCGTTGAGCTGTAATTACAAATTCCGATAAATTAAAAACTACAGGTTTCAAAAATACCGTATAATCTGAGTGGAGATGTTCAATAAACACTTTATGGGTAAGGTATGCAATATGTGAAATAGTTAGTGAAACAGAATCCGATAAGGGGATAAAAATATTTCCATTGCTATCGCTTATAAGAAAAAGATCTTTTGTATTTTGCTTCGATACGAAACTTATATGAGCGTTTTCAATAGGTTCTTTTGTTTCTGAATGGGCAATATTTATTTGCACAGTTTGACTCTGTACCTCTACAGAAGTTAGAGAAAACAGTACGATAAACCAATATTTCCAACGCCTTTTCAATTTATTCAATAATGAGTTTTAAAGTATGTTTAGAATATGTTGTTTCTAACACAAGCAGATAAACCCCCTTGCATAAATTCTCTGCATTTATTGCATGCATGTATATGCCTTTTGTAAAGTTTATTTTTTCGCTGTGAACCAATACTCCTTGTATGCTGTAAACAGCAATGTTTCCAACAGTGTTTTCTAAGGCTTCATACAGGAGGTTAAATGATCCGTTCGATGGATTTGGATAAGTGCTTATGTTTTTAAGGGTGTTATTGGGTTCATTTATAGCTAGGTTTTTAATAAGTGTTTTATTAAAAATAAAGTGTCCGTTTGCAGAGCCTCCAAAGTCGGTAAAAACAATTCTATAAAACATAGAGCTATCTATGTTGTAAATAAAATAGGCAATGGTATCGTACACTTTCCATCCGGTTTGAAAATTGTATTTTTTCCATTCGTAACCAATATCAATCACATTTTTATTAAAAGAAGTTTGTGCTGCGGTAGTATTCATTGCATCATTGAATGAAGGTAAATGGGCTTTTGCACTCCAAATGTTTCGGTTTTTGAACACCCCTGAAACGGAAACATACATATTTGAAACCCAATCTCGGTGCTTCTGAAAAAGCAACTCCCATGTGTCATTATCGGGTTCTTTATCTATTATTTGGTGGTTTACTAAAGAGTAGTAAATAAAATTTCGTTTGGGGTAATTTGCTTTTGTTATACTAACGGTTTGTGGATTAGTGCCATTTAAATTTGCGTAAGTAATGGTCCACACTCCTGTTTTAAGACTTGTAATTACTAATTTTTTAAAAGAGCCATCGTGTGTTTTTACCAAATAAATAGAATCTCCGAATGTCCAGTGATTGTTGTTAGGGTTTAAAATTCCCCAGCCCATATCGAACAAACCGGCAGCCCCTCTGTAGGTATTAAAAGCCCCGTTTGTCCATGATGTATCTGAATTTAGAAGCTGTTTCCATGTATATGCTCCTACGGTATCAAAAGTATTCCATGCACCCGTATCGTAAGGGGTATTATATAAAAAGCAGGCTGCTTCATTTATTAAGATGGCACTCCCCGCTGCCCCGGGTCCATAACAGGCGAGGGCTATATCCCAATCATTTACAGGAGTAGATAAAACATCATCATTATCTAAACTATAGAAAACTCTATTTGTGTAGTTTGTTCCGGTTATAACGGTATCGGCATTTTGCCCTATAACTGTTGAAAGGAAAAAACTTAAAACAAGGAATAAGATTGGCTTTTTCATATCTGTTTAGTTTTGTTTTAAAAAAAGCATACCACACTTTTGTGTGGTATGCTCACCTTTAATCTACAAAAAACACTATTTTACTAATAGATGTCATGTGTAGTATTGTAAATATTAAATTTACCGGTAGGGTTTTGTACCCAATCTCCTTTAATGATTTGTTTTAATTCTAATGTTTTATCATTATAAATTAAAATACCGCTTGTTTTGCCCATAAAAACGGATACCCATAATTCATCACCTGCTTTGTTGTATTCCATGTGTACCATTCTTCCGTCAACTCCTTCAGGCATATCAATGGTTTTTTTATGTTCAAGAGTTTCTACATCAAAAACATCAATTTTAGAATGTAAAGAAGCATCGGGATTAAGAGTTCTATCTACCCAAAGGTGTTTCGATTTTGGGTGTGTTTTAACAAACAGTGCACCACCACCACTACCGGGGGCTTGAATTTCTTTCACAACCGTCCACTGTCCTTCGCCCGGGTTAGTTTTAATGAATGAAATTTTATTTTCGCCAAGGTGGCTGGTTATCCATAAACTTCCGAGTTTGTTCTTAATGTTTGCTCCTCTTCCGGGGTGAGGTTTAATACCTGTTTCAATCATAGTAACTAATTTTTTATTAGGTACATCAATAACTACCACTTTGTTACTAGCGTTTGCAGCCACCAAGAAGTATTTTCCGGTAGCATCCCAGCCCCCATCGTGTAAAAAGCGTGCGGAAGCAATTTCGGTTATTTTTGGATTTTTTGGATCAGAGTAGTCAACAATATCTACCATTCCTCTCTCTTTGATGTTGCAAATCCAAACGGGGTCGGTGTGCGAAGCTACAATAGAAGCTACACGAGCTTCTTCCACAAACTCTTTTTCTCCATCGCAAGCATTTCCAGAGGTAGAGGTAACACTGATGGGTTCTAGTGTTTGTGCATCGAAAATAGCTATATGGGCCGGATTGTAACCGCCAAACACAAGGTATTTATCTTCGTAGCCTTTAAACTTAGAAACTTCAACTGAGCGGGCATCGTAGGCTCCTCTTACCTCGGCAACAATGGTGGGTTTTTCGCTGTAAGTATCAATCATAGTAATTCTTCCGTCTCTTCCTACAGAATATATATATCTACCCGATGCCGATGTACGGAGAATATGTACGGCAAATCCTGTGGGTAAAACGGCTAATGCTTCCTTGGTATCGCCATCAATTACGGCTACTTTTCCGGCATCTCGCATAATTACACCAAAATAGTTGTCTATATTTCTCTTATGAACAGGCTTGGTGGGTCTATCTGCTACAGGAACAAAAACTTTCCAGGTGGCTTTCATTTCTTCCAAACCAAATGCAGGAATGGCAGGTGGGTCGAGTTGCAAAAATTTAGTCATTAAAGTAATCTCGTCATCTGTCATAATTCCTTTCCATTCGGGCATACCACCGGGTGTTCCGTTTTCTATAAAAGCTCTGAGGCCGGCTTCGCCCAATGTTTTTGTTCCGGGTGCAGGGCTACCTTCGGGTGCTTCGGGTAAGAGGTGTGGGCCTGTTGCTCCTTTACGGGCCGATCCGTGGCAACCTGCACATTTATCAAAGTAAATATTAGAGGCTTTTTCCATTTCGGCTGTTGTGAGCAGAATACCTTCCGTTTTTGGTTGTTCGGTCTCTGCTTTTTTCTCTTCTCCGGAGCCACCACAAGAGGAGAACACCACCATAGATGCTACTGCTATGTAGTGAAGATTTGTTTTAAGTTTTGCGTTCATAGTTATGTGTTTAGGTGTTGTTAGTATATGCCACAAAGGTTTACTCTGCATGGCTGCATTGAAATGATTAGTGTCAAATGAATGACTGTTTTTTCGTATGATAAATATTGAGGTGCATCATGCAAGTATTTACGAAAACATATTATTATAATGTAAGTTTACCTGAAAGAAAACGGAGTACTCTGCTTTCTCCTTTCATTAATTGAATGTTTGTGAGTTCGTGCCTAACTTCAGGAAACTCTGTTTCCGATAAAATGATTTTTATATTTTCGGGTACTTCTACCTCATCGTAAACATACACGGCAATATCTTTACGAAGACCTCGTGGACTGTAGTTTTTTGAAAACACCAATTCATTATTTTTTGTGTTGAATACTTCAATTTTTATTTCTGACCTTCCGCTGATAATGGGTACAGGCGATTGCATGTGCGAAAGATGTGATGAGTTATTTTGCAACTCGTGTATTGGAGAAGATGTATATTTCAAATTTAAAACAAGGGTTCGGTTTGTTGAAGAATAAAAAGAAAGTTTTTGATTACTGAAATATGGAATTGATACGAAGAATAAAGCACTCAATAAAATGGCAAATGCTATATTGACTTTTGAAAAATCTTTTACGGTAAGTTCTTTTTTGTTTAAGTTCACATTTGCATTATTTATAAAATCGGAAATTGTTTTTTTAATATTCTGCCCCGATGTTACAAAAAGTACGTTACTGTAATTAACCGAAGATTTTATTACTGGTCTGCGTTTATGATTTAATCGGTTTTTAGCCCACTCAGGTCCGAAACGATAATAGCACGATTCGCAGCCCAAAATCACTAATTTATTTTTTTCAGAAACCAAAGTTTCATCAAACGCTTTGGCGTTAATATTACCTACGCAAATTGTCTCCGATATTTTTGTGTTCTGTAAATCCAATCCGTTTAACTGGCTTTTTAAATAGCTACAGGTAATAATGTGATGCTGAGTATTTCCAGCACTATTAATTAAATGGGGCACTATTTTTTCAGAGGTTATGGCCATCGATTTACATGAGCCTACACAGATATTGCACCCAACACATTTCTCGTTATCTAACCATGCTTTGTCCTCGCCTTTTTCATTTTGTTTAATCAGAATGGAATCGTAGGGACAGTCTTCGGCACACTGCTGGCAACCATCACACAAATCGGTATTGATAACCGGAATGTAATTTTTGTTTTTCTTAAATAGAAACGGAAAAGAGAAAATAAACAGAGTAACAATTAAAATCAAAATCCAGTTCCAACCAACGGAAAATATTTTCATAAAAAAATATCCAAAAAAGTAATACCAGTTAAATCCTGTTTCGGTTGGTAATACGGTATCTTGTGCCGGAACATCTAATGAGGCATCAAAAAACAAAGAGATAAGCAACGTAAAAATTCCCGCATAAAGCATTATTTTTTTAGGAGGAAAAATACCCGGCTTACTTAAATGAATTTCGTGCAACCATAGAAATATAGCGGTAAATGCACAAAAGAAAATATGCCCAAAAAGAGTTACTCTAAAAATGCCACCTAGGTATGCTAAATCATTTATTAAAAAAGCTCCGGCAATTGAAGGGTCGAAAAAGGGTAAATAGATTAATAGTTTTGCTGTTAATACACCCAATAATTTTGCCTTTTGATCCCACACTAGAACAAAACCCGTTAAGCCTATAAAAACAGTAATAATTAAGGATACTATTCCAAACAACCACGATTTTACTCGCTTAAACTTACCGGTAATAAGCATGTGTAAAAAATGGAGCACAACAAACACCACAAATAAATCTGACGAGTATCTGTGTAAATTGCGCATCAAATTTCCTATCCATTGATTGGTAATTTCTACGGTAGATATGTACGATTGAGTGGGATCTACCTTATAAAACAAGAAAAGATAAATACCCGATACAAATGCTATGGCAAAAAAATAAATGGCTAAAGTGCCTAAATGATAAAAAGGATTGTATTTTGTAGAAAATATTTTGCTGAAAAATGCTCCTACTCTTAAGAAGATGCCATGCCCGCTCATTCTGATTCTATACTAAGTCTGCAATATGTTTGGATTTATAAAATAAAAAAATCGAATTGTAAATGCTTAACAATTGCTATGTCTATAATGTTCTCAAATCTTTAAAAAATAAATCTCTTATAACAAAAAATAATAATCCCGATATAAAAAAAATACCCACACAAATTTGAATTATAAATGCCCAGTCGATAATATATTTTTTTGATGTTGCATCGAATTTGAAACAATTCAACAAAAAGCCTTCGTAAAAACTAAGTGATGTTTTCTCTTTTTTTGCTTCCAGTACGGCCATATCAATATCGCGGGCACTTGGAAAAACACCGTACACAAAGCGAGATATTTTCATTTTAGGGGTTATTACTACCAGTACATTCGGATGCAAATAATCGCCCGATTTTTCTTTTATAATTTCAAAATCTATTGAAGATAAAAGTAGCGAAGTGCCTTCTTTATCAGAAGCCACCACTTTCCAACTTTCTCCGGTAATGTCCCATCGTTTAGTAAATGTTTTTAAATCTTTAGGAGTATCGTAGTAATCGAACGAAAAAGTTAATACCTCATACTCTTTTCCCAGTCCTTTACTTTTTTTAATGGCCTTCTTTAAGTTGGCTGTAATAATGGAGCATGAGCTGGGGCATTTGGTGTAAATAGGACTTAAAACAATGGGTTTGTCTTTTATTAATTCAGATAGCTTATTTCGGTTGTTTTGGGAATCGAATACTTCTATATCGGCTAATTGCTTTCCCAAAAACTTGGTCTCGTTGGGGTCTCGTTGTGAATATAATGAATTATTAAATAAGCATAAAAAGGGCATCAAAAGGATACATCTTATTTTTTTATGAAGGAAGTGCAAACTCATATAAATTTTTCTGCAACTAAAAGAATAAATAAAACCGGCAAAAAAATTATGCAACCCAACATTAATGCAAGTGCCGATTTTTTGGTTCGTGCTCTGTAAAAAACAATTGAACTAAGAAACAATAGGCTTCCAAATAAAGAAATAATCCACGAAACGTGCACCCCAACAGATTCATACATATACAAAAGTAAAGCGGTGGGTACAATTAAAAAGGTAGAAAACATAATTAACATTGATGCGTATTTGGACTGTATTCCGGGAGTTGGTAACATTTTAAATCCGGCTTTATTATAATCATCATTCAGAAGCCAGGCAACAGACCATGTATGTGGAAACTGCCAAACAAATTGCACTAAAAATAAAAGCACCGCATGAGTGGAAATAGAGCCCGTAGCAGCTGTACAACCAATTAATACCGGCAAAGAACCGGCAAAGGCCCCGGGTATTACTGTTAGCCAAGTAATTTTTTTTAAAGGGGTATAGATACACACATACACCAACAATGCTAAGCATCCTAATGTAAACGAAAGCAAATTAATTTTCGATAAAAGAAAAATACCCATAACAGAAAATATCATCCCAAGGATAATCGCTTCTCTAACTTCTAATCTGTAAGAAGGGAGAGGTCTTTCTGAGGTGCGTTTCATCAATGCATCTGACTTTATTTCTAATATCTGGTTAAAAATATTAGAAGCTCCAGTAATTAAAAATCCGCCCACCGAGAGTAACCATATCGTTACAAAATCAATGTTTCTGTTTACTGCCCACAAGTACGACATTGATGCAGAGAACACCACAAGCAATGACAAACGTAATTTAACTAATTGAGCATAATCCAAAAGTTTTACGCTCAACCCATTCAACATATTATTCAACGAAAACATTTTCTGTTTCTATTGAATTTCCCAAATTGCCGCAAGCCACTTCCAATTCAAGAAATAAAATACCAAGAACGTAACAAGGAAAATAATAGTAAGCACCAATGTTCCGGGAGCTTCATATTTACGTTTATGTGGAGTAGTTTCTTCTCCAAGAGGAGCCGCTATGGCAAGTTGCATATCTTGCGGACCGTTTACCCTAGGGCCAAAAAATACAGAAACAACAATAATTAATATCCAAATGAGCATGGATAAAAAAGAGAGTATTCCGCCCAACCCAAATAGAACCCAAACGAAGCCCGAAGCAAGGTTGAAATCATACGTAAAGGGGCCTCCGGTAAACGCAATATCATAATGCCTTCTGGGAATACCAAACATTCCCAATGCAATCATTCCGATGGCTAATAATGCTATGCCAAAGAAGAACATCCATGGTTGAATCTTTGCCAGTTTAAAGGCCACTATTTTTCTGCGAAACATTAGAGGAACTAAATAGTATGTAATACCCATAAAGGTTAGGGTAGTTCCTATTACCACAGTGCCTTTAAAGTGCCCCACAATAGCTAGTGTATTATGCACAATAATATTGGTTTGTTCCATACCATATATTACGCCTGTTATTCCACCAATAAATCCAAAGCCTATTATAGCCAGTGTTATAGAACTAAATGCAGGATTTCCCCATGGCAATTTAATGAGCCAATCGAACAAGCCTTTGTTATGTCCTAACCTTCTTTGAGCCGCCTCCATAGAAGAGGGAACGGCAAAGGCATGAATCATCGAAGCAAGCACTGCAAGGTACATGGCGTAACTAGTATTCCACACTTTCCAGGTTGAACTTACTGCAGGGTCAACTAATAGATGGTGAGCCGAAGCAATACTAATGAAAAGAATATAGAATAAGAACGCCACCCTCGAAACCTTTTCGTTAATGGAACTTCCGCCTAAAACCAAACGTACTGACAAATACCAAATACCTACCATGGCACATACATTTATTTGTTGTGCCGAGTGCCCGAAGCCCCACCAAACCAAGCGATACCAAGCGGGGTCTATGCTTTCAACCAAACCCAACGACCATAAAAAAGTAGGCACATAAACCAATGCTCCGGAAAGCAATGTTAATACGGCAATAATCGCTGCTGCCATTAGTGCATAAGTAAATAAGGGAAGGGTTTTGCCTACTTTCCCTTCTTTTTTTGCTAGGGCAGCATTGCCAAAAAACAATCCTACCCCGATAAGAGCTCCAACGGCAAAAAGTATTATACCCAAGTAATAAAGTGGATGTGCCTTTAGCGGAACATACGATGTCATTGTTACATCTGCATTGCCACTTAGTATCATTACATCGGTAAGAATAAAGCCGGTGGCCATTAATATAAACGACAGCCACCCTAACTTGGGAGCACAAAACCTTGAATTTAAAACCACGGTTGAACCAAAGTAAAGGCCCGCAATTTCAAAAAATACAATCCAAAATACCAATGCGTTTACACCGTGTAAGCCAATTATTCTGTAATACCAAGGAGAGGATAATACATGAAAATCTTGCCAACGAGTAAATACGAGGAGTATAGCTCCTAATGCGGCAATAAGTAAAGAAACTACAGCAAAAACTGCATTTAACCGAAACAATTTTTCAGTAGTATTATCTACTTTAAAGCCTGTTATATCACATGTTCTAAAAGTACTCATAATATATAATATTAATATCCGTAATTAGCTAATTCGTTTTCATCTTCAATAACTACAATTTTTCCAATCATTAGATGGTGTCCTATTCCGCAAAACTCGTTACACACTATCATGTACTCGCCTGTTTTATTGGGTTTAAAATCTAATACATAATCATAGTTGGGAAAAACCATAAAATTCATGTTAATGGGCTGTACCGAAAACCCGTGCATCACATCTTTCGATGAAATATGGAACTTATACCATTCGTCTTTTTTCAATACGATAACCGAAGACCAACGCCACATCTGTGCTAGAAGAAAAACATCAGATTCAGGTTTGGGCATAACAACCGGTATTCCGTTGTCTTCGCCAATTTGATTTTGTTCAATAAACGAGTTGGTAAGTGATGTAAACTCCTCTGGGGTAGTGTAATAAGTAACACTCGATGGATTTTGTTTTCCGTAAACGTGCCACAAAATCATCCAAAAGAACATAGCAATACACACTACGGTTGCCGCGATAATCCAACCTTTTTCATCGCGGGCTATTTTCTTGTGTATCCATCCGGAAGGGGGGGCTTCTAAACTCATATTTTTATTTTTTTATTTGGTGAATAAATCTTTTACTTCTGCAGGAATACTCTTTATGAGTATAATTTCTGCCCAACCCCAAAATATGTAGGAAACAAAATAAACGCCTACTCCCAAAATGAGGAGCAGCCACATATTATTCAGCAAGGATTCAAGAAAAGTGGTTGATTGATTTTCTTCGCTCATAAATATAATTTTTACATTTCGAGCAAAGGTGTTTATTGGTAACAAATACCTTTATGATTGTAATCAATCGGCAATATATATTATCGTATTCAATTCCTTACGAAAACATATCTATTTTAAGAAAGATGAACGCCAAATGACGCTATCTTTTTCAACTCGTTAAGTTCATTGATAATGATGTCTTTTTTATCTAATAGAATTAGGTTTTCCGATTGAAATTCTGATAGAATTTTTGACACCTGCTCTTTAGTGGTACCTGCGTAATCAGAAAGATCCTGCCTTGAAAGAGTGATATTTAACCGGTTGTTTTTATCGGTACCAAAAGTAGTATTTAGGTACAACAAAGTTTCAGCTACTTTTTCTCGTACATTCATTTGTGCTAGGTTAAATTGCATTATTTCTGAGTTCTCTAATTCTTTAGAAAAAAACAGTAATAACTTAAATGCAACGCGTGAATTGTTTTCCAAAAAAGTGATGAAGAAATCTTTAGGAAAAAGGCAAATGGACGAATCTTCGATGGTAGATGCCGATACCGGATAATATTTTGTATTTAATCCTCTATGCCCTAGTATATCTCCTGTTTTGGAGAAACGAATAATATGATTTTTACCGTTTATTCCGGTTTTATACACTTTTATGATACCCGAATGGATAAAACTGATACTATTTACGGGCATATCTTCATGAAATATTTTTTGATTTTTGGAGCAAACCAACGTAGTTTTTTTTTCTTCCACTATTTTAACGGCTTCGGGGTCGTTAATTTCTTTCATTAAGCACGGGGCCTTACAGTCGGCACAAAGCAATCTTTGTCGGTTCATGATATGTTTTCTTCTTGCACAACAAATGTAATGCTCATTTACTTAATCTTTATGAGCTTCTGTTATTTTTTTTCCTTGCCATGTATTTTGCTGATTCATGGTGTTAACGAGGGTATTTACAAATTGATAATTTTTTAGGCCGTTCCATTTTGGTGCAATGAGAAGGTGAGCGGGCGATTCATTTAAAAAACGTTGTACCACAATATTTTCTGGTATTTGTTCTAACATGTTAATCACAATTTCTTTATACTCATTGGGATATAAAAGAGAGTATTCAGAAGATTTTTGAAGGTAGTCGTTTGCCATTTGTGTATGTTTTAAAATTTGCAGATGGTGCATTTTAATCATACTTATGGGTAATTGAGAAAGTCTTTTGGCATGATTTACAAAGGTTTCAGGATTTTCGCCAGGTAAACCTATAATTAAATGAGCTCCTACGGGTATGCCCCTGGAGGCAACTTGCTTGATAGCCACAATGGAATCATTATATGTATGGCAGCGATTTATTTTTTTTAAGGTTTTATCTTCGGTTGATTCTACCCCTAATTCTACCGAGATATAGTATTTTCCGGCAATTTCTGAAAGCAGATCTAAAATTTCGTTATTTAAACAGTCGGGTCGAGTAGAAATTACGATGCCTTTTATTCCGGGGTAATTCAGTGCCTCGTAGTACATTTCTCTGAGGCTATTTACATAGCTGTACGTATTGCTGTATGATTGGAAATAGGCAAGAAACAAGGGGGTGTTTTTCTTCGTGGCAAATTTTTTCATGCCCCTTTCCAGTTGGTTGGCGATGCTGTTTTTTACATCGGTATAATAAGGGCTAAATGATTTGTTATTACAGTACGTACACCCATTTAATCCTTTTGTTCCATCACGGTTTGGGCAGGTTAAACCTGTGTTAATAGAAAGTTTTTGTGCAGGGGAGCCAAAAACTTTCTTTAAATATTGATGATAGGTATAAAAGGGAACGGTTCCGGGTATTACCACTTTAGAAGAATTTCTTTAGCTCAAACACCCGAAACCATTCTTTTGTTTAGTTAATTGTCCAGGTTTTATCGCCCGAAAGGATAGAGTCTAAATTAGGTTCTCCTTTTTTTGCTTTTGCATTTTCAATTTGAGATTGCATCATTTCCTCGTATACGGGGCGTTCTTCGGCAAAAAGCACTCCAAACGGACGTGGAAAATGTACATCAGGCACAACAGCATCAAACATTCTGGCAAGCAAATTAGCCTTTGTTTTATCTTGTTCGTTATGTATCCAAAGATCGTTTGCACTAACTCCAGTTGTTGTTAAATCAACTATCTCAGGAGTGAGGCCATTCAACTTAATTCCTTTGTTGTTGTTCTCTCCATAAATTAGGGGTTGGCCATTTTCAACATAGATGGCTTCCTCTTTTTTGGTTTCTTTGTCGGAATATGCAAAGAAGGCTCCATCGTTAAAGATAGGGCAATTTTGATACACTTCAACAAATGAAGTTCCTTTGTGCTGATTGGCTTTTTTTAAGATAGCCTGCATATGTTTTGGGTCTCTGTCTAATGTTCTGGAAACAAAACTTGCATTTGCTCCTAAAGCTAATTCAGCAGGGTTGAAAGGGGCTTCAATAGTGCCAAAAGGGGTAGATTTTGTAATTTTTCCTTTTTCGGAAGTGGGTGAATATTGCCCTTTGGTAAGCGAATAAATTTGGTTGTTAAACATTAGGTAATTTAAATCTAAATTTCTTCGCATTAAATGGATAAAATGGTTACCACCTATGGCGGTTGAATCACCATCACCCGAAACAACCCAAACGCTTAAATTAGGGTTGGCCGATTTTACACCCGATGCAATGATACCCGCCCTACCGTGAATGCTGTGCATTCCGTATGTTTCCATATAATAGGTAAAACGGGAAGAGCAGCCAATTCCGGAAATGAAAACAAAATTTTCGCGGGGAATACCTAAATCAGGAAAAATAGTTTGTACTTGTTTCAATATAGAATAATCACCGCACCCAGGACACCATTTTACATCTTGGTCGGGAACAAAATCTTTGGCGGTTAATTTATTTTCACTAGTTGTTATCATTTGGTTAGTTATTTAATAGTTCGTTTACTTTTGCTTTTATTTCATCGGCAGAAAATGGTACTCCTTTAATTTTGTTTAATGAGATGGTAGGAATAAGGTACTTAGAACGTATTAAAACAGATAGTTGTCCGTTGTTCATTTCGGGAATAAGAATTTTATCAAATTTTCTTAATACGGCTTCTAAATTTTTTGGAAAAGGGTTTAAATAACGCAAATGGATATGCGAAACTTCTTTCCCTTCTTTACTCATTTCAATTAAGGAGTTTCTCACGGTGCCATAGGTTGAACCCCATGTTAAAACAGCCAATTTCCCGGATTCTTTTCCGAAGTTCACTTTTTGTTCGGGGATATAATCTGCAATTTTATCTATTTTTTGCTGTCTTAGTTTTACCATGAATTCATGGTTTTCGGGGTCGTGGCTAGGGTGGCCTGTTTCGTGTTTGCGTTCTAATCCTCCAATTCTGTGTTCTAATCCTGGTGTGCCGGGTATTGCCCAAGGACGAGAAAGTTTTTCATCTCGTTTGTATGGTAAATAAGGTCCTTCTTTCCATTCGTCTTTCGAAGCAAAGTGAACTTTAATCATTGGTAAAGCCGCTTCTGTAGGGTATCTCCAAGGTTCAGAGCCATTGGCAATATATCCATCGGTTAAACAAATAATAGGGGTCATGTGTTCTAACGCAATGCGAGCTGCTTCAAATACAGTATCGAAACAATCGGAGGGAGAAGCTGCTGCAATTACCGGAAGCGGTGCTTCTCCGTGTCGGCAATACATGGCTTGTAATAAATCAGCTTGTTCTGTTTTGGTGGGCAAACCGGTAGAAGGTCCTCCTCTTTGTACATTAATAACTACCAAAGGAATTTCTAAAATAGTAGCTAAGCCAAGAGCTTCAATTTTTAAAGAAAGCCCGGGTCCGGACGTGGTGGTTGCCGCCAAATGTCCGGTGTAAGAGGCTCCAATAGAAGAGCAAATTCCTCCAATTTCATCTTCGGCTTGGAATGTTTTTACTCCAGATGCTTTATATTTAGAAAGATCGTGTAAAATGTCGGTTGCAGGAGTTATAGGGTATGACCCTAAAAATAAAGGGATACCTGCTTTTTTAGATGCGGCAATTAATGCAATAGCTGCAGCATGGTTTCCTGTAATACTTCGGTAATTGCCTTTTGCCAGTTCGGCCGAAGCTACCCGGTAACGACTGGTAAATATTTCTGTGTTCTCGCCATAATTCCATCCGGCTTGAAGGGCTAAAATATTCCCTTCGGCAATATCGGGTTTCTTGCCAAATTTTTCCTTTATGAAGGCTTCAGTATGCTCAGTGGGCCTGTCAAACATCCAGTAGATTAAACCCAATATAAACATGTTTTTTGCACGTTCCACTTCCTTGTTGCCAAGGTTGGTTCCACTTAAACTTTCTTTAGTGTGCTTTGTAATGTCTATTTCTAATACCTTATAGTCGGATAAAGAGCCGTCCTTAAGCGGATCTGCGTCATCGGAATATTGAGCTAAACGCAAACTCTTCTTGTCGAATCCGGCTGTGTTCGCAATAATTACACCTCCTTTTTTTATATTTTTCAATTCTACCTTTAATGCTGCGGCATTCATGGCCACCAACACATCGTACGAGTCGCCTGGAGTGTTTATTTCCTTACTTCCAAATTGAATTTGGAAACCGGAAACGCCTGCTATGGTGCCGGCCGGAGCACGTATTTCAGATGGGTAATCGGGGAATGTACAAATATCATTTCCAAAAAAAGCCGATGTGTCCGAAAACTGTGTTCCGGTAAGTTGCATTCCATCGCCAGAGTCACCCGAAAATCTTATTACTACATTTTCTGTATCAATAAAATTTACTTTGTTACCCGCAACTTGTTCTTGTGCTGTATCCATAATGTTTTTTGAATAATGTGTAACTTATTTTATTCAACAAATTAATTCCAAAACTGTTCATTAAAATATGACAAGTATCATACTTTAGTAATAACGCTATATTTTATTTTGGCTTGCCTTTAGTAATAATTATGGAAGCCGAAAGTTTAATATTATTTTTTATTGCAGGACTTGTGTTGGTAGGAGGAGGAATATTAGCCTCGCAGTTGTTGGCTCCAAAATTAAAAAACAAAACAAAGGAAGATGCCTACGAGTGTGGTATTCCAACTGAAGGGGCTGCATGGATGCAGTTTAAATCAGGGTACTATTTGTTTGCTATATTATTCTTAATCTTTGAAATTGAAACGGTGTTTGTGTTTTTATGGGCATTAACCATGAAAACACTAGGTATGTTAGCCTTTATCGAGATTCTTATTTTCTTTTTTATATTAGGAATTGGTTTACTTTATGCTTGGAAAAAAGGAGCCTTAAAATGGGATTAAAAGAACAAAATAATTTGCAAAATTTTCCGGGCGAAATTCACAGTGCCGGTAACTCAAATATTATAGTTACTTCTTTAGATGGAATTGTAAATTGGTCGAGAGCAAATTCTTTATGGCCTTTGGTTTTTGGAACAAGTTGTTGTGCCATTGAAATGATGGCTGCAGGCTCGTCTAAACATGATTGGTCTAGGTTTGGAACCGAAGTAGCCAGAGCCACTCCTCGTCAAGCCGATTTAATTGTGGTGGCAGGAACCATTGTGCATAAAATGGCTCCGGTATTAAAACGCCTTTACGAACAAATGGCCGAACCAAAATATGTCATAGCTATGGGTGCTTGCTCTGTATCCGGAGGGCCATTTTTTTATAATTCTTATTCGGTGGTAAAGGGTGTGGACCATATTATTCCGGTTGATGTATATGTGCCAGGTTGTCCCCCTCGCCCCGAAGCCCTTTTGTATGGTATTATTAAGTTACAAGAAAAAATAAGAGATAAAAAATTATTGAAAGACAAACCCTCAACACCCATCATCATTGATAACACTCCAAACAATGGATAGAGAGGCATTAAAAAATAAATTGACTGAAGTTTTTCCGGACGCTTCCTATTCGGAAAACAAGCAGTTTATTATCCTTACTACCACTTCGGATAAAATTACCGGAGTAGCAGAAACACTTAAAAATAATACCGATTTTAGGTTCGACTATCTGTTTTGCATAACCGGAGAAGACTGGTTAAATTATTTCATAATTACTTATCATTTACGATCTACACATCTTGGGCATGAACTGGTATTAAAAGCAAAAATTGAGAACCGGGAAAAACCCGAAATAGAAACACTTTCTCATTTATACCCCACAGCCGAACTAAACGAAAGAGAAATTTTTGAAATGTATGGAATCCATTTCCTTCATCATCCCGATTTACGTAAGTTGTTATTGCCCGATGAGTGGGAAGGATTTCCGATGAGAAAAGATTATTACGATCCCCTTCATATTGTTGAACTCGAATAAATGACAACAGCCGCAATAGATACAAGCGAAACAAAAGAGTACTTCATTAACATGGGGCCGCAGCACCCGTCTACCCATGGGGTGCTTCGGTTATTACTTACGTTAGAAGGAGAAATTATTAAAAATGTTGAGCCCCACATCGGGTACGTTCATCGTGCCATTGAAAAAATGTGCGAAAAAAGTTCATTCCAGCAAATTATACACTTAACGGATAGATTAGACTACCTCTCTTGCCACATGAACAACGAAGCCGTATGTTTGGCTGTAGAACAAGGCTTGGAAATGGAAGTGCCGGAAAGAGTAAAAGTAATACGCACTATTATTGATGAGTTAAACCGCATTTCATCGCATACGCTTTGGTGGGGAGTAATGGGCATGGATATGGGAGCTATCACTTCCTTTTTGTACGGATTTCGAGAACATGAAATGATTACCGAAATTTTTGAAGAAACTTGTGGAGCACGCTTAACTATGAGTTACAATGTGCCCGGGGGGTTGATGTTTGATATTCCCCCACATTTTCAAAAAATGGTAAAAGATTTTCTTGTTCATTTCAAAAAGAAATTGCCGGAGTATGACACTCTGCTTTCCAATAATATTATTTTTACCGAACGCACTAAAGGGATTGGCTACCTTAGCAAAGAAAATGCCATTGCTTTTGGCGTAACAGGTCCCTCTGCACGGGCGTCTGGTTTTGCTTGTGATGTGAGAAAACTTAAACCATACAGTGCCTATCATAAAGTAAATTTTAAAGAGATTATTTTTACCGAAGGCGATTGTTTTGCGAGATACAAAGCTAGGATTGATGAAATGTGGGAATCTGTTTCAATCATAGAACAATTAATTGATAATATACCCGAAGGCGATTATTTTGTAAAAACAAAAGCGGTTATAAAATTACCTGTAGGCGAGTATTATCAGAGTGTAGAAAGTGCAAGAGGCGAGTTTGGTGTATACATAGTAAGTGACAACAAAAAAAATCCTTACCGAGTAAAATTCCGATCGCCCGGATTTGCCAATCTTTCAGCCTTAAACAAAATAGCACAAGGCTGTAAAATTGCCGATTTGGTAGCTATAATGTCAACATTAGATTTAGTAATACCTGATATAGACCGATAATAATAAAACATTGAAAATACTTAGTATATACGATTTTTCGAACCTAACGCAAGCCATACACACTTGGCTTTCCGGAAAAATGTCGGTTGTTTCAACGCAGGTAGTTGAAATGATTTTGGTGGGAACAGTTTTTCTATTGTTTTTTGCTGTGTTAGGTTTAGTGCTGGTGTATGCCGAAAGAAAAGTGTGTGCCATAATACAAGTTCGCTTGGGCCCTATGAGAGTGGGAAAATGGGGTACTGCACAAACCCTGGCCGATTTTATAAAATTAGTGTTTAAAGAGCCATTAATTACCCGCGATGCCGATAAGTTTTTATTTAATCTAGCTCCGTTTATAATTATCATTGCATCATTTATGGCCGTAGCTGTAATGCCTTTTGCAAAAGGTTTACAGGCAATGGATTTTGATATAGGATTATTTTACATATCAGCCGTATCGTCTATTGGCGTTACCAGTATTCTGATAGCCGGTTGGGCTAGTAACAGCAAATACTCACTGATTGGAGCTATACGCAGTGGTGCTCAAATTTTAAGTTACGAACTTTCGGCAGGCTTATCCCTGCTCACTATTGTTATTTTAACAGGAAGTTTACAACTTTCCGAAATTGTAGAAAGCCAGGCCGATGGCTGGTGGATATGGAAAGGGCATGTTTCTTCAATTATTGCTTTTGTTATTTTTATTATTGCAGGAACAGCCGAAACCAATCGTGGTCCTTTTGATATGGCCGAAGCCGAATCTGAATTAACGGCAGGTTTTCACACCGAGTATTCGGGAATTAAATTTGCCTTTTTCTTTTTAGCCGAATATGTAAATATGTTCATTATAGCAGCTATTGGAGCTACTGTATTTTTTGGCGGATGGATGCCATTACATGTTGGAAATTTTGAAGCATTCAACAACATCATGGATTACATTCCTTCGGTGGTTTGGTTCTTTATGAAAGTATCGGCTATCATCTTTTTAATGATGTGGTTTCGTTGGACTTTTCCTCGTTTGCGGATTGACCAATTACTCACTTTAGAATGGAAATATTTATTGCCACTAAGTTTAATGAATATTTTATTAATGGCATTTTTATCACTTATGGGTTGGCATTTTTAAATAAAAAACATGAATGAAGTAACCGAATATTTCAGCGATATTTTTAAGGGAGTTCGCTCTCTTCTAAAAGGTATGTCTGTTACCGGGTATTACTTTCTTCATCCCAAAGAAATTATTACCCAACAATACCCCGAAAACCGAGATGTATTAAAAGTTCCGGAACGCTTCAGAGGAGAGTTGGTAATGCCTCATACCGCAGATAATCAACATCGTTGTACGGGCTGTTCGGCTTGCCAGTTAGCTTGTCCAAATGGTTCTATTATTATAGTTAGCGACCGTATTGAAACCCCAGAGGGGAAAAAGAAAAAAATTATAGATAAACACGTGTACAATTTAGCCATGTGTACTTTTTGCAATTTGTGCGTACGAGCTTGCCCTACCGATGCCATAGTAATGTCGAATGATTTTGAGCATGCTACCTACGACCGAGGAGACCTAATAAAAATATTAAACCAACCGGGTTCTAAAGTATTGGAAGGAATAGAAGAATGAGTGTAACACTTTTTTACATAACTGCTGTTGCTATTTTATTATTTGCAATTCTCTCGGTAACCACACGGAGAATATTGCGGGCTGCGGTTTATTTACTTTTTGTACTCATCGGAACTGCGGCTATTTATTTTTTACTTAGATATAACTTCCTAGCGGCCTTACAGCTTACTCTTTATGCCGGAGGAATTATTGTCCTCATTATCTTCTCAATCATGCTTACCAGTCAAATGAACAATCAATTAGAAAAACCGAACGATTTACAAGTCGTATTGGCAAGTATAACTTCAGTGGTTGGAGTAGGGTTAGTACTATTTGTAATTTTAAATCACAGTACCTTTATAACACAGTATTCCGAAAAAATATACCATGTTAAAGAAGTGGCATTGAGTTTAATCAGTTATCAAAAAAACGGATATGCTCTGCCTTTCGAAGTCATTAGTGTATTATTATTAGCAGCTATGGTGGCCGCTATTATAATGGCTAAACGCGAACTAAAAAATAAAGAACAATGATACAGGGAGTGCCATTACAACATATACTTCTGCTAACCACATTGCTTTTTTTTATTGGAGTATATGGGTTTTTTACACGCAAAAATTTATTTACCATGCTCATGTCGGTAGAGTTAATGCTGAATGCCGTGGCTATAAATTTTGTAGTATTCAATGCTTATTTGTTTCCTGAAAATTTACAAGGGCATTTTTTTACAATCTTTATTGTTAGTATAGCTGCTGCAGAAGCTGCCGTGGCCATTGCAATTATAGTAAATGTATATAGAAACATTCGCACGGTAAATGCAGAGCGAATAAACGAAATGAAGCACTAACGTATGGAAAACTGGAGCTACATCATTTGGATTTTAATTATACCCTTTCTTTCTTTTCTTTTTGCTGCATTGCCCGGTACTAAATTAAAATCGTCTGTGTCGGGTTTGGTGGGTATTGCCTCTATATTATCGGTAGCTATTCTATCGTATATCACTGCATATTCTTACTTTTTTGTTTCAGGAAAAACAGATGGGGTGTTTCAAAAAATAATTGCATTCAATTATGTATGGGTGCGTTTTTCTGAAATATTGCAGATAGATATAGGAGGTTTGTTAGATCCTATTTCGGTTATGATGTTAGTAGTTATTTCTACCATTTCCTTAATGGTGCACATTTATAGTTGGAGTTACATGCACGGAGAGACGGGTTTTGCCCGATATTACGCTTTCCTCTCTTTATTTACCTTTTCAATGCTGGGATTAGTACTTGCAACTAACATATTTCAAATGTATATTTTTTGGGAATTAGTTGGAGTATCTTCCTTTTTGCTCATTGGATTTTATTACGAAAAACCTTCTGCCATTGCGGCCTCCAAAAAAGCATTTATTGTAACACGCTTTGCCGATTTTGGTTTTCTGCTAGGTATATTACTGCTTGCATATTATACAAACACATTCGATTTTATAACCTTAACCGATACTAATGGTGCTCTGATTACTAGTCCTGTAGCGGCAACCTTTATGGGAGCATCGGTTTTAACGTGGGCTATGGGATTAATTTTTATTGGCGGAGCAGGTAAATCGGCTATGTTTCCGCTGCACATTTGGTTGCCCGATGCAATGGAGGGGCCAACCCCCGTTTCGGCTTTAATACATGCTGCTACCATGGTGGTAGCCGGTGTGTATCTTGTGGCCCGAATGTTTCCGGTGTACTTAATGGTGGCTCCCGATGCCTTGGAAATAGTAGCTTATACAGGAGGGTTTACGGCCTTGTTTGCAGCTGTTATTGCATGTACACAGCACGATATTAAAAGAATTTTAGCATTTTCTACTATGTCGCAAATAGGATACATGATGCTGGCACTAGGAGTTTCTGGTTATGGAGGCGAAAAAGGATTGGGATACATGGCTTCCATGTTCCATTTATTTACACACGCCATGTTTAAAGCCCTGTTATTTTTAGGAGCAGGGTCGGTTATACACGCTGTTCACTCCAATCTAATCGGAGATATGGGTAATCTTAAAAAATACATGCCCATTACTCACATCACTTTTCTAATTGCCTGTTTAGCCATTGCCGGCATACCACCGTTTGCAGGTTTTTTTAGTAAAGACGAAATTTTGGTTGCCGCATTTGAACATGATAAATTACTTTTTTCAATAGCCTTTTTTGTTGCCGGATTAACCGCTTTTTATATGTTTCGCTTGTACTTTCGTGTATTTTGGGGTAAGAAGCAAGCATATCATCATGCTCCTCACGAGTCGCCATTGATTATGATTTTACCTCTTATTCTTCTTGCGGCAGCCTCTTGTTTAACAGGCTTCATTCCATTCGGCAAATTTGTTTCTTCAGACGGCAAGGAATTGCTTGTGCATACACACTGGAACATTGCGTTGCCGGCAATTGGATTTGCATTAACCGGAATTTTTACAGCAATGGCTTTTTACAGAAAAGAAACAAATGCCTCTAAAGACATCACTAACGCTTTAGGGGCTGTTTATAAATGGGCATATAAGAAATTCTATTTAGATGAGGTATATTTGTTTGTTACCAAAAATATTATTTTTAACGGCATATCGAAAAGTATTGCATGGTTCGATAAAAACATCATTGACGCCTCGATGGATGGTATGGCTTTAGTTACAAATTATTTTTCAGATAAAATAAAAGGGGCACAATCAGGTAGTGTGCAGCAATATACATGGTGGTATATGGTAGGGTCTATAGGTATTGCAGTTTTTGTTTTATATTTTTTAATGATTAGATAAATAGTTAAGTATGGATATTTTAAGTCTGCTTGTAATCATTCCAATTCTCACAATAATTGGAATTGTGTTTTGTCAAACGCAAAAGCAGACAAGAATTATTGCCGCCATTGGAATGAGCATACAACTCCTTCAGTCTTTATATGTAGTATGGGCATACCTAAAGGAAAGATCTTTAGGTAATACAGCCGAAATGGTTTTTACAAGGGACTATACATGGTTTGAAACATGGAATATACATTATGCTATTGGCATAGACGGTATTTCGGCAGCAATGATTGCTCTTACCGGTGTTGTTATTTTTACAGGAATTTTTGCTTCTTGGAATGTAAAAGATTTATCGAAAGAGTTTTTTATTTCTCTCATTCTACTTTCAATGGGAGTTTTTGGATTCTTTATTTCATTAGATTTATTTACCATGTTTCTGTTTTACGAAATAGCTGTTATTCCTATGTATCTGCTCATAGGAATATGGGGTTCTGGAAAAAAAGAATACTCCGCCATGAAACTAACCTTAATGCTGATGGGAGGCTCGGCATTGCTTTTGGTTGGATTGTTGGGTATATACTTTCATTCGGCACCCGGTGGCGGACCTCTCACGTTTAATATTCTAGAAATTTCTAAAATCGATATTCCCGTTAATGTTCAATTGTTTTTATTCCCCTTTACCTTTATAGGTTTCGGAGTATTAGGGGCATTATTTCCTTTTCACACATGGTCGCCAGACGGGCACGCTTCAGCCCCAACAGCCGTATCCATGTTGCATGCCGGAGTACTAATGAAATTAGGCGGATACGGATGTTTGCGAATAGCTACCTTTTTGTTACCCGATGCTGCTACCGAACTAAGTACCATATTTATTTTTATGACCGGAACCAGCGTAATTTACGGAGCATTAGGAGCCATTATGCAAACGGATTTAAAATATATAAATGCCTATTCTTCGGTAAGCCACTGCGGTTTAGTTTTATTTGCAGTTTTAATGCTCAATAAAACGGCATTTAACGGGGCTGTTTTACAAATGCTCTCGCATGGTTTAATGACCGCCCTTTTCTTTGCCTTAATAGGAATGATTTACGGAAGAACGCACACACGCGATGTTTATAAAATGGGGGGCTTAATGAAAATTCTCCCTTTCCTCTCTGTTTGCTACGTAATTGCCGGTTTGGCTTCGCTAGGGTTGCCCGGATTAAGTGGGTTTGTAGCCGAAATGACCATTTTTGTTGGAGCATTTCAAAACGAAAGTTTATTTCATAGAATATTTACCATTTTAGCTATTTCATCCATAGTAGTAACGGCTGTTTATATATTACGAGTGGTAGGTCTACTTTTACTGGGTCCTGTAAAAAACAAAGAATACCTCAGTTTGAAAGACGCTGAATGGCATGAAAAATTGACGGGAGTAGTTTTAATTATTGCTATTGCCATTATTGGTATGGCTCCGCTTTGGCTTTCGGATATGATTATGGACAGCTTAGAACCAATTATGCAAAAGTTAACATCAATAAAATAGTGCAACAGACATGAATATTACCGACTTTTTGCTAATGCGACACGAATTGCTGCTCACAGCAATGGTATTGATTATGCTGTTGATTCAAATTTTTACTTCGAATGATTACAACGCTTCTTATTTTGCAATGGCCTTGTTTTTTATTATAACGGTGTTTGGCTTTGCGCCTTCTGAAAAAGGAGAAATTTTTGGAAATATGTACATCACCGATTCGCTTCGTGTTTTAATGAAAAACATTTTAAACATAGGTGTTCTTATTGTCCTTTTTCAATCAGGCGAATGGATATCGAAACCTCATAACGAAGGCAAGAGATATGAGTTTTATTTAATTCTAATCAGTACTCTTATTGGCATGAATTTTATGATTTCGGCCGGAGATTTTCTGATGTTTTATTTAGGATTGGAAATTGCTTCTATACCACTTGCAGCGCTAGCGGCATACGATAAGTATCGCACTAAATCATCGGAAGCAGGTATTAAGATGATTTTATCTGCTGCATTTTCATCAGCAGTGATGTTGTTTGGTATTTCCTTATTGTACGGAACCTGCGGCACACTGTACTTTAGTGAAATATCACCACAGATAAACGGAAATATATTGCAAATACTCGCATTCGTTTTCTTTATTTCAGGTCTTGCCTTTAAAATTTCTTTAGTACCGTTTCATTTTTGGACACCCGATGTTTACGAAGGAGCACCCACTACCGTTACCTCTTATTATTCTGTAATTTCTAAAGGAGCAGCCGTTTTTATATTTATCATTTTATTATTTACCGTATTTAAAAATTTGATTTCGCAATGGCAACCCATCATTTATATGCTGGCTGTTTTAACCATGAGTATTGGAAATCTTTTTGCTCTTAGGCAACAAAACCTAAAAAGATTTTTGGCATTCTCATCAATTGCACAAGCCGGTTTTATTTTATTAGGAATTATTGGGGCAGAACAAACCGGAATGGCATCGGTAGTGTATTTTGTGTTAATTTATATTTTCTCCAATTTGGCAGCATTTGGAGTAGTATCTGTTGTTTCTGAAAAAACCAGTAAAGAAGCCATAGAAGATTATAATGGTTTTTACCGAACCAATCCCAAGCTGAGTTTAGTGCTTATGTTGGGATTATTTTCGTTGGCCGGTATTCCTCCGGTAGCCGGATTTTTCGGAAAATTTTTCTTATTCTCATCTGTTGCCTCAGCAGGTTATTATTGGTTGTTATTTATAGCAGCCATTAATGCAACCGTTTCGCTATATTATTATTTACTTCCTGTGAAAGCAATGTTTATAAATAAAAATGATACACCGATAGAATATATCCAGTCGAACCCTACGGCTAAAACGGCACTTATTATTTGTGTAGTGGGGCTACTGCTTACAGGCTTTGCTGGTGTATTATTCGATTATATCACATCACTAAGTTTTGGAATATAAAATGGAAGCCATTAGCGGAAAACATAGCGTAGAAGAAATTAGCGGAATTCGTTGTTCTGTAATCGATAAATTGGCAAGTACCCAACGTGCTAGCTTTTTAAAAAACATATTAGAATACAACGGATATACAGTTTTATCGGAAGAGAATGCACGTAAACCAAAAGATCCGGAAGACGCCCCTCTTACATTTAAAGTAGGCGTTACCGATGTTACTTTTATGCTTCCTATAGCCTTATATTTTCGTAAACTAAAAATACCAATGGGTAATAAATTGGCCGATGAAATTTACTGGTTGCAACAATTAAACTCAACTAAATAATAACCTAAAAAAAGAAAAATTATGGCACTAACTATTACAGAAGATTGTATTAACTGCGGGGCATGCGAACCGGTTTGCCCAAACAATGCAATATACGAAGGTGGAGCAGCATGGCGTTTTTCCGACAAAACCAATTTGTCAGGAAGTGTTTCAACTCCTAACGGCAACTCCTTTGATGCTGATGCGGAACAAAATGCAGTAAGCGATGACTTTTATTTTATTGTTACCGATAAATGTACCGAGTGCAAAGGCTTTCATGATGAGCCGCAATGTGTTTCGGAATGCCCGGTAGATTGTATTATCGTAGATGAAAACAATAAAGAAGACGAAACCCAACTGCTTGCTAAAAAATCTTGGATGCACGGATAAATCCTGCTATTTATTCATAAGTAGAATAAAAATACCAATTGGAAACAGTTGGTATTTTTGTTTTATTCTATTCAGTTTGGAAAACCCCTACTATTTTTTAGGTTTTGATATGCTCAACTTATACAGTATAAAATTGAATGGCAGGCTAACTTTTTAGTGAGGCAAGGACGATATAATTTTATAGGCATTCTTAATCATTTCTTCGTTTACGTTCAAATGTGTAACCATGCGAACTTGTTGTGGTCCAAATGCAATTGCTTTTATATTTTTACTGGCTAATAATTGCAGATGTTTTTGCAGATGAATTTCTTTTTTTAGAGTATAAACTACAATATTTGTTTCAACCGGCCACACCTTTTCTACCCATTTTGTTTGTTCTAATGCGTTTCCTAATTGTTTAGCAAGGCGATGATCTTCTTTTAAACGAACAATGTTGTTTTCCAAGGCGTAAATACCTGCCGCAGCCAAATACCCTGCTTGTCGCATACCGCCTCCTAACACTTTACGGATTCTGCGGGCTCTTTTAATCAGCTCTTTGTTCGACAAAAGAACAGAACCTACAGGGGCTCCAAGTCCTTTAGATAAACAAACCGAAAGGGTGTCGAAGCAATTTCCCCATTCAGAAGGGGGTTCTTCGGTTTCGGTTAATGCATTAAAAATTCGTGCACCATCTAAGTGCATATGTAATCCGTATTCGTGGCAAACCCTTGCCATTTCTTTAATATTTTCTAAGTGATAGTAGCTTCCTCCACCTTTATTGCAGGTATTTTCAATGCAAAGCAATTGTGTTTTCGGAAAATGCACATCATCTGGATTAACATTTTCAAGCAGTTGTTGGGCCGATATTCTTCCTCTGTTACCCTCAATTAGTTTGGCTGAAATACCTGAGTTGAAACTTGCTCCACCTCCTTCGTAGTTGTATACATGAGCAAATCGTTCACATATCATTTCTCCGGGTGAATGACTTAAAATTTTTATGGCTATTTGATTGCTCATAGTCCCTGAAGGACAAAATAAACCGGCTTCTTTGCCAAATAATTTTGCACATTTTTGTTCTAATGCGGCTACTGTTTCATCTTCTTCAAACACATCATCACCCACCTTGGCATTGAGCATAGCATTGAGCATGCCTTGTGTAGGCTGTGTTACCGTGTCGCTTCTAAGGTCTATGTACATAAGTAAATTCTATTTATTATTTTTACAGAGTGTTAAAGGTAAATAAAAAGCAATGAAAAAAATAATAACCATCTTCTTTCTGTTTTTGTCGGTAATTACCCATATTGCTGCTCAGGAATTTCCTTTGCCTTTTCCGGAAGTGAAAGAAGAAAGAACAGCAGATACCTCCAAAGGTGTTTCCGGTAAAAATTTTATATACTTGTATATGGGTCTCGGAATGATTGTTGGAAAATCGGAAGGAATGGGGAGCGATATTTTATATGGGCATTCTACGAATTTTGCAATGGGTTTGCGGTTTTTTCATCATTTCAATAAATTTTACCGTATGGGTGTTGATTTAGGACACGATGGTTATTCGTACAGATTAAAGCAAGATTCAACAAAAATATTGCCTAATAATCAACTGCACAATCGTGAAAGAATTGTAATCAATAATTTGAATGTAACATTTGTAAATCGCTTAACGATTGGCAAAGCCACTAAAGGAATGGGAACCTTTATAGATGTAGGAGGTTTTGCAGGCTGGACGCATACGAGCATTAATTTTACTCAAAACGACCATATTATAGCTAATGCGGCCAATGCTACCAAAACACAGACTTATCACAGAGGGCTTGTTTTTGTTGAGGATTATCAATATGGTATTACAGCCGGATTTGGCCGAAATTTTTTTCGAATAGTTGCAAAATATCGTTTATCGGATAATTTTAAATCGCAGTTTATTTATTCCGAATTACCCCGAATTACCGTAGGTTTGGAACTAGGATTACACCCTTAAAACTTCTATGCCAGCTTTGGTTAAGTCGTTCCAAAATGAAGGATACGATTTATCGATAACTTTATCGTTCTCAATTTCTATCTGAGGATATAAAAGGATAAGTGGAGCAAATGCCATAGCCATTCGATGGTCGTGGTACGTATTAATGAAAACATTTTTGGAATGTTTTTTACAGCCACTTGTAATGTGTAAAGAGTTATTTTTTTTTTTAGTAGTAGCTCCAAACTTATCTAACTCTTTGCAAACGGCCTCTAATCGATTGGTTTCTTTTATTTGCAGTGTTTCTAGTCCTGTTAGAAGAGCAGGTATATTCAGTGCGGCACAGGTAACCGCCACTGTTTGTGCCAAATCGGGGCAATCGGAAAAATCGCACTGAAAGAATTCAGGTAAACAAATGTTTTTGTTTTTTTTTATAGAAATACCAGTTTGGAGAAAGGTTGTTTCAACGCCAAATGTTTTGTAAATGGTTGAGAGATCAGCATCGCCCTGCAGGCTGTTTTTTTTCAGATTAGGTATGTGAATAACGGCATCTTCTGCAATGGCCACAAAACTGTACCAATATGAAGCCGCTGTCCAGTCATTTTCAATACAAATGTTTTTAGCCTTGTAGTTTTGCTGATTTATCGAAATGGTGTTTTCAGAAACAGAATATTCAATTCCGAAATGCCGCATTATTTCTAAGGTCATTTGTATGTAAGGAACAGAAACTCTTTTGCCGGAGAATTTGATTTCTAAACCATTTTCTAGTGTAGGAGCAATGAGTAAAAGTGCCGATATGTACTGGCTGCTTACCGATGAATCAATCGTGATGGTTCCTCCTTTTAATTTTTTTCCGACAATGTGCAAGGGCGGAAACCCTTCTTTTTCTTTGTATGTAATATTTGCTCCCAATGTACAAAGAGCATCTACCAGTATTTTTACAGGGCGTTCTTTCATTCGATGACTGCCGGTTAAAAATACATCGCAAGGAGTACTTGCAAAAAAGGCGGTTAAAAATCTCAGGGTAGTGCCCCCTTGCCCACAATTTTTTTCTTTGTTTTTGTTTTCGAGTAAATGCTTTAAAACAACGGTATCTTCGGCCATCGATAAATTTTCTATAGAGAAAACTTCTTTACAAAGAGCTTGTATCATGAGCACTCTGTTGCTTTCACTTTTTGAAGAAACGAGTTCTACGGAAAATGGAAATACTTTTTTATTTGAGTGGAGTAAACGAATATTCACTTTTACGGAAATTTTTGCAATGCCGATTTTGAGGAATAAAAATGCAAAGCCTGTGCAATCATTTCTTCGGCTACCTGTACATCAACAATTCCATCGCCTATAGTATTTAGTAGGGTAAAATAAATGTAGCCATTCCGATTTTTTTTATCGTTTCGCATTATTTCCATCAATCGACTACAATGGTTATCATTTATTTCTATGGGTTTATAAAGCGAAAAAATAAAGTTGCATATTTCGTCTAATTCCTGATGAGGCAATCGCCCCGATTTGTATGAAAGAAAACTTTCGCAAATCATTCCCATTGCTACGGCTTCTCCGTGCAGCACCGATAGCTGCTCCCATTCCAGCGAAAGACTCTCGATAGCATGGCCAATAGTATGGCCGAAATTGAGTAGTTTTCTTTCGTTTTTTTCTAAAGGATCCGAATGTATAATCTGAAGTTTTATTTGTATCGAGGCGGGAAGTATTTTTTCAATTTCGTTTAAATCGGATAGGGTGCATTTTTTTATTTTTTCCCAAAGATTTTTATCGGCTATTAAAGCATGTTTTATGATTTCCGCATATCCGGAAAGCAATTGTTTTTTGCTTTGTGTTCGTATAAATCCGGAAAAAATATAAGTCGCTAAGGGTTGAGAAAAAGTGCCGATACTATTTTTTAGGTTTGCAAAATCAATTCCTGTTTTGCCGCCAATAGCAGCATCGCATTGTGCTAGCAAGGTGGTGGGAATATTTATAAATGAAATACCTCTTTTGTATGTAGAAGCGATGAAACCTCCCAAATCGCAAATTACACCTCCTCCTAAATTAATGAGAAGAGAATGCCTATCGGTTTCTTTTTTGCAAAGCATCTCCCATAGGTTTATACAAGAGTGGATGGTTTTGTTTTCCTCTCCGCTTTCAATCTCCAGTATTTCCACATTTTCTAAAGCAGGCACATGGTGTAAAAGAACCGGTAAACATTGTTCACTAGTGTGTTCATCGCACAATAAAATTATTTTACTGAATGAAGAAAGCTCAATAAATTCTGATAATGAACCGAGAGAGTGATTTCCGATTACGATAGGAGGCGAGGGCAAAGTATTTTCGTGTAACATTTTTTTAAAATTTAGCTACCAGTGGAATTTTTCGGCCTCTTCCAAATGCTTTTTTCGAAACTCTAATAACCGGAGGAGCCTGAAATCGTTTGTATTCGGAAGAGTTAAGCATTCTGATAGTACGCATTACGATATTTTCATCGTATCCTTCGACAATGATTTGTTCTACGTTTTTTTTCTCTTCTATGTAAAAAAATAGAATTTTATCTAACACAGAGTAATCGGGCAACGAGTCGCTGTCTTTTTGATCTGGTCGTAATTCGGCCGAAGGAGCCTTGGTAATAATATGTTGTGGAATAATTTCTTTGTTTCGGTTTACATAGTTTACCAGTTCGTACACCTGTGTTTTATAAACATCACCTAATACGGAAAGGGCTCCGCATAGGTCTCCGTATAAGGTTCCGTACCCTACGGCCAACTCACTTTTGTTAGAGGTATTGAGTAAAATATATCCGTGTTTATTGGCTAATGCCATAAGGAGTAAACCGCGTATGCGAGCCTGAATATTTTCTTCGGTGATATCGTTTTTTTTGTTTCCGAAAAAAGGAGATAAGAGGGTTTCTGCACTATCTACGGCTGTTTGTATGGGTAAAATTATTTTTTTACAGGGGATGTGTTGCAATAGCTTTTCCGAGTCGGAAAGAGAATGTTCACTGCTGTATTTCGATGGCATAAGAACTGCGGTAATGTTTTCAGCACCTAATGCATCGGCTGCAATGGCAAGTGTTAATGCCGAATCAATTCCTCCAGAAAGGCCTAAAATGGCTTGACGAAAATTGTTTTTTGAAAAAAAATCTTTAACTCCTACTTTTAAGGCATTGTATCTGTTTTCTATTTCTGAGGGGTATGTTGTGTAGTTGGTGGTGTTCAACTTTTTTATGTAGGTAAACTGTAAATCTTCTTCAAATGATTTGCAGAGCAAATGAATTTCTCCTTTTGCATTGTAAACACAAGAGTTTCCGTCAAACACTAAATCGGTGTTGGCTCCTACGGCATTAACATACACAATAGGGGTATTATTTTTTTTTGCTATTTCAGCAAAGAGAGAGAAACGTATCTGTGGTTGTTGGCTATGAAATGGCGAGGCAGCTATATTAATGATTAAATCAGGATTTAGTTTTTTCAACTCATGAATAGGGTTATGCGTGTAGTATTTTTCTTGCTCAAACCAAATATCTTCGCACACGCTAAGGGCTATGCGGGTGTTTTTAAAAGTAATTAACTTAAACTCGTTGTTAGGTTCAAAGTAGCGACATTCATCGAAAACATCGTAATCGGGTAATAGCGTTTTATGAATCTGAGTTTCTATTTTACTTTGGTTTAAAAAGAAGGCCGAATTAAAAAAGGGCTTGCCCAATACATTTTTATTTAGCGAGGGGCATCCAACAATAGCCGCAACGGAAGTGCAGTGTTCGGCAATGGAGAGTAATGCATTATTGCAATCTTCTACAAAATTATTTTGCAAAAGCAAGTCATCGGGAGGATATCCGCAAATACTTAATTCAGGAAATATTATTAATTCGGCTTCTTTTTCTTTTGCTTCTTTTATATAGGAAATTATTTTACCGCTATTTCCTTCGATATCACCAACTATTGAATTTATTTGGGCAAGAGCAATTTTCATTTGCTTGCATCTTAGAAAAATATGCCCACTGTAAGAGCAATATAGTTGGTTAATGCATGTGCTTTTTTATCATCTTTCAGCGGTTCTCCCGAAGGGTGGGTAAGTACATTGCCCTTATTATCTACTTTATACACTACTTTGTTTTTAGAAAAAACATTGGTGAACCCGTTATGAAAAGATGCACCAAAAACTATAGAGGTGTTTCCGGAAATATTATATTCTGCTCCAATGCCAATACACATTGCCGGGCGAAAGAGTTTGGTTTCTTTAGACACGTCTATTTTTTTTTCGGAGTACTCAAACTGAGAACTTACTCCGGCCAACATGCTGCTAACATTTGCGTTTGCTTTTAATTTCATTCCGGCATCAATTCCCATGTGGGCAAAATAAGTTAAATAGCCAATTTCATTTGTTTTAAGTTTAAGGTGAAGTGGAATATTTACATATTGCATATTGTATTTTGCTTCGGTAAGACCAACGTATCCAATATTATCTACCTTAACATAGTTGGGATATTCAATGGTTCCACCTAAATAAACCACTTCTAAACCAGTTGCAAGAGCGTAATTATTGCTGCCCAGCCCAATATCCATCATAATGCCATACGCAAAACCGAGCGATGGCTTTTTATATTTAAATGTACTAGTTTCCGGTTTTAACCAACCCATATTGGGTTCGGCTTTTATCCCAAATCTAAAAGGTCGGTAAGAATCTGCTTCCTCTTGGGTAAATGCAAAAAGGAAGCAAAACAAAAAGAAAATTATAGCCGTTAACTTTTTCATACTTTTGAAGAAATTTATTTTATTACAATATTAGTATTTTTAGGTATGCGTAACACTTGGTTTTGTGTTTTTTTATTAGGGGTAGGTTGTATTTTTTCATGCGTAAATAAACCGGAGATACCTGATGTTACTGGCATTTCGATTGATAGTAAAGTAATGCGTTTCGAAAACGATTTATTCGCTTTTAAGGGAAAGGAAATGAACGAGAACGATGTGCAGCAACTTAAAGAAAAATACGGCTTGCTTTTTGACCGTTTTGTGCAACGTATTATACGTGTAGGTAAACCTGACGACCCTTCGTTGGCCTACTACCTTACTTCTTTTGTAAACGATGAAAATGTATATGATGTGTATGTCGATTGTGAAAAGAAATACCGCGATTTTAGCCGTTACGAAAAGGAATTGGAAGATGCTTTTAAACTGCACAAATACTATTTAACCGAAGCAGTAACACCTGCCATTTATACTTTTGTTTCGGGTTTCAATTATGCCATTGCGGCCGATGATAGCATGCTGGCTATTGGGTTAGATATGTATCTCGGAAAAGATTGCAAATATTATCCGCTGCTGGGTTTACCCGGTTTTAAAATTAAAAATATGCAGGAGCAATATATTGTTTCCGATGCGGTGTTTAGTTGGCTTTCGGTTGAATTTGAAGAACCCCAAACAGCTAACGATTTAATAGGAAAAATGGTTTATTTCGGTAAGTTATATTATGCACTTAAAAAGCTTTTGCCCGAAAAGCATGATACTCTACTTACCGGATTTACTGCCAAACAACTGGAGTGGTGCTATAACAACGAAAAAGAGATATGGGCTTATTTTGTAAACAACAATTTATTTTTTAATCAGGAGCAAACGGTAATAACAAAATTTATGGGCGATGCTCCTTTTACACCCGGTTTTCCGGAAGGCTCGCCCGGTAGGGTGGGGCATTGGCTGGGTTGGCAAATTGTAAAAAATTATGTGAAACAACAGTCCGATTTACCTCTTTCGGATTTGATGAAAGAAACCGATTACCATAAAATATTCAACCAGTCGAAATATAAACCTTAATGCGAATGAAGAACTCCGAGATAAAACTGAATGTTGGGCTTGATGAAAACAATGTTCCCGAAAAAATTACTTGGTATGCCGAAGACTCATCGGATAAACCTGCCGAAGCAAAAGGCGTAATGCTTACCCTTTGGGATAAAAAAGAGAATAATACCTTGCGTATAGATTTATGGACCAAAGAAATGACGGTAGAAGAGATGCGTTTCTTTTGCTGTCAAACTATGCTCACTTTGTCCGATACTTTTTTAAGAGCCACCGGAGATGCTGAGAATGCAAGTGTTTTAAAAGAGTTTGCTGCAAATTTTGCTAAAAAATTAAGCGTACTAAAATAAATTGTATGTCGAGTATTACACCCCAACATATAAAAAAACAAACCGAAGAAATTATCAATGAAGTAATACTTATACGCAGGTATTTGCATCAGCATCCGGAGTTGTCCTTTAAGGAATACAATACAGCGGCCTACGTACAAAAAAAACTTACCGAATGGAAAATTCCTTTTATAGCAGGCATCGCAGAAACGGGCATTTTAGCCACCATAGAAGGACGTAATCCTTCCAAAAAAACAATTACCCTGCGAGCCGATATAGATGCGTTACCCATACAGGAAGAAAACAATATTGATTTTTGTTCTAAGAACCATGGCATTATGCACGCTTGCGGGCATGATGTGCATGCCGCTTGCCTTTTGGGTGCCGCAAAAATTTTATTCAACCATAAAGAAAAATTTGAGGGAAGCATTCAACTGCTTTTTCAGCCGGGTGAAGAAAAATTGCCGGGAGGAGCATCATTAGTAATTAAAGAGGGGGTGTTTGCCAACAAGGCTCCCGCTTCGGTATTAGGCCAACATGTTTACCCACAGTTAGAAGCCGGAAAAGTGGGTTTTAAAAAAGGAATGTACATGGCATCGGCCGATGAACTATATCTTACTGTTAAAGGGAAAGGTGGGCATGCGGCTCTGCCTTCCGATTACATAAATCCTTTACTCATTGCTTCAGAAATTCTTATTCGGTTAAACGAGCTTTTTATGAATCCTCAAAAACATATAATACCAAATAATATTCCTACGGTATTGGCTTTTGGAAAAATAGAAGGAAGGGGAGCAACTAATGTAATACCTGCTGAAGTAAAAATAGAAGGAACATTTCGAACCTTTAATGAAGAATGGAGAAAAGAAGCTCACCAAATTTTAAAAAATACCGCCCATAAAATTGCCACGGAAATGGGAGGAGATTGTGATTTTAATATTGAAGTGGGTTATCCCTTTTTGGTAAACGATACTACGGTTACCGAAGTGGCCATAAAGGCTGCCGAAGAATTTTTAGGAAAGGAAAATGTGGTAGACTTAGATTTACGTATGACATCGGAAGATTTTGCATTTTATACCCAGCTATATCCATCTTGTTTTTACCGCCTGGGTGTGGCCACTAAAAATGCTAAAAATTCAGGGTTGCACACACCTACCTTTAATATTGATGAATCGGCTATGAACACCGGTGTGGGTCTTTTTACTTGGATTGCACTAAAGTTGCTTGAAAAATAAAAATTTTACTTTTTTAGATTTTCACTTTATTTTTTTCTGGGGCTTTTTCAGTATGGCTTCACGATATTTATTTACTTTTATAAAATCTATACTTTACCTTCATAAGCAAGAAGAACATTACCGGTACAATAATGAGGGTAAGAAAGGTGGCAAAACTTAATCCAAAAATAACTGTCCACGACATAGGCCCCCAAAATAAAACATTATCGCCTCCAAAATAAATGTTGGGATTATAATCCGAAAGCAGCGTAAAGAAATTAATATTCATACCGGTTGCCAGCGGAATTAATCCTAGTACAGTGGTAATGGCAGTAAGTAAAACAGGCCTTAATCGTGTTTTGCCGGCAGCCACAATACAATGCATAGTGTCTTCTATACTTAGTTTTTGGCTCTCTTCTAAATAAAGTTCGCTTTTTCTTTTACTGATTAATAGATTGGTATAATCAATTAATACAATGGCATTATTTACAACCACTCCGGCTAATGAAATGATACCAATCATGGTCATTATTACAATAAAATCCATCTGAAAGATAACCAAACCAAGTAGCACACCAATTAAACTTAGTACTACCGAACTTACAATAATGAGAGGTGCAGAAACTGAATTAAATTGTGCTACAATAATTAAGAAGATAAGAAACACGGCAATTAAAAGTGCTTTACTTAGAAAGGCCATTTCTTTTTCCTGATCTTCCTGTTCTCCTGTAAATTTAAAGGAGTAGCCTTCGGGCAATGTATAATCTTTCATTATTTTTTTAAGTTCAGAAACCACTTCGTTTGGATTTCTTCCTTCCGAGATATTAGAAGAAATAGAAACTATGCGATTGAAATTTTTTCTCTTTACAGCACTATACGTAGAGGTGTAAACCGGACTGGTAATGGTGCTAAGTGGAATTTGGCGTATTTGCCCATTGCTTTGGTCGCGGAAGGTAATTCTTTGGTTTAGTAATAAATCCTGGCTATACCTGAAATTATCTTTTAACCGGAGTTGAATTGGGTAATCATCTTCTCCATCTTTGTAGGTAGAAATTTCTTTTCCGAATAATGCCGTACGTATGGTAGAGGCAACCTGAAAGGTAGAAACATTAAACCTGCGAGCTTTGCTGCGATCCACATCTACCAAGAGTTCGGGTAATCCGGTTTCAATATCTAACTTTAAATCTTCTACACCTTTTACATTGTTTAGGTCAATATGGTTTTTAATGGCTACGGCATAGGTAATAATAGAATCATAGTCGTTTCCGGTAATTTCTATATTGATGGGTTTTTTTCTTGGAGGGCCGTTTTGATTTTTATCTACGGTTATAGTAACCCCCGGTATTCCGGTTATTTTTTTTCGAATTTCTTCCATCACATCATTGGTATTTACGCCTCTTCTAAATTCGTATTCAACAAAAGAAATGGTTATTCGGGCTTTGTGTGGCGTGTTGCCCAATGAAGCTCCCTGAGCCGGGTCGCTAGTTCCTTCGCCCACTTGTGCAATGAAAGAATTGGCTAAAAAGTTGCGAGTTACTTCTTTTCCGTTTTCCATTACTTTTTCGTTGTATTTAGAAATTACCTCTTCCACCATCTTTTCAACTTTTTGAGCGGCTTTATTTGTGGTGTTAATGTCGGTTCCTATGGGTTTTTCGATAAAGATATTAATGTAGGCCGGCTCGTTTTCCGGAAAAAATTCTACTTTAGGTGTAAATACGATCATTAAAAAAAACGAAAAGAAAAGTAAACCAAAAGTGCCTATAAATAAGTTGCGTGCGTTTTTGCCTCTAAGGACAAACTGTAGTGTTTGCTCATATTTTGCTTCTAAACGAGGCAGCCATTTGTTTTGAAAGGAAACTGATGCAGGGTATAATGCATAAAGATTTAAGATTCCAAAAATTGAAGCCACGAAAAATAAATTACCTAATACAAAAAGTTTTAGCAATAAAAAGAGAACTCCCAATCCTGCAAAAATGGCACTTCTTTTCAGTACACTTTTTGAGTTGGGTTTGGTTTCTTCTGTTTTCATGAACGAGGCTGCAAAAGCCGGATTAATAACCAAGCCAACAAAAAGAGAAGATCCCAATACGGTAATTAAGGTAATGGGTAAATACTGCATAAATTCTCCCATCATTCCGGGCCAGAAGGCTAATGGTAAAAATGCAGCCAATGTAGTGGCTGTGGAGGAAATTATAGGCCACGCTACTTCTCCAACCCCTTGTTTGGAGGCTTCTAATATTGGCAATCCCTCACTTCGCATACGGTAAATATTTTCGATTACCACAATGCCATTATCTACCAACATACCCAGTGCAAGAATGAGAGAAAATAATACGATTAGGTTTAGGGTTACTCCCATTGCCCCTAAAATCATAAAGGCCATAAACATTGATAAGGGAATGGCCATGCCCACAAACAAGGCGTTTCGAAGACCAAGAAAAAATAATAATACTAGCACCACTAAAATTACACCCGAAATAATGCTATTCTCTAAATTATCAACTTGGTTACGGGTTTTATTACTTTGGTCGTTTGTTACAGAAATGATAAGGTTTTCCGGGAAAATCGTTTGTTTTGATTTTTCTATTATTTGATTTATTTTGGTAGAAGCCTCCAGTAAATTTTCGCCTCCTCTTTTTACTACATCTAACATCACTACCGGCTGAAAATACTCGCGGGCATAACTTTTTACTTCGGCTCCTTCGAATTTAACATCTGCAATGTCTTTTAAATACACGATATTAAAATGTTCTTGTTTAATAATTACATTTTTTAATTCGTCTATCGAAGTAAAATCGCCCGAAACGCGAACGGTTCTTCGTTGGTTTTCGGTTAAAATTTCTCCTCCGGATATAGTAAGATTTTCTGAAGCCACCGCATTTTCAATATCCTGAAAGCTAATTTGCATAGCTTCCATTTTATGCATATCTACTTCAATTTTCACCTCTTTTTCTTCTACACCTCGTATTTCTACTTTCGATATTTCGGGCAGGTTTTCAATTTCGTCTTCCAGGTATTCGGCATATTTTTTAAGTTGGTCTATCGAGAAATCGCCCGATAAATTAATGTTCATAATGGGAAATTCCGAAAAATTGAGTTCAAAAATATTGGGCTCCATAGGCAAATCTTTCGGAAAATCTTTATCGCTGGTGGCCTTATCTACTGCATCTTTTACTTTGCGTAGCGCTTCGGTAGGGCTTACATCAAAATCAAATTCAACCAAAATAGTAGAGTATCCCTGAATGGAAGTAGATGTAATTTTATCGGCTCCGTTTATAGATTTAATTTCTTTTTCTAGCGGACGGGTAATAAGTTTTTCCATGTCTGAAGGCGAATTGCCCGGATATGCTGTTCCTACGTATATTTGAGGAATAATCATTTCCGGAAAATTCTCTTTTGGCATGGAGGTGTATGAAAATAATCCTCCTAATAAAATAATGGCGGTAATTACAAATACTGTTTTTCGGTTATCAACAGACCAAGTAGAAACAGCAAACTCGCGAATTATATTTTTCATTTTCTCCATGAAACCGTACTGCTTTAGTTATTTTTTATCTGAACCAGTTCTCCTGCTCTTACCGTATTTCCACCTAATATCACCACTTCATCGCCAAAAGACAATCCTTCTTTTATACGAACATTATTATTGTACATTTCGCCAAGTAATATCTGTTTCTTTTGCACCCTTTTATTGTTTCCATCGGTATGTATAACAAATACAAATTTGTTGCCTTTAGAATCTTGCTGAATAATATCGTTGCTGATAATTATACTGGAGTCTATTTTTAGATCATTAATTTTAACAACCGATATAAGGTTTGGTTTCAGAATTTCATTTTGGTTTGGGATATCAAAACGCACTTTAAAAGTTCGGTTTCCCGGATTGATGTAACTGGCTACCTGTGTTACTTTTGTGTTTATTACTTCGTTTAATGAGGGAAATTCCAGTTTTGCTTCGGAGCCTTTTTTTACATTTAAAATATAATTTTCCGGCACATCGGCACTTACGTAAACAGTACTTATATTTACAATGCGCATCAAGGGCAGCATGCCATTCGTCATTTCTCCTTCGCGGGTAAAAATCTGATCAATTACTCCATCAAATGGGGCTTTAATCACTGTTTTATCGAGTTGTGCTTGTAAGGCTTCTACTCTTTGTTCTAACGATTCTTTTTGTGTTTTCGCTTGCAGATATTGCACCTCAGAACCTATTTTTTGTTTCCACAAACTTTCTTGTTTTTCGAATAATGTTTTGGAAAGAGCGTAAGAGGTTTTTACTTCTTCCAGATTTTTACGAATAATTTCAGCATCGATAAGAGCCAATGTTTGCCCTTTGGTTACATAGTCTCCTTCGTTTACGGCTATACTCCTTATTACTCCTGGGATTTCGGCATTGAGGGTAATGTTTTTATCCGATTGCAAATTACCTTGTACTTCGATGTAATGTTCAAAAGTTTCGGGAATAATGAGTTGCGTTTTAACACTTGTATATGCCAATGATTTTGAAGTATCGGCCAAGGCAATAGCATCGTTCAGCTCCTGTATTCTGAGATTTATTTTTTCGTGTTCTGCTTTCAATGAATCTCTTTCAAAAATCATCTTTTCTAAAGAAGTATGTGATTTTCCTCCACATGAAAAAAGCAGGATACTTGTGGCTATTATACCGAAAATTGAAATGATTTTTTCGATTTTTTGTTTTTTAATTTCTACTTTTTGGGTAAGGGTTTGCATGGTACAGTTGGTCATTTAATTATTCAAAATTTTATCGAGTTGATTTTTTGCATTCAGTAATTCATATATAGATGAAATATAATTACCTTGTGCATTGAGCCACTGAGTATGTGCTTGTGTTAGCTCTAGGCTGGAGGCTATTCCTTCCTTGTGTTTTATGAAGGTTTTGTTATAAATTTTTTCGGCCAGCAAAACATTTTCTTTTTCGTTGTTGAATTTTTCCTTGGCCAGTAAAAAATCCGATTGACTTGAATAGGCTTTTAACTTTAATGCTTGTTCCAATTGTTTTTGCTGTGTTTCAATTTTTTCTAAATCTATTTTTGCTTGTGCGGTTTTAGACATTTTTATTCCGCTGTCGAATAGGGGAATTTTTAGTTTTAGTCCCCAAATGGTTGAAGGATACCATGGTTTGTTTTCGAAAAAATTGAACTCATTTCGAAAGGCCGATTGCTGATGCGTAAAAAATGCAGCCAAACTGGGTAAATACCCAAACCGTTCTTTTTTTAAATTGAGTTGCATTAATTTTCGCTGTGTTTCCAGTAAAGAATAATCAGTATTTTGTGTTATATTTAGTTCTTTGTTTAAAGTGTTTTCCGCATTCAGTTCTGCCAGTATAGTGTTTAGATTATCGGCAATTTTCAGTTGTTTTTCTAATTCGTATCCCATCTGAAATTTTAGCATGCGGTATGTAATTTCTACCTGATTATGCGATCTGTTTCTAAGATTTTGCAAATTATTAAGAGTTAATTTTAACTGGTCAACATCTTGTTCTTCGTTAAAACCTAAGGCATTAAATTGTTGTGCATCGGAATAATTTTTTTTAATGTTTACTAAACTGCTGTCTATTATTTTTAAATTTTCTTCGGCTATTAAAACGGTAAAATAGGCTTGGGTAACCAATTCTTTAATCTCATTTTCGTTTTTGGCTGCTGCTTTTTCCGAAAGTTCTTTGTATGTTTTTGCCGCTTGTAAGCCTACAATGTAGGAGCCATCGAATAATAATTGGGAAGCGGTAACTGCTGCCGATGTATTGTATTTAGTTCCAAATTGCACCGGAACCAATAGAGAGGGGTCGGCCATAGGATTAAATGCATTAGCCGGAATGACCTGTGTGGGGATATCAATAAAATTTTGAAAATTTCCTTCGGCACTTACTTGTGGCAAACCAATAGAAGTGGTTTCGTTTACTTTTTTCTTGGCAGAAACAATATCGGCTTTTGCGTTTTTTGCCGAATAGGCATTTTCTATGGCAAACGAAATGGCTTGTTTCAGCGTAAAAGATTCTTGTGCATGAATATTTATGAATATGCTACTAAGACTAAGTATAAGCAGTGAAATTTTTTTCATTCTTCGTTTATAATTTTTTTATTTTTTGTTGCAGATATTTTTTTCCTTTTTCACTTAATATGCCTTGTAAATGGTAATAAAGCATTTCTTTATACACGTCTAAAAAATTATACTCTCCCGGAGGAAAAATTTCGGAATTAAAAACAATATCAATTTTTGATATGTATATTCGGGCAATAATTCCAGCATGCACCTCTTTGCGGTATAAGCCTTCTTTTTTTCCTCTGTTAATATTGGTTTCTATGCTTTTTAGTACATAACCTGCGTGGTGTTGTTGCATTTTTTTCCATGCTTCATGATAGTATTTTTCTAAATCGAAATGCAAGGAAGGGTGTATAGATTGAAGCTTAAAGCTTACATGTTTACTAATGTTTAGCAGCTCATCGATGGCATTTTCGCTATTTTTTTTAATGTTTTCGCAAACGAGGGTGTCATCGGCACAGTTTAAATTCATCACCTTTTGCACTAGGTCGTTTTTGTCAGACACGTAGCGGTAAAGTGTTTTTTTCGATATTTTCAGTTCGCTGGCAATATCGTCCATGGTAACACTTCGTATGCCGCAACGAAGAAAAACCTGTAAAGCACGAATGAGTAATTCGGTTTCTTTAGGGTCTGTTTTTTTCATGCGACAAATGTAAAAAGATTTTTACAATGGAAACATTTAGTTGTATAAAATGTTTCCATTGTTTCCTTTAATAATTGTAAACAGCTAATAAATAGAGGATTAAATATTTTAAAAAATGAATCTGATACAATTATTTATATAAGTTGTTGGAGTTTTTGTTTTTCGCCTTCCAACTTTAACTGAGCGTTTTCCCATTCCTGCATGTGCATGTGCAGTTCTTGGTTTAGCCTATCGAACTCGGGAAGCATCTCGTTTGTAAAGGTTTCTGGATTTTGCAGTTTTTCGTTTAGTATACGAACTTTTTCTTCGGTTTGGGATATGGTTTCTTCTATTTTTTTACTGGCATTTTCTAGTTGACGAATATTTTTTTCGATTTGTTTTTTTTCTTCGAATCGTTCTTTGTTTTGGTCTTTATTTAAAGGGGCGGCTTCTTTTACCACATTCTTTTTTTCTTGTTTAGCGGCTTCTAATTCTCTGAAGTTTTCCAGGCTTCGTACTTTCAAGAATTCTGAAATATCTCCAATATATTCTTTTACGTTCCCCTCTTTAAATTCAAATACTTTTTCGGTTAATCCGTCAAGAAAATCGCGGTCGTGTGATATTACTATCAAGGTGCCATCGTACTTTTTAAGGGCTTCTTTCAGGGTTTCTTTCGAACGTAAATCGAGGTGGTTAGTAGGTTCATCCATTACCAGTAAATTAATGGGCTGGAGTAAAAGTTTACAAAGAGCCAGTCTGGCTCTTTCTCCACCGGAAAGCACTTTTACTTTTTTTTCGGCATCTTCACCGGTAAACATAAAAGCTCCCAATAGGTTTCTAACCCGTGGTCTCATTTCATCGGGAGCCGCATCTTCTATGGTGCTCAGTAGGGTGCTGTTTCCTTCCAGCACTTCGCCTTGGTTTTGTGCGTAATATCCGATGTTTACGTTGTATCCAATTTTTAATTCTCCGTTACCGGATTCATCGCCTACAATCATCTTGGCAAGTGTAGATTTTCCTTCTCCGTTTTTTCCTACAAAAGCAATGCGTTCCCCTTTTTCTATATAAAAATTTACATGATTGAATACGGTATGGGTGCCGTATGTTTTCGAAACGTTATGGGCCTCAACCACTACTTTTCCGGAGCGTGGGGCAGGCGGAAAATAAAAATGCATATCGCTGGTATCTTCCTCTTCAATTTCAATGCGTTCAACCTTATCGAGTTGCTTAATGCGAGATTGTACCTGTACTGCCTTAGTGGCCTTTGCTCTGAATCGTTCAATAAATTTTTCAGTATCCTGAATCATTTTTTGCTGATTGGTAAATGCGGCCATCTGCTGTATTCTGCGTTCTTTACGCATTTCTACATACTTGCTGTAGGGGGCTTTGTAGTCGTATGTTTTACCTAAAGAAATTTCTATGGTGCGTTTGGTTACATTATCTAAAAAAGTTTTATCGTGCGAAATAAGTACCACGGCACCTTCAAAAGTTTTTAAAAAATCTTCGAGCCAGAGAATAGATTCAATATCTAAATGGTTGGTTGGTTCATCGAGTAAAATTAAATCGGCACGTTTCAGAAGAATTTTGGCGAGTTCTATTCGCATTCGCCATCCACCGCTAAACTCATCGGTAAGGCGAAAAAAATCGGATTTGTTGAAACCTAAGCCCATCAATACTTTTTCGATGTCGGCATCGAGAGAAAAAGCTCCCAACAAAGTAAGTCGTTCATTGATAGAGGTTAGTTTTTCTATCAATTCCATGTACGTATCCGATTCGTAATCGGTGCGGGTTTCCAGTTCGGTGTTTATTTTTTCGAGTTGTTTTTCCAGTTCCTGCACTTCGGTAAATGCCGATCGGGTTTCATCAATTACTGTTTTTCCCGATACAAAGTCCATATCTTGCGGAAGATATCCAATACTGGTTCCGGTTGGAAAAGAAACCGAACCCGAATGAGAATGATATACTCCTGCCAGTATTTTTAGTAGGGTAGATTTGCCTGCACCATTGCGGCCCACTAAGCCAATACGATCTTGCTTATTGATGATAAGGGTTACATCGTTAAATAAAAAACGCTCGCCAAAATTTACCGTTAAGTTGTTCACTCCAATCATAGGGCTGCGAAATTACGAATCACTTGTTAAAGTTTATTCATACGGCAATTTATATTTTAAAAACAGATAAATAGGAATACTTTTGACCTAAAAAAGATGAGCCTCATTAAAAAAGGTACCAAACTGTACAGTATTCTTAAAATGAAATGCCCCAATTGCCATGAGGGCCATTTGTTTAAAAATTCTAATCCGTATAATTTGTCTGAAATAAGTGATATGCCCGAAAGATGTGAGCACTGCCATTTTAAGTACGAAATTGAAACCGGCTTTTTTTATGGGGCTATGTATGTAAGTTATGCCTTGACAATTATATTGGTTGTGTTTTTTTTACTGCTTATTTATGTTTTAAACATCAACGATTTTGTGCTTTCGCTTCTTGTGTTCGGGGGAATTTTGGTGCTGGTGTTTCCTATTGTGTTTAGACTTTCTCGCAGTATCTGGCTCAATATGTTTGTGGCATATAAAAGCAGAAAGTAAATTATTTGATTGGTAGTGGTTTAGTAGATGGGTTTTAATTGGTTTATATTATTCAGATAGGTTAGGTATCGGTTTAATTCGCTGCTGCGTTCTTCTTCTGTTTTTCGGGCGGGGCAATAACTTACAAAGGGAGGTAGAACACGCATGCCTGCAAAATAAAACATACCATGTTGAATGGGAAAAAGGATGGTTTCTAAGTTTCCGTTTTTCCCTCCGTTGTAGGCTATTTCTGGGCCTCCCGTAGTTAGGGTAAGCAGTGCGATTTTGCTTTTAAAACTTCCGTTTTCGTAAACTCCTTTGCCATTTCCATAAACAAAACCCATGGCAAAAACTCTATCTACCCATCCTTTTAAAATAGCAGGTAAACCAAACCACCAAAGCGGGAAATTAAAAATTAGCACATCGCACCATTGCAGTTTTTCTATTTCTGTTTTTACTTCTTCTACAAATAAATGATGGGTGTGCGCATTTACCTGTTCCATTTGATATTTAAAAAAAGAGGTATCATTTAATTGCAGAAAATCGGTTTTTCCGCCTACCGGATTAAAGTTCATGCGGTATAAATCGCTTTCTTTTATTTCGCAACCCTTATTCTTGAAATGGATAAGGGCAGTAGTTTTTAGTGCAGTACAAAACGATTTTTCTTCGGGGTGTGCATGAATGATTAAAATGTTTTTCATGGTGTTTTTATTTGTTGTCTTAATTCTTTTCTTGTGCAAATTTTTAAACTAAATTCGATACGAAGATCCGAACTTTAGTTGTATGAACGATTTGTAGAAAAAAACATGATGGGTAGAGTGTTAGAAGTTTTTACAGTAAAACCTAGTAAAAATAATATAACATTTGATTTATTTGCGGGGCTATATCTAATCAGAACTATTGGAAATAGCTACATTCAAAAGGTAAGAATAGAATAACGTAGAATAGGAAACAAGAATAAATAATTTATAACTCGAATTGCTACACAGATGCAATTCTATGCACAATTAATTCTTAATCCATGTTTGTTTTGCCCTTGTAAGATTATGATTCCATTCGATTTTAAGTACAACCGAATTTAGTTCGTAAACATCATTTAATATTTGCATAGAATAACCATTCCAAAATGCCTTGTCTGATGTAATATTATCCGGTTGTTCATCACCATTTAGGATATACTCCCATGTTCCTGAATAAGAAATAGGATTTTCGTATCACAAGTAGAAGCACCTTCGGTTAAAGTCCAAGTTCCGCTTGCGTTGAGTTTTCCAGCATCTTTATCATTAATGGTTGTGGTTGTAAATTTTAAAACATTGTCTTTAAAACATTCATTCAAACTAGAATAGTCAGGGCAGTTTTCGCACATTTCGGAATAATTAAACTCTGCCAGTTTCCAATTAGTTTGAGTTAAGTTTTTAATTTTCTCTTGAAAATTTTTGATCTTGTTTTTCTCTTCTTTTTTACATGAGTTTAAAAGGATAACAAGAATAGGTGCTAATAGTATTATGCTAATTTTTACTTTTGTTTTCATTTTGAAATGTGGGAAAAAAAATAAGATTGAGATTATATTTCATGATATTCAATGATCCACAAAAATAAATACTTAAACGTAATTGTATTATGATGTAGATCATAGATTTTTTTGATTTGTGCAAATTTTACATATAACGTTTTATCGACTGGCGTTATGGCGGGTTTCGGAGCACAAAATAAAGAGATTGCTTCAGTCGTTCCTCCTTCGCAATGACGAGTACTGTTTGTTGCGTGCGTCATTGCGAGGCAATAAAATGGTTTGTGCGAAAGAGTCGAAGCAATCTTTCTAATTCGGAGCACAAATTTTCAATAAAAAATTTGCTAAATGAACAACGAGTATATTACAACCTAATTCCTACAAGTTATTTATTGGCTGTAGGTTCACTATAGTAGTTAAAAAGTTTAAAAGGTAAGATACGGCATCAGCCCATGTAATCCGCCTTCGCGGCCAAAGCCACTTTCTTTGTATCCTCCAAAGGGCGAGGTGGGGTCGAATTTGTTGTAGGTATTTGCCCAAACCACTCCTGCACGAAGTTTATTAGTTAAATTAAAAATTTTAGAACCCTTATCTGTCCATACACCTGCCGAGAGGCCAAAAGGGGTATTGTTGGCTTTTTCAATTACTTCTGCAATGGTGCGAAAAGTTTGTACAGCCAGCACCGGACCAAAAATTTCTTCCTGTGCAATGCGGTGCGATTGGGCTACATTTAAAAATAAAGTAGGACGAACCCAGTATCCTTTTTTAGGAAGTTCGCAGGGATGAGAGAAAATTTCGGCACCGTCTTTTATTCCGTATTCTAAATATTTGCAAATGGTTTGATGTTGTTCTTTCGAATTGATGGCACCTACATCCGTGTTTTTATCTAGTGGGTCGCCTACCCGCAAACTTTTCATGCGGTGTTTTAGTTTTTTTATTACTTCGGAAAAAACACTTTCCTGCACAAACAAACGCGAACCTGCACAGCAAACATGTCCCTGATTAAAAAATATTCCGTTTATAATTCCCTCTACCGCTTGGTCTAAGGGAGCATCTTCAAAAATAATATTGGCGGCTTTTCCGCCTAATTCAAGCGTTGCTTTTTTGTTGGTTCCGGCAATGGCTTTCTGAATAATTTTTCCTACTTGGGTAGAACCGGTAAATGCAATTTTATCAATATCCGGATGGTTTACAATGGCTGCTCCGGTTTTTCCTGCTCCGGTAACAATGTTTACTACGCCTGCGGGTAAATCGGCATCGCGAAAAAGCTCCGCCAGTTTTAAGGCCGTTAGGGAGGTTGTTTCGGCAGGTTTCAGCACTACGGTGTTTCCGCAAGCCAGTGCAGGAGCAATTTTCCATGCCGCCATGAGCAAGGGAAAATTCCATGGAATAATTTGCCCGGCCACGCCCAAAGGTGTTGGATTTTTTCCGGGGAAGGCGTATTCCAATTTATCGGCCCAGCCTGCGTAATAAAAAAAATGATTGGCTGCCAAGGGCACATCAAAATCGCGACTTTCCTTAAAGGGTTTGCCACCGTCCAATGTTTCTATAACAGCAAATTCTCTGGCACGTTCCTGTATCATGCGGGCAATGCGGTACAGGTATTTGGCACGTTCTGTTGCCGGAATCTTACTCCAGGAATGGAATGCCTTGCGGGCTGCTTTTACGGCTTTATCTACATCGTTTTCGTTGGCTTCGGCTATTTCGCTTAGTTTTTCTTCTGTTGCGGGATTAATGGTAGAAAAATATTTTTTTGAACTTGGTTTTACAAACTTCCCATTAATAAACAACTCGTAGCGGGGAGCAATATTTGCAATGATTTTACTTTCGGGTGCGGGAGTATAGTTCCACTCCGTTAGTGCATGTATGTTGCTTTTTTTTGTCATAATTTAATCTTTAGAAAAATAATCGGCACTATGGTAAATGCCTGTTTTTTGTTTTACAATTTGCATCAGTACATCGTTTGCCAGGCGGCTGGCACCAAAGCGAAACCATTGATTGGTTAGCCATTCTTCGCCCAAGGTTTCTTTTACCATTACCAAATAATGCAAGGCACTTTTAGCGGTGGAAATGCCACCGGCCGGTTTCATGCCTCTCATTTCGTTGGTTTTGAAATAAAAATCTTTAATGGCTTCCAGCATCACCAGTGTTACGGGCATGGTAGCAGCCGGAGAAATTTTTCCGGTACTGGTTTTTATAAAATCGGCACCGGCATACAGGGCAATATCGCTGGCCTTGCGAACATCATCTAAGCTGCCGAGTTCGCCTGTTTCTAAAATAACTTTAAGACGAATGTTACCACATAGCTCCTTTATCTTGGCAATTTCATCGAACACGAAATGATACTCCCCGCATAAAAATTTTCCTCTAGAAATAACCATATCAATTTCATCGGCACCTTGGTCTAAAGCAAATTGGGTATCGGCTATTTTTACCTTAAGCGGAGCTTGCCCCGAAGGAAAAGCAGTAGCCACGGCCGCCACTTTTACGTTACTGTCTGCCAGTTCTTTTTTTGCTGTTTTTACCATGCTGGGATAAACGCACACAGCAGCCGTAGTGGGCAAATCGGGAATGGCATCGTGCAGGTGCATGGCTTTGTAGCAAAGTTGTTTTACTTTTCCGGGGGTGTCGGCTCCTTCCAATGTAGTAAGGTCTATCATACTCAGAACCATTTTTAGTCCTTGCATTTTTGCTTCGGTTTTTATGCTTCGCGAAGTAAATTTGGCACAGCGTTCCTCCACGCCTACAAGGTCAACCCTAGGTGAAGAAAGTGGAAAGAGAGTGTTTGTTATTTTTTTCATTCTTTAAAAAAGTGTTTCAAAGATAGGATTTAGCATGATTAAAAAGTAATTAGTAATGAGTCATCAGTCATTCCTTTCATTTTTACTTAAATCAGTTGCTATTCTCAAAAATATTTCCTTACCTTTACTTCCATAAAAATTTACACCATGCACACACAGCACAAAAACAAGAAGGGTAAATTACCCCCCCCCCCAATTATCTAAAAATTAGTTTATTATGCTTGCTTATGAGCATATTTTCCCTTTCGGCCATTAGCCAAAACCTGCCCAACACCCTGCCCGATACGGGTTTTGTAGGCGTAGGTACAACAAACCCCACCTGTAATTTTCAGGTAATAGGCCAAAGCCAAATAAGCGGAAACCTTACCGTAGATAGCAGCCTTACTATTTCCGATTCGGCCCATGTAAATAATAACTTGCGGGTTAGTGGGAATTTGTACTTACAAGGAAACGCTTATTTTAATAGTTTGGCAGACACCGCTTTGCCACAAAATCAATTTAAATTGGTAGGAGTAAATAAAAACGGAGAGTTAGCCTACAGCAATGTTATAGTAAATCAAGACGACACCTATTTATGCAGCCCTGTAATTACTCCATGGGTATATGCAAACACCATAAGTCAAAACCCGGTTAATCCGAACGATGTAATTCTTTGCCCCAACTACGGATTTTTAGGCGTAGGGCTAAGTAAACCTTTGGCCCCTTTTCATGTATCGGGAAAAAGTATTTTATTTAACGGTTTAAGTGTAGGTACTACCTCCTTAGCCCAAAACTATTCCTCTCCTAATCAATTAAAATTAGATGTAAATGGCGATGCTCGGTTTTACAGAATCAACAATTCCGACTATATCAGCCTTACACACGATGGAGCCAATTCAATAATTGAAGCCAACGGAACGGGAGCATTGTTACTGAACTATTACAGCGAAAAAGAGGTAGTAATAGGAAATAGCAATACACAACAAAAAAGCAATTTTTCTGTTTTTGGAAATGTGGGCATTGGCACAGCTCCCAACCCCAACATAGCCTTGAGTGTTTGTGGTAGTATAAAAACAACGAAAGTAGAAGTACGGGCTCCATGGTGCGATTACGTATTTAAGCCGGAATACAAACTAAGAAGCTTAACAGAGGTAGAGCAACATATACAAGCATACGGGCATCTGCCTGAAATACCCAATGAAAAAGAAGTGGATGCCAACGGTATTGAAGTAGGCGAAATGATTAGTAAACTGCTCTTGAAAATAGAAGAACTAACGCTTTACACCATTGAGCAAGAAAAAAGAATAAAAGAATTAGAAAGCAAAGTAAAATAAGTTTTAATATGAACATCCAGACATTAAAATACCTGATTTCTTTTTTCATGGTGTATTTATATGCGATTTCTTTTTATGCACAAGAAAGTGATACCACACTTAAATCAGGCCGATTATTTATGGGTATACATTCCGATGTTTCAATTTATAGTAAAGATAAAAATAAAAATATTCTGTCTTATTCCGCATACAATTATGGCATGGCATGCTCTATAAATTATTTAATTTTTAAAAATGTTTCAGCAAATTTAATTATAGGCTTAAATCAACGCAAGCAAGGGTATTATGTATATGAAAAAAACAACTACCTGAATTATGAACAATATACATTTGCAACGGAGAAATACTATGGTTTTCAATTGGGTCCAGGCGTTCTCTATTCAAGTATCCTAAGTAAAAATCTAAATTACAGTATCAGGGGTAATCTATATATTGAGAATATCCAACTTTATTCCAATAGTTCATACAGATATTCAACTATAGATACGATAACTAATTTTACCTCAGAGCCCGGTAGCAAATCAAATACAATAAATCCATTAACTGGAAAATATTTATTTAGTGGCGTTTCAATAAGTGTTGGTGTTTTGTCAGGATTGTATAGGAGTTTTCATATAGAAAGTGGTGTTTCACTTCGTACGCAGGGAAGTGTTTACCAAAATAGTTGGGGCATAGCACCCGTTTCTACTTACCATTTTATGTTTGGTTATTATTTAAATATTTTACTTAAATAAGTGATGAAAAAAAATCTGAGTATTGTAATTTTAATCATTTTCTCAAACATCACATTTTCTCAAAATGTCTTGTTTGATAATCACACTTTCGAATTAGGCAATTTTAAGTCTGATTGCAATTATGGTGTTAGTGTATTTGATATAGATAACTATATTAGTAATTGGCGTGTTGCAAAGCACGAAATAAATATGGGGAATGGTTTTTCGCCATTTTGGCTTGATATTTCAGAATCAGTTTGTAATAATTATAGATTTGTTTGTGGCTGGTATTATGGTAGTACTGGTGGTTATAGTTCCGGTAATGCGAATATTCAAACCTCAAATCGTTTTCTGTATTTAAAACAATATGCACTTAAGTATAAAGAAGAGAAAGAAAAATATAAGAAATCTTACCACAATGCCATATATAATACTTTTGATGCGACCTTACCTCCTGGCAAATTTTATAATGTTAGATTTAAATATATTGCATACTCAACCTATAATGTAGATCAATCTTCTGGAAAAAATCATTTACGTTTTTTTATTTCGAGTGAATCAAAAAAATGGTATAAAGGAAATAGTCAAGTAATGGAATTAGTAAATTCAAACATTATTGAGCAGAAAGCATATCAAGAAGGCTGTAATTGGAAACAAAAACAAAGTATTATTTATGTCCCAAATGGACTTAATAATATTAATTATTTCATTATTTATGCCGAGGAAGGGCAGTTTGGACTTGATGACATCGAATTTTACGAGTACTGCCCTTCTACCATGGTAATAGAAAACCGCACATTCGATAATTATTTTTACAGCAGCCAATCTCAAAACGGGCAAACCTTTATTTACGAAGCCACCGATTATTTATATGCAGGAAACGGAAACTGGCAAAACACTCCCGAGCTTATTGTAGAAAAAGGAGCTGATATGGTTTTCCGTGCAGGGCAGGGTGTAGATTTATTGCCCGGTTTTACGGCCGAAAATAATGTAGATGTGTATATTGCCCCCTGTGGCAGTGGAAACAGAATAGCACAAGATACTACCGGAAATTCCTATTTTTCCCAACTCATTTCAGAAGAAGATGAAAATGATGATTTATTTCTTTTGGATATTACAATCTACCCCAACCCCTCTACGGGCCTCTTTACCATAGAAAGCCAAGAACTTATAAACCTCCAACAAATAGAGCTATACGATATTTTCGGCAAATGCCTACAGCCCGTTATAAACCAAAACGGCAATGCCCTGAGCCTGAATTTAACCGGGTATGCCAAGGGA
>CAJPFH010000033.1 GCA_905339165.1 Flavobacteriales bacterium
TTCAATATTTTTGCCGTCTCTCCCGATGGCAAGCCCCTTCTCTTTAGTTGGAACTTCTACATAAGCTATACGCTTGCCATCATTAATTTTAATATTAATATTTTTTAAAGTTATTGGATGAAATGCATTTTTAATGAACAAAACAGGGTCATCGGAATGCTCGATTATTTCTACTGATTTACCAATAGCCTTTTTTACGTTGTTGATATGTTCCCCGCCTTTTCCTATAGCAAGCCCCATATCACCATTCCTGACTACAAAAAGAAGCCTGTTGTTCTCGGTATCCTCATAGCAATCTCTTGCTTGCGCCCCGGTGATTTTTTCAAATAACGCAATGTACCTTATTCCATCCATGCTTAACTTAACTTCACTCATTCATTCTCCTTTAAAGTGAGTATTCCGGAATCACCTGGCTCCAGAACCGCAAAAGCTGTAATTGAGAACGGCTTTCCACATGCAATCCCAAGATCTACCCCGTTTCCGGGATAATTTATTGCAGGTACTCCTTTTAATTCATTTCTTGTTTTTTCAAGACAATTCGATGATAAAACAACACTCTGCGCCTTTCCATTTTTTACAGCATCAATGGTCTGCCGCGTGCCTATAACAACTTTTCCTGTTGATAAAACGCTTCTGAATACTTTATTTAAATCAGTTTCCATACTTATTCTCCATTATTTAGCTTTTCGTGCAATTAATTTAACGTTTCCAGTTCCCAATCTTATGGGTTGTCCGACTATTACATTTTCGGTGACGCCTCTTAGCTCATCAACGTCACCCCTCATTCCGGAATCCAGCAGGTGATTGACAGTTACTTCAAACGCAGCCCTTGCGAGCACACTGGCCTTTTCACCGGAAATACCATGCCTGCCTATGGGTTTTACATCCCCGTCAACAGTCATGATATCTGATACAAGCATTATATGCCTGACATCCACATTAAGACCCTGTTCTTTAAGGGTATCTGTGGCCTCATTGATCAATGCCTGCCTTGCAGCCTCGATTCCCATTACTTCAAAGATCTCATTTACATTATTTGTCCTTGTCCGGGTTGCATCAACACCCTCTATTGCCAGGACTTCTTT